>JBDIVS010000004.1:0-142911 GCA_039794245.1 Candidatus Jinrbaksania sp.
GTCATTCCGGAAACGCCCGCTCACCCCATCGTCATTCCGGACACGCCCGCCCACCCCATCGTCATTCCGGAAACGCCCGCTCACCCCATCGTCATTCCGGACACGCCCGCCCACCCCATCGTCATTCCGGAAACGCCCGCCCACCCCATCGTCATTCCGGAAACGCCCGCCCACCCCATCGTCATTCCGGAAACGGCGAAGCCGTTATCCGGAATCCAGGTATGATTCCCGCGTTCACCTGCCGGCGTGCGGTATACGCACCGGCAGGCGGGAGTGACGAACAACCGGGGTAACTACTCACCCGGTTGGATATCGAGTTGACCAGAGAGCGCCATTTGGATAGCGACCAGAGGATTGTATCCCTTTGGTTGTGGGAGCGACACAAGCGTCGCTCCCACAAGGCCGCTGCATCTGACGGGCAGGCTCAGTCGGCGCGCAGCGCCTTGCGACGCCGCCAGCCGAACCAGCCGAGCAGCAGGCTCAGCAGGCCGAGGCCCCAGGCATTCAGGCCGGGCACCGCGACCGGGATGAGGGGGATGGCTACGGCGCCGCTCAGGCTGACCGTATCCGGGCTGCTTGGGGCGTTACTCTGGATGTCGAAGCTGCCGTTGAACACGCCGACCGTGCTACCCGGCGCAAAACTGACGGTGATCGTGCAGCTCGCCATCGGTGGTACGGTCACCGGCACACCGGTGCAGGTGCCGCCGGTGATGGCGAATGGCGTGGCCGGGGCGGTGATGCTGGTGATGGTGAGATCGCCGCTGCCGATGTTGGTAACTGTCACCGTGGCACTGGCGCTACCGCCGGCGGGCAGGGTGCCGAAGTTGATCGTGCTGGCGTCCAGACTCAAAATCGCTTGCACACCGTTCCCACTCAAGGGCACCGCGTCGGGACTGCTGGCCGCGTTCGAGGGGATGTCGAGTTGTGCGCTACGCACGCCGGTCGCTGCGGGCGTCAGCGTAACATCGGCCGTGCAGGTGGCGGCCGGTGCCAGGGTCTGGCCGCTGCAAGTATCGGCGCCGAGTGCAAACTCGGCGGCATTGGCACCGCTCAGAGCAAGCGCGCCAAAGGTGAGATTGGCGCTGCCGGTGTTTTCCAGGGTGACCGTCTGCGCCGCGCTGGTCTGGCCCACCGACACATTGCCGAAGGCGAGGCTGGCCGGGTTGATGCCGATGCCGGGGGCGACGCCGCTGCCCTGCAAGGTGAACTGGCTATCGGCGGCCGGCGGGGCGTCCGAAGTCAGGGTGATGACCTGGCTGGCGGCACCAACGGCGCTGGGGCTGAAGCTGTAGTCGAGTGTGCAATTGCCGGCAGCGGCCACGCTGAACGGTGCCGTGCCGCAACTGCCGCCAGTCAAAGCAAATGGTGGCACGGCCGCGGTGATCGCGCTGACGTTCAAGGTCGCGCTACCCGGGTTGGCCACGGTCACGCTCTGCACCGCCGAGCTCGATCCGACCAGTACATTGCCGAACGCCAACGGGTCCGGGCTCAGGCTGATATCCGGCTGCACACCGCTGCCGCTCAGAGGCACCGCATCGGGACTGCTGGCCGCGTTCGAGGGGATGTCGAGTTGTGCGCTACGCGCGCCGGTCGCTGCGGGCGTCAGCGTGACATCGGCCGTGCAGGTGGCGGTCGGGATCAAGGTCTGGCTGCTGCAAGTATCGGCGCCGAGCGCAAACTCGGCGGCATTGGCACCGCTCAGAGCAAGCGCGCCAAAGGTGAGATTGGCGCTGCCGGTGTTTTCCAAGGTGACCGTCTGCGCCGCGCTGGTCTGGCCCACCGGCACATTGCCGAAGGCGAGACTGGCCGGGCTGATGCCGAGGATCGGTGCACGGCCAAACACCACATAGCTGCTGCCGGAATCGGTGCCATTCGAGTCGGCGCCGAAAGCCCCGACGATCAGGTCGCCGATGCCATCGCCATTGATATCTCCGGCGGCGCTGACCGAGCGGCCGGAGCGGTCAAACGCAGCCGCGCCATCGAGGCGGAAGCCATCGCTGCCGCTTAAGCTGGAAAGCGCCAGCGTCAGCCCAAACCCGGTGGTCTTGCCGAACACCACATAGCTGCTGCCGGAATAGCTGCCATTCGGGTCGGCGCTGTAAGCCCCGACGATCAGATCGCCGATGCCATCGCCATTGATATCCCCGGCGGCGCTGACCGAGCGGCCGGAGCGGTCATACGCCGCCGCGCCATCGAGGCGGAAGCCATCGCTGCCGCTTAAGCTGGAAAGCGCCAGCGTCGGCCCAAATCCGGTGGTCTTGCCGAACACCACATAGCTGCTGCCGGCAGCACTGTTGCCATTCGGGTCGGCGCCGGCGGCCCCGACGATCAGATCGCCGATGCCATCGCCATTGATATCCCCGGCGGCGCTGACCGAGATGCCGGAGAAGTCATACGCCGCCGCGCCATCGAGGCGGAAGCCATCGCTGCCGTTCAAGCTGGAAAGCGCCAGCGTCGGTGCAAACCCGGTGGTCTTGCCGAACACCACATAGCTGCTGCCGGCAGCACTGTTGCCATTCGGGTCGGCGCCGGCGGCCCCGACGATCAGATCGCCGATGCCATCGCCATTGATATCTCCGGCGGCGCTGACCGAGCGGCCGGAGCGGTCACCCGCCGCCACGCCATCGAGGCGGAAGCCATCGCTGCCGCTTAAGCTGGAAAGCGCCAGCGTCGGCGCAAACCCGGTGGTCTTGCCAAACACCACATAGCTGCTGCCGGAATCGGTGCCATTCGGGTCGGCGCGGTAAGCCCCGACGATCAGGTCACCGATGCCATCGCCATTGATATCTCCGGCGGCGCTGACCGAGAAGCCGGAGAAGTCACCCGCCGCCGCGCCATCGAGGCGGAAGCCATCGCTGCCGTTCAGCGCCGACAGCGCCAGCGTCGGTGCAAACCCGGTGGTCTTGCCGAACACCACATAGCTGCTGCCGGCAGCACTGTTGCCATTCGGGTCGGCGCCGGCGGCCCCGACGATCAGGTCGCCGATGCCATCGTCATTGATATCCCCGGCGGCGCTGACCGAGAAGCCGGAGCCGTCACCCACCGCCGCGCCATCGAGGCGGAAGCCATCGCTGCCGCTTAAGCTGGAAAGCGCCAGCGTCGGCCCAAACCCGGTGGTCTTGCCGAACACCACATAGCTGCTGCCGGAATCGGTGCCATTCGGGTCGGCGCGGAACGCCCCGACGATCAGATCGCCGATGCCATCGCCATTGATATCCCCGGCGGCGCTGACCGAGAAGCCGGAGTAGTCAGCCGCCGCCGCGCCATCGAGGCGGAAGCCATCGCTGCCGTTCAGGCTGCCCAGTGCAATCACCGGCGGAAACGCCTGCGCCTTGGCGGCAGTGCTGATCGCGCCGCCGAGCAACAGCGCCGAGACCATCAAGGCCAACGGGCGCTGCGCCAGGACCCCTGGGGACGCCGCCACTCGGCTAGACGATGTGATCGACAACGGGGACTTTGACATATCAAGATCTCCTCACAAGGTAGCTGAAGTGTGGCCCCGATGCGGCGCAGCCACTCGCCGCTGCGACTCGGCTAACTCCGAGGATTCCGGCAAATCATGCAGTCAATCAAAAAGCGTGATCGCCAGCGCCAAGGCCGGTAGATTAACCGCCGAGGCAGCGCGTGGCAAGACGGTTTTATGTGGGCGCGACGGAATGGCTGTTGTGGGAGCAACGCGAGCGGCGCTCCCACAAGGCCGCTGCGTCTGACGGGCAGGCTCAGTCGGCGCGCAGCGCCTCGCGACGCCGCCAGCCGAACCAGCCGAGCAGCAGGCTCAGCAGGCCGAGGCCCCAAGCATTCAGGCCGGGCACCGCGACCGGGATGAGGGGGATGGCCACGGCGCCGCTCAGGCTGACCGTGTCCGGGCTGCTTGGGGCGTTACTCTGGATGTCGAAGCTGCCGTTGAACACGCCGCCGACGCCACCCGGCGCAAAACTGACGGTGATCGTGCAGCTCGCCATCGGCGGTACGGTCACCGGCACGCCGTTGTGCACCGTGCCCTTGGCACCGGGGCGGCCGAGCGCGCTCTCGTCCGGGGGCGTTTGCGAGAAGGGCTTGCTCGAGTTCGTGTTGTTCTTGACGGTGTGCTTTTCCATGAACACGGCCATCAGTAGCCCGAGACCATCACCTGGCAGGGCAGGCCCTTGAGCAATTCGAGCAGCGCAATGTGGTCCTGCTCCGAATAGTCGAAGCGATAGCGGCGAGTCGAGCTGCGGGTGGACTTGCAGATAGGGCGGATCGCAGTAGATGAGCTCGCGGCCGCGGCACGGGTAGGCGGCAAGAAACGTGTGGGCGCAGCCGTGAATCAGCTCCACCGGATAGTCGCACGCAAAGCGTGCCAGTGCCCGCTCATTGAGATCGATGCCGATATTGCGCAGCGCCGGTGGCTTGCGCTTCATGATCGCCCCACCACCGAGGTGCGTCTCGATGTAGGTCTCGTGCGGCGCCATCATCGCGATAATGGCCTGACACAGGCCGGAGGTCGCCTTGGATCCGAAGTATGCGCCCATAGCTGCTGCTGATCCGTTACGATGTCTTGGGCTAGCCGCCTGGGTGCAGCAACCTATGTTGTCAAGCGAATGTGGAAGAGAAATGTATGGCTGCAGGCTACTGGAAGGAGGCAAAATGCGCCTGAAACTTATCTATTGGGGGGGATGAGTAGTTACCAACCAGGAACGAGGAACGATGTATTCGATCGGCTTTTTCGGACAGCGGTGTGCAACAGCCATTTTGCTGTCGTTGCTGGCCGCCTGTGCCGGGCAGCACCGGACGCCTTTGCCGTGGCCTGAGCCGGTGATCGGCCGGCACACCGACGGGGTGAGCGACGATTTGCTGAGCGCCGGGCTCGGCCTCGACGGTCTGCGTGCCGCACCACCGGCGGTGCGCGATCCGGCGGCACCGGCGGTCGATGAACTGCGCCGGCTGGCGCTGTACCACGCCTGGCGCGGCCTGCACGATGTGAGCGCCGGCAGCGACCTGGAGACCGCGGCCCGCCCCGATGGCAAGCCGCTGCTTGCCCCGATTGCCGGCACCGAGCTTTTGAGCACGGTGCGCCTAGGGGCGGAGCGCGCCCCGGCGGCGCTGCTGTTGCAGATTCCCGAGGCGTTCGATTGGCAGCGGCCCTGCCTGGTGGCGACCGCGAGTTCCGGCTCGCGCGGCGTTTACGGTGCCATTGTGGTGATCGCCCCGTGGGCGCTCGCCCGGGGCTGTGCCTTGGTGACCACCGACAAAGGCGCCGGCAACGGCGTTTACTTACCCGAGTTCGATCTCGGTCTCGAACTGCAAGGCCGCTTGACGGCGCCGAAAAGCGCGCTGTTCGCCCTCGACCGCCAAGCCCCCCAAACCGCCGCCTATCTTGCCGCGCACCCGCACCGCATCGCTTTCCGCCACGCCCACTCGCAGGAAAACCCCGAGGCCGATTGGGGCCGCTACGTCCTGGCGGCGATCGATTTTGCGCGGCGCGAGATCAATCTCAGGCGCCCTAATGGCGTTTGGCTTCTGACTCCGGAGCGGACGCAGATCATTGCCGCCGGTATCTCGAACGGCGGCGGCGCGGTGCTCGCCGCGGCGGAACAGGATACGGTGGGACTGATCGACGGCGTTGTCGCCGCCGAGCCGAACGCCTTCGTCGAAGGTGCCCGGCCGCTGGTCGATTATGCCGGGGCCTTCAATCTTTACGCCCCGTGCGCGGCACTGGCGCTGCCCGGCGATCATCCATTTGGAGTGCCGCTGGCCGGGCTCAGGCCACTACTGCTCGCCCGCTGCCGGGCCATGCACAACGACGGCCTGCTGGCCGGCGGCAACGAGGCGGAATGGGCCGCGGCAGCGCTTCAGGCGCTGCATGACGAAGGCCTGCCGGAAGAAGCCGATGCGCTGCTTCCTTTTGCCGTGGTCTTCGAACTGTATTCGTCGATCGCCGTGACCTACACCTCGGCCGCCGGGCGTTTCGCCTACGCCGACCCGCCGTGTGGCATCGGCTTTGCCGCGCTCAACGGCGCCGGCCGGGCCGTGACCATCGCCAATCCCGTTGCCGCCGCCCTGTTCGCGACCAGCACCGGGATTGTGCCGACCGCCGGTATCGGCCTGGTTGAGACCGCTGAGACGGGGACCGACCAGCGCGCAATCCTCGTTCCGCCGGCCGCCGGCGAGGCGCCCGATTTCGCTTATCGCGGCGCCCTGTGCCTGCGCCGCTTGTGGGACGGTAAAGAACCGCGCGCCGCCGAGGTGCGGGCCGGCGTCGCAGCGACGCAGCAAAGCGGCGATCTGCGCGGCCGCCCGGCCATCGTCGTCCACGGCGGGGCCGACACCGTCGTCCCGGTGGTCCACAGCTCGCGCCCGTACCTCGCCCGCAACCGGCTCATCGAGGGCGAGAACAGCCGTTTGCGCTATTTCGAGGTCGCCGGCGCGCAGCACTTCGACGCCCTGCTGGCGCTGCCCGCCTACCGCCAAAAATACCGGGCGCTGTATCCCTATTTCCTTGCCGCCCTCGACGCCCTCGACCGGCACTTACAACACCAGGCGCCGCTGCCGGAAACGCTGCTCGATACCGGCCTTTACCGGGCCGCGCCGGCGGCCGGCGAATAGCCAAAACCGCTCAACGATGACCATGCGGGAACGACGAACGTCTAAGGTAACCGGTGCCGCGAAGCGGCGTCCAGTTCACCGCCTTGTTCGATCATGTTTCTCACAGAGGCACTAAGACACGGAGGATTTTCTTTTGCAATATTCAATTTTACTCCGTGTTCTTTGGTGTGCCAGGCGAAGTCTGGTCCACCCAACGATCTGCGAGGTGATCGTCCATGTCATTGGCCGTTCGACAAGGTAGCTGAAGGAGCGGCGGCTCGGGGTAACCCGGCTGTCGAAGCCTCTGGAAGCAAACCCGTGAGCTGTAATGCCAGTGAACTCGATTCGGCCTCGTTACACAAGTGCAGGTGGCCAGCCTTCCGGAGATGGTGAAGCCCAAGACCGGTGATGAAGCAACGGACACGAGCAATCATCGGGCCTGCCGGGGTGATTGGACCCAACAGTTGCATAAATTTTGCTCGAATTTATATATTTCTTCATTAAATCAATAAGTTATGAGAATTTTAGTTAAAGCATCGAATTCACCTGGGGTGACGCGTCCGGTTTCTCGCCCAAGCTGCACTCGCTCACTTGACCGAGAATTCCGGGAATTTATGCAACAGTTGGGTCTACTGTCCTTCGTGGTGAAAAATATTTTTCCTGGATTTTCGCAGGCGCCTGTCTGCGTGCGTACACGCACAGGCAGGCGGGAATGGGTGCGCCCGCGGTCATTCGCCACTGAGAAGCCTGAGGATTCAACTCAATACTGCCGTAACTCGATCTTGAGTCCGGTGCGCTGTTCGAGCGCGGCGCGGTTGGCCTGGCGTTCTTCCTCGTCGCGATAGGCGAAGGCGGCCATGAAACGTCCGGGGCGGGTTTCGAGAGGGCGGATTTCGATGCCGGTCTGCTGCTCCAGTTTGGCGGCGAAACGGGCGGCCGAGGTGGCGTTGTTGAACGGCCCCCAGAACGGCTGCCATTGCGGTTCGTCCGCGGTGTCACCGGCGGCGGTGGTGTCCGGCACGGTGGATTCAGGGAGTTGGCCGGCTCCCGGCCGGTCTTCCGGCGCCGCTGCCGATGTCGCTGCCGGTGTCGCTGCCACAGTTTGCGCCTCGCCGGTGGGGATCGTCACCTGCGGTGCCGTGACGGGTGTTTCATCGAATGGTGTTTCAGCTTCGGGCTCGGGCTGGGCGAGCGGTGTATCAGCGCGGGTTTCGCCGGTTGTTGCGGGTGTTGCCGCTGGCGTTTGGACCCCGGTTGGCGCCGGTTGCGGCGGTGCGGCGGATTCTACTTTCGCCTGCGGCAGCCCGCTGGGAGCCGAGGTGGCCCCGGGCTCTGCTGCCGGGTGCTGGCGGCCGGGCTGGAACCAGCCGGCGGTGTGCAGCACGGCGTAAGCGGCCAGTGCGGCGATCAGCAAAAATCCGAGAATGAACCCGAGGCGGCGCATGAGGCGGGGATCACCAGAGTGTTGCAGGAATCGGGTTCATATCATACATAAATACTGTCATGCACAGCGCGAGGGTGTCCCTGAAAAGGAACTCGTCAAGAATCTCGATCAAGACAATCGCATGCCGGTCGGATTTATTTTTTTAACATCAACGTGGTATATTTGTTCTATGAGAGGACGAGTGGGAAAAGGCATGCGATGGACCGAGGATCGACATTGTCCGTTGCGCTATTTTTATTGCAGTAATCGAAATGGGGGTTATTGTTATGAAACGCGTGTTTACCCAACTGTTGCATAAATTCCCGGAATGCTCGGTCAAGTGAGCGAGTGCAGCTTGGGCGAGAAACCGGGCGCGTCACCCCAGGTGAATTCGATGCTTTGACTAATATTCTCATAACTTATTGATTTAATTAAGAAATCTATAAATTCAAGCAAAATTTATGCAACTGTTGGGTCAAGACAGCCGAGCACCAGGCATAGGTATCGTGATCTCATCGGGCTGTTATTCGCCCGGTCGTGGTTACGGATCTCGGGATAGTATAGAGATATTTAGCTAAAGTAACGTCCGGCGCAGCCATTCTCCGGCGGCGGGGCTCAGGGCGGTGATCGCAAGGTCACGGTTTTGTCCGCCGCCGGCAAGATCGAGGCGCAGGTCGGCGGGTGGCAGGTGACCGGCGCCGTGTTTCGGCCATTCGACGAGCAGCACTGTGGGTGAAATGGCGAGGAGTTCGTCGAGGCCGAGTTCGTCGATTTCGGCGGGGTGTTGGATCCGGTAGAGATCGAGGTGCACCGCCTGGCCGACGGCCAGCGGGTAACACTCCATCAAGGCGTAAGTAGGGCTCGGGATACGCTCGGGTCCGCCGAGGGCCCGGATCAGGGCGCGGGCGAAGGTCGTTTTGCCGCTGCCGAGATCGCCGTGTAATTCGATGACGGCGTCGGTGCCGGCGATTTGGGCGGCGAGCCGTCCGGCGAAGCGGTTCATCGCCGCTTCGTCGAGTGTCGCGCGATAGCGCATGATGACCGGTTCGCTGGCGGCCATCTATTAGGTCTTGCCGCCGGCCAGGACCGCCGGCAGTGCATCGGCCAGTTCGCCGGCCAGCAGGCCGCGATCGCGCCCTGGTGCAGCGGTCTCGCCGGCGCGGGCATGGGCCAGCGCCGCGGCGCAGGCCGCGGCCCACGGTTCGAGACCTTGCGCCAACAGGGCGCCGGCCAACCCGGTCAGAACGTCGCCCATACCGGCCGTGGCCATCGCCGGGGTGCCGTGACCGATCACCGCCAGCCGCCCGTCCGGGCCGGCGATCAACGAGCCGGTGCCTTTGAGGATGGTCACCGCCCGGTACTGTTGGGCGATCGCCCGGGCGGCGGCAGGCCGGTCGTTGCCGATCGCCGAAACGGGGATCCCCAATAGGCGCGCCGCCTCGCCGGGGTGCGGGGTCAAAAGGCGTACCGCGCCGGGCGGCCAGGCGGTTCCGGCGGCCTGCTTGTGACCGGCCAGCAGATTCAGCCCGTCGGCATCGATGACGACCGGCCGGGGATCGCCGGCGAGCCGGTCAAACAGCGACCTCGACCAGCGGCTTTGCCCGAGCCCCGGGCCGAGCGCGATCACCGTTGCCCGGGCGAGGGCGCTTTCGGTGTGGGACGCTTGCCGCCAGCCGGTCGGCCAGCCTGCGGTCATCAACTCCGGCCGGTGGAGCGGAATCCAGGCGGCATGCCGGCGGTGGGTCAGCACGGTGACCAGGCCGGCGCCGCCGCGCAGGGCGCCGCGGCCGGCGAGCAGCGCGGCGCCGAGCATGCCGGGCTGGCCGCCGGCGATCAGCAGGTGACCGCATTGTCCCTTGTGGGTTGACGGCGACCGCGGCGGCAGTTCGGGATCGCCGGTCAACAGTTCGGCATCGGGCGCGATGCCGGCGCGATGGGCCGGGTCGCCGTCGAGCGGGGCGACGACGATCCGGCCGCAAAGATCGGGGCCGTGGCCGGTGTACAGCCCGGTTTTGGCGGCAACGAACGTCACTGTCAGATCGGCGCGCAGTGCCGCGCCGGGGGTGCAGCCGCGGTCGGCGTCGAGCCCGGACGGCACATCGAGGGCGAGGACCGGCGCCGCCTGCCTGCCGGCCCAGGCGATGGCCGCGGCGTAAGCGTCGCGCGGCGCGGCGTCGAGCCCGGTGCCGAACAGCGCGTCGGCGATCAGCACGGGTTCGGACCCGGAAGCTAAACGATCTGCGGCCGCTTCGCAAAACGGCTCCCAAGCGCCGCCGGCGGCGAGGTAATTGCGCGCCGCGGCGGCGGCGTCGCCGCCGAGCGCCGCCGGTTCGCGCAGCGCCAGCACGTTGACCTCGAGACCGGCGCCGCGGGCCAGGCGGGCCAGCACCCAGCCGTCGCCGCCGTTGTTGCCGCCGCCGGTCAGAACCAGCAGGCGGCGCGTTCCGGGCCAGCGCTCGTTTAGACATTCCCACGCGGCCCGGCCGGCGAGCTGCATGATGCGGTAGCCGTCGCCGCCGGCGGCGGCGATCAGCCGCTCGTCGATCTGGCGTACGCCGGCCGCCCGATATAATCCCGCCTTATTCACCACCCTTCCTACTGCGGCGCCGCCAGGCCCCGCGTCTGTGGCGTTTCGCTCGGTCGCGCTTCCTCACCGTACCGGCAAGTACGTTTCCGGTGCACTCGGTCGCAAAACGCCGCAGCCACAGGGCCTGACGACCCCTCGCGACGGTAGGGTGGTGAATAAGGCGGGATATTGCAATCCGATGCATGTCGGCGATTATAAGTCGCCGCCCGTTGACCTTGCGGGACTATCTTTTCGGTTTGCCGGCCTACTGGCGTCAAAATGGCGACAATGATATAGTGTTCAATCAGGCAATCATTTGGAGGGGGAAAATGGGAACCGCAATTGCCAAGCAGGATCGTATTGGTGCCCGGGTTCCTCATGAGGTCTATGAGACGCTATGCCGGGCCGCGGAGTTGACCGGTGCTACGGTCAATCAGTTTCTGGTGCAGGCCGCATTGAAAGAGGCGCGGACTGTCATCGAATGTGAAGAGGTGATTCGTCTGTCGCCACGCGACTGGAACTGGCTACTCGACCTCATGGAAAACCCGGGTAAGCCCAACGCCAAACTGAAGGCGGCCATGAAGCGCTACCGGAAGGCCAGGCTGGATGATGCGGGTACTGCCGTTAACCGGGGCCCATGACCGGCAGGGTTTCGATTGCGGTCGCCGGGAACTGAACGACTGGTTGCGGCGGGTCGCCCGCCAGCATCAGGACAAGGGGCTATCCAAGACCTTCGTCGCCAGCCGCGAGCAGGAACCCTCCCGCATCTGCGGCTATTACGCCCTGGCCCTTGCTGAACTTGAAAACCGCCATCTACCCGAACCCTGGCGCAAGAAGCTGCCGCGCCGCATCCCCGGCGTGCGACTGGGGCGGCTGGCCGTCGATCAACACGATCAGGGCAAAAACCTTGGCGAGTTGCTGCTCGTCGATGCCCTGACCCGGGCTCGGCACATTGACGCCGAGGCAAGCGGTATCGGCTTATTCGTCGATGCGATAGATGAGCAGGCGGCAGGGTATTACCGGCGTTTCGGTTTCGATGCGTCGCCCGGCAACCCGTTGCTGCTGTTTCTTCCGGCGCGAGTGATCGGGTGATTCGGCATCGCAGAAAGGAGAGCACGGATTGTCAGCCAGGCATGCACGGCGATGCCTATGGCGGGGGCGGCATCGTAGCTCCGACTGTAGACCTTACCTCGCTCAAGAGCCGGATCCGGGAATGGGGTGCGGCGCTCGGTTTTCAGCAGATCGGGGTCAGCGACGTCGATCTTGCCGGTGCGGAAAAACGGCTTGCCGAGTGGCTCGAGGCCGGTTATCACGGCGAGATGTCGTATATGGCGCGGCACGGCCGCAAGCGCAGCCGGCCGGCGCACTTGATCCCCGGCGTCAAGCGCGTCATCTGCGCCCGGCTCGATTACCTGCCGCCCGCCGCACCGCTCGCCGCTGTGCTGGCCGACGATCGCCAAGGGACGATTTCGCGTTATGCGCTCGGCCGGGATTACCACAAGGTGCTGCGCCGGCGCCTCAAGCGGCTGGCCGATCGAATCGCCGATGTCGCGCCGCATCGCCACCGGGTGTTCACCGACAGCGCCCCGGTGCTCGAAAAGCCGTTGGCCGAAAAAGCCGGCCTCGGGTGGATCGGCAAACACACCAACCTCATCAACCGGCAGGCCGGAAGCTGGTTTTTCCTCGGTGAGATCTACACCGACCTGCCGTTGCCGGTGGATACGCCGGCAAGCGACCATTGCGGCGCCTGCCGCCGCTGTCTCGAGGTCTGTCCGACGCAGGCGATCGTCGCGCCTTACGTGCTCGACGCCCGGCGCTGTATCTCGTACCTGACGATCGAACTGCACGGTCCGATCCCGCGTGAATTCCGGCCAATGATCGGCAACCGGATCTACGGCTGCGACGATTGCCAGGCGGTGTGCCCGTGGAACCGCTTTGCGCACCTTTCGGCTGAGACCGATTTTTTGCCGCGCCACGGGCTCGATGCCCCGGCGCTTGTCGAGCTGTTCGCCTGGGACGAGGCGGCTTTCACGGCGCGCACCGAAGGCAGTGCCATCCGCCGCCTGGGCCACGAGCGCTGGTTGCGCAATATTGCCGTGGCGCTCGGCAATGCGCGGCGCGGCGCTGACCTCTGCCGGGCGCTCGAGGCGCGCCTGTCGCACCCGTCTGAGGTGGTGCGCGAGCACGTCGCCTGGGCGTTGGAACGGCAGGCCGGTGGTTGACAGACACCGGTGCCTTTGCCGCCGACCGGCGGTCATGATAGTCTGGCAGCCTTTCACGGGCCGGAGCCTGGCCCGTCATCCCAGTGCCGAACGTGATTACCGAAAGTGATTGCCCATGGATTTATTCGAGAAACTGCAAGTCCTGCGCCGTTCCGGCGGTGAAATCGAAACCACCGGTCTGGATGAAACCCGGCTCAAGCCGTTTTTGACCGCCGATCCGCTGCTTGCCGAGGCGGTGACCGCAGCGCATGACGCTTACCTGGCACTGGCTGCCGACGATCCCGAATCTGCTGCGCTCGGCGAACGCGAACAGATCGCCCGCGTCCAGCACGATTACCTCAATTTCTATCCCGAGGATGCGGTCAATCCCTACGTCGCGCTCGCCGCGCGCGGCCCGTGGATCGTCACCAGCAAGGGTGCGGTGCTGTACGACGCCGGCGGTTACGGCATGCTCGGGCTCGGTCACGCGCCGCCGGCGGTGCTCGCCGCGCTGGCCGGACCTTATGTGATGGCCAACGTGATGACGCCGAATTTCAGCCAGATGCGACTTGGCAAGGCGCTGCGCCGCGAGATCGGCCGGCAGCGCCCCGGCGGCTGTCCGTTTGCGCGTTTTTTGTGCGTCAACTCCGGGTCCGAGGCGGTCAGCGTCGCGGCCCGCATCGCCGATATCAACGCCCGGATCCAGACCGACCCCAGTGGTCCAGCGCGCGGCCACAAAATCCAACGGCTCGGCCTGCGCGGCGGCTTCCACGGCCGCACCGACCGCCCGGCGCGTTATTCCGATTCGAGCCACAAGGTCTATGCCAGCCACCTTGCCAGCTTCCGCGACCGCGACGATCTGTTGACCGTCGAACTCAACAGCACGACACAACTGGCGCAGATTTTCGAATTCTGCCGCCACAACCGCATTTTTATAGAGGCGCTGTTCATCGAGCCGGTGATGGGCGAGGGCAACCCGGGTGCCGGCATCACGCCGGAGTTTTATGCCCTGGCGCGGCAGTTGACGCTGGAACACGGCACCTTGCTTTTGGTGGACAGCATCCAGGCCGGACTGCGCGCCCACGGCGTGCTGTCGATCACCGATTACCCCGGCTTCGAGACGCTGCCGCCGCCGGACATGGAAACCTATTCCAAGGCATTGAACGCCGGGCAGTTCCCGCTTTCGGTACTGGCCCTGACCGAGCGCGCCGCGGCGCTGTACCGCAAGGGGGTGTACGGCAACACGATGACCACCAACCCGCGTGCCCTCGAGGTGGCGGTCGCGGTGCTCGACAGCCTGACGCCCAAACTGCGCGCCAATATCCGCGAGCGCGGCGCTGAACTGGTCGAGCGGTTCGAGGCGCTGCGCGGCGAGATCGATGGGGCGATCGTCCGCGTCCAGGGCACGGGCTTGCTGTTCAGCCTTGAACTCGACAGCCGGGTGTACAAGTGCTTCGGTCGCGACAGTATCGAGGAGTATCTGCGTCATCACGGTATCAACGTCATTCACGGCGGGGAAAACGCGCTGCGCTACACGCCGCATTTCGCGATCAACGGCGCCGAAGTGGAACTGCTCGTCACGGCGACGCGCGAGGCGCTGCTCCACGGCCCGCGCAAGGCCGCCGTCGAGGAAGCGGCATGAGTTGGATCAAGCCTTTGCCGGCGGCGGCGACGCCGGAGTTGGCCGAGGATTTCGCGGTCTTCGAACGCATATTGGGTTTCGTTCCGAACAGCCTGTTGACGATGCAGCGGCGCCCGGCGATCGTCAAGGGTTTCGGCGTGCTGACCCGCGCCGTGATGGACCCGGAAGGCAGCGTACCTGGCGGCTTCAAACGCCTGCTCGCCCACTTCGCGAGCACCGCCGCCGGTTGCCGCTACTGCCAGGCGCATTCGTTGATTGCCGCCGAACTGTCCGGCGTGGCGCCGGAAAAACTCAAAGCGCTGTGGTCGTACCAGGAAAGTCCGCTGTACAGTGCGGCCGAACGCGCCGCGCTTGATTTCGCACTCGCCGCCGGCAGCGTGCCGAACGCCGTGGATGCGGAGTTGATGGCCCGCCTGAAGCAGCACTGGAGCGACGAGCAGATCGTCGAGATGCTGGCCGCGATCTGCCTTTACGGTTTTTTGAACCGCTGGAACGATTCAATGGCCACCGACCTCGAAGCGGCGCCCCTGGCCAAGGCCCGCGCCGTGCTCGCCCCGGACTGGGATCCGGGCAAGCACGGCGAGTGATCGCCGGGCGAAGGACCGCACCCGATCTGGGCCGCACCGGTCTAAAATCCCGGTTAACTCCTTATCCCACCTGAAATTTTTCGCTCCACCGCTTGACAGCGGGGCCGGGAAGGTCTATCTTCGTGTCCTGAGTGGTAAAAAGTGTGAAATTGTGGGAGAGCGGGGCGATCTGTGTTTCAAGGCGAAGCCGCGATCAATCTCGACAGCAAGGGCCGGCTGGCGGTCCCGGCGCGCTTTCGCGCCCAGCTCGCCGAGCACGACAGCGATCGCCTGGTGTTCACCTACAGCGCCGCCGACGAGGGCTGCCTCTGGCTGTACCCGTTTGCCGAATGGGAACGGATCCGCGACGAACTCGGCCAGTTGCGCGGTATCGACGAGGCCGAGGATGCGCTGAAACGGCGGCTGGTGGGCTGCGCCGAGATGACCACGCTCGACGCCGCCGGCCGCGTGCTTTTGCCGTTGTCGATGCGCCAGCGCTGCGGCCTCGAGGGCAAGGCTGTGATGATGGGCATGGTCAGCCGATTCGAAATCTGGAATGCCGAAGTGATCGCCGCCAAGGTCGCGCGCGATGCCGAATTGATTCGGACCCGGGCGACAGAGGCGATCTCACGGTTGCGGTTGTGACAGCGGGCGCCTCGCGGCGGGATGCAAATGCACCCGCCGCGCATTTGCCGGTGCTGTTGGAAGAAGCGCTGGCGGCGCTCGCCGTGCGCCCGGACGGGCGCTATCTCGATGCGACCTATGGCCGCGGCGGCCATAGCGCGGCGATTTTACGGCACTTGGGAACGGAGGGCCGATTGTTGGCGATGGACCGTGATCCGGAGGCGGCAAAGGCTGCGGCGGTGCGCCACGGCGGCGATTCGCGCTTTTTGTTTTACCGCCTGCCGTTCGCGGCGCTCGACGAGGCGCTGGCCGCGGCCGGCTGGGACGAGATCGACGGCGTGCTGTTCGACCTCGGTGTCTCGTCGCCGCAACTCGACGACCCCGGCCGCGGTTTCAGTTTCACACACGACGGCCCGCTCGACCTGCGCATGGATCCGGATTCCGGGCAAAGCGCCGCCGCGTGGCTCAAGACGGCAGGCGAACAGGAGATCGCCCGGGTGCTGAAGGAGTACGGCGAGGAACGTCTGGCACGGCGCATCGCGCGGGCGATCGTCAGCCGGCGGGCGAGTGCGCCGCTCGAGACAACCCGGCAACTGGCCGATCTCGTGGCCGGCTGCGGCGTCCGGCGCGAGCCCGGCAAGCACCCGGCGACGCGGACCTTCCAGGCGCTCAGGATCGCGGTCAACGACGAATTGCGGCAATTGGACGAGGCATTGAACAAGGCGTTGGGGAAATTGGCGGCCGGCGGCCGGCTGGTGGTGATCAGCTTTCACTCGCTCGAGGACCGGCTGGTGAAGCGGGCGTTCGCCCGGGTTGCCCGGCCGGCGCCGGGCAACCGCCGGCTGCCGCCACGGGAGACGGCGCCCATGGGCTACCGGCTGGTCGGCCGGGCGCTCAGGCCGCAGGCGGCCGAGATCGCTGCCAACCCGCGGGCGCGCAGTGCCGTGCTGCGCGCCGTGGAGCGAATCGCATGACCCGGCACAGCGCTATCGCCTTGCTGCTCGCCGTCGCCGTGCAGGTGGCGACCGCGCTCGGCATCGTCTGGCTGCGGCACCAGGGGCGGATGACCTACACCGAACTGCAGGCGGTGCAGGCGGCGATCGACGCCGAGCTCGATCTGTGGAGCCGGCTGCAACTGCAAAGCGCGACATTGGCCGCGGCGCAGCGGGTCGAGGACCGCGCCCGGCGCGAACTTAAGATGCGCGAGGTGGAACGACCGCGGGTGCTGATTCTCAACGACGAAGCGGACAATGAGGACCTTTTCGACAAGAAAGGGGACGGGCGATGAAAGAGGCGCGCTCGACAACTTCGCCCACTGCCACGGCCGTCGGACGCCTCGGCGTGCTGCTCGCCTTTTTTGCGCTGGCGGCGCTGGCGCTGGTGGCGCGGGCCGTGAACTTGCAGGTCATGGAAGCCGACGCCTGGCAGGACGAAGGCGCGGCGCAATATCTCAGAACCGTTGAACTGCCGGTGGTCCGCGGTCAGATCAACGACCGCAACGGCGAACCCCTGGCGGTCAGTACGCCGGTCACCTCGCTGGCCGCGAAGCCGGCGCGGCTGCTCGACGTGCCGGGGCAGACGGCCCGGCTTGCCGGGCTGCTGGATTATGCCGCCGATGACCTCGAACGGACGCTGGTCAGCCGGCAAGCGCGCGATTTTCTCTGGCTGCGCCGGCACCTTTTGCCGGAAACCGCCGCCGCGCTGCGCGATTCGGGCATTGAGGGGTTGATCTTCCGCCGCGAATACAAACGCTTTTATCCGGCCGGCGAAGTGGCGGCGCAGGTCATCGGCCTGACCAATATCGACGATATCGGCCAGGAGGGCGTCGAGTTGATGTTCAACGATTGGCTGCGCGGCACACCCGGCAGCCAGCGCGTGATCCGCGATGCCCGCGGTCGGGTGATCAGGCACGTCGAACGGTTGCGCGATGCCGCGCCGGGGCGCGACCTGACTTTGACCATCGACCTGCGCTTGCAGTACCTGGCTTATCGCGAGTTGCAGGCGGCGGTTCTCGAACACGGCGCCGGGGCGGCGAGCCTGGTGCTGCTCGATGCGCAAAACGGCGACATCCTGGCGCTGGTCAATTATCCGTCGTTCAACCCCAACCAGCGCAGCGTCAAACCCGGCGACGAGATGCGCAACCGGGCGCTGACCGACCCGTTCGAGCCGGGGTCGGTGATCAAACCGTTCATCGCCGCGGCCTATCTCGAAGCCGGGATCGCGACGCCGGCGACGCCGGTCGATACCACGCCGGGGCGGCTGCCGGTCGGCGATTTCACCGTGCGCGACATCCGCGATTACGGCCAGCTCGACTTGACCGGTGTGCTCGCCAAATCGAGCAACGTCGGGATGGCCAAACTGGCCTTGACGGTGCCCGGTGAGCACCTGCGCAATGTGCTCGAACGCTTCGGCTTCGGGGCGATCTCAGGTACCGGTTTCCCCGGCGAATCGCCCGGCGTCCTGCGCCGCCGCCAGCGCTGGACGCCGCTCGAACAGGCGACGTTGTCTTATGGTTACGGCCTGTCGGTGACCTTATTGCAGCTCGCTCAGGCGTACGGCGCGATCGCCGCCGGCGGCCGGTTGCACGAGCCCAGGCTGCTGCGCCTCGAGACGCCGCCGGCGACGCGCTCGGTGCTCGACCCGGCGCTCGCCCGGCAATTGACCGCGATGCTCGAGGCGGTCACCGCGCCGGGCGGTACGGGCAGCGCGGCGCGTGTGCCGCTGTACCGTGTTGCGGGCAAGACCGGCACCTCGCGCAAGAACAGCGAAGGGGTGTACCAGGCGCGTTACTTCGCGAGTTTCGCCGGCTTCGCGCCGGTCAGCCGGCCGGCGCTGGTGCTGGCCGTGCAGCTTGACGATCCGGCCGGCGACGACTATTACGGCGGGGCGATCGCGGCGCCGGTGTTCGCCCGGGTGATGGCCGGGGCGTTGCGTATTCTCGATATCCCGCCCGACGATTACGACCAGTTGTACGCGGCGGCGGAAGCGCGGCGATGATACGGCGCCGTCTTCTCGCCGACTGGCTGGCGCCGTGGCTGCCGGCGGCCGAGCTGCCGCCGCTTGAGGTCCGCGGTGTCGTTGCCGATTCGCGGCGGGTCCGCCGGGGCGAGGTGTTCTGCGCCGTCCGCGGGGCAGGCCACGATGGTCTCGATTTCGCCGCCGAGGCCGTTGCCCGCGGCGCCGTTGCCGTGCTCGCCGCGCCGCGCCCGAGCCGGCCGGTGCTCGGTGTGCCGGTGATCTATATCGAGGCGTTCGAAAATCACCTCGGGGCGATCGCCGCGCGCTTTTACGATGACCCGTCCGGACGGCTGCGGGTGATCGGGATCACCGGCACCAACGGCAAAAGTTCGGTTGCCCATTTTCTCGCCCAGGCCTGGTCGGCGGTCAGTGGTCAGCCGGGCGCTCTGTGCGGGACGCTGGGCAGCGGCCCGCCCGCCGACCTCAAACCGCTCGCTCATACCACACCGGATGCAGTCACCTTGCAGGGCGAGCTGGCGCGCCTGGCCGCTGCCGGTTACGGCATGGTCGCGCTGGAAGTGTCGTCGCATGCCCTGAGCCAGGGGCGGGTCAACGGCACGCATTTCACCGCCGCGGTGTTCACCAATCTGAGCCGCGATCACCTCGATTATCACGAGGATCTAAGCGTTTACGGAGCGACCAAGGCGCGGTTGTTTTATGAACACGCCCCCGGTCTTGCCGTGTTGAATACCGCCGACGCCTTCGGCGCGGCGCTCGCCGCCGAGTTGAACGGCCGCCTGCCCGTGGTGCGTTATGCCGTCGATGCCCACGCCCCGGCCGATGTCCGCGGCACCGTGGAGATGGTGAGCGCCGCCGGCCTCAAGCTCCGGCTCGCCACGCCGTGGGGCGAAGCGTCGATCGCGCCTTCGATCCTCGGCCGTTTCCAGGCACACAACATCACCGCCGCGGCCGCCGCGCTGGGCGGCCTGGGACTGCCTTTCGATCGTCTCGCCGCCGCGCTTGACGCCCTAGCTCCGGTGCCCGGCCGGATGCAGCCGGTGACGATCGGCAACGGGCGGCCGGCGGTGCTCGTCGATTACGCCCACACGCCCGATGCGCTCGCCAACGCCCTGCGCACGGCGCGCGAGATGACCGGCGGCCGGCTGTGCGTGGTCTTCGGTTGCGGCGGCGAGCGGGATCCGGGCAAGCGGCCGTTGATGGGCGAGGTTGCGGTGTCGCTCGCCGACCGGGTGATTCTGACCGACGACAACCCGCGCCACGAATCGCCGGCGGCGATTGTCGCGGCGATCGAAAGCGGCATGACCGGTGCGGCCTTTGATGTGATCCACGACCGGGCGGCGGCGATCCGGACGGCGATCGCCGCCGCCGGGCCCGGCGATCTGGTGCTGATCGCCGGCAAGGGCCACGAGAAGGTCCAGATGATCGGCGACCGGCGCCGGCCGTTCGACGACGCGGCGGTGGCCCGCCACTGCCTGGAGGAAGCGGCATGATCCGGATGTCGCTCAGCCGGGCGGCGGCGGTGACCGGCGGCGTGGTCCACGGCGCTGACGTGACATGGTGCGGCATCGGCATCGACAGCCGCAAGATCCGGCCGGGCATGCTGTTCGTCGCGTTGCCCGGCAGCCGGGCCGACGGCCACGATTTTGTTACCGCCGCGGCGCAGGCCGGCGCCGCCGCGGCGCTAGTCCAACGCGTGCAGCCGGTCGCTCTGCCGCAACTGGTCGTGGACTTTGGCGAACGCGCCCTCGGCCGCCTCGCCGCGGCGTGGCGCGCCGGGATGGGGGCGATCGTCATTGCGATCACCGGCAGCAACGGCAAAACGACGGTCAAGAACCTGCTGGCCGCCGTGCTGGCCCTGGAGGCGCCGGTGCTGGCCACCGCCGGCAATCTGAACAACGAACTCGGCGTGCCGCTGACGCTGGCCGGCCTCGGCCCCGAGCATCGTTACGCGGTGCTCGAAATGGGCGCCCGCCGGCCGGGCGACCTGACGTACCTGGCTTCGCTGGCCCGGCCCACCGTGGCACTGGTCAACAATGCCGCGCCGGCGCACCTGGAGACTTTCGGCAGCCTGGAAGGGGTAGCCCGCGGCAAGGGCGAGATTTATACTGCGCTGCCGCCCGACGGCATTGCCGTGGTCAACGCCGATGAATCGTTCGCCGCGGAGTGGGCGGCGCTCGCCGCGCCGCGGCGCATCGTGCGTTTCGGCCGCAGCGCGGCGGCCGACGTCCGGCTGGTCGATGACGATGCCGTGATTGTCACACCGGGCGGCCGCTTTTTGCTCGAATTGCAACTGCCCGGCGCCCACAACCGGATGAACGCGGCGGCCGCCGCGGCGCTGGCCTACGCCCTCGACGTGCCGGCCGCGACGATCGCTGCCGGTCTGGCGGCGGTCGGACCCGAAGCCGGCAGGCTGGTCAGAACGGTCACGGGCCGCGGCTTTACTGTCATTGATGACAGCTACAACGCCAACCCGGCGTCGCTCGCCGCGGCGCTGGAAGCCGCCGCCGGCGGCGGGCCGCTGTGGCTGGTCCTCGGCGATCTCGCCGAACTCGGCGCGCAAAGCCCTGCATTGCACGCCACGATGGGCCGCACGGCGCGGGCCGCGGGCGTCGCGCGGCTGTTTGCCTGCGGGCCGCTTTGCCGCCATACGGTCGAAGCTTTCGGCGCCGGCGGGGCTCATTTCACCAGCCGCGAGGCGCTGCTCGCCGCGCTGGTGCCGCAACTTGCGCCCGGCATCGTCTGCCTGGTCAAAGGCTCGCGCTCGGCCGGCATGGAGCATGTCGCGCAGGCGCTGCTCGCCGCAGGGGGTGCGTGATGCTGCTGTGGATCAGCCAGCAATTGAGCGCGCTCAATCCGGATTTCAACCTGTTCGGCTATATCACGGCGCGCACGATCCTCGCGGCGCTGACCGCGCTCGCCGTCGCGCTGTTCGCCGGGCCGACCATGATCCGCCGCCTCAAGGGCATGCAGATCGGCCAGACGGTGCGCCCGGAAGGGCCGCAGAGCCATCTCGTCAAGGCCGGCACGCCGACGATGGGCGGGGCGCTGATCCTGGTCGCCGTGGTGCTCGGCGTACTCGCCTGGGGCGACCTCAATAACCATTACGTCTGGACGGTCCTCGCTGTCACCGTCGCCTTCGGGGCGATCGGCTGGTACGACGATTACCGCAAGCTGGTGCGCCGCGACAGCCGCGGCCTGCCGGCGCGCTGGAAATATCTCGGCCAGTCGCTGGCCGGCCTCGGTGCCGCGGTGTACCTCTACAGCCAGGCCCGGGAGCCGGCGGCGACGGCGCTGCTCTTGCCGTTCTTCAAGGACGCCGTGATCCCGCTCGGCGCCGGATTTATCGTCCTGGTCTATTTCGTGATCGTCGGCAGCAGCAATGCCGTCAACCTGACCGACGGCCTGGACGGCCTGGCGATCATGCCGGTCGTCCTGATCGCCGGCGCATTAGGTGTATTTGCCTATGCCACGGGCAACAGCATCTTCGCCGGGTACCTAGCCATCCCTTACGTCGCCGGGGCCGGCGAACTGGCCGTGGTGTGCGGCGCGCTGGCCGGCGCCGGGCTCGGTTTTTTGTGGTTCAACACCTACCCGGCGCAGGTGTTCATGGGCGACATCGGCGCTCTGGCGCTCGGCGCCGCGCTCGGCACGATCGCGGTGATCGTCCGCCAGGAGCTGGTGTTCATGTTGATGTCCGGGGTTTTCGTGATCGAGACGTTGTCGGTGATCATCCAGGTCGCGTCGTTCAAGCTGACCGGCAAGCGGGTGTTCAAGATGGCGCCGCTGCACCATCACTACGAACTGCGCGGCTGGCCCGAGCCGCGGGTGATCGTCCGCTTCTGGATCATCTCGGTGATTTTGGTGCTGTTCGGTCTTTTGACCCTGAAGGTGCGCTGATGAACGCCGCATCCACAAGGCAGGCGATCCGCCACGGCGAGCGCGGCGAGCGGCTGGCGCTCGATGCGGCGATCTGGATTCCGGCGCTGCTGATCGCCGCGTTCGGTGTCGTGATGGTCGCCTCGTCGTCGGTGGCGATCGCCGAACGGGCCGGGGTTGCGCCGTTCAGTTTCGTCGCCCGCCATCTATTGTTCATGGCCATCGGCGCCGGCCTCGGCGCGGCGTTGTACCACGCCGGCAGCCAGGCGCTCGAGCGGGTCAGCCGGCCGCTGGCCTTGCTCGCCGTATTGCTCCTGCTTTTGCCGCTGCTCCCCGGCATCGGTGTCGAGATCAACGGCGCGCGGCGCTGGATCGAATTGGGCGTCACCCGTTTCCAGGTGGTCGAAGCGGTGAAACTGTTGCTGATCCTGGCGATCGCCGGCTACCTCGCCCGGCAGCGGGCGAGCGCCCGCGGTTCGTTCTGGGTGACGCTCAAGCCGCTGCTCCTCGGCGCGCTTCTGGCGGCGCTGCTGCTCAAGCAGCCCGATATGGGCAGCGCCCTGGTGCTGCTGGCGATTGCCGGCGGCATGGTGCTGCTCGCCGGCGCCCCGTGGCGGCATTTGATGCTGCCGGCGCTCGGCAGCGTGCCGTTGTTGACGATGGCGGCGCTCGAACCGTACCGCTGGGCGCGGTTGACGACATTCATCGCCCCCGAGAAGGATCCGACGGGCGACGGTTACCAACTGCTGCAGGCGTTGATCGCGGTCGGCCGCGGCGAATTGTTCGGCGTCGGGCTCGGGGCCAGCATCCAGAAATTGTTTTATCTGCCCGAGGCGCACAATGACTTCGTTTTCGCCGTCATCGCCGAGGAACTCGGACTGGCCGGCGTCGTCGCCGTGCTCGCCGCCTTCGCCGTGCTGGTCGGCCGCATCCTGCTCGGCGGCTTGGCCGCCGAGCGCCTGGGACAACCGTTCAGCGCCTTCGTGTTGTACGGCATCGGCCTGTGGCTCGGCTTGCAGGTGCTGATCAGCTCCGGGGTCAACCTCGGCGTGTTGCCGACCACTGGACTGACCTTGCCGCTGATCAGCACCGGCGGCAGCAGCATGGTGATGGTCGGGGCGGCGCTCGGCCTGGCCCTGCGCCTCAAGCGCGAGATCGACGACGAGCGTCTGGCGGCGCCGCGACGGAGGGTGTGGGCATGAACGGCGCAGTGGAGAAAGTGCTGATCATGGCTGCCGGCACCGGTGGGCATATCTTTCCCGGCCTGGCGGTCGGCGCGGCGCTCGCGGCGCGCGGCGCGGCCGTCATCTGGCTCGGGACACCGGCCGGCATGGAGGGGCGACTGGTCAGGGACGCCGGTTACCCGCTGTTCACGATCGCGATCGGGGGGTTGCGCGGCCGCGGCCTTGGCGCCTGGCTGCTTGGCCCGTGGCGGGCCGGCCGTGCCGTGTTCGCGGCGCTGGCGATCCTGCGCCGCGAGCGCCCGGCGTGCGTGTTGAGCATGGGCGGCTATGTCGCCGGGCCGGGCGGGGTGGCGGCGCGGCTGGCCGGCATCCCGCTCGTGATCCATGAACAAAACCGCATTCCGGGCCTGACCAACCGCTGGCTGGCGCGCTTTGCGGCGATCGTCTGCACCGGCTTTGCCGGGACGTTCGAGCGACCGGGCGTCAGGGTCACCGGCAACCCGGTCCGCGGCGCCCTGCTGGCTGCTGACAACGTCCGGGAGCGGTATCGCCGGCGGCAGGGGCCGCCGCGGCTATTGGTTCTCGGCGGCAGCCGCGGGGCAAGGTATTTCAACGAAACGGTGCCGCCGGCGCTCGCGGCTTTCGCGGCCGGCACCGTCCCTGAGGTGCGCCACCAGTGCGGTGAAAACGCCGTGGCGGAAACCCGGGCGGCCTATCAGCGCGGCGGTATCGCCGCCGATGTCGTGCCGTTCATCGACGATATGGCCGCCGCCTATGGCTGGGCCGACCTGGTGCTGGCGCGCAGCGGGGCGCTGACTGTCAGCGAACTGGCGGCTGCCGGGGTGGCCGCGTTTCTGGTGCCATACCCGTATGCCGTCGACGATCACCAGTGGGCCAACGGCGAAATCCTCGCGGCGGCCGGCGCGGCCCGCCTCGAACGCCAGGACGGACTCGACGCCGCACACCTGGCGGCCGGGCTCGAACCGCTGCTCAACGACCGTCCATTGCTCGCGACGATGGCCGAGTCGGCCCGCCGGCTGGCTCGCTCCGACGCCGCCGAGCAGGTCGCCGCGGCCTGCCTGGAGGCGATGTGATGACCCGCCGGAGCCGCTTTCAGGACCGCGTGCGCCGCGTGCACATGGTCGGCATCGGCGGCGCCGGCATGAGCGGCATCGCTGAGGTGCTGATGCGGCTCGGTTTTACCGTCACCGGCAGCGATCTGGCCGACAGCGAGGCCGTCCGCCGCCTGCGCCGGCTTGGGGCCGTTGTCCATCCGGCTCACGACGCGGCGCAGGTCGAAGGGGCCGATGTCCTGGTCGTCTCCAGTGCCATCGCTGCCGGCAACCCCGAGATCGCCGCGGCCCGTGCGGCGCGGATTCCGGTCGTGCCGCGGGCCGAGATGCTCGGTGAGCTGATGCGCTTCCGCGAGGGCATTGCGGTGGCCGGCAGTCACGGCAAAACGACGACCACCAGCCTGACGGCGAGCCTGCTGGCCGCCGGCGGACTCGATCCGACCTGTGTCATCGGTGGCGTCGTCAATGCCTTCGGCAGCCATGCCCGCCTGGGCGGCGGTTCGTACTTGGTGGCCGAAGCCGACGAGAGCGATGGGACGTTCTTGTTGTTGCAGCCGATGATCGCGGTCGTCACCAACATCGATCGCGACCACCTCGGCCACTACGGCGGCCGTTTCGATCGCCTGGTCGCGGCCTTCGAGGAATTCGTCCATCACGTGCCGTTTTACGGCCTGGTGGTGATCGCCGGCGACGATCCCGAACTCCAGGCGCTGGCGCCGCGCATCCACCGGCCGCTGTTGGTCGCCGGTCTCGCGGCCGATGCCGGGGTGCGGGCCAGCGCGGTCGTGGCTGAGGGCCTGGCGATGCGCTTTATGCTGCACCTGCCGGGCGCGGCGCCGCAGCCCGTCCGGCTCAACCTGCCGGGGGTGCACAACGTGCAGAACGCCTTGTGTGCCGCGGCCGTGGCGTATGAACTCGGGGTCGATGCCCGGACCATTGCCGCCGCCCTCGGCGAGTTCGGCGGTGTCGGCCGGCGTTTCGCCCTGATCGGCCGCTGGGCCGTCGCCGGCGGCGAAGCCGAGTTGTACGAGGATTATGCCCACCACCCGCGCGAGATCGCGGCGGTGATGGCGGCGGCGCGCGCCGCCTGGCCCGGCCGGCGGTTGGTCGTCGTTTTCCAGCCGCACCGCTACAGCCGGACCCGGGACCTGATCGACGAATTCGCTGCCGTGCTGGCCGCCGCCGATGTGCTGCTCGTCGCCCCGGTCTACGCCGCGGGCGAAGCGGTGATCGAGGAAGGGCGGGCCGAACGGCTGTGCCGGACGATCCGCTCGCACGGCAAGGTCGAACCGGTTTATCTCCCCGAACTTTGCGCCTTACGCGATAGGCTGCCGCGCTTTCTCGCGGCCGGCGACCACGTCCTTCTGCTCGGCGCCGGCGATATCGGCCGCCTCTCCGCCGAGTTGCGCAGCGAGTTGGCGGAGGCGGCGGCATGAGCGGCGCGCGGCCGATCGATGCCGCCGGCTTCGGCCGCGTCGCGGTGCTGTGCGGCGGCGAATCGGCCGAACGCGAGATTTCGCTGCTGAGCGGCGGCGCCGTGCTCGCCGCGCTCAAGGCCCGCGGCGTTACGGCGTTTACGGTGGACGGCATCGCCGGGTTAATCGCAGAGCTCGCCGCCGGCCGCCTCGATCGGGTGTTCAACATCATGCACGGCGGGGCCGGCGAAAACGGCGTCGTGCAAGGGCTGCTCGCCGCTTACAAGATTCCGTGCACCGGCTCGCCGCTCATCGGCGCGGCGCTGACGATGGACAAGATCCGGTGCAAGCAACTGTGGCGCGGCATCGGCCTGCCGACGCCGGACTATTGCGCCGTCACCGCCGCCGAGGCGGCGCCGGCGGAGCGCGTCCTGGCGGCACTCGATCTGCCGCTGATCGTCAAGCCGGCGCACGAGGGTTCGACGATCGGTACCAGCCGGGTGATGCGGCGCGCTGAACTGGCGCCGGCCCTCGCCGCCGCCTTTAGGCACGATAGCGAAGTTGTCGTTGAAACGCTGATCGCCGGAGAGGACGTTACCGTCGCGATCCTGGACGGGGCGGCCCTGCCCAGCATCCGCATCCGGCCGGCCGGCGATATTTATGATTATCACGCTAAATATGAGGCGGCCGACACGGCCTTCCACTGCCCCGGCCTGGCGGGCGACGAGGAGCGGCGGGCCGGCGAGTTGGCGCTCGCCGCGTTTCGCGCCGCCGGCGCCGGCGGTTGGGGGCGGGTCGATCTGATGCGCGACCGCGGCGGTGCGCTGTGGCTTTTGGAGGTCAACACGACGCCCGGCATGACCGATCACAGTCTGGTGCCGATGGCGGCGCACGCCGCCGGCATCGATTTCGAGGAGCTGACATGGCGCATTCTGTCGACCAGTCTGTGAGTGCCGCACGCCGCACGCCGCGCTGGCGGTTCTGGTTGCCACTCGCCGCGCTGCTGCCGCTCGCCTGGCTCAGGCTCGGCCTGTGGGGCAGCGCCTGGTGGCCGGTCGCGGCTTACGAGGTTTCGGCACCGTTCCAGCGGGTCAGCGAGGAGATGGTGCAAAGGACGCTGGCGCCGTTGATCGAGCGCGGCTTTTTCGCCGCCGATTTAGCGCAGATCAGGGATGCGGTACTGGGGCTGCCGTGGGTTGCGGCGGTTGAAGTCCGGCGCCAGTGGCCCGACCGCCTGGTGCTGCGCCTCACCGAGCACACGCCGCTCGCCTACTGGAACGACGAACAACTGATCAGCCGCTCCGGGGCGTTGATCCCGCCGGCCGGCTTGAGCCGCCTGCAGGGTCTGCCGGCGCTGTACGGTCCGCCGGGCAGCGAGGAGCGTGTCATGGCGATGTGGGCGGCGCTGCAGGGCGAGGTGCAGCGCGCCGGCTGGACGATCGCGGTGCTGCACCTCGAGGCACGCGGCAGTTGGCGGCTGACGCTTAGCAACGGCATCCGCATCGAACTCGGCCGACGCGACATCCTCCGTCGCACCCGGCGATTGATTGCCGCGCTGCCGGCGGTGCTCGCCGCTTACCCGCAAGGCGTGGCGGCGTTCGATCTGCGTTACAGCAACGGTTTTGCGGTGCAAGGCGCGGCGGCGCAGTTGGCCGCGGGCCACGTTGTCGGGGGAGCGACCGATGGTTAGAAAAAACGACAAGGCACTGACCGTCGGCCTCGACATCGGGACGTATAAAACCGTCGCCGTGGTCGCCGAAGCGGACGCCGGCGGCCTGCTCGAGGTGATCGGTCTCGGTTCGCATCCGTCGCGCGGTCTCAAGCGTGGCGTCGTGGTCGATATCGAAGCCACCGAGCATTCGATCCAGCGGGCGATCGAAGAGGCCGAGCTGATGGCCGGCTGCGAAATCCGCGCCGTCTATGCCGGCATTTCGGGCAACCACATCCGCAGCCACAACTCGCACGGTATCGTCGCGATCAAGGATCAGGAAGTCAGCGAGGCCGACGTCGAGCGCGTCCTCGACGCGGCGCGCGCCGTCGCCGTCCCCGCCGACCAGCGCATCTTGCACGTCCTGCCGCAGGAATACCTGATCGACAGCCAAGACGGCATCCGCCAGCCGGTCGGCATGTCCGGCGTCCGGTTAGAGACCTATGTCCATGTCATCACCGCGGCGCAAAGCGCGGTGCAGAACCTGATCAAGTGCATCGCGCGTTGCGGCTTGCAGGTGGACGATCTGATCTTGCAACAGATCGCCTCGAGCCGCGCCGTGCTCAGCGAAGACGAGATGGATCTCGGCGTGGCGCTGGTCGATATCGGCGCCGGCACCTCCGATCTGGCGATTTATGCGCAAGGCGCACTGCGCCACACGGCGTGCATTCCGATCGCCGGTGACCTGGTGACCCACGACATCGCCGTCGCCCTGCGCACCCCGACGCAGCACGCCGAGGAAATCAAGATCAAGTACGCCTGCGCCGTCGAGCAACTGGCGCGCAGCGACGAGAACATCCAGGTGCCGAGCGTCGGCGAACGGCCGCCCCGCCGCCTGGCGCGCCAGGCGCTGGCCCAGGTCGTCGAGGCCCGGTACCGCGAGATCCTGACCATGATCCAGACCGAACTGCGGCGCAGCGGCTATGAAAACATAGTGCGCGCCGGTGTCGTGCTGACCGGCGGCGCGGCACGCACCGAAGGGGTCGTCGAACTCGCCGAGGAGATCTTTCACCTGCCGGTCAGGGTCGGCGTGGCGCAGGGGTTGAGCGGTCTTTCCGAAGTGCTGACCAACCCGGCGTACAGCGCCGCCGCCGGATTTTTGCTGCACGGCAGCGGCGCGGCGCGCCTGGAACTGAAGCTCGGCAGGAGTGCGGCGCGCGATGTCTTGGCGCGCTTTCGGAATTGGTTTCGCGGTGAGTTCTGAGATGGAATTTGTACAGCGGGGAGCGCCGGGTCACCCGGCACTCCCTGATGGCGGCAGGGCCGAATCGAATCCCGCCGGCCGGGGTTGGATCGATGCCGCAGTGGGTGCCGGCCGGCAGGCCGGGAGGATGACGGGCGTAACACAGGAGACAGGCCATGTTTGAAATTGTAGAAAACTTTTCGCCGAACGCGGTGATCAAGGTCATCGGCGTCGGCGGCGGCGGCGGCAATGCCGTCAACCAGATGGTCGAAGCGGCGATCGAAGGCGTCGATTTTTTCAGTGTCAACACCGACGCCCAGGCGCTGCGCAATTTCAAGGGCAAGAACACGCTGCACATCGGCAACAGCGTGACCAAGGGTCTGGGGGCCGGAGCCAACCCCGAAATCGGCCGCCAGGCGGCGCTCGAGGACCGCGACCGTATCGTCGAAATCCTCAAGGGCACCGACATGGTGTTCATCACCGCCGGCATGGGCGGCGGGACCGGCACCGGCGCGGCGCCGGAAATCGCCAAGGTCGCCAAGGAATTGAACGTGCTGACCGTCGCCGTGGTGACCAAGCCCTTTCCTTTCGAGGGCCAGCGACGCATGGCGGTGGCGTTGAAGGGCATGGACGAGTTGAGCCGCCACGTCGATTCGCTGATCACGATCCCGAACGCCAAACTGCTCAGCGTGCTGGGTGGCGAGATCAGCCTGGTCAATGCCTTCCGCACCGCCAATCAGGTATTGAGCGGTGCGGTCCAGGGCATTTCCGATCTGATCACCCGCCAGGGCCTGATCAACGTCGATTTCGCCGATGTCCGGACCGTGATGTCGGAAATGGGCATGGCAATGATGGGTGCCGGGCAGGCGCGCGGTGAAGACCGGGCGTTGAATGCGGTCAACCTGGCGATCGGCAGCCCGCTGCTCGAGGACATCAACCTCACCGGGGCGTTCGGCCTTCTGGTCAACGTCACCGCCGGGATGAACCTGACGATGAAGGAGTTCGAGGATATCGGCAGCGTCATCAACGATCTGGCCTCCGAGGAAGCCACGGTGGTGATCGGCGCGGTGATCGACCCCGAGATGGACGACGACCTTCGGGTGACGGTGGTGGCCACCGGTCTTGGCCAGCAACGGCGGGTGCCGGCCGACCCGGCCCCGTCTTTGCAGGTGGTCAAGCCGCAGGTCCGCCGCCAGGTGGCCGCCGGCGGCATGGGGCGCGGCGCGGCGCTGGCCGAGACGCACAGCGATCTGTTCACCAGCGACGGCCGCGACGAGCGTCTCGAACTCATCGATATCCCGGCCTTTTTGCGCCGCCAGATCGACTGATAGCCATGGCGGCGCCCCTGCCGTGGGGCGCCGGCGGCGACGCCCGGTGGGTGCGGGATCGGCCCCCCGCACCCGGTTCAGTCGCCGTTCATCGCCGCCCGCTAGGCTTGCCCGGCGCGTTGCAGGAAGCCGTTTGGCGCAACGCCCGCCGCACAACGATGAGAGGAGCGGATGGACTTGCGAAACCTTCCCGGCCTCTCCGGCTGTGCTATCATTATTAATTAAACTAGGGGGTACCCCAGGTGATCCAGCAAAGAACACTGAAAAACGTGATCCGCGCCACGGGCTTGGGCATCCATTCCGGCAAGAAGGTCTTTCTGACATTACGCCCCGCGGCGGCCAACACCGGCATCGTGTTCCGCCGCGTCGATCTCGACCCGGCGGTCGAAATCAAAGCCTGTCCCGAGAACGTCGGCGACACCCGGATGTCCACATCCCTGGCCCGCGGCGGGGTGCGGATCGCCACCGTCGAACATCTGCTCTCGGCCTTCGCCGGGCTCGGCATCGACAATGCCTATGTCGATGTCACCGACGAAGAGCTGCCGATCATGGACGGCAGCGCCGGGCCGTTCGTGTTTCTGCTCCAGTCGGCTGGGGTTTCGGAACAGAAGGCGCCGAAACGCTTCTTGCGCATACTTAAAACGCTCGAGGTCCACCTCGATGACCGCTGGGCGCGGTTCGAGCCGTTCGACGGCTTCAAGGTGAGCTTCGAGATCCAGTTCAACCACCCGCTGTTCAACGAGAACAACTGCCGCGCCGAAATCGATTTTTCGACAACCTCGTTTTTGAAGGAAGTGGCGCGGGCCCGGACTTTCGGTTTCATGCGCGACCTCGAGGCCCTGCGCCAGCGCAACCTGGCGCTCGGCGGCAGCATGGATAACGCCGTGGTCCTCGACGATTACCGGGTGCTGAACCAGGATGGGCTGCGCTACCGCGACGAATTCGTCAAGCACAAGGTGCTCGACGCGATCGGCGATCTATACCTGCTCGGCCGCGGCCTGATCGGTTCGTTTGCCGGCTATAAATCCGGCCACGAGTTGAACAACCTGTTGCTGCGGACCTTGTTGGCGCGGCCCGATGTCTGGGAGGAGTTGGTGTTCGACGATCCCACCGCGGTGCCGATTTCGTATCTGCACCCGGCCCAGGCTGGCTGATCGTTCCACGCTCCGCACTGTCCATACGTTCTGCCGGAAGCGGCTCGGCTGGACGATAGGCGATGATTCAGGGCGCAGAGATCCCGGAATCGGCGGTGCACTCATGCGATCGGCAATCGTGCTATGATCGCTCAGGCACCCGGTTCATGTGGATCGGGGGGACGGCTCGGGTCAGGATGACTGGACACCGGCCTTCCGGTGCTGCAACTCCGGGGCTTGCGCAAGGGGAAGCCCCGGGGTCCGGGTGCCCCTTCCGCTTTCCCCGTCTCGCTCCACCTCACCGATTCGCCGCCCGCGGCAGAATGAAGACCGCCCGGTCGAGCCGTTCGGCCGGCGGCAGGTCGCTCTCGTCCTCGCCTGCGGCGCCGCCCGGGGCCGGCAAGACCAGCCGGTAGCGGGCGATATCGAGGCGAAAGCCGTGGTCGCCGCGCGCCACTTCCACCACGCTGTAGAAACCGGCCCCGCCGCCTGCCGACGCTTGACACCCCGCGGTCCGCAATGCCAGGGCGCCGCCCTCGATCGTCCGGAATGTACAAAGGAACCAGTCGGCGCCGTCGCCGTGGAGCACCAGTTCGACGCCGCCGGCGAGCAGCGTCGGAGTCCAATCGCCGCCCCCCGCAGCCGGCGCCGGACCGGCGCCGGGCGGCGCGCCGGGCGCGTGCTGGCACAGCACGATGCGGCACAGGCCAGCTTGCCCGGCGCGCTGCAACAAGTCCTCTAGCCGCTGCATTTGCCGGCCGCGGCTCACCGGTTCGGCGGCCGGCCATGGCGGCAGGCCGATGATCGCCGCCGGGCCGCGCTGCCGCCACCACGGATACGGTTCGGCCGCGCCGCGGCCGTGGTCGCTGCAAATCCACGGCAGCCATTGTTGCTGCGTATGGCTCCAGTTGGCATGCGCTGTGATATCGCCGCCACCGGGCACGACGGCGACGTGGTCGGTGGCGGCGACGCTTTCGAGCCAGCGTCGTGCCTGGTGGTATTCGACCGGCTGGCCGAGGCAGGTCAGGGGGCCGTTGATCAGCCAGCCGGCAGGGTTGTGGCGGCGGGCGTCGGCGACCAACCGGTCGGCGATACGGCGCGCTTCGAGACCGCTGCTGCGGCGATCGGCCAGGTAGCGCCGGAAATGGGCGCTCAACAGGCCGCCCGGCGCCGGCGTCGGGCGCGTCAGGCGCGGCGCGGCAAGGTGCACCAGGCGCAGCGCCGCAGCGGCGCTTTTCGGCGACGGAGGGTTCACTGCTCGTTTATCGGCATCGGGAGTCCTGGTAGCGTGACCCATGGATGTCGCTGGTTGTACCGAAATCCATGGCTCACGGGGCCAGCACCATGCCGCGCGCCGGCGTCAGCCGCCGTCCCTCGCGATCGGTAAACGAGAACGGCAACGATTCGAGGCGCATACCGGCGTTGCGCTGGATCGCAAAATGCAGGTGCGGGCCGGAGCTGAAGCCGGTATTCCCGGAGTGGCCGATGATCTCGCCGGCGAGCACGATCTCGCCGCGCCGAATGACGGCGCTTTCCGGTGCGAGGTGGGCGTAGAGCGCCATCGTCCCGTCCTCGTGCAGGACGAGGATCCGGTTGGCCCGCTCGCCGTAGCGCTTGATATCCAGCCCGCCCTCGAAAAAATCGTCCTCGACATCGACGATCAGTCCGTCGCGGGCGGCGCTGATCGGCGTGCCCTCAGGCATCGGAATATCCACCGCATAGCGCGAATCGGCTGTCAGGTGGGTGACGCCGCCTTCGAAACCCTGGCTGATCGCGAAACGATGGCCGGGGGGGAACGGCGGCAGGTAGTGGGCCGCCGGGTCATGGCGCGCTGCCGGGTCGCCCGGCACGGCGCTGGCCGTCAGGCGATAGCGGTAACCGGAAGCCGGATCGCGGGCCTCGATCGTCACCAGTGGGCCGCGAAAGCGCGGGGCCAGCACGAAGCGGTGCGGCAGGGCCGGGTTCGTGGTGACGTTGCCGGCCTCTTCCAGGTGCACCTCGACTTGCAGCGGGCCGTAGAGCAGGTTTTCAAACAGCGCTGAGGTGACGCCGTTTTCGGTTTCATTTTTGATCCTAAGCTTCGGCTCCGGTTCGACCCGCATCGGGCGCGCGGTGACCGGCCGGTCGGTCTTTGGCGGCACGTCGCTCAGGTGGACGATGCCGTTCTCATCGGTGTATTGGTAGATTTGCCGGGCGGCGGCGGGGAGCGCCGCCGCCCAGAGCAGCACGGCGCCGGCGATGAAGGTGATGGTTCCGGTATTCGCTCCGGCGCCGTTCATCCCGATTCGTCCGTCTCATTGCGCTGCGAAGGTGACCGTTTGTTCCAGCCGCAGGCCGCGGTCTCCGGCCCGGACGACGAGGTGTTCGCGGTCGAGCAGCGCCAGCAGGCGGTGCATGCTGGCGAGCGTCGCTTGTTGCTCGGCGGTGAGATCTTCCTCCACAGGGCAGTCGGGGGCGCAGGTGGCGGCCGCCTCCTCGCCGGCGCGCGCTGCATAGTCGATCATTGCCTTGTCGATGACGTCGCCGAGTAGGCGATAGTCAAAACCGTAGGCAGCGAGCGTCCGGCTGCCTTCGGGCAGCGATCCGAGCCGGGAGGGCAGAGCTAAGACCGCTGCCTCGCCGCGTGCCAGGCCGATCGCGTGGTCGCTCATCGCCGCGAAGACCGGCGGATCGCTGAGTCCGGTCAGCGTGTCCGGCAAGGGCACCGGGTCGCCGCCGGCGGTCAGCTCGACCGCCGCCAGTGCCGGCACGAACATCTGCGCCATGCCGTAAAGCAGTGCCGGATGATCGATATGCACCGTCAGGTGGCCCAGGCTGTCCGGCTCTGCGCTGAAGTCGCCGGGCAGGCGGTCGAGGGCCAGCGAAATTCCGTGCAGATTGCCGACGGCCGGTGGAATCGGCGTATTGGCGGCGGTGACGATCTGCTCGGCGGTCGAATTGAGATAGGAGAACGGTGGGCAGGTCCAGGGATCGGCATTGGTGTCGCGCGCCAGGCGCAGGACGAAATCGCGCAGCGCACCGAGGCGCAGTGAAAGACTCGTTTGAAACGGCGCGCCGCCCGCTTCGAGGTCCGGGGCCCCGCCGCTCATTTTGATGAAATCGGCGGCCAGATCCGGACGAAAAGTGATGTCGGAGACCATCGTCATCTGCCGGCGGCCAGCGCTGGTCAGCGCAAAATCGAGGCGCGGCATGAGCCCCAGCAACTCGCCCAATTCGTCCTGGCAGGGCGGGGCGGTCAATGCGGCCCATTCGGGATCGGTGGCGATTTCGGTGGTGAACGGGCCATCGGCGGCGAGCAAGCCGCTCGCCAGTGCGGGCGGCAAAACGTAACCGAATTCGTAAAGCGGCCGGCCATCTTTCCCGGCCTGGGCGGTGAGCGCCGCGGCATCCATTGCCGGGGATGGCACGGTCAGGCCTAGGGCGAGCTCCAGGGCTGGTGAATCGTCCCGGTCGGGCAACAGGGCGTAGGTGGCGTGCCGGTCAGTAAAGCGGAAATAAAGCGCCGCGCCGTCGGCCGGCAGTTTGTATGCCGCAGCTCCACCGATCTCGATCGCGGTGGGCTCGGCGCCCGCCTTACGGAATTGTTCCAGCACCCAAGATTCCGCCCGCGATGTGTCGCGGACCTCGTGGCGGAATACCGGCAGCTGCGGTGCCCCGTACAGCGCCCATAACACTTCATCGTCCAGCCCTGCGGTCTTGGCCCGCTCGGGGTCGTAAACCGCCGCCAGCGCCTGATAGAAAGCGATCAAGCCCTGCCCGAATGGCTCGGCTTCGCCGGTCATGCCGGCCGTGAACTGGGCCGCGGCGGCCGGCAGTAATTGCTCGCCGAGCAGCGTTCTGAAATCGCGGGGAAAAGGTTCGAGGCTGGCGAGCAGGTACGGCGTATCGGCCGGGATGGCGGCCAGCAGCGCCGCCTGGCGGGCGGTAAGTTCGCTCTTGTCGCTCCGGCAGCCGGCTAGCGCCGCCAGTGCGAGGACAACAACGAGGGCGGCGGCAAGGGCGCTGGCCGGGCGGGAGTGGCGGATGAAAGCGATCGTGTTCATGGTACTCCTCATGATATTTAGTGTGCTATAACACTAACACACAACGCCGATTGCCGCAAGCCGCCCTGCTCACAATTCCTTGACACCGGCGATCAGCGCCTGGGCGGCCTTTTGCGCGTCGCCGTACAGCATCCGGGTGCGCTCGCCGACAAACAGCCGATTCTCGATTCCCGAGAACCCGGTGCCCTGGCCGCGCTTGATCACGATCGCGTTTTTCGCCTTGTCCACGTCGAGAATCGGCATGCCGTAGATCGGACTCGACGGCTCGTCGCGCGCCGCCGGGTTGACGACGTCGTTGGCGCCGATGACCAGTGCCACGTCGGTGCTCGGGAACTGGGCGTTGATCTCCTCGAGATCGTAGATCAGATCATAAGGTACGCCGGCTTCGGCGAGCAGCACGTTCATGTGCCCCGGCATGCGGCCGGCGACCGGGTGGATCGCGAACGACACCCGGACGCCGCGCTGCATCAGAATCTGGACCAGTTCCCAGATTTTGTGCTGCGCCTGGGCCACCGCCATGCCATAGCCGGGGACGATGATCACCTTTTCGGCGTAGGCCATCAGGATCGCCGCATCCTGGGCCTCGATCGCTTTCATCTGGCCGCCGGTGACGGCCGCCGTCGTGCCGTCGTCGCCAGTGCCGAAGCCGGAGAACAGCACGTTGCTGAGCGGCCGGTTCATCGCCCGCGCCATCAACTGCGTCAAAAGCGTGCCGGCGGCGCCGACCACGATGCCGGCGATCATCATCGCCGGCATGCCGAGAACGAACCCCTCGAAGCCGACGGCCAGGCCCGTCAGGGCGTTGTACAGCGAGATCACCACCGGCATATCGGCGCCGCCGATCGGCACGGTCATCAGCACGCCGAAGACCAGTGCCGCGGCGAAGAAAGCCAGCACCAGTGCCGGGTCGGTGTGGCCAAAGCCGATCCAGACAGCCAGGCCCGCGGCGCCGGCGAAGACCAGTAAATTGAGCCCCTGCTGGCCGGGAAAACGCCAGACCTTGCGCATCCAGCCCTGCAGCTTGGCAAAGGCGACGAGCGAGCCGGAAAAGGCCACCGCGCCGATCAGCGCGCCGAGCACCGCCAGCGCCATCACGACCGGGGCGTGGACCTCGGCTTTGAGCAGTTCGATCGCCGCGATCGCCGCCGCCGCACCGCCGCCCATGCCGTTGAACAAGGCGATCATCTGCGGCATATCGGTCATCGCCACCCGCCGGCCGGTGTACCAGGCGAGGCCGCCGCCGAGCGCGATGGCGGCGGCCATCAGACCGATATTGGCGCCGACCCCGGCCTGCACGGCGACCGCCGGGTGCCAGAAGGTGACGACCGAGGCCAGACCCATCGCCGCGCCGGCCCAGATGATGCCGCGCCGCGCCGTGACCGGCGAGCTCATCGCCTTGAGGCCGAGGATGAAGAGCAGCGCGGCAATGAAATACAGCGCCGAAATCCAGTAAGGGACGCTCATTTGCCCGCTCCTTTCGACGACTTGAACATTTCGAGCATGCGCTCGGTGACCACGTAGCCGCCGACGACGTTGCCGGCGGCAAGCAGTACGGCGACAAAACCGATCGTCCGATCGAGGTCGTCGCCGGCCTGGCCGAGGGCCACCATGGCGCCGATCAGCACGATGCCGTGGATGAAGTTCGAGCCCGACATCAACGGCGTGTGCAGCACCGCCGGCACCTTGGCGATCACCTCGTAGCCGGCGACCGCGGCGAGCATGAACAGATAAAGTGCGATCCAGCCTTCCATTTCGTTCTCCTATTTACCCACCAGCGACGGGTGGACGGACCGGCCGTCGTGCGTCATCAGGCAGCCCTGGATGATTTCATCTTCGGTGTTCAAGGCGAGCTTGCCATCCTGATCGTGCAGCAGGGCGAGCAGGTTGGCGATATTGCGCGCGAACATCTCGCTGGCGTGCAATGGCGCGCGGCTGGCCAGGTTCAACGGTCCGGCGATCGTCACATGCCGGTGGATGACCTCCTCGCCGGGGACGGTCAGTTCGCAGTTGCCGCCCGATTCGGCCGCCATGTCGAGGATGACTGCGCCCGGCTGCATGCTCTCGACCATCGCCCGGCTGACGATTTTCGGCGCCGGCCGGCCGGGCAGCGCGGCGGTGGAGATCACCACATCGGCCTTGGCCAGGTGGTGGGCCAGGGCTGCGGCCTGCTGCGCTTTTTCCTCGGCGGTCAACTCGCGGGCGTAACCGCCTTCACCTTCGGCGCTGACCCCGGTATCGATCATCCGGGCGCCGAGCGATTCGACCTGCTCGCGCGCCGCGGCGCGGATATCGTAGGCCTCGACCTGCGCCCCGAGGCGGCGCGCCGTGGCGATCGCCTGCAAGCCGGCGACCCCGGCGCCGATGACCACCACTTTCGCCGGCCGCAGCGTGCCGGCAGCGGTGGTCAGCATCGGAAACAGTCGCGGCGAGAGATCGGCGGCGAGCAGCGCTGCCTGGTAACCGGCAACTGTGGCCTGCGACGACAATACGTCCATTGCCTGGGCGCGCGTGATGCGCGGCACCGCCTCGAGTGCCAGCATCGAGATCCGGTTGGCGTTGAGCGCTGCGACGTGCTCCGGATGGCGGTGCGGGAAGAGCAGCCCGATCGCGATCGCCCCGGGTTTCATCAGCCCGAGCGAGGCCGCCTCCGGCGGCTGGACCCAGACTGTGACCCCGGCGCTGCCGAGCAGTGGGGCACGCGCCGCGACGATTTCCGCCGCGCTGTAGGCCGAATCGGGAAAGCCCGCCGCCTCGCCCGCCCCCGTTTCGATCCGGACCTGCCAGCCGGCGCCGGCCAGCCTGGCCGCGGTGGGGGGGTCGATCGCCACCCGCCTTTCCCCGGGCGCGCACTCTTTCAATACCGCAAGTTCGGTCATGACCACTCCTTGCCGTGAAATGTGATTGAGACATGAGGCGGCCTGATCTTCTTGCACCGCGCCACCGCGGCCCGGCCGCACGCTCATTGTCGCACGCCTCGGGGGCGGTTGCAGGGCAGGGGGCGTGCCAGACGCAGCCGTCGCCGGCGGCTCACGGCCGGCCGGTCATTCGCCGCCGCGCTTCTTGCCCGTCGGGCAAACCGCTTTAGGTTTCACACCTGGCCTGCCCCCGGTTGGGCGAGCGGGCGCAGGGCAGGCACAGTCCATGGGCGGATTTCTGCACTGGCGGAGCCCATACGGGGCTTCTTGCAGCTTCACGCGCAACGGCTACGCTTACTGGGGTGTCTTTCGGTTTTACCGAACCCCCCCCCCCGGGCTTCGCCTGCGCTACGAGGAGGTCATGAATCATTCGGGCATCAGTAGATGCCGCTTTTCAACTCCTCGCAAATCACCTTCTGGGCGCGGGCCGCCTGCGCAAAAAGCCCGTACTTGATCATATATTCCTGCGCCAACTCATCCGCTTTGGAGCGCTGCTCGCCGGTCAGAGTATCTTGCAGCTGATGAAAATAATCGACCAGCGGCTGTTGTCCCACCTCGGCTGAGACGTAGGCCCAGGCATAAGCCTTTTCGAGATCGGCCGGAACGCCCTGGCCGTATTCGAGCATATACCCAACTGTTGCATAAATTCCCGGAATTCTCGGTCAAGCGGGTGAGTACAGCTTGGCCGATTGCCCGACAAATGCGTCGGGAACGCAATTTGAACGGTCGCAGGCCGGCCCGTTGGGACAGGGCGAGGGCAGGACTGCCCGAGTAAAACCGGGCGCGTCGCCGTTTGTGAATTCGAAGTTTTGACTAATATCTACATAACTTACTGATTTAATTATAAAAAATTTATGCAACTCTTGGGATTATTATCAGGAAGCACAGGCGCTTCATTGCAGATGAATGTGTTCTGAGTGTGTTTAATGAACTAAATACCGCTAAATATTTCATGATATCGCCTCTATGGACTCGGCGCCATGAGAATCATGGCCCACCTAATGATGACCCGCTCTTTTGGGGATCGCGTTCGCATCCTTCGGACCTGTCAGGCCGAGGCGGCGGTGGCTCGGCCGTTGCCAGGCGGAACGGCCACGATCTTTTGGATTTCGCCTTTCCGCCGGTCATGAAATCACAGGTTCGGAAGAACGCGGCTTTCGGCCAGGTCGGTGGAAAACCGACCCGCCGGGCCGATGGTATAGATGCGCCAGCCGGGTCTGGGGTGCGCTTCAGCAATGGCGGGCGCGCGGTGCAGTTGGCCGGTTTTCCTTACAGTTCTGCGGATCCGGCTGCTATCTGCTGCCGCCGGCCGGCGTGTATTCGATGCGCAGGGCCGGGTGGTTGCCGGGCAGGGCGACGCGGAAGGCGATGAAGGGCAACAGCGGGTTGGGCAGGATGTAGCGCCAGGCGAGGCCAGGTTCGATCTGACCGCCGGGCAGGACCAGGTCGAGCCACAGATAAAGTCCCTTGTAGGGGCACAGGCCGGGCAGATAGGTGTGGCGGTAGGTTCCGGCCAGCAGGTGGCGGCGGCGGATGTAGAAGTTGCCTTCAAAGGGCATCAGGCCGTAGCCCTGCGGCCCGGCGGCGAGCAGGGTGCCGCTTGGGTAATGGACGATCCGGACAAACACCTGGCGACTCATTGCCCGACCCGGGGGTTCACTGTCCGGCGCCGGCAAGGCTCGCACCGCCCGCTTCGGCGGCCAGGATCCGGTCGACGGCGCGGCGGATTTCCGCCGCCCACCACGGGGCGCGCCGTGCCGCTTTCCTGGTATGGCTGAGTTTTTCGAAAGCGGTGTCGTCGCCGGTGATCAGGTCATAGAGGTTGAAACGGATGCGGCCGCTTTGGTCGATCAGGTAAATCCCCGGCGTGGCCAGCACACCGTAAATCTCGGCCGCGGCGTCGGCTTTCGGCAGCAGTACGAAATCGTAGCCCTGCTCGTCGAGCACGGTGCGCGGTTCGCCGTCGTCGTCGCGGATATCGAATGCGTAAACCCTGACCTGGCCGCCGTATTCGTCGAGCATGCTTTGCAGGTGCGGCATCAGGGCCTTGCAATACGGGCACCAGGTGGCCCAGAACAAGTAAATATCGACCCCCGCCTCGCCGCTCGGAAAGCGGTGCACGACGCCGTGGTCGTCGGCCAGCGTGAATGTTGGCGCCTGGGGCGGCGCCGGCAGCGCGCCCGGCGCGGTGCCGTCCGCCGCGGCGGCGGGCGCCAGCCAAAGCATCAATCCCAGGGTGACCCCGGCCAACCTGCCGCCCATTCCAACGATCGTCATTGCCTTGCCTTTCATGCCGTCAAGGCCAATCAAGACCGCCCGCTGCGCCGTTTGCTGGCAGCGCCGGTCAGGTTGATTTCCGGCTCGTGTCGCCACTTGCGGCGGATTGGCGCGGTACACCTGCGCCGTGCAGGTTGTGGATCAAGTCGGCACCCTCAATATTCAAGGTAGTGAGACCGTAGTGGTAGGCCAGGACGGCAGCCGGAACCAGTTGTATCGTAATGCCGTTTTGCCGGCGCTCGCCCCACTGGTCGATCGTCGTGCACAGTGCCGTAGAAAGGCCGTTTTTTTCGCAGAAGCGGGCGAGTGATGATGTCTGGCGCGCATCGGATAGAGGTTTGTTGCTCCATTTAATTTCGATCGCCATCACCGGTTGCAGGTTCCTGTGCAAGAAAACGAGGTCCACTTCACCACCCGGCCAGCGGGCATAGCGTATTTGCTGCTCGGTTTGGGATAACTGGCCGAACATCGCCGTTTCGACAAGAGAACCGAAAGCCGCGTCTGCGGTATTTACTTCTCCGAACAGAGCCGAGCGCATCGTCGGGTTGTTCAGAAAGACTTTGAACTGCCGCTGCCTGAGGAAACGTTTTCCGGTCTGGTCTATCCGTTGTACTCGGCGGATCAGGAAGGCCGCTTCGAGATATGCGATATATTTGGCTATGGTCGGTTTTTTTATGCTGCTTCTCTGGCTCAGCGCTTCGAGTGAGACCTCCTGCGCGGTGTTGTAGGCAAGTGTCGTGAACAAGGCATTGAGTTCCTGAATATCGCCGATCCCGTAGAGGTTGGGCAGATCGCGCAGTAACACCTTGTCGATGATGTCCGCTTTGATAAAACGGCTGCCATGTTCGCGGATTTGTGGGATGAGCGCTACTTCCGGGTAACCGCCGTGGTTGAGATAATCGACAAAGCTGGCATTGAGCCGCTGCGGGTCTGAAATACTGTAGCGGCCGATGCCCTGCACGTTCAATAGCGAGTCTTGCTTCAATAAATGCAGATATTCCGGGAACGTCAACGCCGGTAGGATGAAATCGGTGAAGCGCCCGGCGCCGGATTCCTGGCTGCTGCGTTTGAGCGCCGCTGCCGCCGAGCCGGAAACCAGAATCCGCAATTGTGGGTGGTTATCGACCAGTGGTTTGAGGTGGCGTTCCCAGTCCCGTAGATACTGGATTTCATCGAGAAAAACAAATCGCGGCTTGCCCGCCGATGCCGGGTGGCCGATATCGAGTGCCGCAACGAGCGAATCGAGCGACTGGTAATGGAGAATCGGGTGCTCAACATCCAGATAACCGATGCGCCGCGGATCGACGCCGCGGCTGATCAGACGCTCGATCAGGTGGTAGATCAGTATCGTTTTACCGACCCGGCGGGGTCCCAAAAGAACGATCGCCCGGCGGGCATCGAGATTGGTGAGCAGGTCGTACAGTGGTTCGATATATGGCCGTGGACGAAGGCCGGCGATCCGCGGCAACTCGGTCCGGCGCCCGGACCACCAAGGGTTCGTGCGCTTAACGTGCTCGATAACTTCTTGATTCGTAATGTCTTTCATACCGATTTGTAGTTAAGATAACATGATTTACCTTAACACAAATCTGGCAGAATTTCGAGGATGCCCTCCCCTTCAGCCGCAGGCGGCGCCGGGTTCGGCGATCTCGCCGGGGTGGGGTGCGATCCGGTCGGCGATGGCGCCGGCGGCGGCCGGATCCCAGCCACAGGCGGCGAGGGCGAGGGTGCGGGCGACGCGGGTTTCGGCGCCGGCGCCGGCGCCGTCATCGGGCAGCCGGTCGATGGCCTTGAGTCGGCGGCCGAGGCCGGCGCGATTGGCGATCTGGATCGCCAGGCCCGGGCGGGCGTTGAGTTCGAGTATCTGCGGTCCGTGTTCGCGGTCGATGACGATATCGGCACCCATGTAGCCGAGGCCGACGGCGTCGTGACAGCGCGCCGCCATCCACAGCATGCGGCGCCATTCGGGGATCATAAAACCGCCGAGTGCGGTACCGGTGTCGGGGTGTTCTTCGACCGGCTGGTTGTGCATCACGGCGCTGATTGTCTGGCCGCTGGCCAGGTCGATGCCGCAGCCGACCGCGCCCTGGTGCAGATTGGCCTTGCCGTCCGATTGGCGCGTCGGCAGGCGGATCATCGCCATCACCGGGTAGCCGCGATAGACGATGATCCGCTGGTCGGGAATGCCGGTCAGGTTGAAGCCCTGGTAGCACGGGTGCAGGTGGATCAGGGTTTCGATCATCGCCTCGTCGGGCTGGCCGCCCAGGCTGTACATGCCACTGAGAATGTTGGCGACATAGTGGGCGATGTCGGGGATATCGAGCAGCCGGCCGCCGGCCGTCACCCAGCGCCGGTTGCGGCGCGCGACGATCACCTGGATGCCGCTGCCGCCGCTGCCGTGCGCCGGCTTGATGGCAAATTCGTGCAGTTGGCCGAGCACCGTGCCGAGCCGTGCCGCTTCGTGCTGCGTGCGGATGCGGGCGAGCAGCCTGGGCGTCGGGATGCCGAAGGCATCGAGCCTTTGTTTGCACAGGATCTTGTCATCGACCAGCGGGTAGAAGCGCCGCTCGTTGTAGCGCATGATGTAATCGCCGTTGCGCTCGTTCAGGCCGAGCACCCCGGCGTCTTTGAGGCGGCGGTAGCGGTGGAAGAACGACATCTCAGATGCCCCCGGCCAGCGGTTTGAAGCGGCGCAGCTCGCTCAGGCGGTAGCCGGTGTATCGGCCGAGCGCGATGATGGCGCCGAGCACGATGAGCAACAGTTCGGGATAGACCAGCACCAGATGGCGGACCAGGTGGTTTTCCATCGTCAGGTAGGCGAGGGCGGCGATCGCCAGCGAGCCTGTGGCGTCGATCAGGGCGTTGCGCGGCCCGCTCTCTTCCCAGGCGATCGACATCCGTTCGATGACCATGGCCATGATGACCATCGGGAACAGGGCCACCGACAGGCCGACCTCGAGATTGAGCTGGTAGGTGACGACACTGAGCGCGGCCATCAGCAATACGACGATGGTCAGCACCGCGGCCAGCCTGGGGACCAGCAGAAGTTTGAGCCGTTCCAGATAAAAACGCAAAAGCAGGCCGGTGCCGACGATAAACGTGAACATCAATATGCCGGCGATCAGCCGGGTTTCGCGGAAGGCCAGGGCGATCAGCACCGGCATGAAGGTGCCGAACGAGCGCACGCCGACGACGTTGCGCAGCAGGACGATGATAAACGCCCCGACCGGGACGAGCAGCAGGATCTCGTACAGCGACTGGCTGTGCAGCGGCAGGGCAAGCAGCGAAAATCGCGCCAGCCAGGGATGCGCCAAACCGGTGTTCTCGATCGCCAGTTGCAGGCTGCTAAGTTCGCTGGATTGCACCGCGTAGTGCACGTCCGTCACTTCGCCGCCTTTGATGCCGGCTGCCGGCTCGTCGCCGAACCACAAAAACAGGTAATCGGCAGGCAGCCCCAGCTGGCCGCTCAGCGGATCGAAGAACAGCCAGCGCTGCTCGTTGTGGACCGCAAGATAAGGCATCAGTGGCTGGTTGTTGCTCTGTGCGCCGAGCTTCAGGCCGTTGACTTTCAGCGTCGGGATACGGGCGCCGGCGAGCAAAAGCCGGGCGAGCGCCACGCGGTCGGCGCGGTAGATCGGATCGCTCAGAAAAAGCTGGAAGTCTTCGTCCGTGCTGCCAGTATTTAGGCGGCGCAACAGCTCGGCGCTGAAACTGGCGATATCGGCCGAATGTTCGCGGACCTTGGTGACGATGTTGCGCAGCGCCGTGGCAAACGGCTCGTCGAGCGCCGGCAACGGCGGATAGTCCGGCCTGGGCGGCAGCGCCGCGGCCAGGCCGGTGGGATAGAAGGTGACGCGGTAATACAAAGTCTGGGTGCCGCTGACCCGCCGCTTGGCCCACACCGCGGTGCGCGTGTGCCGGTTTTCCTCGACCGTCAGACCGAAATCGCGCGACACGAAATGCTCGTTGAGCCGGGCGAATCCCGGGGTTTGCGCCGGCAGGCGCAGGGCGATCTTGAGCGGCCCGCCGTCGCCTCTGAACTGGACACGGGTCTGCACCGTCCAGGCGGTGCTGAGTTCGCCGGGGGTCAGCGGGTAGCCGAGTACCTGATGCTTGTAAACGAACAGCCCGCCGCCGGCGGCGGCCAGCAGCAGGCTGAGCACCAGCCAATGGGGAAGGGTCTTCATGGTTGACCTGCCGGATCGGATGAGCCCTGCCCGGAGCCAAAACACCGCGGTTTGCTGAGAAAAGTCGCCCCCGGATCGATCAGCGCCGCGCCTTCCAGCGCGCTGCGCCCGAGGAGCACAGGATAGATGAATTCGCGGCGGTCGATCAGCGTGAACTCCACTTCGCGGTGATGTTCGCCGAAGCAGACATCGAGGCCGATCACCGCGCGGCGCTGATGTTTGCCGTTATGGCGGATGATACGCACCGTGCGCAGAAGCGGCCGTTCGAGGACCAGCGGCTCGCCGTCGTGGGTCGCCCTGACCGTGAAGCGCGCCCAGCGGCGGCCGGCACGCCGGAAGGTCTGGATCTCGGTGGCGTCTAGCGAGGAGGTCGCGGCGCCGGTATCGAATTTGGCTTTCAGGGTCAATGTCCCGTCGAGGATCTGCACCCGTTCGATCCAGCCGAAAATCGGCAATTCGGCGCCCGCCGGCGGGGCGGCGGCAAGCAGCAGGAGAGTCAAGATCCGGCCGGCCCGTCTCATGCCTGCCGCTCCAGCAGAAGATCGGCGGCTTTTTCGGCGATCATCATGACCGGGGCGTTGGTATTGCCGCTGGTCAGTTGCGGCATGATGGAGGCATCGACGACGTAAAGACCTTCGAGGCCGTGCACGGCCAGCCGATGATCGACCACCGCCGTCTCGTCACGACCCATTTTGCAGGTGCCGGCCGGATGATAGATCGTCTCGGCCTTGCGCCGGATAAAGGCGAGGACCGCATCGTCGTCCTGGACCGTGTCGCCCGGAAAAATCTCCGGGCCGCGGTAGGGACCGAACGGCGCGGTGGCGAAAATCTCGCGGCTCATCCGGACGCATTCGACCATCATCCGGCGGTCGTATTCGGCTGCCAGGTAGTGGGCGTGGATGGCCGGCGGGCGGGCCGGGTCGGCCGACTCCAGCAACAGCCGGCCGCGGCTTTGCGGCCTGAGCGGGCAGGCGTGCAGTGTGTAGCCGTGGCCCGGCAGCCGGTTACGGCCGTGGTCGTCGAGCTGCGCCGGCACGAAATGGAACTGCACGTCCGGGCGCTCGTCGGCGGCGTGGCGGCTGCGGGCGAAACCGCCGGCTTCGGCGAGATTCGAGCTGCCGATGCCTTCGTGGCTCAGCCAGTAGCGCAGCCCGACGCCGATTTCATTGAGCTGGTCGTAGGTGATCGGCTGGTTGCATCTTTGCAGCGTGCAGATGTCGAGGTGGTCCTGCAAATTGGCACCGACGCCGGGCAGGTGGTGTACCACATCGATGCCGATGGACCGCAAATGGTCGGCCGGCCCGACGCCGGAGAGCATCAGAAGCTGCGGCGAATTGATCGCCCCACCGGCCAGGATGATCCGCCCGCCGCGGGTGGTGACGCTTTCTCCCTGGTGGCGGTAGCGCACGCCCGCCGCGCGCCGGCCGTCGAAGACGACCTGCTCGGCCAGGGCGCGGATCACGACCCTCAGGTTGTCGCGCTCCATCGCCGGTTCGAGCCAGGCGACCGCGGCGCTGCACCGCCGGCCGTTGCGCTGCGTGACCTGGTAGTAGCCGAACCCTTCCTGCCGCTCGCCGTTGAAATCGTCGTTGGCCGGGTGGCCGGCGGCTTTCGCCGCCGCGATAAACACCGCACTCAGCGGGTTGGTATGGCGCAGGTCGGAAACGCTGAGCGGCCCGCCGCTGCCGTGCCATGGCGAGGCGCCGCGTTGCTGGTCCTCGCTTTTCAGGAAATAGGGCAGGACGTTGGCAAACTCCCAGCCGGGGTTGCCGGCCGCGGCCCAGATGTCGTAATCCGCCGGCTGGCCGCGCACATAGCACATGGCGTTGATGCTGCTGCTGCCGCCCAATACCTTGCCGCGCGGCCAATACAGCCGCCGGCCGTCGAGGCCGGGTTCCGGCTCGGTCAAGTAGTTCCAATTGAGCCCGCGGTGGCCGGCCAGTTGGGCGAGCCCGGCCGGCATGTGGATGAACGGGTTCCAGTCGCGGCCGCCGGCCTCGAGCAGCAGGACGCGCCGCGTGCCGCCGGCGCTCAGCCGGTTGGCCAGTACACAGCCGGCCGAACCGGCGCCGATGATGATGTCGTCGTATTCCATCGAGGATCGCTGTCGATCAGTGCGGCCGAGTAGGATACGCCATGCGGCGGCGGGCGGCCAGCGGCCGGGGCGTGGCCGAACAAGACCCTTGCCCCGGAAACGGGGCAGAAATCGCATGCCAGGTAGGGAATTATTTCGTAGATTGCCGGTCTTTTGATCGCCGGCGCGGGGTGCGCCGGCGATCGATCTGCCCACCGGTAACAGGATTCCGCTGCTTGATACTCACCCGTCTTTCGCTGGCCAACAAGGTGGCGGTTGCCGTCGGCGGCATCCTGCTCGGCATTTTCGGCGTCCTCAGCCTGACCGCGCTGCCGGTGCAGCTCACGCCCGAAGTGCAGCGGCCGCAGATTTCGGTCAACACCGGCTGGCGCGCCGCGGCGCCGCAGGAGGTCGAGGCCGAGATCATCGAACCGCAGGAAAATATGCTGCGCGGCATCCCGGGCCTGCGCCGGATGACCTCGACCGCATCGCAGGGCGAGGGCTCGATCAACCTCGAGTTCGATCTCGAAGCCGACATGAACCGGGCGCTGATCGAGGTGCTGAACCGCCTCAACCAGGTGCCGCGTTACCCGGTCGATGTCACCGAACCGACGGTGCGCCTGGGCAGCGACAATCGTGGCGATTCGATCGCCTGGTTCGCGATCCAGACACTGCCCGGTAACGACCGGGAAATCGTCAGTTACCAGGATTTCGTCGAGGAGGTGATCCGGCCGCGCTTCGAACGCATACCGGGCGTCGCCTCGTCGCGGGTGTTCGGCGGCCGCGGCGAGGAGATCCGGATCACGTTCGACCCGTACCGTGCCGCGTCGCTGGGCGTCGATCTCAGTACGATTGGCGACCAGGTGGGCAGCAACCAGGACGTCTCGGCCGGTTTCAACGAAGTCGGGCGCCGGCAGTACACCCTCCGTTTCGCCGGCAAGCTCGAGGCCGCCGAACTCGGCGAGATCGTGCTCGACTGGCGCCAGGGCCGGCCGGTCAGGCTCAAGGATCTGGCGCGCGTCGAGCGCGTGATGCAGGATCGCAGTTCGGTGTTCACGCAAAACGGCGCCCCGTCGGTCGCCATCAACGTCGTTGCCGAGAGTGGGGCCAACGTCCTCGAGATCATGAGCGAACTCAAGCAGACGGTGGCCGAACTCGAACACACCGAGCTTCAGCCGCGCGGCCTGAAGATCACGCAGTCGTCCGACAACTCGATCTATATCCGCGCCGCGATCGCCATGGTGCGCAACAACCTGCTCCTCGGCGTCATCCTCGCCGTCGGCGTGCTGTGGTGGTTTCTGCGCAAGCTGCGCGCCACGCTGGTCGTGGCGCTGGCCATCCCGCTTTGCCTGTTCGCTTCGTTCATCGTGATGAACGCCCTCGGCCGGACGCTGAACATCATTTCGCTCGCCGGGCTGGCGTTCGCCACCGGCATGGTGCTCGATGCGGCGATCGTCGTGCTCGAAAACATCGTCCGGCTGCGCGAGGCAGGAAACGAACCCGAAGCGGCGGCCAGGACCGGCGTCGATCAGGTGTGGGGGGCGCTGGTCGCTTCGACCGCGACGACAGTGGCGATTTTTCTGCCGGTAATCTTTCTGCGCGACGAGGCCGGCCAGTTGTTCAGCGACCTGGCGCTGACGATTTCGGCGGCGATCATCGCCTCGCTCGTCGTCGCGATCACGGTCCTGCCGGCGGCGGCCGGCCGGCTGCTCGGCGGTGCCGGCCTCAAGGACCGCAATGCCGATACCTGGCGGCGTATCGCCGACGGCGTGATGCGTCTGACCGCGACGTCCCGCCAGCGCTTCGCGTGGATCGCCGGACTGACGCTCGGCCCCGTGCTGCTCGCCGTACTTCTGATGCCGGCGGCCGATTATCTGCCCGAGGGCAGGCGCAATTTCGTCTTTGGTTTTCTGGTCACCCCGCCGGGCACCGGTATGGACGCTGCCGAAGGCGAAATCGTCGAGGTGATCAATGACCGGCTCAGGCCGTATCTTGACGGCGAACGCGAGCCGAAGATCCGCGACACGTTTCTCGGCTTTTTCGGCAGCGGGGCGTTCATCGGCGCCCGGGCCGCCGCTGACGGCGACGTCGATCGGATGCTCGAGGTGTTCAACAACGAGGTGATTACTGGCTTTCCCGACACCTTCGGCGGTGTCAGCCGGGCGCCGATTTTCGGCGGCCGCGGCGGGCGGCGCATCGATGTCGATCTGGGCAGCGCCGATTACCCGCAACTTTTGGCCGCGGCCAATGCCGGTTTCGATGCCCTGCGCCAGGCGCTGCCCGGGGCCCAGGTCCGGCCGCAGCCGGCGCTCGAGATGGCCGAACCCGAAATCCGGCTGACTCCCGACGACCGGCGCATCTCCGAAGTCGGCTGGAACCGGGTACGGATGGGTACTGTGGTCCGGGCGCTTGGCGATGGGGCGTTTCTCGGCGAGTATTTCGACGGCAACCGGCGTTTGAATATCGTGCTGCGCGCTGACGATTGGCGCACACCCGAGGAGTTGGCGGCGATTCCACTGGCGACGCCGAGCGGCGAGGTTCAGACGCTCGGCGAGCTGACCCGCCTGACCCGCACCGCCGGCCCGAACCAGATCCGCCGCGTCGATCGGCGGCGGACGATATCCCTGCAAGTGACACCGCCTTCCGGCCTGGCGCTGGAAGATGTCTTGAACACGATCGAGCGTGACGTTGCGCCGAAAATCCGCGCTGCGTTGCCTGCAGACGGCAGCGTTCTGTTCCGCGGCACGGCCGAGGCGCTCGGCGAGGCGTTGCGCTCGATGTCCGGCAGTTTTCTTCTGGCGATGGTGATCCTGTATCTTTTGATCAGCGCCCTGTTCCAGTCCTTCCGCGACAGCTTGCTGGTGATGACGACGATCCCGATGGCTGCCGTCGGTGGTCTGCTGCTGCTGCGCCTGACCGGGCTTTTCACGCCGCAGCCGCTTGACCTAATGACGATGATCGGCTTTGTGATCCTGCTTGGCCTGGTCGTCAACAACGCCATCCTGCTCGTCTATCGCGCCCGCCAGGGCGAAAGGGAAGAAGGGCTGGGGCGGGCGGCGGCGGTCCATTCGGCGATTCGCCTGCGCCTGCGGCCCATCCTGATGAGTACCTTGACCAGTGTTTTCGGGATGTTGCCGTTGTGGCTGGTGCCGGGCTCGGGCAGCGAGTTGTACCGCGGGCTGGCCGCGGTGATCGCCGGCGGCATGCTGCTGAGCACGGTGTTCACGTTGATCCTGTTGCCCAGCTTGCTGCGTCTCAGCGAGACGGCAAGAGCCGGGCGGCGCACTTTTTCGCCTGCGGCAGCGGCGATCGGAACGGTGGTGAAATGAGAGACGCAAAGGAGCGCGCCGGCCGCCGGCTCGCGGGCCGCCTGGCGGCGGTGATGAGACAGACGAGTTTAGTGTTTGCCGTGCTGGCGACAACCGGCCCGGTGGCGGCGCAGAAAGAACCGCCGGCACTGGTCCGGGTGGCCCCGGTGAGCATCGAGTCGATGGCGCCGATGACCTGGGTCGCCGGCACGGTGATCAGCCGCGTCGACGCCCGGCTGGCGGCGGAAGTCGAAGGCCGGTTGCTGTCGATCGCCGAAGTCGGAACGCGGGTGGCCGCCGGCGACGAGATCGCCCGGATTGAGGCTACGGCGCTTACATTGCGCGCCGCCGAGCTGGCCGCTGAGGTCGAGCGGGCCGGCGCCAGGCTGGCGTACCTGCAAGGCGAAAGCGCCCGCCAGGAGCAACTGATCGAACGCAACCTCACCCCGGCCAGCACCCTGGCGCAGACCCGCTCCGACGCACGGATTGCGGCCAGTGAACTCAAAGTGGCCGAAAGCCGTCTGGCGCAGCTCCAGGATCAAATTGGACGCACCCGCATCCGTGCCCCGTTCGCCGGCAAGGTGGTCGAACGCCTGCGCGACCCCGGCGAGCGGGTAGCGGTCGGCGATGAGGTGGTGCGTATCGTCGATCCCGACCATCTCGAAGTCGTCGCCCGGCCGCCGCTCGATTACCTGCCGTACGTCAGCGACGGTTTGTATCTGCCGGTCCGGGCCGGCGCCGTGCGCGGCGAAGGCCGGGTGCGCACCGTCGTCGCCCTTGGCGACGAGGCGACGCACGTTTTCGAACTGCGTCTCGACGTCCCGGCAGAGGCTTACGCCGCCGGCCAGACCGTGCGCCTCGCGATCCCGGTCGCCGGCCAGCGCGAAGTGGTGTCGGTGCCGCGCGACGCGCTGGTCCTGCGCGGCGACGGCATCGCGGTGTTCGTGGTCGATGACGACATGACCGCCCGCCGCGTCGAGGTGACAACCGGCATCGGCAACGAAGAGCGTATCGAAGTGCTTGGCGACCTGGTACCGGGCAGCCAGGTCATCATCCGCGGCAACGAACGCCTGCGCCCCGGGCAGAGTGTGCACGTGATCGAGGGCTGATGCTGCGCTCGCCGAGGCGGCGATTGGGGTGAACCAGTCTGGATGGGGCGGCCGAGCTGCGGCCGTTCAAATTGCGTTCCCGACGCATTTTTAGGGCAATCGGCCAAGCTGTACTCGCCAGATTGGCCGAGAATCCCGGGAATTTATGCAACAGTTGGGTAAATGTTACTGCGATGACCTACCAGAACAACCAACACGATCGTTCGGTCAAGTCCGATCCGGCAGATCATCCGGTAATCGCCCAACCGGTAACGCCAGAAGCCATGCATCTTATGGGACAGTGCCTTGCCGAACCGGTGGGGGTCATCCGGCGTGGCAATCCGGGTACGAAAAAAACGCAGGATTTTTTGCTGAACCTCGGTGCTCAGGCGGCGTAATTCTTTGGCGGCACGATCATCCCATTCAACCTTCCAGATCAAACCCCTGCTCTATTTCTTCCATCGTCCAACGCCGGGCGGGATGTTCCAGACGGTGCACTGCCAGATATTGATCTTCCAGATCTTCCAGATGCGCTGCGATTGCCTGGCGGGCGAAATATGATTTGGTACGCCCCGTCTGGGCCGCGAGCCGGGTTAATCGCTCTTCGATTTCTTTTGGTAAACGGATGGCAAGCATCGGGTCGATTCTGTATTACATGTCTGACACCGGAAGTTTACATATACTGCCCGGAAATACAGTCCAAATGCCGTCCGATTTCTGAGCATCACCCCAAGGTCACCGTCCCCGGGCCGTTCTGCTACCATGCGCCGCGGTCCTCTGCCGTGAGCCACCCTTCATGTCCGCCGTTGCCGATGCGCCGCGCGATCCGATCCGCTGGCTGAAGCCGCTGACTGTCATCGGCCGCGACGAATGGCCGCAGGTGGCCCTGTCCTTTGTCTATTTTTTCAGCCTGCTCGGCGGCTATTTCATGCTCCGCCCGGTGCGCGAGGCGATGGCTGTGGCGGGTGGCGTCGAGAACATCCCGTGGCTGTTCACTGCCACCTTCATCGTGATGCTGGCGATGACGCCGCTTTACGGTTGGCTGGTCAGCCGCTATCCGCGGCGTGTTTTTCTGCCCGTCGTCTATCTGTTTTTTGCCACTCACCTCGTGCTGTTTTATCTGCTGTTCCGGCAGCAGGCCGCCGGCCCGCTGCTCAGCCGGGTGTTTTTTGTCTGGCTCAGCGTCTTCAATTTGTTCGTCGTCTCTGTGTTCTGGAGTTTCATGGTCGATCTGTTCAGCACCGCCCAGGCCCGCCGCCTGTTCGGAGTGATCGCCGCCGGCGGCAGCAGCGGGGCGATCGCCGGGCCGTGGCTGACAGCCTATCTGGCGCCGCGGGTCGGCGTCGCGAACCTGTTGCTGCTGGCTGCCGGCCTGTTGCTCGTCGCGACGGTGTGCATCTACCGGCTGCGCCGCTACAGCATGGAACACGACGCCCTGCAACGCGCCGAAGACCGGGCGGCGCTGGCCGGCGGCCTGCTCGACGGGGTACGCCGCGTGCTCGCCTCGCCCTACCTTCTGCTGATCGCCGGGCTGATGCTGCTGCACAACATCGCCGCCGGTTTTCTTTACAACCTGCGCGCCATTCTGGTGGCCGAAGCAACCGGCGATTTCATCGCCCAGACCCAGATCTTCGGCCACATCGATTTCACCGTCAACGTCCTGGCACTGTTGTTGCAGGCACTGGTCACGGCGCGCCTGATCAGGCACTTTGGCATGGCGGCGACAATGGCCGTCGTGCCAGTGCTGTTGTTCCTCGGCTTTTGGGTGTTCGGGGCGCTGCCGACACTGCTCGTCGTGAGCGCCGTGCAGGTCGGGCAGCGGGCGATGAATTACGGCCTGATCGGTCCGGCGAAGGAGATGCTGTTCACGCCGGTCGATCGGATCAACAAATACAAAAGCAAGAACTTTATCGATACCGTGGTCTATCGCGGCAGCGACGTGGTCGCCGGCTGGCTGTTCTGGAGCCTGATCGCCGCCGGTCTCGACAAGGGCCAGACGGCGTTCACCCTGCTGCCTGTTTTGCTCCTGTGGGTGTTTCTTGTACTGCGCCTGGGCCGGCGTTACCGGGCGCTGGCAGGCGGGCAAGCGGCATGAACCAGCGCCGGCCGCCGAGGGTCATGGCGTGCATCGGGCAGCCGTAGAGCCGGCTGAGACGCGCTGCCTCGAGCAGTTCGTCACACGTCCCCGCTTGCGTTTCGCCGTCGCCGAAGAGCAACAAGATCCGGTCGCAAAAGGCGGCGGCGAGATTGATGTCATGGGTTGCCAGGAGCGCCGCCGTACCGCGCAAGGTGGCGTCACGGACGCATTCGAGCACTTGCTGCTGGTGCGGCAGATCGAGGTGGTTGGTCGGCTCGTCGAGTAACATCAGGCGCGGCTTTTGCACCAGCAACGCGGCAAACGCCAGGCGCCGGGCTTCGCCGCCCGACAGCGTGCGCAGCGGCCGACCGGCGAGTGCCGCCATTCCCGTCCGGCGCAGCGCGCGGCGGGCCAGGGCGAAATCGCGCGGCCCTTCCATCTGCCAGGGTTTGAGGTGCGGATGGCGGCCGATCAATACCGCCTCCAGCACCGTGGCATCGAACGCCGCGGGCAGCCGCTGCGGCAGCATGCCGAGCCGGCGGGCGATGGTTTTGCGCGGCAGGGCGAGAATCGGCTCGCCGTCGATAAGCACGGTGCCGGCCTCTGGCGGGGCCAGCCCGGCCAGGGTTTCGAGCAACGTCGTTTTGCCGGCGCCGTTGGGCCCGAGTATGCCCCACACTTCACCGGCGCGGATCTCGAGGTCGAGTCCGCTGACCAGTATCCGCCCGCCGCGGCTAAGTTCGAGGCCGCGGCCGGCAAGCGCCGGCGGGCAGCGCCGGTGGTGCACGGTGGCGGCCTGGGGCTTATCCCGGTTCATCCACGGTTCGCATTGCGGTAAAGCAGAAAGATGAACAACGGCGCGCCGAGCAGGGCGGTGACGACCCCGACCGGCAGTTGCCGCGGGGCGACGACGGTCCGCGCCGCCAGATCGGCCAGCATCAGGAACAGCCCGCCGAACAGCGCGGCCGCAGGCAGCAGCAGGCGGTGGTCGGCACCGCCGGCCAGGCGCATCAGGTGCGGCGCCAGAAGGCCGACAAAACCGATCGCCCCGCCGATGGTCACCGCCAGGGCCGTGGCCAGGGAGGCGGCCAGGTAGATCGACCAGGCGAGCCGCACCGGTTCCTCGCCGAGCAGTGCGGCGTGGGTTTCGCCGAGCGCCATCACATTCAGGGCGCGCGCCATCCAGGTCATCGCGGCAAGCAGGGCGGCGAATGCCAGCCACATCCAGGGCGCCGTCTCCGCCCAGCTCAGATCGCCCATCAGCCAGAACAGCATGCCACGCAGCCGCGCTTCGGGGCCGAGGCTGAGCAGCAGGCTGATCAGCGCCCCCCAGGCCGCGGCGACCATGACCCCGGTGAGTAACAGCCGCGTGCCGTTCCAGGGGCCGCGACCGCGGGCCAGGACGAAGACCAGCACCGTTGTCACCAGCGCCCCGGCGAACGCCGCGACCGGCACCGGCAGCGCCGGTACGAAACTCATCGCCACGAGCGCGAAGCAGGCGGCGCCGCCGCTGGCGCCGAGAATATACGGATCGGCCAGCGGATTGCGCAGCAGCACCTGCATCAGCACCCCGGCGAGCGCCAGCAGCGCCCCGGTCAGCCAGGCGGCGCCGACGCGCGGCGCCCGTACCCGCCACAGAATATCGTGCAGCGGATGGGCCGGCTGGTGCCAGGCGGACCACCACGATTCGCCGCCGGCCGTGACACTGCCGAAGGCCAGGGCGAAAAGCACGGCGAGCAGGCTGGCGACGAGCAATAGCGCGAGGATGGCGAAGCGGCGCGGGAAGCCGACCGGTAATTTCGTTAACATAAACAAATTCTAGTCTTAACCGGGCACGACCGACGGCCAGCGATGATCGACAGCGAAGGATACCGGCACAATGTCGCGATCGTCATCCAGCGGCCCGACAGGCGCGTCTTCTGGGCGCGCCGGGTGCGCGACCCGGGCTGGCAGTTTCCGCAGGGCGGCATCCGCCCCGGCGAGACGCCGGAAAAGGCGATGTATCGCGAGTTGCAGGAAGAAACCGGCCTGCGCGCCGGCTGCGTCGAGATCGTCGGCCGCACCCCGCACTGGTTGCGTTACCGCTTGCCCAAACGTTATCAGCGCCACCACCAGCAGCCGCTGTGCATCGGCCAGAAGCAGATCTGGTTTCTGCTGCGCTTTTCCGGCAGCGACGAGCTGTTCCAGCTCGATTGCTCGGCCCCGGCCGAGTTCGCCGAATTCCGCTGGGTCGATTACTGGTACCCGCTACACCACGTCGTCCCCTTCAAACGCGGCGTTTACCGCCGCGCATTGCAGTACCTGGCGCAGTTGATGTAAACGATGGCGGCCAGCCCCATTGCGCGGCCAGCCGTCGAATGCCACCGGCGTTGCCGGTGGATCGTGGCGGCTGTCACTCCAGACCGTATTTCTGCAGCTTGTAGCGCAGCGACCGGAAGGTGATGCCGAGGCGGCGGGCGGCGGCGGTTTTGTTGTACCGCGCCTCTTGCAGCGCCTGTTCGATCAATTGCCGTTCGACGTTCTCGATGTAATCTTCCAGGTTTTGCTTGCCGTCTGGCTGCATGTTCGGCACCTCGACCGGCGCCGCTTCGAGCTTAAGATCGGCGGCGCCGATCGTACCGCCTTCGCCGAGCGCCACGGCGCGCTGGATCACGTTGTACAGCTCACGGACGTTGCCGGGGAACGGGTGGGTGCGCAGCACCTGCAAGGCGTCATCGCCGAGCGTGCGCGGCGGGCCGCCCCACTGAGCGGCGATCTGTTGCAGGAGTTGGCGGGCGAGCGGTGCGATGTCCTCGGGGCGTTCGCGCAGCGGCGGCATCGTCAATTCGATGACGTTGATCCGGAAATACAAATCGGAGCGGAACTGGCCGCTTTCGACCAGCGGTTTGAGCGGTTTGTGGCTGGCGCTCAGCAGCCGGATATCGACCGGGATTTCATGCCGTGCGCCAACCGGCCGGACCGTCCGTTCCTGGATTGCGCGCAACAGTTTGACCTGCATCGCCAGCGGCAGATCGGCCACTTCGTCTAAAAACAACGTGCCGCCGTTGGCTGCCTGGAACAGACCCTCCTTGTCGGCGGTGGCGCCGGTGAAACTGCCGCGGCGGTGGCCGAAAAACTCGCTTTCCATCAGTTCCGAGGGAATGGCGCCGCAGTTGACCGGGACGAAAGGCCCATCGGCGCGCGGCCCGAGATCGTGGATCAGCCGCGCCGCCAGTTCCTTGCCCGAACCAGATTCGCCGCTGATCAGCACCGGTGCCTGGTTGCGCGCCAGGCGGGCGATCGTCTCGCGCACCTGGGCCATGGCCGGCGAGCGGCCGACCAGTTTTTCCTTGAGCAGTTGCTGGTCGATATCGCAATCGGCCTTAAGGCCGGCCGGCCTGAGCCTGAGTGCGGTGTTGACCAGGTTGCGCAGAATTTCCAGATTGACCGGCTTGGAGACAAAGTCGAAGGCCCCGGATTTGAGGGCCTGGACTGCGTCTTCGACCTTGCCGTAGGCGGTCAGCATTGCCACCGGTGTGTAGTTGTAGTGCTGGTTGATCTCGCGGACCAGCGAGATACCGTTGCCGTCGGGCAGGCGCATGTCGGTCAGGCAGACATCGAAGCGCTCGCGGGCCAGTGCGGCGCGCGCCTCGGCCAGATTGGCGGCGGCGGTGACCAGAAGATCCATCCGGGTCAAGGTCATTTTGAGCAGTTCGCGGATATCCGGCTCGTCGTCGACGATCAGCGCGGTACGCATCGTTCAGGCGCTCCTGGCCGCCAGGGCGAGCGGCGCGTCGAGCGCCTCACCGCCGGTTTCGTCCTCGAGCGCGGCACGCCGCACCGTGATCCGGAAGCAGGCGCCGGCGCCGGGCTGTTCGAGGTATTCGAGCGCAGCGTGGTTGGCTTCGCTGAGTTTCTGTGCCAGGTAGAGCCCGAGCCCGGAGCCTTTCTTGTTGGTCGTGAAAAACGGCTCGAAGATATTGAGCCGTGCCTGCGGCGGGATGCCCGGGCCGTCGTCGAGGATGTCGAGCGCCACGCGCTCGCCGTCCTCGAGCAGGCCGACGCGCAACGTGATCCTGACTTCGTGGTCATCCCGGCTGCCGTGGATCAGCGCGTTTTCGGCCAGGTTCCAGACAACCTGGTGCAACTGGCTCGGGTCGGCGACGACCAGCAGTTCGCCGTCCGGCCGGTCGATGTGCAGCCGGTCGGCGGCGAGCGATTTGCTGCGGGCGAACTCGCCGGCCAGGTCATCGAGCCAGTCGCCGAGGTCGAGCAGCTCTGGCTGCGCCTGTTCGCGGCGGGTCAGTTGCAGCACGTTTTCGACGATGTTGTTCATCCGCGCGCAATGGCCGTCGATGATCTCGATCAGGCGTTTTTCCTCGCTCGGCAGGGCCGGCGATTCGCGCAAAAGCTGCGCCGAGTGGCTGATTGCGGCCAGCGGATTGCGGATTTCGTGGGCGATCGAGGCTGAAATCCGGGCCAGGGAGCTTTGCGCCAGGTCGCGCGCCCGCCTGGAGACCACGGCGGTGTCTTCAAGAAAAATCAACGTGCCGCCGCCGCGCCGGGTCGGGAATTGCACGAAGACCGGTTCGACCGGCGTCTGGCTGTCGCCGAGTAACAGGCCGCCGCCGTCGTTTTTGCCGCCGCCATTTTTGTTCTTGCTCTGCCAATCGGCCAGCCGGGCGACCAGCGCCGGCGAGATCTGGCGCAGGTCGCCGCCGCCGGCCGGTTTGATGCCGAGCAGTTCGGCCCCGAGGCGGTTGATCTGGCGGATCTGGAAATGGTCGTCGATGACCACGACGCCGGAACGCAGGCGGTTGATGATCAGTTCGTTGACCTGCTCCATGCTCGCCATGTCGATGCCGCGGCGGTGCGCGAGCTGGCGGCTCTGGCGGTTCCAGCGGGCGATGAACAGGCAGCCGATGGTGGTGAAAAAAGTGGCGATGCCATAGAGCCCGGCCTTGGCCAGCTCGCCGCGCGTCTCGTCGCCGGCCAGGCCGAGGAGCAGCGTCACGCCGACGATCGAGATCGTCGCCAGCGCCGCGAAAAACAGCGCGTTGCGGCCCGACAGGATCAGACCACCGATGCCGGCGGTGAACATCAGAAGCAGGCCGAGCCCGCTGTCGAGGCCGCCGAAGGCGTAGAGCAGCAACGTCACGACGATCAGGTCGGTGGCCATCGACTTGCTGGTCAGCGACTGGGCGCTCATGTGGCCGTAAACCCAGGCCAGGCCGAGACCGAGGGCGGCGATGAAATCGACGAAGGCCGCCATTCTGGCCAGTTCCAGGCTGGCGCTCGACAACTCGCTGACGATCGGCGGCGAGAGGACGACCATCATCAGGCCGGTGGCGATCACCAGCCGGAAGATGTTGAGGTAATTCAGCGCGCGGCGGGCGAATTCCTCGTCGGTCAATTGAAAAACCGGTTGTGCCATGTATGCACTCTCGCTTGCCAGCACATCCATATGGGTTCCTTTCCGGGGGTGGGCTGAGCGGTGCCGAACCCTCCCTGGGTGTAATCGAACCGCCGGCCGGCCGTTCTGGTAACCGCGGCGCAGGAACGATACCGCCGCCGTCCGGTGGTCCGGGCGTGACGGCGGCCGGCGGTCTGCGATTCCCGTGATTCCCGGGGCCGGGTCGCCCCGCCGCGCCGTGCTTGGCGGCTGCGGTTTGCCTGCGGGCTGGATTTATACCAGAATACACGCCCCGCCGTCTCGCCCGGCACAGTTTACCTGAACGACGATTCGAAACCGATTTTCCTCTCGACAGTCAGTGAGCATCGAATGAATTTACACGAATACCAGGCCAAGGCGCTGTTCAAGCAGTATGGCATCCCGACGCCGGCGGGTGAGGTGGCGGCAAGCGCCGAAGATGCGGTGCAGGCCGCCCGGGCGCTCGGCGGCGGGCAGTGGGTGATCAAGGCCCAGGTCCACGCCGGCGGGCGTGGCAAGGCGGGTGGCGTCAAACTGGCCCACACGCCGGCCGAAGCCGGCGAGCTTGCCGGCCGTATGCTGGGCATGCACATCCAGACCTACCAGACCGGCGGCCGGGCACTGCCGGTAAACACGGTGCTGGTCGCCGAGGCTTCGGATATCGCTGCCGAGCTTTATCTCAGCGTGCTGATCGACCGCAGCCGCCGGCGGATCAGCTTCGTCGGCTCGGCCGCCGGTGGCGTCGATATCGAACAGGTGGCGGCCGCCACACCGGAGAAAATTTTCACGATCGCGATCGACCCGACCGCCGGCCTGCAGGGCTTCCAGTGCCGCCGTCTGGGCTTCGCGCTGGGTCTCAACGAGGCCCAGATCAAACAATTGACCCGCATGATGGGCGGCCTGTATCGGCTGTTCGTCGAGCGCGACCTGGCGCTGATCGAGGTCAATCCGCTGGTCATCGCCGCACCCGGCGGCGATCTGCTCGCCCTCGACGCCAAGATCAACGTCGATGACAACGCCCTATACCGCCAGGCCGACATCGCCGCCCTGCGCGACGAGAGCCAGGAAGACCCGGCCGAACTGGAAGCCGGCCGCCACGGCCTGAACTACATCACGCTCGACGGCGATATCGCCTGCATGGTCAACGGCGCCGGGCTGGCGATGGCCACGATGGACGAGATCCAGCGCCAGGGCGGGCGGCCGGCGAATTTTCTCGACGTTGGCGGCGGGGCCAACGCGGCGCGCGTCGCCGAAGCGTTCAAGATCATCCTCGGCGCTGCGCAGGTCAAGGCGATCTTGGTCAACATTTTCGGCGGCATCGTCCGTTGCGATCTGGTCGCCGAAGGCATCGTCGCCGCGGTTCGCGAAGTCCATGTCAAGGTTCCGGTCATCGTCCGCCTCGAGGGCACCAACGTCGAGGCCGGTTACCGGCTGCTCGAGGCCAGCAGCCTGGCGATCATCACCGCCCCCGACCTCGAGCGCGGCGCCCGCCTGGCGGTCGAAGCGGCGCGCGGCGCGAATACGGCAACCGCATAAATTGAACTCAACGCCGCACCTGCGGCGGCATGCCATTTCAAACGAGAAACACCGATGAGCGTTTTGATCGACCGCAACACCAAAGTCATCTGCCAGGGCTTCACCGGCAGCCAGGGGACGTTTCATTCCCGCCAAGCCATCGAGTACGGCACGAAAATGGTCGGTGGCGTCACCCCCGGCAAAGGCGGCCAGACGCACCTCGGGCTGCCGGTGTTCGACACCGTGCACGACGCGGTGGCCGCCACCGGCGCCGAGGCCAGCGTGATTTTCGTCCCGCCGCCTTATGCCGCCGACGCGATTTTCGAGGCGCTCGACGCCGGCATCGAATTGATCGTCTGCATCACCGAAGGCATTCCGGTGCTCGATATGCTGAAAGTTAAGGCGGTGCTCGATCAGCACCCCGAGTGCCGGCTGATCGGCCCCAACTGCCCCGGCATCATCACCCCCGATGAGTGCAAGATCGGCATCATGCCCGGCCATATCCACCGCGCCGGCAACGTCGGCATCGTCTCGCGCTCCGGGACGCTGACCTACGAGGCGGTGCACCAGACGACGCAGGCCGGGCTCGGGCAGAGCACCTGCATCGGCATCGGCGGCGACCCGCTGCAGGGGACGAATTTCATCGATTGCCTGCGGCTGTTCCAGGACGATCCTGGAACCGAGGGCATCATCATGGTCGGCGAGATCGGCGGCAGCGCCGAGGAGGAAGCCGCCGAATTCATCGCCGCCGAAGTCAAAAAGCCGGTGGTCGCCTATATCGCCGGCGTCACGGCCCCGCCCGGCAAACGGATGGGTCATGCCGGGGCGATCATCGCCCGCGGCAAAGGGACGGCTGAGGCCAAGTTCCAGGCGCTGGAAAAAGCCGGCGCGACCACGGTGCGCACCCCGACACAACTCGGCACGGCGATGAAGACGTTGCTCGATCGCCGATGAAAATCAGACATACAGCTCGCCAAGACGCCATGTTCGCCCAGTTCGAATGGCCGAATGAGAAAGACAGGCAGTCGCCGGTTTCTTAGCGCGCTTTGCGCCATGGCGAGCGCGATGAATTTCAGCCCCGTTTAGGATTTGGCATCTCGAGTATCCCCGATGCGCCTCGCCCTGCTGCAATTCAACCCGACGGTCGGTGACCTGGCCGGCAACGCGGCGCGCCTGGCCGCACACATCGCCGCGGCGCGCGACAAGTGGCAGGCCGACCTTGTCGTCTTTCCCGAACTTTCGCTTTGCGGTTACCCGCCCGAGGATCTTCTGCTGCGCCGCGGTTTTCTCGACGCCGCTGAACGCACCTTGCGCGACCTGGCCGGCGCCGCGACTGGCATCGCCGCGGTGGTCGGCACGCCGTGGCGCGAGTCGACAGCACTTTACAACAGCGCCGCGTGGCTGGCCGGCGGCGAAATCAGGGGCCTTTACCACAAACATTGTTTGCCGAACTACGCCGTTTTCGACGAACGGCGCTATTTTACGGCCGGCCATGCACCGCTGGTGGTACCGTGCGCCGATCTTCGGGTCGGTGTGATCGTCTGCGAAGACGGCTGGTTCGCGGCGCCGGCGAAGCTGGCGCGCGGCGCCGGGGCCGAACTGCTGGTTGCCCCGAACGCCTCGCCATACGCGCGCGGCAAATATGCCGAGCGGCTCGCGGTGATGCAAAAACGGGTCGCCGACAACGGCATCCCGATCGCCTACTGCAACCAGGTCGGCGGCCAGGACGAACTGGTTTTCGACGGCCGTTCGTTTTTGCTCGATCGTGACGGCCGTGTGGCGCACCGCGCCGGCCACTGCCATGAAGCCTGGGTGATCGCCGAGTCCACCGCCGGCGGTAGTTGGCAAGTGCTGGCTCCGGAGGCCGCGGCCATCACCGGCGATGAAATGGACGAAGCCGAAGAAGTCGAGGCGGTGCTGGAGTTAGCACTTCGCGATTATCTCGGCAAGAACGGCTTCAGCGATGTCGTGATCGGTCTGTCGGGCGGCATCGATTCGGCTCTGACCGCGGCGCTCGCCGTCAAGACGCTCGGCGCCGGGCGTGTGCACGGCGTGTTTATGCCGATGGCGGCAACTTCAAAACTGAGCGCCGAGCTGACCGCCGAATTGGCCGGCCTGCTCGGCATCGCCTGCGAAACGATTCCGCTGGCGGCGAGCCTCGACATGGTGCAGGGCGCGCTCGCCCCGGCGCTCGGCGAACTGGGCGACAGCGTCCCGGCGCAGAACCTTAAGGCCCGGCTGCGCGGCCTGGTGTTGATGGCGTGGTCCAACGCCCGCGGCGCACTGCTTCTGGCCACCGGCAACAAGAGCGAACTGGCGACCGGCTATTGCACTCTGTACGGCGACATGTGCGGCGGCTTCGCGCCGCTCAAGGATCTGCTGAAGACCGCGGTTTATCGCCAGGCGTCATGCATCAACCGCGTTTCGCCGATGATTCCGCGCGGCATCATCGAGCGCCCGCCGACCGCCGAACTGGCGCCCGATCAATTCGACGAACAAGCGCTGTTGCCTTACGCCCGGCTCGATCCGATCCTCGAACGCTACGTCGAACAGGACCAGTCGCTGGCCGAAGTGATCGCCGGCGGTTTTACCGAAGCGGAAGTACGCAAGGTGGCGCGCCTGGTCGCCGTCAACGAATACAAGCGCCGCCAGGCACCGCCCGGCCCCCGGATCAGCTCCCGCGCCTTCGGCCGCGACCGCCGCTACCCGATCACCTCCGGCTGGCGCACCGACCTGGACAGTCACCGATAGGGGGATCAGCATATGAGACAGACGATTTCTTCAGGCTCGCCTTTCGAACAACGCATCGGTTTTGCCCGGGCCGTCCGGATCGGCCCTTTCGTCGCGGTCTCCGGTACCGCGCCGATCGCCCCGGATGGCGGGGTCGCATGCCCGGGCGACATTTACGGTCAGACCCGCAGATGTCTCGAGATCATCGCCCAGGCGATCGCCGGCGCCGCTCTCGGGATGTGGGACGTGATCCGCACGCGGGTGATGCTGACCGATATTTCGCGCTGGGCGGAAGCGGCCCGGGCCCATGCGGAAGTGTTCTCGGACATCTTGCCGGCCAGCACCTTCGTTGAGGTCAAGGGCTTGATCGACCGCAACTGGCTGGTTGAAGCGGAAGCGGATTGCGTTGCCGATCGGAAATGATGGACGGGCAAGCTTGCCATGGCCGGCGACTATAACGGCATGCTCAACACGGCAAAAACGGAATTGGCGCCGGGGTTGCGCTCGTGTACGCCGCCATTGGAGATGTGCAGGAACTGGATGCCGACCCGGCTGCCGGCCGGCAGCAGGGCCGATCGTTCCAGGCGGTAGAGCGCGGCGAAGCCAAGTGCAAACTGAAACACCCCGCCGAGATGCTTGCTCTGCCCATGGCTGTAACCGCCGCCGCCAACCGACGGCAGAATCACCCAATGACGGCCGAGGCGCAGATCGGCGTTAAGCCCGCCGTGACCGAACACCCCGCCGTCGGTATTGACGGCGAGCGCGGCATAAGGCGCGAAGCCGTGGAACCAGCCGCCTTCGTCACCGCCTCCGAAGTGCCACGGGGTGCGATAGGTCGCCTGAAAAATCGCCGCGTCGTTGCCCTTGTCGTTGAGATCGAATGCGCCGGCGGCGAATTCGAGATGACCGGCGTGATCGTCCTGCCGGGCGGCGGACTGCGCCCAAAGCGGGGGCGGTAAAGCGCCCAGCGCGTAAACCAGGAACACAGTGAAAACCGGGCCCGGATGAATCCCGGCGAAACAGCGAAGGATCTTGTCCACCGCAAGGCACTCCAATATTCCGCCGGTGGCGGCGGAAAACAGGGACCGATGATACCAGACGTTGATGACAACGCCGGACGGCGGGCTCGGCAGCGGCAGCACGATGATGGGATAATGACAGCGAGGCTTGCCGCTCCAGGCCGAATGAGAGGTCAACGATCGTGTTCGATATTCATGTCATTTTCCGCGCCGCGGTCGTCGCGATCGGCGCGGCAGCTTACGGCGGTACGGCGGCCGAATCCGGCGGGCGGGATAGGGCCGAGTCCCGTTTAGCATCGATGGCTCTGCCGGCCGGTCTCGCCGGTGCGCGGACACCGAACCTGCATCGCGCCGTCGATGGTGCAGTGTATCTGAGCTGGCAGCAGCCGGACGGTGACGGCGGTGAATTGCTGCGCTTTGCGAGGTGGCGCGACGGGGCGTGGTCGGCACCGCAAACGATCGCCGGCGGCCAGGACTGGTTCGTCAACTGGGCCGATTTCCCGGCCCTGGTGGCGTTGGATCAGGAGCGGCTGGCGGCCCACTGGCTGCAGCGCAGCGGGCCTGGGCGATACGACTACGATGTGCGTCTGACACTGAGTGGCGACGGCGGGCAAAGTTGGCGCCCGGCACCGGCGCTGTATGAATCAGGGGCGGCGGGTGAACACGGGTTCGTTTCGCTGCTGCCGCTCGCCGGTGGGCGCTTGCTGGCGGTTTTGTTGGATGGCAGCGCCTTTGGAGAAGGCGAGGCCGCGGCGGCGCGCACGATGCTGCGCTACGCGCTGGTCGAGCCGGCGGGAACGATCGGCGAGCGGGGCGTGGTCGATCGCTCGACGTGCGATTGTTGCCAGACATCATTGGCCGCCACACCACTCGGGCCGCTTGCCGCGTGGCGGGCGCGCCGCGAAGGCGACATTCGCGATATTCATTTCAGCCATTACCGCGACGGCCGGTGGAGCGCGCCACGCGCCGTGGCCGATGAAAGCTGGGCCACAGCCGCCTGCCCGGTCAACGGCCCGATGCTCGCCGCACTGGACGATCAGGTCGTGCTCGCCTGGTACACCGGCGCCGACACCTCGCCCCGCGTTCGCTACGCCTGGTCGTCCGACGGCGGGCTGAACTTCGGAAGGCCATTCACGGTTGCGGCCCAAAACGGCGAAACCGTGCCGCTCGGCCGGGTGGCGGCAGCGCTGATCGGCCGCCGGCACGCCGCCGTAACCTGGCTCGAAACCACCGGATCGCAGGCCAGCCTCCTGCTGCAGGTCGTCGGCCCGGAAGGCCCCGTATCGCCGCCCAGCATCGTCGCCGAATTAGCGCCCGGCCGCGACAGCGGCTTTCCGCGCCTGGTCAGGCTCGACGAGGCGAGCCTGCTCATCGCCTGGACCGCCCGCGATCGCGAGGCCGGCATCGAACTCAAGCGCCTTATGCTGGACGAATCATCCCCCTGAAACGGCTTAACCCAACAGTTGCATAAATTCCCTGGATTCTCGGCCAAGCGGGTGAGTACATCCAACTGTTGCATAAATTCCCGGAATTCTCGGTCAAGTGGGCGAGAAACCGGGCGCGTCACCCCAGGTGAATTCGATGCTTTAACTAAAATTCTCATAACTTATTGATTTAATGAAGAAATATATAAATTCGAGCAAAATTTATGCAACTGTTGGGTACGGCTTGTCCGATTGCCGCACTCGGCGTCCGGAAGGCGCTTATCGTTGCCGCGGTTCGGCAAAGCGGCGCGCCTGGGCGGGTAGGTCAACGGCGGGGAGTTGGAATACCAGCACCCGGTGCCGGCGCCGGTCGATCGCGTAAATGGTGCGCTCGCCGCCGTAGTCCCAGGCGAAGGCCTGGCCCTCGGCACCGATGGCGATGGTCGCGATATGCACCAGCACACTGCCCTGGGCCGGCAGACCCAGCACGTAGAGTGCGGGACGATCGTGGCCCATCACGTACAACAGCCCATCATCGCCCAGGGCGCCGCCGGAGACCGAGTAGGGCGCCAGGCGTTGCAACACGGCTTCGGGGAACATCCACCCGGCTTGCCGGCGCCAGCGGTCGTCGTAGTGAATCAACACCGTGTGGCGGTGATCGAGATTTTCCGGCGGGCGATGGTCATAATGGGCGAAACAGGCCAGGTAGCCGCCGTTCCACGGCAACACCCAGGTCAGCGATCCAGGCAGGTCGATGCCCAGGCTGTGGCTGGCGGCGGGTTGAAGTGTCTGCGTATCGAACCATTCGATGCTGCTCGCCATGGGTACGGCCGGATAATTGGAATGTGCGCACATGAGTTGCCGGCCGGCGACTAGGCAACTGTTGAGGTGTCGCAACGGGCCGTTTTTGCCCCCTTCCCAGAAGGCGAGTTTTTCGCCGTCGTCCTTGCGATACTTGCCGATGGTGTGGTTGTCGATGGCATAAAAGTGCAGATCATCGACCGCCACACCCTGATCGGCCTCGTCGGCCGGGTAACTGCGCACCAGGGTGGCCCGCAGTTCGGCCTGATCGGTTGAGGTGGCCGTCAAGTGCGATCGATCAGACGCTCCGGCCGCGATAGCGGCCAGAGCGCAGCCTGAGACTAATAGCTTGGGGACAACAACCCTGCCAGCCATGATGGACATCAGAAGCGGGCCGCCAATCCCGAGAAAAACGTCCGCCCGGTGAATTCGAACTCGGTGTTCTGGCGCCCGATGCCGCCCTGGAATTCGGTCGTCGGTTCGTTGTTCAGATTGATGCCCTCGACGAACAGCTTCAGGTTGTCGGTCAAATTGTATTGCACGCGGGCGTCGATGCGGCCGAATGCGCCCTGGTCCAGATCCAGTTCGCGGGTCGGACCAAAATCGGTGAGAAAGTTGTCGTTGCGCGTGTAGGTGACGGCCAGATCCCAGCGGTTTTTCTGATAATACAACGTCAGGCTGATACTGCTGTCGGCCTGCTCCAGCAACGGCAGTGTCTCCACTTCGCCGTTTCGTTCGATATCGATTTCCGAATCGAGAAACGTCACCGAGCCGGCAAATCCCAGGCCGTCGAACGGTGCGGGCAGAAACTCGAACTTGTCGATGAAATTGATCTCGATGCCCTTGACCTCGGCCGCTTGGGCGTTGATCGTGGTGGCGATTTCGAAACGGTCGAAAACCTGGCCCTGGAATTCGAAGTTTTCGAACCTTTGTTCCGGAGCGGGGACGATTTCCTTGGCGATGTCCTTGTAAAACAGCGCCACCGAGAACAGCGATCCTTCGTCGAAATACCATTCCAGTGACAGATCGAGGTTGTCCGATTCGCGCGCTTCTAGATCCGGGTTGCCGATGCTCAGCGTGCCCACCGTGCCGACCGTGGGGTCGTCCTCGATCAATAACGACGAGCGCGGCGCCAATTGGTCGAACTCCGGGCGGCCCACGGCGCGCGTCCAGCCGGCGCGGATCAGAACATCGTCGGTCACGCCGAAAGTGGCCAACACCGTGGGCAGGATGTTGGTGTATTTGCCGCCGGCGGCAATCGGGTCGGCGCGCAATACGTCGTTTTGCTCGACAATGGTGAAGGCGCTGGAACTGACATTGGTCGTCTCGATCCGCAGACCGCCGATCACCGACCAGCGATCGATCGCCAGCTTACCCATGGCGTAGGCTCCGAAAACCCGCTCGCGCAGCTTGAAATCGCTCTGGAATTCGTTCCGGAAGGTATCTTCCTCGTTGAACTTGAAAAAATCCGGATTGTCCCGGTTGGCTTCGAAAAAGGCGTTCAGCGCCGGCATGTCGATCCACAAGTTGGGCTGGCTTTGGATCGGCACCGGATTGGTGAAGCCGCCGAGATTGAAATTCGGATCGAAAGCCAGTGTCCAGGCTTGCGAGCCGAGATCGAATCGTGTCCGGGAGAAGCCGGTGTCGCGCTCCGTGCGCGTCCACTTGCCGCCGAATTTGAGATAACTTTCGTCGGCGAAATCCAGCGCCAGATCGCGGCGCAGGTTCAATTGCCCTATCCAGGTGTTTTCCTGGCTGCGCTTTTCCTGAAAACGAACACGGCGAAAGGTTTGAAACCCGGGATCCTGGCGGTCCGGCCCCGCCGAGCTGATGGTGACCAGGCCATCGTCCGTGATGCTGAAGGTGTCCGGGCCGAATGTCCTGCTGCCGGAACGAAATTCCCAGAATGTGTTGGGTTCATCGATGTCGTTGTCGTTGCGCTGCAGCAGATAGTCGGCGGTCCAGTTGCCGATGAAGTTTTCGCCGCCGATCACTGCCGACAAAAGTTCTTTTTCCGTCGGTTCGGAGCGCTGGTTGACCTGGACGCGGTTGCCGGAGATCACGCCACTGCTGTCGTCGATCAGCTCGGTCAGATTGTCGCTCAATCCTTGCTCGAAGCGGTTGCGCAACTGCAATTCGTCCCACTCGGTATAAAATGTACGTAAATAATAACGCGAGGCGGCATTGGGTCTGAACTCGAACGCGCCGTTGAGGTTGAGCCGCTCGCGGCTGACTACGGTGACATTGTTCTTGACATTCTCCGGAAGGTTGATGACTTGTTCGTCGCCGGTAATGGACTCGTCGGGATCGAACGTCACCGGCCGCCAGTCGTCCTGGAAGGCGCCCAACAATGGGGTCTTGCGATTTGAAAACGACGCCCCGGCCAGCCAGCCGAAACGCTGGTCGGCGGTCTTGCCGGCGGCGGTCAGATCGGCGGTCCACGGTGTCTCTTTGGTGTCCACCGGTTCAATATTGTCGATGGACTCGATACCGGCACGGCCGTTGACCAGCAGCACGAAGTCCTCGGGATAATCGAAGGGTTGCTTGGTGGTGATGTCCAGGGTGCCGCCGATGCCCTGGCCATCCATGTCTGGCGTGCGGGTCTTGGAGACCTCGACGCTGCTCAACAACTCCCCGCCGATTACATCCAGCGGCGTCAGACGGCCGCCGTCGTCGGTTTCGCCCGAACCGATCGCTACGCCGTTGATGGTGACGTTGTTGAGCCTGGGCGAAATGCCGCGAATCTGCACGAATCGCCCTTCGCCTTTTTCTAGCAGCATCGAGACGCCGGGAATGCGATTGAGCGTTTCGCCGATGTTTTTGTCAGGGTAGCGGCCGATTTCATCGACATCGAATCGATCGACGATATTGTCGGCGGCGCGTTTGCCGTTGACCGAGTTCGCAAAATTCAGCGCCGTGCCGCGCACCGTGATCTTGTCCAGCTCGGTCTTGGCGACGGCCATTCCGCCGCCTTTTTCTTTTTCGTCCTGCGCCGCCGGATCGGTGGAGTCGGCGCTATCGCCGGATCGGGTTTCCGGCGCTTCGCCGGCCGGCGATTCGGTTTGTGTTGCCGTCTGCGCCAGTGCCGCCGGGCTACCGAATATGAGGCATAATGAGATCGTCATGGCCAGCGACCATGGAAAATGCGTGTGCATGGTGAACCCCTGATAGGCCAACTAATTGTCCGCCCATTGCAGCAAACGGATATGACTGCGGAATGTCAGAATGATGAATCTTTGATGAAATCTGGCAGTGATCTGTCGGCAGAAAAAATATCCCATGTTGGCGTGCCCGGGTTCGCGGGAGCGGCGTTCTCAAAGCAGTCAGCCAGCCAGGTTGCCGGGTCGGTTATGTTTTTTCCGAGTTCTTCAGACTGTCGGGGAGATACGATATGAATCCGTCCGCGCCGGACCCCGGGCAACGCCCCGGGTTGGTCGGCTGGGCGCTGGGGCTGCCGTTGGCGGCGATCTTGCTGGTGGTTTTCGTGCTCGTGCCAATCGGTTTTGCGTTCTTTCTCGGCAAGGCGGCTTACGATTGGCTCGACGCCCGGTCCTGGCAGCCGGTGGAGGCGGTGATCGAGTCGGCCGATCTGCGCCGCGAGCGAGATGCGGATCACAACGCGGTATTACAGGTAAAGGCCGTGTACCGTTATCGTTGGAATGGCGTGGAATATCGCTCGGATCGGGTCGATCTGCACCACGGTGCCGACAACATCGGCGATGATCACCAGCGTATGTACGACCGGCTGGCAGCCGCACTGGCCGCCGGTGCGCCGGTCACCGCGTGGGTCGATCCGGACAATCCCGCCGCCGCAGTGCTTGACCGCGACATGCGCAGGGGCCAGTTTGCGCTGTTGCTGTTGTTTCCGTTGCTCTTCGGCGGTGCCGGGGCGCTGATTTTTACGCAGGGGCGTCAACACCGCTACGAACAGCGCCAGCGTGCCCGGTTTCGCCGGACCTACCCGGACCAGCCGTGGCGGTGGGACACTCGCTGGCGAACGGCCGAGCTGCACAGCCGAGGACGCCCGAAGATGTGGCAGGCGATCGGCTTTGCCGTTTTTTGGAACGCGATCAGCGCACCTGTGTTATTCCTGGTGCCGAAGGAAATCGCCGGCGGCAACTGGCCGGCGCTGGCCGCGCTTGTGTTTCCGTTGGCCGGATTGGGTCTTGCGGTCTGGGCGCTGCGCAAAGTGGTCCAGCACCGGCGCTATGGCGATAGCGTGCTGGTCTTGGATTCTCTGCCGGTGCCGCTGGGCGGTCTTTTGCGCGCCACGTTGACTATTCCAGCGCGGCTCGCGGTGCGGGAAGTTACGGTGCAACTCGCCTGCATGCACAAGCAGACCACCGGATCCGGCAAGCAGCGGCGGACAACCGAACGATTATTGTGGGAAGACCGGCATCGATTCATGACACGCCCCGGTCCCGGTCAGACTTCGGTGCGCATCGAAATGAACCTGCCGGCCGGCCAGCCGGCGAGCAGCGAGGACGATCCGAACGACCGCATCGTGTGGCGGCTGGAAGCGTTCGGCGAGGAAAAGGGCATCGATTACCGGGCGGAGTTCGAATTGCCGGTGTTCGATTCCGGTGCAGCTCCAAATCCCGCCGCCGGACTCGCCGCCGTAAACCGGCCAAAGCGGCAGTATGGTGCCGACGACTGGCGCGAGACCGGCGTCGAACATGGCTATGTCGCCGGCGGTCAGCGCTTTTACTTTCCGCGCTTTCGAGTGACCGGCACGGGTCTCGGCACGCTGCTATTCGCGCTGGTTTTTCTCGGCGCCGGCATCGGCCTGACGATGGGCACGGGGCAGTGGGTGTTCGGTGTTGTTTTTGTATCGTTCGGACTGCTGATCCTGTGGGCAGCGCTCACGATGCTGTTCAGCCTGAGCGAAATCGTCGCCGGCGGTGGCCGCCTGCGCTGGCGCCATGGCCTGTTCGGCGGCTGGCGGGACATCGAAGCCGGCGCGATTGAGCGCATCGGCGTGAAACGTTCCGGCAGCATCGGGCGCAATCTTTATTTCCGGATCGAGATCAAACGTTGGGGAAACAGACGCGAATCGACGATCGCCGACTGGGTACCGAACGAACGTGCAACGCGGTCGCTGGTTCTGAAACTCGGGCAACTTATCGGACTCGATGCCGATTCGGTTTAGCGAGGATGCCACGATACAACGCCTCGTCCGCTACGGCCGCAGGCAAGCCGCACCCGGATCGTCACGCTTGCGGCAAGCGAAGTGCTTTGCTCTTGCGGTTCGGTTTCATACATCTCATTCCGCAGCGCTTGGCAAAAAGTCCGGAAAGGCGGTGATGGGCCTGTCTTCGTGCATCATCACCTGGCGGACGAGTGGGATCGGCGGGCCGCCGTAGCTTAGAAACTCGTCGTGAAAGGTTTTCCAGGCGCCGCGCCCGCCGCGGCTGGCCGTCCAGTCATCGCGTAGGCGCATGATCATCAGTTTGCCGAGGTTGTAGTTGAGATAAGCCGGGTCGTAGGTGCCGCGCGCCGCCTGCTGGATGGCGTTGCCTTCGTCCTGGAAGCCCTGTTCGATAAAGAAGCGGCGGGCGTCGTCCACCGTCCAGCCCTGGGTGTGCAGGCCGAGCGACGACAAAAAGCGGGCGTTGCGCAACAGGGCGTTGGCGATCTGCCCGAGCCGCGCCTCGGGATCGCCGCGGCGCAGGCCGGCGTCGAGCATCATCTCTTCGGTGTAGTGCGCCCAGCCCTCGGCGAAGGCGTAACCGACGTAGGCCCGGCCGAAAATCCACGACGTCCGGTTGGCGTGTAGGAAATTCAGGAAATGACCGGGCCAGACTTCGTGGATCGAGGTGGCTAAAAGATCCGCTTCGCCGGGGAGGTAATCGGCCTGCACCGCGGGCGGCCAATCAGGATCGGGCGGGGCGATGTTATAAACGCTGGGCTGGTTCTTTTCCCATAGGCCGGGAATGTTGATGTAAGCGAAATTCGAGCGGGCGTAAGGCGGCGCTTCGGCGACCAGCGCTTTTTCGTTGCCGGGAATCGAGACCAGGTCGGCGTCGCGCAGGAAGGCGTGCAGTTCGCCCAGTTGGCGGCGGGCCGCTTCGACCGCACCACCGGCCGGTTTGTTGGCGGCCATTTTGGCGAAGCAGGCACGGAGATCGGCGCCCGGCGCGTATGTTTGACAAGCGCCGGCCAGTGCTTGCTGATTGCGTTTTAGATCGGCCTGCGCAACGGCTTCGAGCACTTCCAGCGACGCATCGACGCGCTCGGTCTCCCACAGCATTTGCCGATACAGCTCCGGGCTGAGTGCGAAATCGTCCGTTGCGGTATCGCGCTGGCTTTTCATCCATTCGGCCAGCGATTGCATCGCCGCCACCGCCCCGGCATTGGCGGCGGCGTACGCGCGGTGTAGTGCTTCGTCTTCGACTTCGGCCCAGGCAGCCGGTGCCTCATCCTCGAAATAGGTTGCGTAGCCTTCGAAGGCGTCGATGCCGAATTCGAGCCAGGTCGCCGGCATCGGCATTTGGAGGTTGGCCCGGATCTCGGCCGCGGCCTTCGGGAGGTTTTCGAGATAGGCGGTAAAAGCCCGCAGCCGCGCGGCCGGCGGCGCGTAGTTCAGCGTGATGTAGGGGCTGGGATCGAGCGAGTCGGACATCCAGCCGAGGTAATAGATCGGGTTGCGGAACGGCCAGCGCACGGTGTCCATCCAGAACAGGTCGTGATCGAGGCGGGCGACGAAATACTCGCGTTCGAAGCGCTGACGGTCGGTCAGCGCGGCGGTGGTATAACCTTGCGCTGCGGCCCGCGCCTGCTTCAGGCGCTCGATCTCGGCTTCGATCCCGGCCCGGCTCCAATCGGGCAACCGGCCGTCGAATTCGTGCCGCCCCTGGAACACCGCCCAGGCCGGATGGGCCTCGAGGCTGGCTTCGAGGTAATTGTTGACGAAGTCTTCCCAGCTTTTTTCAGCTTTTTGCTTTGCCGCGGCGGCCTGTTCGGTCGCCGCCGCCTCCGGCTTCCCCCGGCCGGCCGGGGCGTCACCCTGCGGCCGGCAGGCGGCGAGGGCAAGAATCGATAACAACGCGACCAGTAGCTGGTTCATCATGGGATCTCCGGTGCTGGATGTGTAACCCGCCCGCCGGACGGGCACCGAATCGGCGGCTCATCATACCAAGCTTGACGCCGGCCGTTGCCCGCCACCGGTTTACGGGGATCGGCGCGCTTTCACTTGGCGCCCTGCTTACCGATATCGCCGGCTGCGCTGCCCAACGAGCGGTCGATCAAGCCGGCACGCAACATGAAAATGTACAGGAACACGCCCGGCAGCGCCGCCAGGGTCGTGAACAGATAGAACTCCACATAACCGAGCACCTCGATCAGGCCGCCGGCGGTGGTGCCGGTCAACAGTCGTCCAATCACGCTGGCGGCGGCCGACAACAGTGCGTACTGTGTCGCCGTGTACGCCAGGTTGCATAAAGCCGACAGATAGGCCACCACCACGACTCCGCCGATCCCGCTGGCGATGTTCTCGAACCCGACGGTAAACGCCAGAAGCGCGTTGGAATGACCGCTCGCCGCCAGCCACGCGAAACTGAGGTTGGATACCGCCATCAGCACGAGAGCGACCAGCACCACGCGCTTCATTCCCAATACCGTGTACATTACGCCGCCGATGAAGATTCCGGCAAGGTAGGCGAAGAAGCCCAGACCGACATCGAAGGTTGCGATTTCCTCATTGCTGAAGCCCAGGTCGTTGAGCAAAAGACGCAAGGTGAGATTGGCGAGCGTGTCGCCGATCTTGTGCAACAGCACAAACAGCAGCACCAGCAGCGCACCGCGGCGATACATAAACTCGCTCAACGCCTTGATCACGGCGTTCCAGGTGCGACGCAGGCCGCGGGTTTCGCTCACCACGACATGCCGGGCAGGCTCGCCCATGACCAGTGCGGTGAGCATTGCCGGCAGTGCGAAGGTGGCGCACAGCAGATAGGCCAGCGACCAGTTGCCGGCTGTCGCCACGAACAGGGCCAGCGAGCCGGCCGCGACTGAACCGATGCGCCAGCCATACTGCGACATGCCGGACCCGACACCCAACTGCTCCGGGCGCAGCGTCTCGATCCGGTAGGCGTCAATGACGATATCGTAGGTCGCCCCTGCGACGCCTACGGCTACGGCGGCCGCCGCCGCTAGTGCAAGGTCGGCGCGGGGATCGAGCACTCCGAGCCAGGCGACCGCCAGCATCACCAGCAGTCCGGCGAACAGCAGCCAGGAGACGCGCTGTCCCAGGCGGCCGAGCACGGGCAGACGTAATCCATCGATCAGCGGCGCCCAGAGGAATTTCAGGTTGTAAACCAAAAAGGCCAGCGAAAAGGCGGTGATGCTTTTTTTGTCTATCCCGTCCTGGGCGAGGCGTGTGGTCAGCGTGGCGCCGATCATGGCGTAAGGGAACCCGGAGGAGATCCCGAGCAGCAACGCGGCGATCGGTTCGCGCTGCACGTAGGGACGCAGACCGGCGGGCAGCCTCAGCGAGGGCCGCCCCTGCTCGATTGCCCTCATTCGTAGTCCACCACGTATGGGGCATGATCGGAGAACTTCGGTTCAGGATAGATGGCGCAGCCTTTCAACGCCGCGCGCAGGGACGGCGTGACCAGTTGATAGTCGATCCGCCAGCCCACGTCATTGGCCCGCGCCGCGCCGCGTTGCGACCACCAGGTGTACTCCTCGCCGTCCGGGCGCAGCGTGCGGTAGGTATCGACCCAGCCGCACTCGATCAGGCTGTTCATCCAGGCCCGCTCTTCCGGCAGGCAGCCGGAATGCTTCTGGTTCGAGCGCCAGTTACGGATGTCCTTTGCCGAGCGGACGATGTTGAAGTCGCCGCAGATAATGTAATCACGGCCGTCCGCCACCATCCGCTCGAGCTTCGGTTTCAGAAAATCCATTGTCCGGAACTTGAACCGCTGGCGCTCGTCGCCCGAACTGCCGGAGGGCAGGTACAGCGAAATGACCGAGAGGTTGCCGAAGTCGGCTTGCAGCCAACGACCCTCGCGATCCATCGGTTGCCAGCCGATGCCGGCCTGGACGTGATCGGGCGTCTTTCTGGCATAAATCGCCACCCCGGAGTAGCCTTTCTTTTCGGCATCGTGATAGACGCAGGTGGCGAAATAGCGCGGCCGGAATATCGGGTCCTGGAGCTGGTGTTCGTGCGCCTTGGTCTCCTGGATGCAGAGCACGTCGGCGCGCCGGTGCCGCAGCCAGTCGAAGAATCCCAGGCGCGCCGCCGAGCGCAGCGAGTTGGCGTTGAAGGTGATGATCCGCATGGCGGTCCAGTATACTGGCAACCCTTCTTGTTCCTCTCTGACCGAATTTTGCGATGCGCTCCCATTCCCGCCAATTCATCGCAATGGCGCTCGCCGCCGGGGCGCTGCGGTTCGGCGATTTCACGCTGAAATCGGGCCGCCGGAGCCCGTATTTTTTCAACGCCGGGGTGTTCTCCGACGGTGCGAGCTTGCAGGCGCTCGGCGGCTTCTATCGTGCCGCGCTGGACGAGGCGGGCCTCGGATTCGACATGCTTTTCGGCTCGGCCTACAAGGGGATCGTGCTGGCCGCGGCGCTGGCGATCGCCTATGCCGCCTCCGGCCGCAATGTCCCGTTCGCTTACGACCGCAAGGAAGATAAAGACCACGGCGAGGGCGGCCGTCTGGTCGGTGCGCCGCTCGGCGGCCGGGTACTGATTGTCGATGACGTGCTGTCGGCCGGCACCTCGGCGCGCCGGGCGATCGCGGCCATCGGTGCCGCGGGGGCGTCTCCGGCCGGTCTGGCCGTCGCGCTCGACCGCCAGGAGCGGGGCCTCGAGGCCGGGGCCGCGGCCGAACTCGAGTCGGCCGGCGTCCCGGTGGTCAGCATCGCAAGGCTCGACGACCTCGCCGATTACCTCGAACCAGCCGCCGGCCGCGAGGCCGAAAAAGCGGCCCTGCTTGAATATCGCCGCCATTGGCGGTGTAATTGATCGTATGAACACCCCATCGCACCGGTCTTTTCCCGCCGTCTTGGCCGTCGTATTGGCCGCCTGCGGCTGGGCACTCACCACAGCGGCCCAGGATGTGATCTACAAGTGGGTCGATGAGAATGGCGAGGTCCATTACGGCCAGAGTCTGCCGCCGGGCTATAAAGACCTGGCGCACGAGAAGCTGAACCAGAGCGGCACCGTGATCGGCCGCACCGGCCGGGCGTTGACCGCGGCCGAGCGCGAGGCGCTGGCCGCCCAGGAAGTGGTCGCCCGCCAGGCCGAGACGGAGCGCGAGAACCAGGAGAAAAAGGATCGCCTGCTGCTCGCCGCCTACCGCTCCGAACAGGACATCATGAATGCGATGAACGGCGAGTTGAACGTTCTGAACGAGCAGTACACGCTGGTCACCAACTCCATCCAGGAACAACGCAAGAGCCTGCGCGAACTCGCCGCCCAGGCCGCCGTGCTCGAACGCGCCGGCCAACCGGTACCGGAGCACCTGGTCGCCCCGCTCGCCGCTTTGCGTTCGGTGATCGTCCGCCTGCGCGGCCAGCTCGCCCGCCTCGAGGAGCAGATCGCGTTCTCGCGCGCTACTTACGAAAACGATCTCAACCGTTACCGCAGCCTGGTCGCCGAAGCCGCTGCGCAGGACGGTTAACCCAACAGTTGCATAAATTTTGCTCGAATTTATATATTTCTTCATTAAATGAATAAGTTATGAGAATATTAGTCAACGCATCGAATTCACCCAGGGTGACACGCCCGGTTTCTCGCCCAAGCTGGCGGCACATAGAGAACCAATCTCGGCATTTCGCACGAGCCGCGTTGCGTTCCCAAACGCCCGCCGGCAAGGAGCGAGGTGCAGGCGATAGTGATTCTATCGCCCAGCCGATGGACGCCGCCCGCGGGCGTTTGGGACGCAACCTACCGGGACGGGGCGCTAAGCGCGCCGGGCGGCGTTGCTCGTCGATTATTTGGAATGACCAAACTTCGCTCCTCGCGCCTTGCCCGGCGCACTTAGCGCCGCCGTCGCGGCCGCGCGGAATACCGAGATTGGTTCTCATGTCCGCTTTGCCTTGAACCGTAGGAACAACTACGCTGCCGCGGCAAATCGGACAAGCTGCACTCGCCCGCTTGACCGAGAATTCCGGGAATTTATGCAACAGTTGGGTTAACCACCGGGCATGTACACCCGCTGCCCCGATTGCAACACGGTCCATGCCCTCAGTGCCGCCGATCTGGTGCAGGCCGGGGGCATCGTCACGTGCGGCGATTGCCGCAAGGTTTACAACGCGCTGACCTCGCTGTTCGACCAGCGGCCGGAAAGCGGTGAGGCGCCGGCCGCCGGACGCGAGGCGAGCGGCATGCCGCCGGTGCTCCGGCCGGTGCTCGAACTCGAGGCGCCGCCGGCGCCGGTCATGGCGCCGTTCGCCCCGCAGGCCGCACAACCCGGTGCCGCCGTAACGGAAGTGCCGGACCTGCCAATAAGACAGGTTGCCCGCTGGCCGGCGGCTGCCTGGTCGCTGGCGGCGATCGGGTTCCTTGCGGCATTGGGCTGGCAGGCGTATCCGTTGCTGCGCCCGCCGCCGGAGGCGTCGGCCGCGCCGGGGGCGCCGCAGGCCTGGCGCATCGTCAGCCAGGACCGCCACCCCCACCCGGCGCGCCAGGACGCCGCGATCATCAGCCTCGAGCTGTTGAACGACAGCCCCGATCCGTCGCTCCCGCCGCAGCTGGAAATGCGCTGGTTCGATATGACCGAAAATCCGGTCGCGTTGAGGCGCTTCGCACCTGCCGAATATCTGGCCGCCGATCGCGATCCGCTGCTGCCGGCCGGCGGCGGCGAGCGCCTCCGGGTGTTGTTGCAGCTTCGCGTGCCGGACAATGCCGCCGGCGGCTATGAGTTCAAACTTTATTAACCCGGATTAACCTTTTCCGGCTGCCTTGGGCGGCGATTTGTGGTAGGCTTCTCAACCCGGACAGCGGGTACGGCGATGCACGATCTGGGGGTGTTGCAATCCGCCGGAACATGAACGATTTGCATACTATCCCCTCGAGATTTTTGCGGAATGCGCTTTCGATGAATCGTGCCAGTGCGCCCAGCCCGTTGTTTCAGTTCGTCGATCGCCTCGTCGCCGACTATCTGCGTGATCTGAACGGCTCCAATCCCGGAAACCTCTACCGCAAGGTGCTCGACGAGGTCGAGCCGGCGATGATCCGGGCGGTGCTGGCGCATACCGCCGGCAACCAATCCCGGGCCGCCGAGATTCTGGGTATGACCCGGACGACACTGCGCCAGCGCGTCCGGCAATACCGCCTGCAGTGAGCCTTACCCGTCCCACCGGTCCGGGATGCACCCCGAGCGACAAAGCAGACACGATGCCCGCGGCCGTTGACTCCGCAGCGCCGCCGCTGCGCCGGGCGCTGCTCAGCGTTTCGGACAAGGCGGGCCTGGCCGAGTTGGCCAACGGGCTCGCCGCGGCCGGCGTCGAGCTGATCTCGACCGGCGGCACGGCGCGGCATCTCGCCGGCCTCGGGCTGGCCGTCACCGCCGTCGAGGCGTTGACCGGGTTTCCGGAAATCATGGATGGCCGGGTCAAGACGCTGCACCCGGCGGTGCACGGCGGGATTCTGGCCCGGCGCGATATCGACACCGGGGTCCTGGCCGAGCAGCGCATCCGGCCGATCGATCTGGTGATCGTCAACCTGTACCCGTTCCGGGAAACCGCCGCCCGCCCGGATGCCGGCGACGGCGAGATCAACGAGATGATCGACATCGGCGGCCCGGCGCTGATCCGCGCCGCGGCCAAGAACCGGCGCTGGGTGACCGTGGCCACCGACCCCGCCGATTACCAGGAGATCCTCGCCGCGCTCCCGGCGCAGCCCGCTTTCGAGATACGGCAAAAACTGGCCGCCCGGGCTTTCGCCAAGGTCGCATCCTATGACGCGGCGGTCGCCGCCTGGCTGGCAACCGGCGGCGAGGCCGGCGGCCTGCCGGCGCAGCTGCATTTGGCGCTGGACCGCTGCCGCGAACTGCGCTACGGCGAAAATCCGGCGCAGCGCGCCGCGCTCTATACCGCCGGCCCGCCGCCGCCAGGCAGCCTGGCGGCGGCCGAACCGGTGCAGGGCAAGGCGCTGTCCTACAACAATTACCTCGACGCCGATGCGGCTTGGAGCCTGGTCACGGCACTCGGCCCGGCGGTAGCCTGCGTCATCGTCAAGCACGGTAATCCGTGCGGCGCAGCGCGCGGCGACGATGCCGCCGATGCCTATCGCAAGGCGCATGCCGCCGATCCGCAATCGGCCTACGGCGGCATCGTCGCGTTCAATGCGGCGCTCGATGAGGCGGCGGCAAGGACGATCGTCGAGCGGCAGTTTGCCGAAGTCATACTGGCCCCGGCGCTGGCCCCGGGGGCCGGTGCGGTGCTGGCCGGCAAACCGAATGTCCGCGTGCTGCTCGTCGCCCAGCAGGCGGCACGGCCGGCGCGCGAAGCATTCGAGATCCGCCGCATCGGCGGCGGTTACCTGGTGCAGGAACCCGACACCGGCAGCAGCCCGCCCCGCACCTGGCGCCCGGTCACGCACCGCGTCCCTGCGGCGGCCGAGGCGGCCGATCTGGAATTCGCCTGGCAGGTGGCACGGGCCGTCAAGTCGAATGCCATCGTCTACGCTCGCGGCGGGCAGACGCTCGGCATCGGCGCCGGGCAGATGAGCCGCATCGACGCGGCGCGCTTCGCCGGCCTCAAGGCCGCCGATCAGGGGTTCGAACTGGGTGGCGCGGTGATGGCTTCCGACGCCTTCCTGCCGTTTCCCGACAGCGTCGAGGAAAGCGCCCGGTTAGGCATCCGCGCCATCGTCCAGCCCGGTGGCTCGATCCGCGACCAAGCCGTCATCGCCGCCGCTGACGCCCACGGCATCGCCATGCTGTTCACCGGCCGCCGGCACTTCCGGCATTGAGGTCAATTCATTTTAGAACGCTTGTGCGTAAGCGGAGTCGGTAGTCATGCCCGGCTTGACCGGGCATCCAGTAAAAAAATCGTTGCCTGTTATGTGCTTCTGTTATCCCGGAAAAACATCGGCAAGCAACGAGGAACGAACAAATTGCGATCCTGTCCATCCCTGTAAAATTACGGTATTTTTATTGTGCTTCGTTCCGGCCTGCCGTTTGCTAGGCCAGCGTTCTAATCCCAACCGCCTGGCGCAGGCGCTTGAGGAACGGTCCGGCGATGGCGCGGGCGCGGGCGGCGCCTTGTTGCAGTACGGCCTCGATACGCGCCGGGTCGGCGATAAGGGCTTCGAAGCGTTGGCGCGGGGCGGCGAGTTCGGCGTTGATTTTTTCGAAAGTCTGTTGTTTGGCCTCGCCCCAGGCGAGGCCTTCGGCGTAGGCGCGGCGCATGGCTTCGCGCTCATCGGGGGTGGCGAAAGCGGCGTAGATCGCAAACAGTGCGCCGGTCGCCGGATCCTTGGGTTGGCCCGGTTCCAGCGAGTTGGTGACGATGCGCATGATCGCCTTGCGCAGTTGTTTTTCCGGCAACCAGAGCGGGATCGTATTGTCGTAGCTCTTGCTCATCTTGCGGCCGTCGAGGCCCGGCAGGACGGCGAGGTCGTCGTCGATTTTGGCCGCCGGCAGCACGAAGTGTTCGCCGTAGAGGTGGTTGAAGCGCTGTGCGATGTCGCGCGCCATCTCCAGGTGCTGGACCTGGTCCCTGCCGACCGGCACCTCGTTTGCGTTGAACAGCAGGATATCGGCGCTCATCAGCACCGGGTAGTTGAAAAGACCCATCGAAATGCCGAAGTCAGGGTCATCGCCGCGTTCGAGATTCTCCTGGACCGCGGCCTTGTAGGCGTGGGCGCGGTTGAGCAGACCCTTGGCGGCGACGCACGATAAAAGCCAGGTCAGTTCCGGGATTTCGGGGATGTCGGATTGCCGGTAGAACACCGCGCGCTCGGTATCGAGGCCGAGTGCCAGCCAGGTGGCGGCGATCTCGAGTGTCGAGCGGTGGACGCGGGCCGGATCCTGGCATTTGACCAGGGCGTGGTAATCGGCCAGGAAATAAAACGATTCAGCGGCCGCCGCGCGGCTGGCGGCGACTGCCGGCCGGATGGCACCGACGTAGTTGCCGAGGTGCGGCGTGCCGCTGGTCGTGATGCCGGTCAGGATGCGGCGGGAGTGGGCGCTGGATGGGTCGGGCGGCATGCCGCGGGTTCCTTTCGAGTGGGGCGTAAAACGATTATTATGCCCTGCCGTCCCGCCCCACGAATCCGAAGAAGATTACCGAAATGGACCTGACCAGCGCGATACTGCTGCTTTTTCTGACCCTCGACCCGGTCGGCAACGTGCCGATTTTTCTCTCGCTGCTCGCCCAGGTGCCCGCCGCCCGCCGCCAGCGGGTGATCCTGCGCGAGTTGTTACTGGCGCTTGCCGTGTTGCTGGCCTTTTTGTTTGCCGGGCCGTACATCCTGGGCGCCATGCACCTTAGCCAGGCGGCGATCGGCATTGCCGGTGGCATCATTTTGTTTCTGATCGCGCTGAAAATGGTGTTCCCCGTGCCGCGCCCCAGCCGCGCCGAGGAGGAGATCGAAGGCGAACCGCTGCTGGTGCCGCTCGCCGTGCCGCTGGTCGCCGGGCCGTCGGCGATTGCCGTGCTGCTCCTGATGGCGACCCGCGAGCCGGAGCGGATCGGCATCTGGGCTCTGGCGCTCGTCGTCGCCTGGTCGCTCAGTGTCGTGATCCTGCTCGCCGCGCCGCTGTTGCAGCGCCTGCTCGGCCGCCGCGGCCTCATTGCAATGGAGCGGCTGATGGGCATGGTGCTCGTCGCCCTGGCGGTGCAGATGTTCCTCGACGGCCTGACGGCGTGGACAGCGCGCGGCGCGATTTGATCTTGGTCAATCCCTTCCCTCGGCGGCTTGTGTAGTATGCCATCCAACCCTATATCTACTAACGGTAGTTGAAACCCATCGATCCGATGGTGCAGTTCGACATACCGCGGTGGCGTGACGGTGATCACGCATTTTTCCTGGACTACACAAAAGGAGGTTGACATGGCACTCATTCCGTATCGCCCCTTTGGCCTGATCGACCAATTGCGGCGGGAAATGGACCAGGTCTTCGGCGCTGAGCCGGCCGAACCCGGCATGGAACTCGCCGAATGGACCCCGGCGGTCGATATCGTCGAGCATGACGACGCTTACGAAATTACCGCCGACGTTCCCGGTATCGAGCCCGACAAGCTCGAAGTCACCTGTGAAAACGGTGTGCTCCGGATCAGCGGCGAAAAGTGCGCCGCGAGCGAGAAAAAGAACGGCGGCTACCACCGCATCGAGCGCAGCTATGGCCGTTTCGCGCGCAGTTTCCGGCTACCCGACAGCGCCGACCTGGCCAACGTCAAGGCCAAGAGCAAAAACGGCGTTCTGAAACTGACCGTCCCGAAAACCAAGGAAAGCAAGGCCCGCCGGATCCCGATTTCCTGAGCACCCCCTTGCGCCCGTTCTATCCTGCCCCCGGATGGAACGGGCGTCTTTGTTTTTACGCTGCCGATGCTGGATGAGGCTAGAGGTTTACTTTCGTCCGCTGGCGGCACACAATATGGCGGCGGAGCCGGCCTGACAATCGCTCGCTGTGGTCTTCGGATCGCGGCGGGAGGAAAGTCCGGGCTCCACAGGGCAGGGTGCCAGGTAACGCCTGGGAGGCGCGAGCCTACGGAAAGTGCAACAGAGAGAGACCGCCGGCCGGGCGTTTTGTCCGGCAGGTAAGGGTGAAACGGTGCGGTAAGAGCGCACCGCGCGGGTGGCAACATTCCGCGGCTAGGCAAACCCCACCCGGAGCAAGGCCAAATAGGGGGACGATGGCGTGGCCCGCGCCGTCCCCGGGTAGGCCGCTAGAGGCGGCTGGCGACAGCCGTCCCAGATGAATGATTGTCCACGACAGAACCCGGCTTAGCGGCCGGCTCCGTATTCCCTTTTCAGCCCGCCGGCCTGGCCCCGTTCGCCGGGTCCGGCTGCCGTCACAATGAACGATACGCAACACCCGCGGCTTGCCCTCGAGGCGATCCGCGCCCGGGTCGGCCCGGCCGGCTGGATCGACGATGCCGCCGGCCTGGCCCCGTACCTTCGGGAATGGCGCGGCCGTTACCACGGCAAGGCCGCGGCGGTGGTGTGCCCGGCCGACAGCGCCGAAGTCGCCGCGGTCGTCAGACACTGTGCCCAAGCCGGCATCGGCATCGTGCCGCAGGCCGGCAACACCGGCACCGTCGGCGGCGCTGCGCCGCACCCGGACGGCTCCGAAATCATCCTCAGCGTCCGCCGGCTCGACCGGATCCGCGAAGTCGATCTGGCTAACGGCACATTGACCGCCGAAGCCGGCTGCATCCTGGCCGGCGTCCAGCAGGCGGCGCGCGACGCCGGGCGGTTTTTTCCGCTGTCACTGGTTTCAGAGGGCAGTTGCATGATCGGCGGCAATCTGGCGAGCAACGCCGGCGGCCTGCACACGCTGCGTTACGGCACGATGCGCGACTTGACGCTCGGCCTCGAAGTGGTGCTCGCCGACGGCCGCGTTTGGGACGGCTTGTCCAAATTACGTAAGGACAACAGCGGCTACGAACTGAAGGATCTATTCATCGGTTCGGAGGGTACATTGGGCATCATCACCGCGGCGGTGCTGAAGCTCTACCCCGCGCCCCGCACCCGGAGCACGGTACTGCTTGCCGTTGCAGAACCGCGCCGGGCGCTTGCCGCGCTCGAGGCGCTGTGGTCGGCCACCGGCGGCCGGCTCGACGCCGCCGAGTTGATCGGCCGGCAGGCCCTGCAATTGGTGCTCGACCACATGCCCGGCAGCCGGGCACCGGTGATCGCGCCGTGGCTTTTGCTGGTCGAAGCGAGCAGCACCAGGGATGACGACACGGCGCTGGCCGAAAGCGTCGAGAAAACATTAGCGGAAATAGCTGTGGCAGAGGGCAGCGGCGAGATCGTCATCGCCGCCGGCGAACGGCAGCGGGCGGCGCTGTGGCAGTTGCGCGATAGTATCCCCGAAGCGCAACGCCGCGCCGGCGCCAGCCTCAAACACGATATCGGCGTGCCGAAAGCCGCCGTGCCGGAAATGATCCGCCGCGGCTTGCTGATTGCCGAACGCACCGTACCCGGCGTCCGGCCGTGTATCTTCGGCCATCTCGGTGACGGCAACCTGCATTTCAACCTGACGGTGCCGGAAGGCGGCGATGCAGCGGCGTTTCTCGCCCACGGCACGCCGCTCACCGAGGCGCTGTTCGACCTCGTTCACGAACTCGGCGGCACGATCGCCGCCGAACACGGCATCGGCCGGCTCCGCCGCGACCTGTTGCCCCGTTACAAATCGCCGGTCGAGATCGAATTGATGCGGGCCATGAAACAAGCGCTCGATCCGCAGGGCATCATGAACCCGGGGAAAGTAGTGCCGGCTGAAAACAGCCGCTCACGAAGGCACGGAGAACACGAAGATCGATAGAAATTGGTACGTGATCACCCGCCAACGATGCGGCGGAAGCGGGAAAAGATGCCACCCGGCGAAGCGCGCCGGGTGGCTTGGGAGAACCGGCGGATTAGCGCCGGAAAAACAAATGGCCGAGTTCGCTCGGAAATCCTGGGCGCCCTGGGTTCGCTGAACTGTCGCAGGGCAGCGGGCCACAGTAGTTGCCGTCGATGTGGTAGAGCACGACGAAGAACTCCTCGGACTCCGACAGCGTGCACGCCGGCCTGATGCCGCCCAGTGTAGCTGGCCCCGGGGTGTCTAACACCGAGAACGAGGCGCTGCCATTGGACGAGGCCATGAACACATTGTTGATGTCGTCGGGCGGGTGCGAGGCCAGGCCGCCGGCGCTGGTCGGCGTGAAGTGCCAGATGGTATAGACCCCGTCCGGTACCAGACCGTGGAACTTGAAGTTGTAGCGGGTGCCCTGCGGCAGGCAACTGACCCTGGCTTTGCCGCTGGCCTGCCACCAGTCGGACGGCGTGAGGTGGCGGCGTCTGGCACCAGCACCGACGACAGGACGTCCAGCCGTTCGAACGGTCCGGCGCTGAAGATGTCCCGGGTGTACAACGGTTCATCGGCGAAACCCAGGGTCAACCAGCGGATGGGATCGCCGTTGGCATCGACGATTTGGTTAAAGGCGATCTCGGTCTGGTTGAAAGGTCCGAGCCCCAGTGGTGTGGTAGTGGCGAGAAAAGCCGTCATTTCGGCGCGGCTGCCGATGTCGCCCGTCTGCGCTTGTGATAGCGGTGCCATGAGCAGCGCCGCGGCAAGCAGACCGGCCAGCGAAAGATTCGCGGTGTGAGATGCGATCGGTTCGGTATTCATCGTCGTATACCCTCCACGGTATACAGGTTGAAAGTGAGCGGTCCGGGATGGACCAGCGGCGGGCCTTGTGTTTTCGGTGGTTCCAGGAGATCCTGTATCCCCTAAGGATCGATCTCAGGACCGGCGGTGATCTCGCCCGGCAGGCCGATCCCGCCGCGCTGCTGTTGCAAGCTAACGCGGCCGGCGCGGCGATTCCTGTCCAATTTCTGGAAGTTATCGGGAAAATATCTGGAAAAGACGGGCCGCTGCCGAAGCGCGAAGCGCGCGGCCGGCGCCCGATTAGGCTATGATCAGCGGCAAATTCCCCAGCAGGTACCGCCGGTGGAGCCGCAGCGTCACGAGCCTTTCCGGATCGGGAAATGGCTGGTCGAGCCCGCGTTGAATCGCCTGTCGAAGGACAGCGGCGATGTCGCGGTCATGCCCAAGGCGATGGCGGTTCTGCTGGCGCTGGCGGCGCACCCCGGTGAGGTCGTCACCACCGACGAATTGGTCCAGGCCGTATGGGCCGGCCGGCCGATGGGCGACAACCCAGTGTACAAGTGCATCGCGGTGTTGCGCAAGGCGCTCGGTGACGATCAGGATTCCGCCGCCTATATCGAAACGATCCCGACCCGGGGCTATCGCCTGGTCGCTAAGGTCCGGCCCGCCCAGCCGCCAGCGGTCATTGCCGCTGCGCCGCGGCGGCAAACCCTCTTGTGGCTCGGCGTTGCGGCGCTGGCGGCGGCCATCGTCTGGCAAGCCTGGCGGGCCGATGGTCCGGCGCGGACGGAACAAGGTGGCGATCCGCAGCGGGTGATGCTGGCGGTACTGCCGTTCGAGCAACTCGGCGGCGATCCGATGCTGGAGTATTTCCGGGACGGCTTGAGCGAGGAAATCGTCGCCGCGCTGTCGCGCCTCAGCCCGAATCGGCTCGGCGTGGTGGCCCGATCCTCCTCGTTTGTCTTCAAAGGCGGCAGCTACGATGCCCGGCGGATCAGCGAACTGTTGGGGGTGGAGTACCTGTTGCGGGGCAGCGTGCGCCAGGAAAAAAAACGGCTGCGGATCAGCGCCGCGCTGGAAGACAATGCCGGCCTGGTTGTCTGGAGCGATGTTTTCGAGCGTGAGCTGGGTGAGATTTTCAGCTTGCAGGAGGAGATTGCACTCGCCGTCGCCGGGCGCATCGTGTCGCAGATCGAATGGACCTCGAACGCCGGCCGGCATCCCGATATCGCGGTTTATCAGCAGTATGTGATCGGCCGCGAACTGCTGATCCGGCGCCCGCCGGATTTTTATCGCCGGGCGCGTGAAGCACTCGACCGCGCCATCGCGGCCGATCCGGCGTATGCCGCGGCATACGCCGAGCGGGCCATCGCGTCGCTCTTTGCCGCCGCGCGCACCGCCGACTGGCAAGCGCTCGACTCGGCGCAGCGGGATATCGATATGGCGCTGGCCCTGGATCCGGACACGGCGCAAGCCTACGCGGCGCAAGGTTTCCTGCTGCAATCGCGGGTTCCTGCCGAGTATGCGGCTTCCGAAGCGCCACTGCGCCGGGCGCTCGGGCTGGATCCGAACCTGGTCAATGCGTGGAACTGGCTGAGTCAAGCTTTGTTTCATGCGGAGAAATGGGCCGAAGCCGGTGAGGCGTTGCGAACGGCGGCCCGGATCGATCCGCTGTCGCCGCCGATCAACGCCAATCTCGCCATCGAGGAAGCGCAGCGCGGCCTGGCCGACGAGGCCGAGCTTCGCCTGTTGCGTTTGCTGGAAGTGCCGCAGCCATCCGAGTTGGCGCACCATGCTCTCATCATTCACTACCTCGAGACGGGCCGGCCGGACGAAGCCCTGGGCATGGCCAAGCGTTTGATCCTGCTCACTGCGGCACCGGAAGATCAGGCCGCGAGGCTCCAGTTGTTGATCCCGATCTACCGGGTGCTCGGCGCCTGGCAGCGGGTCGATGAGTGGCAAACGCGCATCATGCAGGAAGCCCCGGACAAGCCGCAGGCCAGGCTGGACATGGCGGAGGCACTCCTGTCCGGGACCGGCCGGCCGGTGGCCGGCGAGATCGCGGAACTCGGCGCGACGGGCGAGATGGCGGATTTGGCACTTGTGACAAGTGGGGCCCATCGGCGCTTGATGTACGGCATCGTATTGGCATTGGCCGGCGAGGACAAACGTGCCGCCGCCGTGCTGGGGGCGATGCTCGATCCGCGGTTCGCAAACCAGGGGTTCGAATCTGACCAGGAGACCAACGCCCGGCAGGCGCTGGCCTGGCTCTGGTTGCGGGCCGGCGAGACGGCCAAGGCGAATACCCTGCTCGCGGCGCTCGACGAGCAATTCAAGCGGCAAGCGGCCGCTGATCGTTTACACCGCAGCGTCGATCTGTTCGAATACGCGCGCAACCAGGTACTGCGCGGCGATACCGAGGCCGCGGCCGAACTGCTGGAGGCGGCGGAAAAGGCCGGCTGGCGCGGTTACTACGGAGTGCGGCACGATCCGCGCTGGAACGCAGTACGCGATGCGATGCGCTTTCAGGCGGTGATGGCCCGCGTCAAAGCCGATCTCGACCGCCGGCTCGAAGCGGTCGAACGTCGCGAGGCCGCGGACGATTTTGCCGCCCGCCTGGACGCCGTGCTCGCCGCAAAGCGGGCGGGGTAAACCCGGCGATAACAGCGGGAACCGTTTGCAGCCGGCCGGTCATTGCACATGGAAGCATTCGCCATGGCGCCGATCAACGCAGCTTCGCGGTTGCGGGAGGTCGTGATCGAACCGTAAGCGCGGCGAGGCATCATCAACCCGTCCGTTGCAATCGTTGTCCACGCCGTCGCCGAGTTCCCGTGCGGCGGGGTTGATGCCCGGATCGAAATCGTCGCAGTCGGCGGCGGTGTCAAAACCGTCGCCGTCGCGGTCGGTATCCACGACGACCAGCTCCGAAATCATCCCCAGGGCGGCGTGCAGGAACAGATGACAGTGAAACAGCCAGCGGCCGCGCGCACCGCCGCTGGCGAAACGCTGGCCGGGTACCGGAGCTTCGGCCTCCTGCCGGTTGTCAGTAATGCGCGGCCGATCGTCGAGTCGCACGCGGATTACCGCGCTTTGCCCATCGAAAATGTCGATGACATCAACGAATTCGTTGTAATCGAATTCGTAAAGGACATTGTCCGAACTGTCCAGAATCCGTACCGGCTGGAAGGAAAACCCGTGCAGGTGAAACGGGTGATGCTGCGCAGTTTTCTGGGTGACGGTCACCTCCAGGGTGTCGCCTGTCGCCGCGTAGCGGGTGGAATCCTGGAAGGGCACTTGGGTATAGTCCGGGCCGCTGTCCTCGAAACGGCCGGTGACGAGATCGATGGCGAGCTGTCCGACTGCGATGCCCTGCAAGGAAATGGTTTCGCCCGCAGAGCCGGCTCCGGCTCCGGGATTAGGAAGTATCGGAACGGGAGCGATAAAGGAATCCGTGATCGGGACGTCCTTGAGATTTTCGACGCCCCCCGCCCCCAGAATCTCGCTGCCTTCCGCGATGGCCAGGGGCCCACCTGAAAGAGTGTTGTCGATCACAATGTGGAGCAGGTCTCCGGCGGGGTTGTTGTCGCTCGGTCCCCCACGTTGGTAGCCGTCTCCGGCGATGCTGATGAGGCCGCCGTCGAGCCCGGCGGGAACGATGACAACGTCGGCTCGCGCGGACGGGCCGATGACGATCTCACCTTTGTTGTATAACGTGTCCCAATTGCCCGACACTCCGCCTTCAAGGCGCGCAAACTCGAGCAACCCGCCTTCGCCGCCGATGCGGTAGAGGTTGTTGTCGGCGCCGTTGCCCGAGATCCGCAGACGAAAGTAACGATGCGTGGCGGCGTTGATCAACCGCAGCCTGACGCCGGCGCCGGAACGCGCCACGATCGCCGGAATCTCGCTGCTCGTCGCCTGGCCGTTGACCAGAACCGTCGCGGCATCCTTGATGCGCCGGCAGGAGCGCCCGTCTCCCGCCGCGCAGTCGTTCTTGAGAACCATCCAGGGGACGGCATTCAAATTTTCGTCCAGATAGCCGACATCGCCGCCCACATCGAACTCGATGTCACTCAACACGATGGTGTGTGTGCTGTCGGACGAAGGGATTTTCCCGGCGTCGATCAATTCCTGTTCACGCGGATCCTTGACGATGAACGCACCGTACGCCCCGGCAAAAGCCTGAGGTCCAGGCTTCATGTGCGGATGAAACCAGAAGACTCCCGGCCTGGGGGCTAAGAAGCGATAGGTATAGCTTTCACCGGGCGCGAGCCGGTTCTGGGTGACCCCGGTGCCATCGCTGTCGTTGTCGAGTTCCAGGCCATGCCAGTGGATGCTCGTGTCGCACGCCGCGCACGGCGCCAGATCGTTGGTCAATGTCACGATGACCTCATCCCCGACACCCACGACGATCTGGGGGAGCGGCAGTGCAGTGAGCATACCTGTATAAGCAGCGGGGTTGTTCGCATCCTTGTAAATCAGAACATGAACAGCGGTGCCGCCGATATTGATCTCCTGCTCATCTAGGCGCAACGCCGCTGCGAACACCCGCGGCTTTGGGTTGATATCGACCACGTCGAGCAGCGGGTGGGACAGCATAGCAGCGCTGGTCTGCTGAGCGCCGATGGCGCCTAGCAGTACCAGCGCATACCGGTGTCCCGCCGCCGTCTTTTTCATTGGAACCGGCATTTCGTCATTGGGGATCGCACGAAAAGCCGCTCGGATTGGCGGACTTCTCCAAGGGTATGATGGGATACTGGTTGATCAGCGGCGGATCGTCGATCTGGTAAGTCACCATGGCCTCGTCGCAGGCGGTGAATTCGATGGTGATCGTGCCGATTTCCCGGGTGCGGAACGTGCCCGGCGGCGGCTGATCGAAGGCGCTGCCCTCGTTCACAATCAACGGGCCCGTGGCGGTATTGCCATCGAGCGTCATCACGGAAATCAGCCAGCGTTGACCGAAGCCGTCGATTCCTGCACCTGGCGGATTCATCGGGATCACGGCATCGAGGGTATAGGTGAACCACGCCATGAACAGCAGGTTCAACGAGGGCCCATAGTCGAACATCAGCCCTTGGCGATTGGTGCCAGGATTCAGCCAGTTGCCTTCCACCAGCGAAAAGTCGATCGGTTCAAGGGGCGGCGGCGGTGGTGGCGGCGGTGGTGTCGTAGCTGCCGTGAAAATGAAGTCGTCGATCGCCCCACCTTGGAACGTCACCCGGGCGATTGGTGTGGCGGTACTGAAACTCTTGAAGCCCGGGGTAGAGACCATGCCGACCTCGACTTCATTACTGTCGAAGGCCCGTGCGGTCCCGGGATCAACGGGGCCGCCCGAGGCAAAGAAAAAGTGGACATCGACGACAGGCGGGTCAAACGTGACCACGGCGCCGCCCTGGCCGACGATATAGGAAAATCTTCCGGATGAATACAATGTCGGAATGGACAGGGTTTGCACCTTGCCACCACTCCAGCTCGAACCCATGTAACTGAAAGTCGTGGCGCCGGGTACGGTGACGCCGGTTTCGAGACCCATGCCTTCGAAGGTGATGATCGTGGAATCCTGGGCGAAGGCAGACGACATACCCAGGATCAGCACGGCGATTGCGTTGAATTTCATTTCCATTCCTCCACAGTTTGCGCGATGCGGTTTTGTATTCTCCGCGGCGGTTGCCCCGAATTCCTGCCATTTCTCTGGAGAAAGTCTGGAAAAAGCCTGGAAATGATGGAAAAATCCGCCGCAGGCGGAATGAGACAGGTTCTATTACCCTGATTCGGCCGCGGCCAGGAGCGAGGTGCAGGCGATAGTGATTCTATCGCCCAGCCGATGGACGCCGCCCGCGGGCGTTTGGGACGCAACCTACCGGGACGGAGCGCTAAGCGCGCCGGGCGGCGTTGCTCGTCGCTGATTTGGAATGACCAAACTTCGCTCCTCGCGCCTTGCCCGGCACGCTTAGCGCCGCCGTCGCGGCCGCGCGGAATACCAAGATTGGTTCTCATGTCCGCTTTGCCTTGAACCGTAGGAATAACTACGCTTCCGCGGCAAATCGGACAAGCTGCACTTCAAGGGGCGGCGGCGGTGGTGGCGGCGGTGGTGTCGTAGCTGCCGTGAAAATGAAGTCGTCGATCGCCCCACCTTTTGTCGCACCAGGCGATCAGCGGCAGGCCGTCGATCAACTCCAGTGCGAACCGGGGTTGACCTTCTGCGGTGACGCCGGCGTCGAGCAGGGCGGCGATATGCGGATGCGACAGGCCGGTGAGCAGATCGCGTTCGCGGCGCAGCCGGGTGATCGATTCGTTACCGATCAGGCCGGGCGGCGAGAGTTTCAAGGCCACGGGCCGCTGCAACTCGCCGTCGGCCTTGCGGGCGACGAGCACCGCGTCCATGCCACCGGTGGCGAGCAGCCGTTCGAGGCGGTAAGGGCCGACGATCCTTCCCGGTGCCCAGGCGGCGTCGAGTTCCGCCGTCCGGCCCCGGCCCAGGTTTCGTTCGAGCCGTTCGAACCAGAGCGCCACCGGGGCCTCGACGGCGAGCAGTGTTTCGACTTCGGCAGCCATTTCGGGGTGCTTGCGGCGCAGGGCTTCGAGGGCGGCCGGGCGCTCGGTTTCCGGCAATTCCGACAGGTGCGCGTAAATCTCTCGCAGTGGTCGCCGCCGCTTTGGCCTTCCGGGGCGCCGGTTTCATTTCGCATCCGGCGCACAGCCGGTCCCGAGTTCGCGAAACAGCCAGTTGCGGGCCAGTTGCCAATCGCGTTTGACGGTGGCCGGCGAGCAGGCGGCGGCTTCGGCGGTTTCTTCCACCGTCAGCCCCCCGAAGAAACGGCAGATCACGGTGGCGGCGAGCCGGCTGTCGTACGCTTCGAGGCGGTGCAGTGCCGCGTCGAGGGCCAACAATTCGTTGCAGTGTTCGGCGGAAACCAGGGCCGCTTCATTGTATTCCACGCGCCGGCACTCGCCGCTGTGCCGCCTGGCGTGGGCGCGGCGCGCATTGTCGATGATGACGCTGCGCATGGCCCGCGAGACGAGGGCGAAGAAGCGGCCGCGGCCGGCGATGCGGATCCCGTCACCGGCGGCATTCAGTCTGAGCCAGGCCTAGTGCACGATGCTCGTGGTGCCCGTTGATTCGGGATCGCGGAAGCGGCTCCGTTGCGTGTGGGCCAGGGCGCGCAGTTCCTGGTAGAACCCGGGAAACCAGGCATCCAGGGTACCGCCATCCGGCCCGCCGCTCTCGGCGCCGGGAAATGAGCCGTTCATTTCGGAATTTTCGTTATGGGTCATTGTGCCGCACCGCATATCTGGGACGGCCGGGAGCCAGTCGGGCGCCTGGCAGACAGGATGCCAGAACCCAAGCGGCTGTCACCCCCAGCCGCGAGGCGGCCGGGGGCGGATATCAACGGCTGCGGATCGGGCCGGCAATAAAGCCGGTTCCGAGCCTTGGCACCGGGCGTGGCGCCGGTCTATGTCCGGTTGCCGCCGCGCCCCGCCGCCGGCCGCCGCCGGTTGGCGGCGGCGAACAGCAGCATCAGTCCCGCCAGCAACAGCAAGCCAGTCCGCGACAGAGTCGGGATCGCGGCCGGCGGGGTGAGCGTGTTGTTGAACGTGCAGGTGATGTTCTCACCGGCGGCCAGGTCGATGGCGTTGATCGGCGAACCGTCGGAACACACCGCACTTTGCAGCAGCCAGCCGAGCGGCAGTACTTCACTGACCGAGTAGATGCCCGGCGGCAGGGACTGGACGATGGATTCGCCGTGCAGCAGGTCGAAAGTGCCGAGATCGCCGATAAAGTCGAACAGCGTTCCGGTATTCGGCGGGTCGGCCTGCTTGACGATGGTGATGCTGCCGTCGATCGTGTTGACGAAGGTGCAGGTGACGGTCTCACCGGGGTTGACGGTGATCGCCGCCGGGGCGTTGCCGTTGTCGCAGGTTTGCGAGGTCAACGTCCAGCCGGCCGGTACCGTCTCGGCGACATCGTAGTTGCCGGGCACGAGATCGGCAAAGGTCTGCTGGGCGGTGCCGGCCGCTGTGGTTAGCGTGAACGCCGCCGGCGTCAATGTCGCACTCGTGAAGTCGAACGCCCCATCGCCGCCGACCGCCTGCTTGACGACGACGATGGTCGCCCGCTGCGTATTGGTGAACACGCAGCGCACCGCTTCGCCGGCTTCGACGTTGAAGGTTGCGGTTGCCGTGCCGGTGTTGCCGCTGCTGTTGGCGTCGTCGCAGACGATCGAGGTCAGATCCCAGCCGGCAGGCAGGGTCTCGGTCGAGGTGTAGGTGCCCGGATCGACCGGTACGGTGATGCTGTTGCCGTCGGTGATCGCGCCGGCGACATCGCCCGCGAAGGTGAACGCCTGTGTGCTGCCGTCGGGCAGCGTCTGTTTCTCGACCGTGATCGAGCCGCCCTGGGTGTTGGTAAACACGCAGGTCACGGTCTCGCCCGGATCGAGCACGAAGCTGGCGGTTGCGGTGCCGATATCGCCGCTGCTGTTGGTGTCATCGCAGGTGATGCCAGTCAGGTTCCAGCTTGCCGGCACGGTCTCGACCGAGCTGTAGTTGCCGGGCACCAGGTTGCCGACCGTGATCTGTTGGCCGTCGGTGATATTGCCCGTTGCGTCACCGGTGAAGGTGAACGCATCGGGCGCACCGTCGGGCAGCGTCTGCTTCTCGACGACGATGGTGCCGCGCTGCGTGTTGGTGAACACGCAAGTCACGGTCTCGCCCGGATCGAGCACGAAACCGGCGGTTGCGGTGCCGGTATCGCCGGTGCTGTTGGCGTCGTTGCAGACGACCGAGGTCAGATCCCAGCCGGCCGGCAGGGTTTCGGTCGCGCTGTAGTTGCCGGGCACCAGGTTGCCGACCGTGATCTGCTGGCCGTCGGTGATATTGCCCGTTGCGTCACCGCTGAAGGTGAAGCTCTGGGCGCTGCCGTCGGGCAGCGTCTGTTTCTCGACGACGATCGTGCCGCGCTGGGTGTTGGTGAACACGCAGCGCACCGCTTCGCCGGCTTCGACGTTGAAGGTTGCGGTTGCCGTGCCGGTGTTGCCGCTGCTGTTGGCGTCGTCGCAGACGATCGAGGTCAGATCCCAGCCGGCAGGCAGGGTCTCGGTCGAGGTGTAGGTGCCCGGATCGACCGGTACGGTGATGCTGTTGCCGTCGGTGATCGCGCCGGCGACATCGCCCGCGAAGGTGAACGCCTGTGTGCTGCCGTCGGGCAGCGTCTGTTTCTCGACCGTGATCGAGCCGCCCTGGGTGTTGGTAAACACGCAGGTCACGGTCTCGCCCGGATCGAGCACGAAGCTGGCGGTTGCGGTGCCGATATCGCCGCTGCTGTTGGTGTCATCGCAGGTGATGCCAGTCAGGTTCCAGCTTGCCGGCACGGTCTCGACCGAGCTGTAGTTGCCGGGCACCAGGTTGCCGACCGTGATCTGTTGGCCGTCGGTGATATTGCCCGTTGCGTCACCGGTGAAGGTGAACGCATCGGGCGCACCGTCGGGCAGCGTCTGCTTCTCGACGACGATGGTGCCGCGCTGCGTGTTGGTGAACACGCAAGTCACGGTCTCGCCCGGATCGAGCACGAAACCGGCGGTTGCGGTGCCGGTATCGCCGGTGCTGTTGGCGTCGTTGCAGACGACCGAGGTCAGATCCCAGCCGGCCGGCAGGGTTTCGGTCGCGCTGTAGTTGCCGGGCACCAGGTTGCCGACCGTGATCTGCTGGCCGTCGGTGATATTGCCCGTTGCGTCACCGCTGAAGGTGAAGCTCTGGGCGCTGCCGTCGGGCAGCGTCTGTTTCTCGACGACGATCGTGCCGCGCTGGGTGTTGGTGAACACGCAGCGCACCGTTTCGCCGGCCTGCAGGTTGAAGGTCGCGGTTGCCGTGCCGGTGTTGCCGCTGCTGTCGGTATCGTCGCAGACGATCGAGGTCAGATCCCAACCGCCGGGCACCGTCTCGGTGGAGGTATAAACGCCCGGATCGAGGTTGTTGACGATAATCGTGCCGCCGTCGCCGATGGTGCCGGCGGCGTTACCGGCGAACGTGAAGCTCTGCGCGCTGCCGTCGGGCAGGGTCTGTTTCTCGACGATGATCGTGCCTTGGAGCGTATTGACGAAGGTGCAGGTCACGGACTCACCGGCGCCGAGCGTGATCGCTCCGGGGCTGTTGCCGTTGTCGCAGGTTTGCGAGGTCAGCGTCCAGCCGGCCGGCACCGTCTCGGCGACGTTATAAGCGCCGGGTGCCAGATTGCTGAAGGTGGTCTGCGCCGTGCCGGCCGCGGTCGCCAGGTTGAACGGCCCGAGGTTGCCGGTGAAATTGAACGAACCGTCGCCGCCGATCGTGTTCTTGACGATCGTGATCTGGCTTTGCTGCGTGTTGTTGAACACACAGGTCACGGTCTCGCCGGCTTCGAGCACAAAGTTGGCGGTTCGCGCCCCGACGTTGCCGCTGCTGTTCGTATCGTTGCAGACGATGCTGCCCAGCGTCCAGCCGGCGAGCGCCGCTTCGGTGCTCGTATAGTTGCCGGGTAACAGACCGCCGACGACGATCTGCTGGCCGTCGCTGATCGAACCTGAGGCATCGCCGCTGAAGGCGAACAGATCGGGCGCGCCGTCGGGGGTCGTCTGTTTCTCGACGATGATCGTGCCTTCCTGGGTGTCGGTGAATGTGCAGGAAACCGACTCGCCCGGATCGAGCGCGATGTTGGCGCTGCCGGTGCCGAGGTTGACCACCGAGTTGCCGGTCGGGTCATTACAGACGAGCCCGGTCAACTGCCAGCCGGCCGGGATCGCTTCTGCGATGTCGTAATTGCCGGGCACCAGTCCGCTGAAGCCCTGGCTGCCGGTGTTGCCGGTTGTGGTAATCGGGAAGGGCCCGAGGGCGATGCTGTTGAAAGTGAACGTGCCGTCGGCGCCGATCGTGTTCTTGATGATCGTGATATCGCCCTGGCGCTGGTTCGTAAACGTGCAGGTCACCGTTTCGCCGGCGGCGATGTCGATCGCATTGATCGGTGAGCCGTCGGAGCAACTCGCGGCGGTCAGGTTCCAGCCCGGCGGGATCGTGATCTCGCTGACGTCGTAGGTACCCGGGATCAGGTCTGAAAAGCTCATACTGCCGGTACCCCCGGCGGTGACGATATTGAAGGCGGCCGGGGTCAGCGAGAAGCTGCCGAAACCGAAGGTATCGTCGCCGCCCTGGGCGATCTTCTGGACGATCAGCGCGCCGCGCTGGCGGTCGGTGAAGGTGCAGGTCACCGATTCACCGCCGGCCAGGTCGATGGCGTTGATCGGCGAGCCGTCGGAGCAGGTGGCGGAAATCAGATCCCAGCCGGCCGGGACGGTTTCAGCGACATCATAGATTCCGGGTGCCAGCGGGCCGAAGCTCTGCGAACCGGTGTTGCCGGCGGTGACGATCGTGAACGGGCTCGGGCTCAGCGTCGAGCTCGTGAAGGTGAACGAACCGTCGCCGCCGATGGTGTTCTTGACGATCGTGATATCGGCGTTCAGGCCGTTGATGAAAGTGCAGGTCACCGTCTCGCCGGCTTGCAGCGAGATGGCGCCGACCGGCGAGCCGTCGGAGCAGGTGGCGCTGACCAGTTGCCAACCGGCCGGCACGGTTTCATTGACGTTATAGGTGCCGGGCGGGAAACTCATGCTCGTCGATTGGCCATCGAGAAGCTGGAAATTGCCCAGGCTGCCGGTGAAATCGAAGGCTTGCGTTGACCCGGTAGGATCGGTGAATTTTTCCACGATGATCGTGCCGTCCAGCGCATCGGTGAAGGTGCAGGTCACCGATTCACCCGGGTCGAGCCCGATGTTGGGGATCGTCGAACCGTCGGAACAGACGGTGTTGGTCAGCGTCCAGCCGGCCGGAACCGACTCGCTGACATCGTAGATGCCCGAAGGTAACAACGTGAAGGACACACTGCCGGTATTGCCGGCGGTGACGATCTGGAAATTGCCCAGTGCGACGCTCACGAAATCGAACGTGCCGTCGGCGCCGATCGTGTTCTTGACGATCGTGATAATGCCGAGCCGCTCGTTGGTAAAGGTACAGGTCACCGTCTCACCGGGGGCGATGTCGATCGCGCCGATTGGCGAGCCGTCGGAGCAGCTTGCGCCGATGAATTGCCAGCCCAGCGGCGGCGCGGCTTCGCTGGCGTCGTAAATTCCGGGGATCAGGTCGGGGAAACTTTGGCTGCCGGTGCCGCCGCTCGTCACGATACTGAAGCCGCCGGGCGAAATGCTGTTGAAGTTGAAAGTATCGTCGCCGCCCAGCGCATTTTTGACGACAATCAGGTTGCCGCGCCGGGTGTCGGTGAAGGTGCAGGTGATCGATTCGCCGCCGTTGAGGTCGATGGCGCCGATCGGCGAACCGTCAGAGCAGGTCGCCGAGGTCAGATCCCAGCCGGTGGGGATGGTTTCGGCGACGTCGTAAAGTCCGGGCGGTAACGGCCCGAAGTTTTGCGAACCGGTGCCGCCCGTAGTCACGATCGTGAACGGGCTTGGGGTCAAGGTTGTGCTCGTGAAGCTGAACGAGCCGTCGCCGCCGATCGTGTTTTTGACGATCGTGATATCGCCTTCCTGGGCGTTGACGAAAGTGCAGATGATGTCCTCGCCGGCCTGCAACGAGATGGCGCCAACCGGCGAGCCGTCGTCGCAGGTCGCCGATTGCAGTTGCCAGCCGGTCGGAATGTTGATTTCGGCGGTGTTGTAGGTACCGGGTGGGAAGAACTGTGTCACGAACTGGCCGTCGGAGAGCGAGAAATTCCCCAGGCTGCCGGTGAAATCGAAGGTCTGCGGCGAGCCTGGTGGATCGGTCTGCTTGACCACCGTGATGCTGCCGTCCTGGGTGTTGGTGAACGTGCAGGTGACGACTTCGCCGCCGCCGAGATCGATGATCACGCTGCGGTTGAGAAGATCGATCACCGCCGTCGGATCGTCGCAGACGAGCCCCGTCAGTTGCCAGTTGGGGACCGCGAGTTCGACCACCGTGTACATACCGGGCGCCAGTTCTTCCATGAAGCTGTTGCCGCCGGTCAGCGCAAACAGACCGCCGTTCAGATCGCCGGCGAATTCGAAGCTCTGCGGTGAGCCGACCGGATCGGTGATCTTCTGGATGATGATCTTGCTGGCCACCGGCAGGCACGTCGGGTCGTTGGGGATGCCGAAGGTGGCCGGATCGTCGGTCGGCCGGCCGAGCAGGGTATCGGTATCGAAGAAGCCCTGGTTGCAGATCTGCGTGGTGCCCGGCGGTATCGGGGTATCGACCAGGACGTTGAAGGTGATGGTCACCGCATTGCCGGCGCCGACGCCGAGCGTCCCGATATCGACTGTCAGTTGGCCTGTCACATCGTCGCACAGCGTCACCGTGCCCTGGGTCGTCGCCGGATCGCCGGGCGCCGTGCAGTTGAGTGTCGAATTGGCATCGACCGTATCGTTGAACATCACGTTGTTGGCCGGCGCGGTGCCGATGTTCTGGACCACCACCTGGTACTGGATCTCGTCGCCGGCATCGACCAGGCCGTTGCCGTTGGTATCGACGAGCAGCGCTGCCGATTTTTCGGCGATCAGGGTCGGGATGGTCTGCAACAGGTCGAGTTGTACGTCGAGGGCCGCGGTCGAGGCGCCGTCGACGCGGACGGTGACCGCGCCGACGTTGGTCAGATCAGCCGGACCCGCAGCGCCGGACGATTGCGTGAAAGCGGAGAACGGGACGATGAAAATCTGCTGCGTTGCGGTCGAGGTGATGGACAGTTGATGGACCGAGCGGTTGTTGGCGTCGGTGTACACCTCCATCTGCAGCAAGGCGCCGAGATCGGCGAACTCGAGCCGCACCTCGAGGGCGTTGGCGACGCCGCCGTCGGTCAGATCGACGCCGGTCATGCCACCGAAGCGCAGGCCGGTCGGATCGACCGTCAGCGGCGTGCTGTTGCCGTCCCAGATCAGCATCGAACGGCCGGTGACGCTCGGATCCTGCACGTGGTTGTACAGCCCGCCGCCGACGAAGGCACGGATCCGGTTGCCGGTCGTCCCGCCGAGCAGGGTTGCCTGGTAGTTGCGGATGCCGCCGAGCGCCTCGGGCGCCGCCTGGGCGTTGCCCAGCGTCTGGCCGATCTGGCCGGGGGCCTGCAGCGTGACTTCGGGCTGCGCCGTGTCGAAGCTGTCGATGACGGTGGCCCCGGCCGGCAGCGCGGCGGTCATCAAAACGAACGACAGGGCGGCGAACGTCTGGCCGAAAACGGCGGGCAGCAGCGCCGGTGACGCAAAAACCGCGGATCTTGTAGCGCGATTGGGCGATAACATTGGATATAGCTCCTCAGGTTGCAATTGGTATCTATGTTGGCGTCAACGCCTCGATGTCCCGGACAGCCTTTGCCGAAAGCGCCGTTCCCCGGCGCTCTGCCGGCCGCGCAGAGGTGCGCAGACAGCCCTGCCGGGCTGCTCGGCAGGGCCTTGAAGCCGTGTCCTGGCGAGACATTGTTGGTCCTGCAACAAACTGCCACGGGGATGCGCGCCGGATGCGAAGCCGCGCGTGTGTGGCAAATGAAAGCGACATCCTCGGATCCCCAGCCATCCGCAGCCGGTTCGTCTTCGCGCGAACCCGGTGCGCTCCCTGGCCGTTCGATCCGGTTGCTTTGTCGTGAAACTCCCGCTGGGACGGTTCTGGAGGTGTTATATGCGAACCGTCACGGGCATTCTACCGCCCGGATTCGCCGGCTGTCAATCCCGCGTAGGGACTGGCGGCGAGCAGGGGCGGTCGCCCGCGGCGATGTGGAATATGGCGCGGCGCTTGGCGCCGGGGTGTGATCTGCAGCACGTCTTCTATTGACCGTTGGGTTCCGCTGCGGTTTGCCGGCGGAAAGGGTTGACGACCTGCAGGCCGGCGAAGCGGCGGCCGTCTTGCAAATCTTCGGAATACAGCAGCGCGCAATCGGCCAGTAGCGCCATCTGCACAATCATTGCGTCCCAGAACGACAATCGATGCTCCACGCCGAGCCGCGCGGCGGCGATCACATCGGCCGGGCCGGCCTGCACGACGTCGGCGCGCGCGAACAGCATCAGCTTCTCGATGGCGACCGCAGGATCGACCGCCAGCTTGCCGGTCGCAACCCGGAAGTACTCTTGCAGCACCTGGACGGAAATCACCGCCTGGTTTGCCTGCCGGTGTACTTGCCAAAGCGCCAGTGCCCGGTCCTGCTTGTCCTTGGCACCAGCATCGTCGGTATAAACCAGAACGTTGCTGTCGAAGAAGCTACGTACGCTCATGAATCTCGTCCCGGTCGAACTGCCAGCCGCGCCGCCGGCCGCGGGCCAACCGGCTCAGCTCGCGCAAGCGCTCGAATTCGGTATCCCGGGGCATCGAACCGGCCAGTTCCTGCATATAGGCACGAATCAGCTCATTGAGGCTCTTGCCCCGACGGGCAGCCTCTCGGCGCGCCTCGTCGATCAGGTTGTCGTCAGCGGACAAGGTGAGGTTTTTCATATGCCACATCTCCTGCGTACACAGCCACGCATATTACCGCCTTGACACCGACGCCGCAAGCCGTTCGCGCCGGTGATCTGCACGCCGAGTTTGGTGCTCAGGTTTATTGCCGAATCGGCACGGCGTTCCCCCTGCCGCGGCGAGCGGTCAGTCCATCAATCGACGTACATCGAGCTGACCGATTCGCCGAGGGCCATGCGGCGGATGGTTTCGGCCAGCATCTGGGCGACGCTGAGCTGGCGGATGCGGCGGCAGGCGCGCGCCGCGGGACCGAGCGGGATGGTGTCGGTGACGACGATTTCGTCGATCGACGAATTTTCGATGTTGTCGATCGCCGGCCCGGAGAGCACCGCGTGGGTGCAGTAGGCGACGACTTTTTCAGCGCCCCTGTCTTTCAGTGCGGCGCTGGCGGCGCACAGCGTGCCGGCGGTGTCGATCATGTCGTCGATCAGGATGCAGCATTTGCCGGCGACTTCGCCGATGATATTCATCACCGTCGCTTCATTGGCTCGCGGCCGGCGTTTGTCGATGATCGCCAGTTCGACGTCGAGGCGTTTGGCGATCGCCCGGGCGCGGACCACGCCGCCGACGTCGGGGGCGACGACGACGTTCTGGTGGCTGTTCTGGCGCTGCCAGATGTCGGCCAGCAGTAGTGGCGAGGCGTAAACGTTATCGACCGGAATATCGAAAAAGCCCTGGATCTGGTCGGCGTGCAGGTCGATGGTCAGAACGCGGTCGGCGCCGATCGTGCTCAGCATGTTGGCCGCGACCTTGGCGGTGATCGGGACGCGCGCCGAGCGCGGCCGGCGGTCCTGGCGGGCGTAGCCGAAGTACGGGATCAGCGCCGTGATGCGGCCCGACGAGGCGCGCTTGAGCGCATCGATCATGACCAGCAGTTCCATGAAATGGTCGGCGGTCGGGGCGCAGGTCGGCTGCAGCAGATAGATGTCGCGGCCGCGCACGTTGTCCATGATCTCGATATTGACTTCGCCGTCGCTGAAACGCCCGACGATGGCCTTGCCGAGCGCGATGCCGAGGTGCCCGGCGACCGCCTCGGCGAGCGGCAGGTTGGCGTTGCCGGCGAAAAACATGATTTCGGTGACCGACATCGGCATGGCTCCGGTGTGGTTCGGCGCGTGGGGTGCTACCGCTGCGTTCTTGTGCATGCTGGCTGGGACGGCAGGATTCGAACCTGCGAATGCGGGGATCAAAACCCCGTGCCTTACCGCTTGGCTACGTCCCAGCATGGAACCGGATACCCGGCTGTGTCAACATTATAACGGCCCCAACCCGATCGTGTTCAGCCGGCCGGTGCCTCCGGTTCGGGGGCGAGCGCCCAGGAGGCGATCTTGACCCGGATACGGTATTTGCCGCGTTCGGCTTCGAGGCTGGCCGGCAGCAGCAGGGTATCTTGCAGCTCGTAATCGAGATAGCGCACCCGCCAGCCGTCGTAGCGCAGTTCGCCGAGCGTGCCGTTGCGGCGGTACGTGGCACGTGCCGCGGCCGGCGACACCAGGCCGCGGACCCAGTCGCGCAGCAGGCTGACCGGCAGTTCGAAGCCGACGGCGGCGGCGACCAGCGGCTCGGGCTCGGGGCCGGTCTGCGTCCGGCCGCGCCCGGCTTCGAGGCGGGCGCGGCCGGGTTGTACCGTCAGGCGCCAGCGCTCGCCGGTGGTGCTGAGGTTGGCGCGCCACGTGCCCCGATTGCCGTCTTCGACCGAAAAGCGCAGGCTGCCGCCCCGCCGGCCGTCGGTGATCGCCAGCCGGCCAGCCAGGCGCCACGAGTCGAGCGTTGCGAAATAGGCTTCCCGTTCCTTGAGCCAGGTTCCGGCGGGCGCTTCGCGGTGGGGCAGCGAACTGCATGCCGCAAGCCCGGCGACGAGGAGGAAAAGCGCCGGGAGAACGATCGCGCAGCGCGCGGCGGAACATACCGCCCGGTGGTTCACCGTGTCCTAACCCCAAGGCGTTCGAGGGTTTCGCGCAGCACCGGATGATCGGCGTCGAGCGCGCCGGCGGTCTCGAAATAGCGCCGGGCCTCGTCGCGGCGGTTCGATTGCCACAACACCTCGCCGAGGTGGGCGGCGATCTCGGCATTGCGCTCGCCGGCGAAGGCCCGGGTCAGGTAGTGTTCGGCCAAGGTCAGGTCGCCGAGCCGGTAATGGACCCAGCCCAGGCTGTCGAGGGTTGCCGGATCGCCGGGATTGAGATCGAGGGCGCGCTCGATCAGCTTCAACGCCTCCTGGTGGCGGTTCGTGCGGTTGGTCAGCGTGTAACCGAGGGCGTTGAGAGCCGCGGCGTTTTCCGGGTCTTCCTGGATGATGCGCCGCAAGTCCTGTTCGGCCAGTGCCAGGTCGCCCTCGGCATCGGCGATGAGCGCCCGGGCATAGAGCAGTTGGTGGTCGCCGCCGAGCGCCGCCAGCGCCGCGCTCAGCCGGCCGAGCGCCGCGCCGCGCCGGCCGGCGTCGCCGAGCAGTTCGGCCTCGGTGAGATAAGCGCCGATCGCCAGTTCGTCGTCGCCGCTTTGTTGCGCGCCGTGCAAGTCGGCGAGCGCCGCCTCGAGGTCGCCTTGTTTGGCGGTGACGATCGCCAGCCTGAGACGGGCGGCGATGGTCTGCGCCCCGGCCTGCACCCGGCGGTAGCAATCGCCGGCGTCGGCGAGCAGATCGAGTTGCTCGGCCAGCCGCCCGCAATAGAAATAATGCTCGAAACGGAACGGCTCGGGCAGGCCGTCCGACTCTTTTTCGAGGCGACGCAGTTGGCGGTAATCGCGCTTAGCCGTTTCGCGGTCGCCGGCGGCCAGAGCGTAGAGCGCCATCGTATACCATGCCGTGCTGTCGCCGGGCAGGCGCAGCAGGAGTTGCCGCGCTTCGTCGCTGTTGCCCTGCCGGCGCAGCAGTTCGGCGGCGGCCAGGATGACGTTGCGGGCTTCCGGATCGAGCGCCAGGGCCTGCCGGTAGTGGTCCAGGGCCGCCGCGTCATCCCCGGCGCGGTGCGCGAGTTGTGCCGCCCACTGCAGGATTTCGAGATCGTCCGCGGCGCGGGCGGCGCGCTCGGCCAGGTCGCGGGCTGCGGCGTTGTCGCCCAGGCGGAAGGCGAGGATGCTTTGGCCGTACAGGCTGCCCGGCTGCGCGTCGTTGCGATGCAGTTCGCGTAACTGGCCGGCGACTTCCTGGCGCAAATCGGCATTGTCGATGGCGTCGAGCAGGGCGCCGATCAGTGCCCAGCCCTCGGCCTGCCGTTCGTGACCGGCAATAAGGCGGTTCAACGTCCCCAGTGCGCCGGCGATCTGCCCGGTCTGGATCTGGGCCAGGGCGCGGAACTGCAAGGCATCGCGGCGCTCCGGTTCGAATTCCAGCCAGCGCCCGGTGGAGATGTTCATTTCCGGCCAGGCATGCGCCGCATAGGCGATGCGGCTGGCGCGTTCGGCGATCTCGGGGTCGCGCGATTTCAGCGCCGCTTGGGTGTATTCCGCCGCGGCGCCGGGCAGATCCTGCGCCGCACCCAGGCGCTCACCGGCGAGCACGTGATAGACCGCCTCCGGATCGACCGGCACCCGGTAACGTTCGGGTACCGCCGGCGGCACCGTTTCGGTGGCCGGCGGGGTGGGTGCGGCCGGCGGCCGGGCGGCGCAAGCGGCGAGCAGCAGGCCGGCCGGCGAGAGCATCAGGCAGCGCCTGATGGGCATCAGTCTGGGGAACAAAAACGGCAACTCCTTGAAGACAAATCGGGCCCTGCTTGCCAGGTCGGATCGCAAAGACGAAAATGGCGGGTAATGCGCCACAAACACTTTCACCCATGCCGTTGATCGTCACCGGCGTCAATCACGTTACCACGCCGATAGACATCCGCGAGCGGTTTGCGTTCGCCGCCGCCGAAACGGGGCCGGCGCTCGCCGCGCTCGCGGCGCTCGATTCGGTATCCGAGGCGGTGCTGCTCAGCACCTGCAACCGGACCGAGGTCTATTGCCGGACGAGCGGTGGCGACGGCGGCGAGTTGATCGCCTGGCTGCACCGCTGGCACGGCCTGCCGGCCGGCGCTTACGACGGGCATTTCTATCGCCGTTTCGACCGCGAAGCGATCGGCCATTTGTTGTGCGTCGGCGCCGGGCTCGATTCTTTGGTGCTCGGCGAGCCGCAGATCGGCGGCCAGATCAAACAGGCGTGGCAGGCGGCGCGCCAGGCGGGAACCACCGGGACCGTGCTCGACCGGGCCTTCCAGGTGGCGTTCAGGACTGCCAAACGGGTGCGCGCCGAAACCGCGATCGGCCGCAACCCGGTCACCGTGCCGTATGCCGCAGTGGCGCTGGCGCGGCAGATTTTCGACGACCTGCCGGCCCGCCATGCCCTGCTCATCGGGGCCGGCGACATGATCCGGCTGAGCGCCGGTTACCTGCAGCAGCAAGGGCTCGGCCGCCTGACCGTACTCAATCGCGACGCCGCGCGCGCGCGCGAGCTGGCCGGCGAGTTTCCCACTGCCCGCGGCGCCGGCCTCGACGACTTGCCGGCGGCGCTGCATCAGGCCGACATGGTGATCGCCTCGACCGCCAGCCCTGAGCCGCTGATCGATGCGGCGCTGGTCCAGCGGGCGCGGGCCGGCCGGAGGCAGCCGGTACTGATGATCGACATCGCCGTGCCACGCGATATCGCACCCGAGGTGGCCGATCTCGACGATGTATTTTTGTACACCATCGACGACTTGCAAGAAGTGATCCGCGCCGGACTGGCCGAGCGCGCCGCGGCCACCGATGACGCCCGGCAGATCGTCGAGCAGGAAACCGCAGCTTTTCTGAGCTGGCTCGAAATCCGCCGCGCCCAGCACCGGCTCGCCACCTTTCGCCAGCAGGCCGAAGCGATCCGCGACCGGACATTGGCCGAGGTCCGCCGCCGGATCGCCGCCGGGCTCGAACCCGACGCCGCGCTCGATCTGCTCGCCGGCCGCCTGACGCAACGCCTGCTCCACGGCCCGAGCCGCGGCTTGCGGGCGCTGGCCGGCAGTGGTGATCACACGCTCGTCGAGCGCCTTTGTGCGTTGCTGACCGAGGCCCCGGATGAAGCCGAAAACGGCGTGGGCGGGGTGGATCTGCAAACACCGAACGCCGATACCGTACCGGCCGGCCGCCGCCGGCAAGCCCCGTGAACGCCTGGCTCGAACATCCCGGATTGCAGCGCCGGCTTGATGATCTGGCGCTCCGCCACGAGGAACTCAGCCGCCTGCTCGCCGCGCCGGAAACGCTGGCCTCGCGCCGCGAGTTTACCCGGCTGAGCCGGGAGTATGCGCTGGTCGATGCGGTGGTCAAAGCGGCCGCGGCGCGGTCCGAACTGACCGCCCGGCTGGCCGACGCCCGGCGTTTGAGTGCCGATCCGGACCCGGCACTGGCCGAGATGGCAGCCGACGAAGTTGCCGAACTGGAAGCACGGCTGGCGGCGAGCGAGCGGGAACTGGCCGCCCGGCTTCTGCCGCCCGAACCGCTCGACGAGCGCGACCTGTATCTCGAGATTCGGGCCGGAACCGGCGGCGACGAGGCGGCGCTGTTCGCCGGCGATCTTTACCGGATGTACGCGCGCTACGCCGAGCACCGGGGCTGGCCTGTGGCGATCGTGTCGCAGGCGCCGGGCGAACACGGCGGGTTTCGCGAAGTGATCGCCAAGATCTCGGGTCAGGGCGCCTATGGCCGGCTCAAATACGAAGCCGGGACGCACCGCGTACAGCGCGTGCCCGAGACCGAGGCCCAGGGCCGGATCCACACCTCGGCGTGTACCGTCGCCGTGCTGCCCGAAGCCGAGGCCGTCGATGAGATCGCGCTCGACCCGGCCGATCTCAGAATCGATACCTACCGTTCCTCGGGCGCCGGCGGCCAGCACGTCAATACCACCGACTCGGCGATCCGGATCACCCATCTGCCGAGCGGCCTCGTCGTCGAGTGCCAGGACGAGCGCTCGCAGCACAAAAACAAGGCCCGTGCCTTAAGCCTGCTTGGCGCCCGGCTGCTGGCGCGCGAACAGGAGGCGCAACGCCGGGCGAGGGCCGCGACGCGCAAATCGCAGGTCGGCAGCGGCGATCGTTCGGAACGCATCCGGACCTACAACTTCCCGCAGGGCCGGGTCACCGATCACCGCATCGACCTGACGCTGTACCGGCTGGCCGATATCCTCGACGGCGACCTCGAGCCGCTCGTCGAACCGCTGCGCGCCGCCGAGCAGGCCGAACGCCTGGCGGCGTTGGCGCATCTTACAGAATGACCGTGACACGAAAACCGGGTGCAGTGGCGCGGGCGAGCCGCGAAAGCCGTATCGTTACTTGTCGGCCCCTGGGAAATGTTGTTGTCGCTCATTGCGTATATATGCAATTGCATATACCCAACAGTTGCATAAATTTTGCTTGAATTTATAGATTTCTTCATTAAATCAATAAGTTATGAGAATTTTAGTCAAAGCATCGAATTCACCTGGGGTGACGCGCCCGGTTTCTCGCCCAAGCGGGTGGCACATCTTGTCCGCTTTGCCTCGAACCGTAGGAATAACTACGCTTCCGCGGCAAATCGGACAAGCTGCACTCACCTGCTTGACCGAGAATTCCGGGAATTTATGCAACAGTTGGGCATATACTGGGGAACATGGTTAGCTGGGATGATTCCAAACGGCGAATCAACCTCAATGTTCATGGAATCGATTTCGCTGATCTGGAACTATTCTTTGATGGTGATCTTTTGACTCGTGAAGATGTGAGAACAACATATGGAGAGCATCGCTTTCAAAGTATCGGAGTGAGCAACGGTGTCTTCCTTTTCGTCGTCTGCGCTCCACGAGGCGAAAAGGGTGACGAACCACATCTGATTTCAGCCCGCCGGGCAGTAGGTCATGAACAAAGAGCATGGTCGCGGCGCTACCAGAATGGGCGCTAAAGGAAACACCGATTGGGCCAAGCTTCGCGCTATGCCTGATTCGGAGGTCGCCTTAACCGATGAGGCTCCTGCCACGTCTCCAGAGGACTGGGCCAATGCGATTGCGCATCGTGGTCTGCCGCTTCCCTCGCGGAAGACCTAGATTGCGCTTCGTGTGGACGATGATGTTCTTGAATGGTTCAAGGCACAAGGGGCGGGGTACCGGACCCGTATGAATGCCGTCTTGAAAGCGTTTCGGGAAGCTCACAGATCGTAACGCCCCCGGGTGCAAAGATGGGGTCCGCCCGACGCCCGGGTCGCTGGCCGGGCGAGCCCATGAATGGACCGGGCATGAAAATCGTATAATGAATGATCCGGTTTTCGCGGCGGAGCGTAGCGCAGTCTGGTAGCGCACCACAATGGGGTTGTGGGGGTCGGGAGTTCGAATCTCCCCGCTCCGACCATGCGAACCGATGAGACCGTGAACGGTATTCCGTCCGGCCGGCCGCCGGGGGCGCCGCAGGACATTCCCACTGGCCCGGAGTGAATGATGAATCCGCCCGAACAGTCAAAAGCCGCATTGCTGCCGGATATCGCCAATGAGGCCCGGCCCGGCGTTGCCGGCCGGCTCGACTGGGTGGGGATGAATCAGGTCGAAATCCCGGTCCGCGTCCAGCTCGGCAACAGCGACGAGGCCGCCGCCCAAGCCCGGGCGACGGTGTTTGTCAATCTCATCGATCCGGCGGCGCGCGGCATCCACATGTCGCGGCTTTACCTGCTGCTCGAACAGACCCTCGCCGAAAACGCGCTCAGCCCCTGCGCCCTGCGCCGCGTGCTGCACGAGTTCCTCGAGTCGCACCGCGAACTGTCCGACCGGGCCCTGATCCGGCTCGATTTCGATCTTTTGGTCCGCCGCCCGGCGCTGGTCAGCGAGCACCACGGCTGGCGGCGCTACCCGGTCAGCCTGATTGCCGAACTCAACGGCGGTGAATTCCGCGGCCGGGAATTCAGAATGGAAATGGCGGTGCAGGTGCTTTACTCCAGTACCTGCCCGTGTTCGGCGGCGCTCGCCCGGCAACTGATCCAGCAGCAGTTCGACACCGATTTCGCCGCCGTCCGGCAGCCGCCGAAAGAAGCGGTCCGCGCCTGGCTTGGCGGCGAGCAAGGCGTCAGCGCCACGCCGCACAGCCAGCGCAGCGCCGCCGATGTCCGGGTTCGCCTGACGCCGAGCTTCGAGGCTTTTCCGCTGCTCGAACTGATCGATCGGCTGGAGGTGGCGCTGCAAACCGCGGTCCAGGCGGCGGTCAAGCGCGAGGACGAACAGGCTTTCGCCCGCCTGAACGGCGCCAATCTGATGTTCTGCGAAGACGCCGCGCGGCGCATCCGCAAGGTGCTCGACGGCGACGAGCGCATCGTCGATTTCTGGGCCCGCTGCCGCCATTTCGAGAGCCTGCACCCGCACAACGCTGTGGCCATCGTCACCAAGGGCCTGAGCAACGGCTTCGCACCGATCGACGGCACCCCCGCCGGCTGGCACGATTGACCCGCCCTGCCCGATCCGCTTCCACGCCTTCGGGCGTCAGGGTGAGCGGTTCACTCTAAAACCTACGTCTTCACCAAGCTACCTGACCACAAAAAGTACAAAGACCACAGAATTTTTCACCACGAAGGTCGCAAGCCACCTTCGTCCCTTAAGTTCATGCTTGCAAATCGGGAGGAGTCCATATAAGGACACGAAGAGCACGAAGGGATTTCAGGAGGGCAACTCGGTTGCCGCAATCCCGGCGTATGCCTTTATCGGCATCTTGCTGTCTTGTTCAATTTCCGCCGTCGTGTAAATCCGCCCGGTTTCTACCCATTGCGAACGGTCAATCCTGGCGCGTCTGGCGCAGCGAGAACCGAGAAATGGGTTATTTTCAGTGTCTGCGCTGTGCTCGGTGGTTTCTGTTCGGTAACACTTGGAATAGTACCGCTGCGGGCTCGTGCGTTCCCGGATCGATTCTTCGTGTCCTGGACTTGTACGCGGTTTTCTAATACGATGAACGCTCCCTTGTTGCAAGTGGGGCACAGTATGAACGGTATTTTGCGTCTCGTAAGGTGGGCCGGGACCGGAGCGGTCGTTCTGGTATCGGGGGTGTTGTTCGTCGCTTGCGGTTCCAACGTATCGCAAATTCAAAACGGCGAATGCTTTGTGATCGACGATGTCGGGATCACACCTGATGGCAGCAAGATCTCGCAGATCCGCACTGTCGAGTGCCCGAAAGAAGGTGTGACACCCACCGGTTCGAACATATCGCAGATCCAAAGTGGGGATTGTTTCATCATCGTCGATGTCGGGTACGACATCAGAGGATCTAAGCTCTCCCAGATCAGGGCGGTGGAATGCCCGAAAGAGGCGCCGGCGGCCGATGAGGGCGTGGAAAACGACGCCGCGATTCTCGACGATTCGGCGGAGGACGACACCGGCGGCGTGCAGGCCGAAGTGCCGGCCGAGGCCGCTGCCGCGGACCTGGCCGCCAAGCTGGACGAGGCGGCCCGCGATGTGACCGCCAAGGCGCGGGCCGAGGCGGGTTTGGAGGAGGCGACGCCGGAAGACGATTTGGGCAACTGAGCCGCGCCCGGGTCTTTGCCGCACTGCCCCGGCGACGCCCGTTGCGCCGCCGGGCGGCTTTGGCCGGCCGCTGTTTTTGCCGCCTTGGCGTAAAATAGCCCGTTTCGCCCCGCCGGCCGAACGGTTTGCAATGCACGAACACTACGAACCCCGCGTGATCGAGACCGAATGCCAGCGCCGCTGGCTGGAATCGGGAGTCTACGAAGCGCGGGAGGACGACCCGCGCCCCAAGTTCTACTGCCTGTCGATGCTGCCTTATCCGAGCGGCACGCTGCACATGGGGCACGTCCGCAATTACACGATCGGCGACGTGATCGCCCGTTACTGGCGCCTGAACGGCTGCAACGTCTTGCAGCCGATGGGTTGGGACGCGTTCGGCCTGCCCGCCGAAAATGCCGCGATCAAACACCGCACCGCGCCGGCGGCCTGGACGCGGGCCAATATCGCGCACATGCGCCGCCAGTTGCAGGCACTCGGCCTGGCCATCGACTGGTCGCGCGAATTCGCCACCTGCGACCCGGAATACTACGTCCACGAACAGCGGCTGTTCGTCAGGCTCTTCGAGCAGGGGCTGGTTTACCGCCGCGACGCCGAGGTCAACTGGGATCCGGTCGATCAGACGGTGCTGGCTAACGAGCAGGTGATCGATGGCCGCGGCTGGCGCTCCGGGGCGCCGGTCGAAAAGCGCCGCATCCCGCAATGGTTCCTGAAAATCACCGCCTACGCCCAGGAGCTGCTCGACGGGCTGGATCACCTCGACGGCTGGCCGGAATCGGTGAAGACTATGCAGCGCCACTGGATCGGGCGCTCGGCGGGTTGGAAAATCCGCTTTGTGCTGATCTCAGACGGCGCCCCGCCACCCGCCGGCGGCGAGATCGAAGTGTTCACGACCCGGCCGGATACGCTGTACGGCGCAACCTATCTCGCGGTCGCCGCCGACCACCCGCTGGCCGCTGCCGCCGCCGGGCGTGATCCCGAAGTGGCCCGTTTCATTGCCGCCTGCCGCCAGGGCGGTACGGCCGCCGCCGACCTGGAAAAACAGGAAAAACAGGGTGTGCCGAGCGGTTTTTTCGCCGCCCATCCGCTGACCGGCGAGCGATTGCCGGTGTGGGTCGCCAACTTCGTGCTGATGAGTTACGGCACCGGCGCAGTGATGGCGGTGCCCGGCCATGACGGGCGCGATTTCGAGTTCGCCCGGCGCTACGGCCTGCCGATCCGCCAGGTGATCACCGTGCCGGGCGAGACCTTCGACCCGGAGCACTGGCAGGACTGGTACGCCGACAAGGACCATCCCGGTATGCAGGTCACCGCCTCGGGCGCGCTTGACGGCCTGGGGTATCGCGCCGCCTGCGACAAGGTCGCCGAATTGCTCGGCGCACGGGCCGAAGTGGCGGTGCAATACCGGTTGCGCGACTGGGGCGTCAGCCGCCAGCGTTACTGGGGCTGCCCGATTCCGATGATCCTCTGCCCGGGTTGCGGCGATGTGCCGGTGCCGGAGCAAGAATTGCCGGTGGTGCTACCCGAAGCGGTCGAGTTCGTCGGCCACACCTCGCCGCTGAAAGCCGATCCCCAATGGCGTAAAACGACCTGCCCGCGCTGCGGCGGCCCGGCCGAACGCGAAACCGACACGTTCGACACCTTCATGGAGTCGAGCTGGTACTACGCCCGTTACTGTTGCCCGGGCGCCGCGGACATCGTCGACCGGCGCGCCGACCATTGGCTGCCGGTCGATCAGTACATCGGCGGCATCGAGCATGCCATCTTGCATCTGATGTATTTCCGCTTCTTTCACAAGCTGCTGCGCGATGGCGGCTACGTGCACAGCGACGAGCCGGCGGTGCGCCTGTTGTGCCAGGGCATGGTGGTTGCCGAAACGTTTTACCGCGACGAGGAAGGCGGCGGGCGGACCTGGTTCAATCCGTCCGAGGTTGAAGTCGAGCGCGACGAGCGCGGCCGGATCACCGGCGCGCGGGCGCTCGCCGACGGCCGGCCGATTGCCTCGGGCGGCATCGAGAAGATGTCGAAATCGCGCAACAACGGGGTCGATCCCGAGGCTCTGATCGGCCGTTACGGCGCCGATACGGTGCGCTTGTTCTCGATGTTCGCCGCGCCCGCCGAGCAGAGCCTCGAATGGTCCGAAAGCGGGGTGGAAGGGGCGTGGCGCTTTTTGCACCGCCTGTGGCACGGCGTCGCCCGCCATCGCGACGAATGGCAACGAGCGGCGCCGGCGGCCGGCGAGAGCGAGCCTCTGGACGACGCCGGCCGGGCGCTGCGCCGCAAACTGCACGAAACGATCGCCAAGGTCGGTGATGACATCGCCCGCCGGCTGGCCTTCAATACCGCGATCGCGGCTTTGATGGAGCTGATCAACGAGATGATGCGCTACGATACGCAAGGCGGCGCGGCGCTCGCGCTGCGCCACGAAGCCTGGTCGGCGGTGGTCCGCTTGATCGCACCGTTCACGCCGCACCTGGCCGCGACCTTGTGGCCGGCACTCGGTTACGACACCGAATTGGAGGCGGCCGGCTGGCCGGCGGTCGATGAATCTGCCCTGGCCCGCGAGCGGGTGACGATCGTCGTCCAGGTCAACGGCAAGGTCCGCGGCCGTATCGAGTGCGCGCCCGGCGCCGATCGCGAGACGCTCGTTGCGCTGGCGTGTGAGGCGCCGAACGTCGCCCGGCACCTGGCAGGGCGCGCGCCGCGCAAGGTGATCGTGGTGCCCGATAAATTGCTGAACCTGGTGGTGTGAAAATGAAGCTAGTAAAGCTCGGCGGCCTGCTGTTCGGTGTCTCGCTGGCGCTTGCCGCCTGCGGCTTCCAGTTACGTGGCACCGCCGATCTGCCGGCCCAAATGTCGCGCACCTATCTGGCGATGCCGGACCGTTACGGCGAATTCGGCCGCGCCCTGGAAAGAATGCTGGTCGCCAACGATATCGCCGTCACCGAAAACCAGGCCGAGGCAACGGCGATTTTACGGATCAACCGCGAACAATTCGTCCGTACCGCGGCGTCGTTCTCCGGTACGGCCAGAACGAGCGAATTCCGCCTGACCTATTACGTCGATTTCCAGTTGCAGGATGCCTCGGGCAAACCCCTGTCCACGCAGCGCCACGTCGAGTTGTTCCGCGATTACAGCTTCGACGAGCAGGAAATCCTGGCCGCGACGCGCGAGGAAGAGTTTCTGCGCAAGGAGATGCAGACCTCGATGGTCAGTGAGGTGCTCCGCCGGCTCGAGGCGATGCGGATCAACGGCTGAGCGCCGGTGAAGGTCTTTCCCGAGGCACTGCACAAAGCCTTGAGCCCGCCGCCCGCGCCGCTGTGGCTGGTCGCCGGCCCGGAGCTGTTGCTGCGCGACGAGGCGCGGCGCGCGATCCGCCAATTCCTGGCGACCGAGGGCGCCGGCGAGCGCCACCCGATCGACGCCGACCGGCGTTTCTCGTGGGGTGAACTGGCCGCCCTGGCCGCCGACCGCTCGCTGTTTTCCAGCCGCAGACTCATCGAACTCAGCCTGCCGTCGGGCAAAATCGGGCGCGACGGGGCCAAGGCGATCGGCGATTGGCTGGCTGCCGGTCATGACGACATCCTGCTGCTCGACATCGCCGAATGGAACCTCGAACTCGAGCGCACGGCGTGGGCCCGGGCTGTTGCCGAGGCCGGCGTCTATGTGCCGTGCTGGCAGGTCAAACCGGAAAATCTGCCCGAGTGGATCCGCCGGCGCCTGGCCAGCCGCCAACTGTCGGCGCCACCAGCGGCGGTGGCGCTGCTCGCCGAGCGGGTCGAAGGCAATCTTTTGGCCGCGGCGCAGGAAATCGACAAACTGCTGCTGCTCTACGGCCCCGGGCAGATCGAATTCGAGCAGCTCAATGCCGCGGTGGCCGACAGCGCCAGTTACGATGCCTTCCGCCTGGCAGAAACGGTTCTGAACGGCGATGCGGGAAACGCCTTGCGCATTGCCGCCGGCCTCGAACGCGCCGCGTTCGGCCGGCCGCTCGTCGTCGCCGCCCTGGCCCGCGAGTTTTCGCTGCTCGCCCAGTGGCAGCAACTGGCGGCCGGCGAAGGCATCCAGAAGGCCTTCGCTGATCTTCGCATCTGGCCGGCGCGCCAGGGCCCCATGCGCCGCGCCGCCGATCGCCTGGGGCCCGGCGGTGTGCGGCGGGCGCTGGCGGCGATGGCCCGGCTCGACCGGCTGGCAAAAGGCCAGGAACGGGGCGATTTCGCCGTTGCCGTCGAACGGCTGATCCTCGAACTGTGCGGCCGGCCACTGGGTCGGGTTGCGGCGTGATGAACCACCGGCCGTTGACCGCGGTGTTCGGCGGCACTTTCGATCCGGTGCATTACGGCCACCTGCGCGCCGCCGCCGAAGTTCGCGAGGCGCTGGGCATCGACGATTTCCGCTTCGTGCCGGCCGGCACGCCGCCCCACCGCCCACCGCCCGCGGCGGGCGGTGCCGAGCGTCTGGCGCTGCTTGGCGCGGCGCTCGCCGGACACCCCGAATTTCATCTCGACGAGCGGGAGATTCACCGCCCGGGACCGTCCTATATGGCCGATACGCTCGACGATCTGCGCCGCCAACTCGGCCCGGATGCGCCTCTGGCGCTGGTCGTCGGCCAGGACGCGGCCAACGGCCTCGAACGCTGGCACCGCTGGCGCGACTTGCTCGGTGCGGCGCACCTGGTCGTGATGACCCGCCCGGAGAGCGTGGCGAAGTATTCGGCCGGCCTTGCCGCTGACCTGGCTAAACGCGCCGCCGCTCCGGAAATCCTGCGCCAGGTGCCGGCCGGCCGGGTGCTGCATCTCGAAGTGACGCAACTGGCGATCGCCTCGTCGGATATCCGGGCGCGGCTGGCGCGCGGTGCCGATGTGTCGTTTTTGCTGCCCGACCCGGCGATCGAGGCGATCGCCCGGCTCGGCTTATACGGGATCAAGTGCTCATGACGAGGCGATGCACTGTAACCGCGAAGCGGAACGCCTGGCGGGCTGCTGCCTGGTTGCTTGGCTGGGCGGTGCTGCCGGCCGCGGCGCTGGATCAGGGAACCTGGCGGGAAGCGGCGGCGCTCGGCTCGCCGGCGCCGGAGGCGGGCAGCGAATTCGGCAGCGCGCTGGCCCTCGACGCGGGCCGGCTCGTGGTCGGCCAGCGGTTCGCCACCGTCGGCGGCAATGCGTTGCAAGGCAGTGCCCACGTTTATCGGGTGGCGGCGGATGGAGTGGTGGTGCTCAGCCAGTCGCTGTTCGCCTCCGACGGGGTCGCCGATGACCGCTTCGGGGCCTCGGCCGCGCTCGGCGGCGGCCTGCTCGCGATCGGCGCGCAACGCGCCGACATCGACGCGATGCAATGGCGCGGTGCGTTATACGTGTTCGCGCCGGACGGCCAGGAACTGTTTGTCCAAAGCGCCAAGCTCACCGCGCCCGACGGCCAAACTTTCGACGAGTTCGGCACGACAGCGGCGACCGACGGCGCAACGATTCTCGGCGGCACGCCGCAGGGCGACGGGGCCATCGCCGATCAGGGCGCCGCCTATCACTTCAGCGTCGATACCGGCGGCCTGTGGCAACTTTCCGGCAAACTCACCGATCCGGCCGGCGGCAGTGCCGATCAGTTCGCGATCGCGCTCGATCTGCTTGGCGATCTGGCGCTGATCGGGGCGCCGCGCGCCACGGTCGGTGGTAACGTCTTTCAGGGCCGGGCGCAGGTCTTCCGGTTCGGCGGCGGCGTGTGGCAGCTCGAGGCGACGCTGACCGCCGGCGATGGCCAACCGTTCGACGCCTTCGGCAGCGCCGTGGCCCTGGCCGGCGACCAGGCCCTGATCGGGGCGAGCGCCGTCGATGACGGCGGCCTGAACAATCGCGGTGCGGTGTATGTATTTGACCTTTTGCCTTCCGGGCAATGGGTCGAAAGACAGAAGCTGCTGGCGCCGGACGGCCAGGAAGAGGATCTGTTCGGTGACGCACTGGATGTCGCCGGTGACCGGGCGGTGGCCGGCGCACCGCAGGCCACCGGCAACACCGAACGTAGCGGCGTGGTCTATGTACTGGACCGCGACGGCGAGGGGGGTTGGCAGTTCACCGCCCGTCTCGCCGCCGGACAGGGTCAGAGCTTCAGCGGCTTCGGACGGCGCGTGGCGATCGCCGGCGAGTTGCTTGCCGCCGCGGCGCCGTCCGCCGCCGACGGAGCGATCGGCGATGCCGGGCTGGTGCACGTTTTCGCCAGCATGACGCTGCCCGAACCGGCTGCCGTGCCGGCCATCGCCGGCCCGGCGCTGGTACTTTTGGCGCTCAGTCTGCTGCTGGCGGCGCGGTTTGTGCTGCGGCGAGCCACTCATCGATCTTGAATTCCAGAACCGACAGCGGCAGCGACCCGTCTTTGAGCACCTCGGTATGAAACGCGCGGACGTCGAAGCGCTCGCCGAGCGCCCGTTCGGCACTAGTGCGCAGTTCGCGGATCTTGAGTTGGCCGATCTTGTAGGCCAGCGCCTGGCCGGGGATGGCCATGAAACGTTCGGCCTCTGAAATCGCCTGCGTCGGTTCGGCCGGCGAATTGGCGTACATATAATCGAGTACCTGCTGCCGGCTCCAGCCCTTGGCGTGCAGGCCGGTATCGACCACCAGGCGGATGGCGCGCCACAGCTCGGCGGCCAGCGCGCCGAAATACATCCTTGGGTCGCGGTAAACGCCGAGTTCCTTGCCGAGCGATTCGGCGTACAGTCCCCAACCCTCGCTAAACGCTGTCTCGCCGCCGAAGCGGCGGAACGCCGGCAGATCGGTCAGCTCGCGCTGCAGGGCGATCTGGAAATGGTGCCCCGGTTCGGCCTCGTGCAAAAACAACGATTCGAGCGCGTAGCGCGGCCGGGCCTTGAGATCGTAGGTGTTGACGTAGAAAATCCCGGGCCGCGTGCCGTCCAGCGACGGCCCCTGGTACGAGGCGCCGGAGGACGAGGCGGCGCGGAACGCCTCGACCGGCCGGATCTCGAAATCGGCCTTGGGCTTGACGTCGAACAGGGCCGGCAGCAGGGGTTCGACCGTGGTGCGGAAGGCGCGGTAGGCGGCGAGCAATTCCTCCTCGCTCGAAAAATAACTGTCCGGCGACGATTTCATGTGTTCGAACAGGGCCTGGAGATCGCCGTCAATGCCGAGTTCCGCTTGCACCTGGCGCATTTCGCCGTGGATGCGCTCCACTTCCTGCAAACCGATCTGGTGGATATCCTCCGGCGTCAGGTCGGTGGTCGTCGCTTGCCGGGCGCGGTAGGCGTACCATTGCGCGCCGTCGGGCAGGGCGCCCAGCCCGTCGGTCGTCCGGCACGCCGGCAGGTATTCGTCGCGGACGAAATCGTGCAGTTCGCGGTACGCCGGAATCAGGGTGTCCGTAATCAGCCCGCGGTAGGCGGCGGCGAGGCGCTCGCGGTCGGCCGCCGGGATATCCTCGGGGAAGTTCGCCACCGGCTTCCAGAACAGGCTCGCTTCCGGGTCGCCGGCGAGCTGGGCGGCGAGCTGCGGCAGGGTTTTTTCCATCAACACGCGCGGCTGGGTGATGCCGGCGGCGATCCCGGCGCGCATATTGGCGATCATCTGGGCGAACAATTCGGGGATGTGCGCCGCCCGTTTTAGCCAGTTGTCGTAATCCTGTACCGTCTTGAAGGGCTGGGCGCCGGTCCCCGAGCCGAGCATAGCGAACTGGTTGGGCAGGCTGAAAAACTGGTTGAGCGGTAAAAGATGACTCGCAAAGCGGTAGCCCTCGATCTCGCCTTCGAGATCGGCGATGAACACCCGGCGGCTGATCAAATCCCGGCCGCTCAGCTCTGCGGCATCCACCGCCTGGGCGCGCTTGAGCCAGCGCTCGGCGAACGCCTGGTCCGCGGCGCGGTACTCCGGGGACAGGAAATTCGGCAGCCGGTCGTTGTAGCGCCCATCGCCGATAAACGTCGCGCGCAGTGGGTTGCGTTGCAGCGCCTCTTCCCAGTATTCCTCGTAAATCGCCTGCAATTCCAGCGCCGCCAGATGCGCCCGCTCCGCGGCCGGCACCACCTCCACCGCTTCGCCGGCCGACGGCGCCGGTTCCTGGCAGCCGGAAAGCGCCATCAGCACCACGCCGAGCACGCCGGCTGACCAAATACCGAATCGATTGTCCATTACTGAATCCTCTCTACAATCTGGTTGTGATCGAAGGGTCAGATGCAGCAGGATATCACCTCGCTGCTGGCGCCCGGTGCGGCCGGCTGCTTTTCTGCCAGCAGTCGGTTTACGATACGGTCTGCTCAGGCAACCACAACGGAAAATGCCAATGACCGAGCGCCACCTCCCCATGATCATCGCCCACCGCGGCGCCAGTGGTGAGCGGCCGGAGCATACGCTCGCCGCCTACCGGCTGGCGATCGAGCAGGGTGCCGAGGTCATCGAGCCGGACCTCGTCGTCACCGCCGACGGTCACCTGATCTCGCGCCACGAGAACGACCTGACGCCGACGACCGATGTTGCGGCGCATCCGGAATTTGCCGCTCGGCGGACAACCAAGGTGATCGACGGCGTCGCCCGCGAGGGCTGGTTCAGCGAGGATTTCACGCTCGCCGAGAGCCGGATGCTCCGGGCCCGCGAGCGCTACCCGGCGATCCGCCCGGCGAGCGCCGCGCACGACGGCGAAGAGGGCGTGCCCGAGATCGGCGAGATCGTCGCACTGGTCCGCGATATGGCGGCGGCCGGCTATCCGGAAGTGGCGATCTACCCCGAGCTCAAGTACCCGACCTGGTTCGGGAGCGAAGGCACAACGCTCGGCGGCGCGCCGCTCCGCCACCCGGTCGAGCGGCTGCTGGTTGCCCGGCTGGCGGCACTCGGTGTGACGGCGCCGGCCCAGGCGATGATCCAGTGCTTCGAGATCGAATGCCTGCTCGATCTGAAACGGCACGTGATGCCGGCCTCGGGCGTTGATTTTCCGCTGGTGCAACTGATCGGCCCGCTCGGGGCTTCCGGCGCGCCGTACGATCTGCGCTACGCCGCGACCCGCTCGTTTTCGACCGGCGAGAGTTACGGCGAGCTGGCCAAACTGGTCGATCTCGGCGGCCGCCTCAACTGGGATGCACTGATCAGGCCCGAAGTACTGGCCTGGATGGCGCAGAATTACGCCAGCGGCCTCGCGCTCGCCGCCGCTGATCTGCTGCGCCCTGCCGGCGCCCAGGTGGTCGAAGCCGCGCACCGCGCCGGGTTGTGGGTTCACGCCTATACGCTGCGCGCCGAAAAACCGTTTCGCGGCCTCGGCGCCGACGGCAATCCTCTGGTGATTGAGGACGCTTTCCGGCAACTGGCGGCGCTCGGCGTCGATGGTGTTTTCACCGACCACCCGGGGCAGGTTGTAAAACTGCGCGCCGCGCTGACAGTCTGAATTTCCGACGCCGGCTTTACCGCCCCGGCACCCGGTGTGCGCCGGGCACGCCTTAGCGTGCTGCCCAACGCGGCAGGCAACCCGCATTTGGTGGAGTTGATCGGCAGCTATGACGTGCTGTTCCACGACAGTGAAGCCGGACAGTTTTATTTGATTACAACACGCTCTACGACCAAGTTTATCGGCGGCAACGGAAGGTAGCGAATTTGCCATCCGTTGCAGTCACTCGGGTGCTACAGATCCGATGGTTTCAGACCGGTGTGTTTTGCGACACGAGTCAGCATACGAGGTCCGATTTCTTCGCCATCGTGAAACGCATACACAAAATCAGGCCAACCCTCGCGCTGGAGGGTTTTGTGGGAGCCGGATTGTCGCTTGACTTGCCATCCGATTTTCAAGAGCGCTTTGAGCAGCCTCCTGGATTTGACGGATGACCATTGGCTCATGCAGCGTTCAGGGTAATACTGACGGGCATAGGCCGGGACTCGCCATGATCAAGGCGCTCTGCAATGGTACGCAATGCAAGTGCTTCTGCCTTGAGCATCGCTTCGTCAGCACTAGCGCCGTAGGCCAAGACGCCAGGCAGGCCGATGACCTCGGCAAGCCACCGGCCATCAGTCTCTTGCTCATACTCAATTGTTAGATTCATGTTTGTCTCGTGGCGCTAACCCAAGTCATTGTACCTGATTCCCGGGAAAATCCGAAGTTGTGGCGCACGATATTATTGCTGTTGGCGGCGGACAATTGCACCAGCCTGATGCTCGATCCATGTGACTCCTGCGCCATGGAGGTGATTTTCGAACTGCAACGCCTCCAGGCCATGCTGGAGTGATAATCCAACTGTGGGGTTCAGCTAGACGGCGATCGTTCGAGGCTCTTCAGCCAGCGTGGCGGGCGGCGGGCGGCGAGCAGGCGTTCGGCGGCCGAGGCCAGGGCGATGACATCGCGGTCCTGCCAAGCGCCGCCGACGAGCAGCAGGCCGACCGGCAGCTCGCCGCGGAAACCGCCGGGGAAGGCGACCTGCGGGTAACCGGCGATGGCGCCGGCGCTCGAGTTGCCGAAACCGACGCGATCGCCGTTCAGGTAATCGAGCGGCCAGGCCGGAGCGTAGGCCGGCAGCAGGATCGCCGCCAGGTCGTGCTTTTGCAGCGTCTGGTCGATCAGCCGGCGCGCCGCGCGGCGGCTGCGCTCGCGGGCTTCACGCCAGTGGTTTTCTTCCCCGGTCAGATCGAGCGCGACGGCGGCCAGGACATACTCCTGGCCGAAGATCGGCATCACGGCGGCGGCGTTGCGGTCGTTGAAGGCGGCGAGGTCGGCCATGGTGCGCAGGCCGTTGGGATAGGCGAAGTCCGCAAACCAGTTTTCGAGGTCGCGGCGGAATTCGTAGGTCAGCACGAACAATTCGTCTTCGTAAACCTGCTCGTCGAGTTGCCACTCCTCGATTTCGACGGTCGCGGCGCCGGCGGCTTCGAGACGGGCCGTCACATCGTCCATCAGGGCGGCGAGCCAGGGGAACTCATCGTTGAACGCGGTGACGACGCCGAGCCGCCGGCCGGCCAGATCGCTGCTGCGGGCCGCGGCTTCGAGATCGGCGCCGAGCCGCTTGGCCGCCTTTGGGGTCAGCATCGCCTGCAACAGGGCGGCGGCATCGGCGACGCTGCGCGCCAGCGGCCCGGCGATGTCCTGGCTGGTGGCGAGCGGGATGATGCCGTCGGTGCTGACCGCGCCGTGCGTCGGCTTGATGCCAGCGATGCCATTGACCGCCGCCGGGCAGACGATCGAGCCGTCGGTTTCGGTGCCGACGGCGAGCAGCGTCAGATCGGCGCTGACCGCAACCCCCGAACCGGAGCTCGAACCGCATGGATTGCGGTCCAGCACATAGGGGTTCACCGTCTGCCCGCCGAGACTCGACCAGCCGCTGACCGAGCGCCGGCCGCGGAAATTGGCCCATTCGCTGAGGTTGGCCTTGGCCAGGATCACGACGCCGGCCTCCCGTAACCGGGCGACGAACGCCGCGTCGCGGCCGGCGGTGAAACCGGCCAGCGCCAGCGATCCAGCGGTGGTCGGCAGGCTGTCGGCGGTCGCGATATTGGCCTTCAGCACGACCGGCAGGCCGTGCAGCGGCGAGCGGATGTGGCCGGCGCGGCGCTCGCGGTCGAGGCGCGCGGCGTCGGCCAGCGCCTCGGGATTGGTATCGATGATGGCGTTGAGGTGCGGTCCGGCATCGTCGAGCACAGCGATCCGCTCGAGGTAATGGCGGGTGAGGTCAACACTGCCGATCTCGCCGGAGGCCAGCAGGCGGCGGGCTTCGTCAACACCCAGTTCGCCCAGCGGCGGGTGGGCCTGGGCCGTGGTGAGCGCCGCCAGGAAACACGTGGCGGCGAACAGTACGGCGCGGCGCGCGGCGTCCGTGGGGATACTCATTCGCATTGTTTTGCCCTCCATTGGGCCGATCGGTGCGATAAAACCGGGGTCATCCCCTTGCAATCGTATGTCACCTGTTTCTATGATATGAGGTGCGTCGTCCGATAATAACCAGGGGATTACTCATGCCCAAGCCGTTTTTCCATCCTGCGCTACCCGCAGCCCTGATGCTGTCCGTTTTGCTCGCCGCCTGTGGCAGCAAGAGCGGGAACAGCGAGAGGGCCGTGCCGCAAAACCCGGCTACCAATACCGACGGTACGCCGACCACCGCAATCATCACGGCCAATTTCGACCCGACCAACGCCGTGATCCCGTTCCCGGCCAACCTGCTGCTGCTCGGCACCACCGATATCACGGTGAATATCCCGGTCCCGGATCCGACCGATTTCAGCAATCCGCGAGTTGCCCTCAACGCGCTGGACGGCTTCAGCACCGTCGCGCCGTGGAGCACGACGTTCTCGCGGCCGTTGCGCCCCAGTTCGATCGTTCCGGGCAGCACCGTCCGGCTGTTCGAGGTCCGGCTGGTGACCGGCAATATCGCCGTGCAGCAGGTCGTCCGCGAGCTGACCCCCGGCGTCGAATATGTCGCGACGCTATCGAGTGTCGGGCCGCCGGGCCAGACGCTGGTCATCGTGCCGCTCGTACCGCTCCAGCAGTTGACCGCCTATATGGCGGTGCTGACCAACGGCCTGACCGACAATGACGGCAACAACGTGACGCCGGCGCAGACCTATTTTCTGGCCAAGCGCACCTCGCCGCTGATCGACGCCAACGGCGCGAGCACCGATCCTCTGCTGCCCACCGCCAACGCCCAGGCGCTGGAGCCGCTCCGCCAGATCATCAATACCCAGGAAGCCGCGGCGGCGAGCCAGGGTATCAATCGCGACAACATCGTGTTGAGCTGGACGGTGACGACGCAGTCCATCACCCCGGTGCTCAGCCTGCTGCGCTCGATCGCCCAGCCCGGCGCCGCGACGCTGGTGCCGAGCGGCCTGACAACCGGCAATGTCGTGCCCGGCTCACCGGGCATCGCCGATCTGTTCATTGGTATTTTGAGCGTCCCTTATTATCTCGGCATCCCGTCGCCGGCCAACCCGACCGCGGCGCTCGACCGCTTCTGGCAGGCGGCGCCCGGCGCCTTCGTCGCGCCGTTCGATCAACTCGGCCTCGATCCGACCTCGACGAACGTCACGGTCGCCAATCCGTTCCCGGTGCAGACCGGGGTGCAGACGATCCCGGTGTTGATGACGGTGCCCAACGCCGGCAGCGGCCGGACCAAGCCGGCGGCCGGCTGGCCGGTCGTGATCTTCCAGCACGGCATCACGCGCAGCCGCGCCGATCTGTTGGCGATCGCCGATACGCTCGCCTCGCAGGGTTTCGTCGCGATCGCCATCGACCAGCCGCTGCACGGGATCACCGACGTCAACCCGCTCGATCCGGCGCAGCCGCTCGCCGCCCTGAACATCGAAAACACGCCGTTCGCACCACTGGCCAACGAGCGGACCTTCGCCCTCGACCTGGCCAACAACGTGACCGGCGCGCCGGGGCCGGACGGCATCATTGACGGCTCCGGCACCTGGTTCATCAACCTGGCAAACCTGCTGGTCTCGCGCGACAACGCCCGCCAGGCGCAGGCCGACCTGTCGATCCTCGCCGTAACGATCCCGACCATCGATTTCACCGGCGACGGCCTGGCCGATTTCGACGGGGCGCGCATCTCGTTCGTCGGCCAGTCGCTCGGTGCGATCCAGGGCATTCCGTTTTTGGCCGTCGAGCCGACCGTCAACACCGCGCTGTTGTCGGTGCCGGGCGGTGGTCTGGGGAAATTGCTCGACAGTTCGGCGACTTTCGGGCCGCGCATCCGCGCCGGGCTGGCGGCGGCCGCCGGGCTACAACCGGGGACGCCGGATTTCGAGGCCTTTTTCGTCGCCGCGCAGACCGTCGTCGATAGCTCGGATCCGATCAACTGGGGCGCCCTGACCGCCGCCACCAACGCCGTGCTGCTGCACGAGGTGATCGACGATCTGGTGATCCCGAACGCGGTCGCCGGGGCGCCGCTTTCCGGCACCGAACCTTTGATTCGGATCATGGGCCTCGATACCTTGACGGCGAGCGCCCAGGATCCGCTGGGGCTGCGCGCCGCGCTGCGCTTCGTGCCGCCGGCCAGTCACGGTTCGCTGCTCGATCCGACCTCGTCGCCTGCCGCATTCGCCGAAATGCAGGGCCAGATGGCGAGTTTCATCGTTTCCCAAGGTACGGCGGTGCAGGTCAACAACCCGTCCGTCATCGTGACCCAATAAGGAGCACCGACCATGAAACACAAAGACAGCAAAATTCGCCTCGGCCGCCTGCTCCGCCGCCCGCTGCCGCTGGCGGTCGCCGCCGGCCTTGCCGGCCTGGGCGCGATCCATTCCACCCCGGCGCTGGCTTTCGGCTTCGACCTGTTCAAAGGCGATCTCGAAGTCAAGATCGACACGACCTTGAGTTACGGCTTGTCGCTGCGTACCGAAAACCCCGACGAGGACCTGATCGCCAAATCGTTCTTCGACCCGTTGATCTCGACCCGGCCGCTGGCCGAGCAGATCGCCGCGCCGGGCGCTTTTTCGGCCAACGGCGACGACGGCAACCTGAACTTTCCCGACAAGTGGGACATCATCTCGAATACCACCAAGGTGCTGAGCGAGATCGATGTGCGGTACAAGAACTTCGGCGCCTTCACCCGCTTGAGCTGGTTCAACGATTTCGCCGTCCAGGGCGAGGAGCGGCTGACCAAGACTGCGAAATTCCTCGCCGGCGAGCGATTCCAGTTGCTCGACGCCTACCTGTGGGGTAATTTCAACATCGGCGAGGAAATGGCCGCCTCGCTGCGCGTCGGCCGCCAGGTTGTAAGCTGGGGCGAGAGCACGTTCATCCAGAACGGCATCAACGTCATCAACCCGGTGGACGTCGCCAAACTGCGCGTCGCCGGCGCCGAGTTGCGCGAAGCCTTTCTGCCGCAGAACATGCTGTGGGGTTCGCTCACCTTCAACGAAAACCTGTCGCTCGAAAGCGTCCTGATTTTTGAGTTCGAACAGATCGACCCGGAACCGGCCGGAACGTTCTTCTCGACCAACGATTTTGCCACGCCCGGCGGCCAGTTCGCGATGCTGAGCTTTGGCTTGGTGCCGCAACCGGTGACCAACCAGGATCTGTTCAATGAAGTGTGCCGCAGCGGCGTGCGCCTGGCACCCGGTTGCGCCGCGGCGCTGCCGCGCGGCCTCGACCGGCCGCCCGAGGACGACCCGGACCAGTTCGGTTTTGCCCTGCGGTATTTTTCGCCGGAACTCAACGACACGGAATTCGGTTTGTACTATCTCAACTATCACAGCCGCCTGCCGGTCCTCAGCGGTACCGCCGTGACCTCGACCGACCCGACCACCGGTTCGGTATTCGTCGAATATCCGAAAAACATCGACCTGATCGGCGCCAGTTTCAACACCACGATCTTCAACCAGACGATTTCGTGGGCCGGCGAAGTCAGCTACCGGCCGGATATGCCGTTCCAGCTCGACGACGTCGAACTGCTGTTCGCCGGCCTGTCGCCGCTCAACGCCTTTATCCCCGAGGAGGTCAACCGGTTCCGTAGCCAGCTCGGCGAATTCGCTCCGGGGGCGGAAATCCGCGGCTTCGAGCGGCTCGACGTGACGCAGTTCCAGACCACGTTCACGTCGCTGATCGGCGCCAGCAACCCGCTCGATGCCGACCAGATCGCGATCGTCGGCGAAATCGGTGCGACCAAAGTCTGGTCCTTCCCGGATAAGGACGTGCTGCGCTTCGACGGCCCGGGCACCTCGACCGGCGGCGGGCCGGATGCGCTGAGCGGCGCCTTGCGCAATCCGCTGACCCAGGAAAAAGGGTTCCCCAATTCGTTCAGTTGGGGCTACCGCCTGCTGGTCCGCGCCGATTACAACAGCGCCTTCGGAACCGCGGTGACGATCAGCCCGCAGGTGGCCTTCAACCACGACGTCGATGGCACGACGCCGGGGCCGGGCGGCAATTTCATCGAGAACCGCAAATCGGTAACCACGACATTGGGTTTCAACTATCTCAATACCTGGACCGGCGAGATTTCCTATACGACCTTTTTCGGCGCCGGCAACTTCAATCTACTGAACGATCGTGACTTTGTGTCGTTTGTCGCGCGTTACAACTTCTGATCCGCCGAGGTGAGCCCCATGAAACTCAATCGCAACACCATTGTTCTCATCGTCATGAGCCTTGCCCCGGCCCTGGCCGCCGCCGGCGCCAAACCGGATCAGGTCGGCCGCCTGGACCGCGACCTGACGCCGATGGGTTCCGAGCGGGCCGGCAACGCCGACGGCACGATCCCGGCCTGGACCGGCGGTCTGACCCGCGCCGACTGGCCGGCCGGTTACCAACCCGGTGATCATCATCCCGACCCGTTCGCCGCCGACCGGCCGCTGTTTCGGATCGATGCCTCGAACTATACCCAGTACGCCGACAAGCTCAGCGTCGGCGCCCAGGAGATGTTCAAGCGCTACCCCGATACGTATTACATGGAGGTGTATCCCAGCCGGCGCAGCGCCTCGTTCCCCGAACGCACCTACGAAATGACCAAGCGCAACGCGGCAACCGGTCGGATCGTCGCCGACGGCGACGGCGTCGCCGACGTTGCCGAGGGTTTCCCGTTTCCGTTCCCGGAAAGCGCCTACGAGCTGATGTGGAACCACAAGCTGAAATACAAGGGCATCGGCGGCACGCGCTACAACAACCAGATCGCGCCGACCGTCGGCGGCTCGTACACGATGGTCAAGCTGCGCGAGGAGCTTTTGGGGCCGTACTTCAAGGAAGGGGCGACGATCGACAGCATCAACAACATCCTGCTGTACTTCTTCCAGGAGGTCGAAGCCCCGGCCCGGCTGGCCGGCAATATCCTTTTGGTGCACGAAACGCTCGACCAGGTCAAGCAGCCGCGCCAGGCGTGGATCTACAACCCCGGCCAGCGCCGCGTGCGGCGCGCCCCCAACGTCGCCTACGACAACCCCGGCACGGCGTCGGACGGCCTGCGTACCAACGACATGACCGACATGTTCAACGGCGCGATGGACCGCTTCAATTGGGAAGTGATCGGCAAAAAAGAGATGTACGTGCCGTATAACTCCTACAAGGTGCACGCCGGCGGCCTGTCCGTCAGCCAGATCATCCAGCCCGGGCACCTCAATCCGGAGATGATGCGCTACGAACTGCACCGCGTGTGGATCGTCGATGCCCACCTCAAGGAGGGCACGCGGCACATCAACGCCCGCCGCACCTATTATCTCGACGAGGACAGCTACCAGATCCTGTACATCGACCACTACGACCAGCGCGAACAGTTCTGGCGGCACTCCGAAGCGCACAGCATCAATTACTACGACGTGCCGACATTCTGGTCCACGGTCGAGGCGCATTACGATCTGCAATCGGGGCGCTATGTCGCCCAGGGCTTCGACAACAACGATCCGGTCAATACCTTCAATGTCGAACTGCCGGAGTCGAACTTCACGCCCCAGGCTCTGCGCAAGCGCGGCCGGCGCTGAGCGCCGCGGGCCGCATGCTTACGGGTCGGGGTCGAGACGATGCTCGGCCCCGGCACGATAACCGTGAATTCGATATTCTTCGTTCGGTGGGGCCGTCACCGGCCGGCCGGAGATCCGCTCATCGTTCGGTGTTCGTCGCCGGCGTAGTGATGAGGCGAGCATGATGAAATCAGGACTTCGCGCCTTGGCGCAATTATCGTTATCGACGCTGGCGGCGGTGCTGCCGGTGGCTGCGGCACCCGGTGGTGATTCTGCGGCCAGCGCGCCGACCGTAGAAGAGGTCTATCCGGCGCGGCTTGCCGCCAAGTCGTTGGTCCTCGACGTGATCAAAGCCAACGACCGTTACATCGCGGTCGGCCAGCGCGGCCACGTCCTGATTTCCGAAGACGGTGAGGCCTGGCGGCAGAGCTTGCACGTCCCGACCCGCGCCACATTGAACGCCGTCACGTTCAGGGACGGGCGCCTGTGGGCGGTCGGCCACGACAGCGTCATCATCTCGAGCGGCGATATGGGCGAGAGTTGGGATTTGCAGTACAGCGACCCGGATGCCCGCCAGCCGCTGATGGACGCGATTTTCTTCGATGCCGACCGCGGTATTGCGGTCGGTGCCTACAGCGTCGTGTTGACCAGCGAAGACGGCGGCGCGAACTGGCTTGCCGCCTCGATCAACGACCACCTCGAAGGGGCCGATGAAGGCGCGGCCGAGGACGTCGGCGATGCCGCGCCGGATGACGAGGAAGAATGGCTCGATGAGGGGGATATCGGCGGCGCCGCCGGCATCAACGCCGCTGCCGAGGAATTCGTCGATGACTGTTTCGACTACGGCGAATGCCACCTCAACCAAATCGTCGAGCTGCCCGACGGCACCTTGCTGATCGCCGCCGAAAAAGGCAACGGTTATCGCAGTTTCAATCGCGGCGAAACCTGGCAGCACTTCCGCCTGCCGTATGTCGGCTCGCTGTTCGGGGCGCTGATCGAATCCGAGCGCTGCCTGCTCGCTTTCGGCCTGCGCGGCCATGTCTTCCGCAGTTGCAACAATGGTACCGATTGGCAGGCCGTGGAAACCGGCATTACCCAGAACCTGTTCGGTGCCGCGCTGTCGGCCGACGGCGCAAGGCTGGTCATTGCCGGCTCCGACGGCGCCTTGTTGAGCGGTACGCCCGGCGCTTTGCAACTGACGGCCCGCCGTCTGCCCGAGGGGGAGGATCTGACCGCGGTGCTTTTTCTCGATGACCATCTGCTGCTCGCCGGCGAGGACGGGGTCAAACAAATTTCATTTGCAGTTGAGGCATCCCGGCCATGAACAAACCGATCGCCGGTTGGCGGCAGTTTGCAGAACGCCTGGTTTTCACCCGCCGGCCGCTGGTGCTCGCGGTTTTTGCCCTGTTGACGCTGCTGATGCTGGGCCTTGCCAGCCAGCTCAAGGTCGATGCCGGCTTCATGAAGCAGTTGCCGATCGAGCACGAGTACATGCAGACGTTCCAGTTCTATCAGGAGTTCGGCGGCGCCAACCGCGTGCTCGTCGCCCTGATGGCCAAAGACGGCGACATGTTCGACGCCGATTATTTCAAGGCGCTGGAGGAAATCACCAACCGCGTGTTTTTTATTCCCGGCGTCGAGCGGGCTAGCGTCCGCTCGCTGTTCACGCCCAACGTCCGCTTTACCGAAATCGTCGAGGATGGTTTCGCCGGCGGCAACGTGATTCCCGCCGATTTCGCACCGTCTCCGGAGATGTTCGAGCGGGTGCGCGGCAACATCGTCAAATCGGGCGAGATCGGCCGCCTGGTCGCCGAGGATTTCGGCGGTGCGATGGTCTGGGCCAACCTGATGGAGAACGATCCGCAAACCGGCGAGAAGATCGATTACCAGGACATCGCCCGGCGGCTCGAACAGATCCGCACCGATTTCGAGAACGACGCGCACAGCATCCACATCATCGGTTTTGCCAAAATCATCGGCGACATCGCCGACGGTGCTAAAAGTGTGGTCGGGTTTTTCTTTATCTCGCTGCTCCTGACCGCGGCACTGCTCTACTGGTTCACCCGCTCAGTGAAGCTGACGATCCTGCCGCTGGCCTGCTCGATCATCGCCGTGATCTGGCAGCTCGGCGCGCTCAGGCTGTTCGGCTTCGGCATCGACCCGATGAACATCCTGACGCCGTTTCTGATTTTTGCGATCGCTGTCAGTCACGGCGTGCAGATGATTACCGCCTACACCGTCGAAAAGTTTTTCTCGGGCCGTTCGCCCGATGCTTGCCGGGCCGAGAATCTCAGTCTCGATTCAATCCCGATCGCCGACGGCCTGGGCGCGGCGCGCGGCGCCTTCCGCAAGTTATTGGCGCCGGGTATCATCGCCCTGCTCAGCGATACGATCGGCTTTCTGACCATCTTGTTCATCAATATCCGGATCATCCAGGAACTGGCCATCACCGCCAGTGTCGGCGTCGCGGTGATCATCCTGACCAACCTGATATTGTTGCCGGTGTTGTTGTCGTATGTCCGGGTCGGCGACGAGCAGCGCTACCGCGAACGTCTTTATCGCAAGGCCGGCGAACATAACAAGCTTTGGCTCTGGCTGGCCGCTTTCGCCCGGCCGCGCCCGGCGCTGGCGGCGATCGCCGTCGGGGCGGTATTGTTCGCTTTCGGATACACGAAAAGCCAGCAGGTGCAGATCGGCGATTCCCAAGCCGGTGTGCCAGAACTAAGGCAATCGTCGCGTTACAACCAGGACGCCGACCTGATCAGCCACCGTTTTGCACTCGGTGTCGATGTGATCGGCGTGATCGGCGAGACCACATCCCAGGCGTGCACCGAAGACTATCAGGTGATGCGCAACATCGACGACTTTGCCTGGTTGATCAGCAACGTCGAAGGTGTGCAGAAGGTCATTTCCCTGCCGCAGGTCGCCAAAATGATCAACGCCGGCTGGAACGAAGGCAATCCGCACTGGCGCGTGCTGTCGCGCGACAATTACGTGATGCGCCAGGCGCTCGGCAACATCGAAACCGACACTGGGCTTTTGAACCGCGAGTGCAGTGCGATGCCGGTTTTGATCTTCACCGAGGATCACAAAGCCGAAACGATCCGCCGTCTCGTGACCAGAGTCAAAGAGCTGCGCCAGCAACTCAATATCGACCCAGAAGTGCTGATCGAGACACCGCTGCCCAAAGGTCCGGACGAAGCGGGCGGTGGGCCACTTGACGGCGCGGCTGCGAGCCGGCCGCTGTTCGGCGATGGTGATACCTGCAAGGCCATCACCGCCGAGGGTTCGTGCCTGCGCTTCCGGCTGGCGACCGGCAACGTCGGCGTGATGGCGGCGGTCAACGAAGTGGTATCGGCGGCACAGACGCCGATCCTGTTCTGGGTCTATGCCGCGATCGTCGTGCTCTGCCTGGTGACGTTCCGCTCGCTGAGTGCGACGCTGGCCATCGTGCTGCCGCTGGCCATGGTCTCCTATCTGGCCTACACCCTGATGGTCTATCTCGGCATCGGCCTCAAGGTCAATACGCTGCCGGTGGTCGCTCTCGGCGTCGGCATCGGCGTCGATTACGGCATTTATATCTACAGCCGCCTGGCGGAGTTTATGGAACAGGGGCTGGAGATCGGCGAAGCGTATTACCGGGCGCTCAGGCTGACCGGCCGGGCGGTGGTCTTCACCGCCTTGACGCTGGCCGCCGGGGTCGGCACCTGGCTGTTCTCGGCACTCAAGTTCCAGGCCGACATGGGGCTCTTGTTGTCGTTCATGTTCCTGGTCAACATGATCGGGGCCATCGTCCTGTTGCCGGCTCTGGTGCTCTGGTTGCGGCGCCTGATCCGGATCTGACCGGCTGGCGGCGCCACTCGTTCGTTCCCGATGAGCCGCCCGGCGCGCCACGATATTCTTTTCGCGCCGCTGGCCATCGGCCCGGTGACGGCCAAAAACCGCTTCTTTCAGGTGCCGCACTGCAACGGCATGGGGCATGCGATGCCCGAGGCGCACGCCGCGATGCGCGAGGTGAAAGCCGAAGGCGGCTGGGCGGTGGTTGCCACCGAGGAATGCGAAATCCACCCGAGCGGCGATGTGGCACCGTATATCGAAGCGCGGTTGTGGGACGATCGCGATATCCCGGCTTTGGCTCTGATGTGCGAGCGGGTGCACGCCCATGGGGCGCTGGCCGCGATCGAACTGACGCACAACGGACCGACGGCGTCCAATCTTTATTCCCGCGAAGTCCTGATCGCCCCTTCCCACCAGCCGAGCAAATACGGTTACCCGCAGCAGGCACGGGCGATGAGCAAGGGCGATATCGCCGAATATCGCCGCTGGCATCGCGATGCCGCACTGCGCGCCCGGCACGCCGGTTTCGATATCGTCTATGTTTACGCCGCGCACGACTTGTCGCTGGCCATGCACTTTCTGCAGCGCCGGCGCAACCACCGGCTTGACGAATACGGCGGCAGCCTCGAAAACCGCGTCCGCCTGCTCAAGGAACTGTTGCTCGACACCCGCGAGGCGGTCGGCGACCGTTGTGCCGTGGCGTTGCGCCTGGCCACCGAGGAACTGCTCGGCGACGGCGGCGTGACGCTCGCCGAGGCACAAGACATCGTCGCACTGCTTGCCGAGTTGCCCGATCTTTGGGATGTCAATATCGCCGCCTGGTACAACGATTCGATACCGTCGCGCTACGCCGCCGAAGGGGCGCAGGAGCCGTTTGTCGCCTTTGTCAAAAAGACGACAAGCAAACCGGTGGTCGGTGTCGGCCGTTTCACCTCGCCCGATACGATGGCCGCGCAGCTCCGCCGCGGCGTGCTCGACATGATCGGCGCCGCCCGGCCGTCGATCGCCGATCCCTTCTTGCCGCTGAAGATCGAACAGGGGCGAAGCGACGAGATCCGCGAGTGCATCGGCTGTAACATCTGCGTCAGCGGCGACATGACCTCGACCCCGATCCGCTGCACGCAGAACCCGACGATGGGTGAGGAATGGCGTAAGGGCTGGCACCCGGAACGGATCGCGCCGGCGGCGTCGGACGCCCGGATCCTGATCGCCGGCGGCGGTCCGGCTGGGCTCGAAGCCGCCCGCGCCTTAGGCCAAAGAGGCTATGAGGTTCACCTGGCCGAGGCCGGGCGCGAACTCGGCGGCCGGGTGAGCCGCGAAGCGCGCCTGCCGGGGCTGGCCGAATGGGCCCGGGTCCGCGATTGGCGGCTCGGCCGGCTGGCGGCGATGCCGAACGTAACACTGTACCGCGAATCGCCGCTCGACGCCGCGACCATCCTCGAATTCGGCGCCCGGCACATCGCACTCGCCACCGGCAGCCGCTGGCGACGCGACGGTTTCGGGCGCAGCAACGCCTACGCCGCGGCCGGGCGGTGCTTTATCCCCGGTTTCGATCGCCACCCGGTTTTTACGCCGGACGACATCATGGACGGCGTGCTGGAAGGCGATGACTTTCCGGCCGGCGAAGTGGTGGTGTTCGACGACGACGAGTTTTATCTTGCCGGTGTCATTGCCGAGGCGCTCGCCGCGAGCGGCCGCCGCGTGACGCTGGTGACCCCGGCCGATCAACTCGCCGGCTGGTGCCGCAATACGCTCGACTATCCGCATCTGCGCCGCCGCCTCGCCGGGCTGGGCATCGCCGTGCTCGTCTCGCACAATATCGAGTCATGGGCCGCCGATCATCTCGTGCTCGCCGACGTCTGGAGCGGGCGCGAAACCGCGTTGCCGTGCGCCGCGCTGGTCGCCGTGACTTCGCGCCTGCCCGACGAGGCACTGTACCGGGAACTCATCGCCCGTGACTGCGATTGGGCGGCGGCCGGCATCGAAACCGTCCGCCTGATCGGCGACGCCGAGGCCCCCGGCCTGATCGCCCACGCCGTCTATTCCGGCCACCGCTACGCCCGCGAACTCGACGCCCCGCCCCGCGAAGTGCCGTTCACCCGGCGCGTTTGGCCGGTACCCGGCTCGCGCTGAGCCCGTCTCGCGGCCGGTCCGGTTCAGTCGATCGTTTGCAGCCGCCCGCCGGTGCCGCGCCCGGCCGGCCGGGTGTGCTGGTATCCTTCGATCGTCGCGCGATGGCCCGCTGGGCGCCAGGCCGGGGCGATCACGTTCGGCATATCCGAGCGGCCGAGCAGCGTGCCCGGGGCGATGGCGAATTCGCCATAGCGCCGGTTGATTCGATCGACCACGTCGTCGAGCGCCCGGCGGCCTGCCTCGCCTCGCCGCAACCAGTCCTGTTGACCGGCGCGCGGCCGAAGCGCGCGGGCCGTGATCTGCACCTGGAAAATCCCCTCGCCGTGCCAGATGTGATCCACGAAATGCCGGCAGAGGGCGCGGAGCGTGTGGCTGGCGGCGGTCGGCAGCGTGCGGTAGTCGTGTTCCAGCCAGCCGCTTCGGGTCCGCACGCCGATCGCAATCCGGCCGGCCTCGTAATCGTGGCGGCGCAGGCGGGCGGCGACTTTCTCGGCCATATGGAGCAGATAGGTGACGACGATCCGGGGGGCGCGCGTCTCCGGCGGCGTGACCTTGCCGTGCCCGATCGATTGCGGCGCCGGGACGGACAGTTCGAGCGGCGCCGGATCGTGACCGCGGCACACCGACCACAGGCGGCGGCCGATATCGCCCCAGCGTCCGGCGAGCACGCCGATCGGCAGGCGGGCGACGTCGCCGCAGGTGGTTGCGCCGTAACGGGCCAGGTGGGCGCGGATGCCGCGCGCGATGCCGCAGATTTCCTCGACCGGCCGCGGCGCCAGCACCTGTCTGACCCGCTCCGGCGGCAGGAGAGTCAGGCCGTCCGGTTTGTGCCGTTTCGCCGCCCATTTCGCGGTCAGCTTGCCCTCACTGAGGCCGACGCTGGCGCGGATGCCGGAGACCTGGTAGATCACTGCTTTGATGTGCTCGCCGATGGCCGGTATCGAGCCGAACAGCTTCTGGCTGGCGGTGACATCCAAAAACGCCTCGTCCACCGAGAACACCTCGATCAGCGGCGTGATCCCGGCCAGCGCCTGCATGATGCGGGTCGAGATCTCGGCATAGCGTTCCGGCCGGGCCGGCCGCTGCACCAGTTCCGGGCACCGCCGGCGCCCTTCGGGCAAGCGCATACCGGTCCGCACCCCCCGGGCGCGCGCCTCGTAGGAGCAGGTGATGATGCAGGTGCCGCGCTGGCCGTTGGTCACCGCCACCGGCCGGCCGCGAAGGGCCGGGTCATCGAGCTGTTCGATGCTGGCGAAGAAGGCATTCATATCGGCCAGGGCGATGGCCCGCTTCCACGGCGTATTCATGGCGGTCAGTAAAAACGGTGCACCGAGTGCAAGATGCCCTGGATTTCAACCCGCTCAGGGGCGTAGTGGCGGGGCGGGTAGGCCCGGTTCTCGGCGTGCAGCGTGAGGCGGCCGGGACGCTGGTAAATGCGTTTCAGCGTCACCTCGTGGCCGTCGATCAGGGCGACGACGATGGCGCCGTTGGGCGCCGAGCGCGCCGGCCTGATCAGCACCGTATCGCCGTCGTAAATGCCGGCGTCGATCATCGAATCGCCGCTGACCAGAAGTTGGTACAGGCCGGGTTGGCGCAGCCGGTCGTGGAAATCGACATATTCGTTTTCGGGCACCGCTTCGATCGGCCGGCCGGCGGCGATGCGCCCGGCCAGCGGGATCGGCAACGGCCCGGCGCCGCGCCCGGCGGCCGGCAACCCCAGGCCGCGCGAGCGGTGCGCCGTGCGCCGCAGGTGGCCGGCGGCGATCAGGGCGTTGACGTAATGGCGCACCGAACCGCGCGAGCGGTAGCCGATCGCCTCGCCGATCTCGCGCAGCGTCGGGCTGAACCCCCAATCGCGAAGCGCCGTGGTGACGTAATCCAGGATTTTCTGCTCGACCGGTTTCACCGCGCCAGTATATAGTACAAATATAGTACTTACAAGTCGCCACGATCACGGCCGACCCGGCCGGGCTTACGGGTGGCAGGTGGCGTAAATCCGGTGGGACGGGTTCGGGATGGGCCCGGCGGGAGCCGGACCCGGTTTGTCGCCTGCGGTCAGAACGGCCACCAGCTCAGCAGCCAGGCGACAAAGACCGGATCGGGACAGTCACCGACTAGACCGGATCGGGACAGTCATCAAAGACTGGATCGGGACAGTCATCAAAGACTGGATCGGGACAGTCATCGACTGAATCGGGACAGTCATCATCGGACCGAGCAAATCAGGACAGTCATTATCTGCCATCAGCGAATCGGGACAGTCATCACCTGCCATCGTCCGGGCAAGCCGGGACAGGAGCAGCCGTGATGGCGGTCAGCGTAGACGGTCGAGGGCGGCCACGACCTGGTCGCGGGTGGTTTTGATTGCAGCTGAGAGCGCCTGCTCGGCGTTTTTGGCGCCCGGTGTGCCGCTGCCGCGGTTCAGGCCGGCGGCGTGTTTTTGCCACAGGTCGAACAGTTTGACGCCCGATTCGTGGGCCGGCCCCGGGATCAGCCGGGTCAGGTCGCGGATCATCGTCGCCTTGCCTCAGCCCCCGGTCCACAGATCGCCGTCGCGCCGGGCCGTGGGCTCGGTACCGGCCGGCGTGAAGTAATAGGTCCGGTCGATGATCTGTTGTAGTTCGCCGAGTTCGACGAGGACGCGGAATCCGGCCTCGCGGATGTTGCGGTGCGCCTCTGAGGTTTCGTTGCGCCAGGTGTTGTAGGCCAGCCCGGTCAGCGCGATGAGCAGACTGACAAAGACCACGCCGTGGGTTTTGAGCTGGCGCAGGGTGCGCAGCTCGCGCAGTTGGCGGGCGTCGATTTTCGCCTGTTTAGCCAGTTTTTCCTGGACCATGGATCTGTTGCCGCTTGTGCCGGATCAGGGCCGAAATCTCTTCGTCGCCGCGCCCTTCGGCCAGCAGTTGACCGTAATCGGCGAGCGCCGCTTGCACGATGGGCAGTGCGGCGCCGATTTCGGCGGCGAGACGGGCGACGATGCCGAGATCCTTGTGCAGCAGCGCCAGCTTGAAGCCGCCGGTGAAGTGGTTGTCGAGCATACTGGCGCCGCGTTTGTCGAGGAACCAGCAGCCGGCGGCGCCGCCGCGCAGGACTTCGAGCAGGGGCTCGCGCGGCAATTGCAGGGCCTCGGCCAGCGCCAGGCCCTCGCACACACCTTCGGCGATGCCGGCGACCAGCACCTGGTTCACGGCCTTGGCCGCCTGGCCATTGCCGCTCGGCCCGAGGTGCGTGATCTGGGCGCTGTAGCACTCGAGCAACGGGCGGACTTCGTCCAGCACCTCGCGATCGCCACCGGCCATCACCGCCAGCCGGCCGTTTTCGGCGCCTTCGACACCGCCGGTCACCGGGGCGTCGATGAAGGCCCCGAGATGGCCGGCCACCTCGGCCGCCAGCCGGCGCGCCGTGGCCGGCGCGACGGTCGAATGATCGACGATGATCTGCCCGGGCCGCAGTTCCGGTAGCAACTGCGCAATGACGGCTTCGAGGTCGTCATCGGCGCTGACGCAGGTCAGGATCACCTCGACGCCGGCCGGCAGATCGGCCAGGCGCTCGATATGCCGGCAGCCGCATTCGGCGGCGAGTGCGGCGGCTTTGTCCGCGTTGCGGTTCCAGACGACGGCGAGCGCGCCATAGGCCGCAAGGTGCCGGGCCATCGACCGCCCCATCGCGCCGAGACCGATCCAGCCGGCGCGTGGCAAGGTTCTGCGGTGGGCCATCAATCCTCCAGGTAGGTGTAGCCGTCGAGCCCGGCTTGCAGCGCCGCCTCGACCGGCCCGGCGACGGCGGGCGGCAGTTGCGCCGCCTGGATTTTGCTGCGGCAAGCGCGCATCAGGTCGGCCGGGTTGTAGCCGAGGTATTCGAGCAGGATACGCGCTGTATCGCCGTGGCGCAGGTTGGTCAGTTCGAAGACGCCGCCGCGTAACGTCACATCGGCACTGTCGGTGTCGCCGAACAGGTTGTGGATGTCGCCGAGCGTTTCCTGGTAGGCGCCGACCAAAAAAATACCGAGTAGGTATTCCTCGCCGTCGGCGACAGGGTGGACGCGCAGCGTCTTTTCGACGCCGAGCTGATCGACGTAGCCTTCGATCCGGCCGTCCGAATCGCAGGTCAGATCCTCGAGCACGGCGCGCCGCGACGGCTCTTCGTCGAGGCGGGTGAGCGGCACGATCGGGAAAACCTGGTCGAGGGCCCAGATATCCGGTGCCGACTGGAAAATGGACAGGTTCAGGTAATACTTGTCGGACAGCCGGTATTCCAGCTCCTCTTCGAGTTCGCGGTGCCGCTTGCGCTCGGTCGGGGCGAGGCGCGAGCGGATCTTGAGCAGCAGGCCGTAGTAGAGCTTTTCGAGCACGGCGCGTTCGGGCAGGCTGAGGTCGCCGTACAGAAAACGGTTGTGGCCTTCTTCCAGGTAATGGCTGGCCTCCAGCCAGCACTCCTCGGGGCTGCGCTCGTCGAGTTCGTCGAAGATCTGCCGCATGCCGGCCAGCACGACGTGTTCGTCGTCACCGCCCGGCGGCGGGTTGGCAGCGGGCGAGGGTACCTGTTCGGTCGCTGAGACCGGGACGACCAGGACGGCGTGGTGCGCGGCGAGCGCCCGGCCGGATTCGGAGACGATAGCAGGTGGCTCCAGGTCGTGTTCGAGGCACAGGTCGCTGAGGGCGTGGACGATCGCCGCGGCGTACTGGCGGACCGTGTAATTCATCGAATTGAAGCTCCGCGACCGGGAGCCTTCATAATCGACGCCGAGGCCGCCGCCGATGTCGATGATACCGAGCGGGGCGCCGAGGGCGCGCAGTTCGGCCAGATAACGGCCGGCCTCGCGCATGCCGGCCTGGAAATCGCGCAGATTCGAGATCTGCGAGCCCATGTGGAAGTGCAACAGTTGCAACCAGTCGAGCCGGCCGTCGCTTTTCATGCGTTGCACCAGATCGAGAATCTGGCTTGCCGACAGTCCGAACTTGGCGCGCTCACCGCCGGTATCTTGCCACTTGCCCTTGCCGGTCGCCGACAGCCGAAGGCGCACGCCGACTTCGGGTTCGACGCCGAAGGCGGCCGCTTCGCGGGCGATCAGTTCCAGTTCGCCGGGCTTTTCGATGACCAGGATCACACGCAACCCGAGGCGCCGGCCGATCAGCGCCAGGCGGATGTATTCGGCGTCCTTGTAGCCGTTGCAGATCAGGTAGCCGCCCGGGCGGCTCATCGCGATCCCGGCAATCAATTCGGGCTTGCTGCCGACCTCCAGCCCGGCGCCGTCCTCACCGACCAGCGAATGGACGACGCTGTGCTGCTGGTTGGCCTTGACCGGATAAATCGGCCGGTACTGTCCGGGGTACTCGTAATACTCGCGGGCCTCGTCGAAGGCGCTTTTGAGTTTCAGGAGGCGCTGGCGCAGGATGTCGGGGAAACGCAGCAACAGCGGCAGGCGCTGGCCTTCGCTGCGCGCCATCGCCGCCAGATCGGCGAGCGCGATCGATGGGCCGCCGGTACCGGCGATCCGGGCGTGCAGGCGGCCGTCATTGCCGACATCGAAAAAATCCTCGGCCCAGTTGGGAATGGCGTAGGCGCGCCGCGCGTGGTCCGCGCTCCATAAGGAGGTGTTCATCGCCGCACATTGTAGCCGATTGCTTCACGGGCCCAGGGCGCGGCGGGGCAGAAGCCGGCCGCAGCGCCGCTGCCCGGCGGCTTCAGCCGCCGGTCATGCAGAACGCGTTGAGCTTGTTGCCGTCCGGATCGCGGGAACAGCCGGCGTAAAAACGGTTGCCGCAGTCGACCGGCGCCCCTTCGCCGCCGCGGCCAAATTGCAGCGCCTTCGTGTTCCTCGAACCTTCGTGGTGAAACCCGTCCAGTTTCATGGCGTTGCGAACCACTCGACTCAATCCCGCGCCAGCGGTGTTTTTTTGTACACCCTCTGCTGGCACAGTATCGGTTTACCCGGCCGGCGGCAGAAGGTCTTCGAGGAAATACGCCGCCAGTTCAGCGCGGCCGCCAAGGCCGGCTTTGCGGTAAACAGCGCGTGCCTGGTCGCGGACAGTGCGTTCGCTGGCCTGGCGCAACACCGCGATCTCCTTGAGGCTCAAACCTTTCAACAGCAAGATTCCGACTTCCGCTTCTGAGGCGCTCAAGGACCAGGTGGCGAATTGTTCGCCGATCGCCTCGCTGAGGCCGCGCACCAACGTGCGGTATTGTCGCCGCCAGCGGCTCGACTCGGCGGTGACCGCCGACAGGCTGTGCAAGAGTTCCCTGGTTTTGCGCCGCATTTTGACCAGGCGGTGAACAAGCAGCGCTGCGGCCGCCGCGGCGATGAAAAGTGCCAGCCCTTCGATCGTCAGGTGCAGGAGCCGTACACCGTTGCGATAATCGCCGATCAGATCCCAGGCGATCAACACCCCGATCGCCGCCAACGCCACGGCTGTGGCGGCGCTCACAAAGCGGCCGGATTCGTCGGACGACGGATTCATACACGCACTCCATGTTGCTCAGCCGGGCGTCATCCGACGGATGGTACGGGCGGCCCGCCCGTGTCATTGTGTCGGCAATCGACTGCGGAGGATGAAGCCATGCCGGAAGCATCGAAAGTCGGAAAATCGCAGCGGACGCCCCGGGACTGGGTGCGCGTCTGGGATCCGCTCGTCAGGATCGGACACTGGACGCTCGTCGCCGCGTTTTTCACCGCTTATTTTACCGAAGACGATCTACTGTCCGTACATGTCTGGGCCGGTTATACCATCGGCGCCGTAGTGCTGCTGCGCCTGGCCTGGGGGTTGATCGGCAGCCGGCACGCCAGATTCGTCGATTTCATCTATTCGCCGGCCGCGGCAGTGCGCTACATCAAAGGTCTGGCGACCGGCGGGGCGCCCCGTTATCTCGGCCATACACCGGCCGGCGGGTGGATGATCCTGGCATTGCTGACAATGCTTGCCGGTACGGTTTATACCGGGCTCGAACTTTATGCCATCGAGGAGAATGCCGGGCCGCTGGCCGGTAACGAGCGGCCCGCGACGTACGATCTTCCGCAACTGATCGCCACGGTGGTGGCAGATGACAATCGCGGCCGGCAGCGGGAAGCGGATGAACACGAAGGTCAAGAGCGGCATCGGGTGCTGAAAAGCGGCAGCCGCGGCGGTGAGGAATTCTGGGAAGAATTGCACGAAACGTTTGCCAACCTGACGCTGCTACTCGTCGTGCTCCACATCGCCGGCGTTATCGCTTCTAGCCTGGCACATAGCGAAAATCTCGTCAAGGCGATGGTCACCGGGCGAAAACGCGCATGAACCGGGGTGCAGCGCGGCGAAGAACATCGCCGCGCTGCGGGCTAAAGGCAGGTGTGCCCGCACGCCAGTGCACAAGGCAACGAGCGGCGCGGCAGGCGGCTCAGTCGCGCCGGTGGCTGAAGGTGTAGTCCTGAGCCTTCTGCGGCTGGTGACAGGCAAAACAGGCGGCTGCCGCCTTGTCGCCCACCACCCGATTTTCCGGGTTACCACCGCCGAATCCCTCGAAACCCCAGCCGCCGGTAGCTGAAAACTTGTCGCTGTCCTTGTGCATCACGCCCACCACTTTACGGTTGCCTTCGCTAATGGCATTGCCATCGTGCACGGCTTCAAGTAGATCGAAGATGATCACGGCCCCGTCGGGAAAGGTACCGCTCCGGTAACCATCGAGCGCCTTGTCGTTGGCATAGATATGATGGATGCCGCCGAAGGCATCATAAAGCGGGTGCCCTTGTTCGATCACCATGCTCTTGACATGGTGCCAATTGCGGTAACCGGCCGGATAGGGTACCTCGGGATCGGTGGCCAGTGCGACAGAGGCGGCGATGATGGCCAACAGGGTCAAATTCCTTGCTTTCATGATCCGTACTCCTATTTCAAGTCGGCGAGCGCAGCGCCGAAGTTGATATGGAATGATTGTCCGCTTATGACCAGCACGGGTACCGATTTGACACCGGCCGATTCGGCCTCGGCGATGCGCCGACTTGGTCTCACCCAGATGAACGACATCGACGTCGAAACGTGCCGGGTCGATGGCGTTGGCGAGCCGCTGCTCGGCAGTGACACAGGCGGGGCAACCTGCGTGGTAGAATTTGGCATCCAATTTCATATAAGGACTCCTAACTATAAAGGTTAATATAAACCCCGTTCTATCGAAGCGGGGCCGTTCAGGCCGCCATCAAGCGGCTGATTCGTACTCCGCGCAATCGACGCGCAAATGGCGCTCGGCCATCGGCGCCCCGACGAACGCACAGAAATGCGGTGTGCTCGTGCCCGGAGCGACGTTCTCGCGGAAATGCCGGCAGCTTACGCAAACGCGCTGCGGCGCGATCAATTCGCGTTGCTGCAACTGCCGGATCATCTCGATCACCAGACCAAGCAACGATTCCTGTTCGGCCGGCGAGAGGCCGCTGACGATTGGCACAAAACTGCTCGGCCACGCTTTTGCGACACGGTTCCCCTTGGGGGTCGCCTTAAGGGCGAAAGCGCGACCATCCGAGGCATCAGTGTGCTTTCGCAGCAGTGTCTTACGTACCAAAGTCGCCACCGCATCGCTGGCCGTGGCCTTGCGCACACCGGCGTGCGCGGCCGCGGCAGTGAGCCGGGCACCCTGCGGACGATTGGCGACAAAGCGCAGGATATCGGCCTGAGTCGGCGACAGCCCCGTAGCCTCTGCCGTTTGCCAGTCGAGCTGGCGTGCCACGGCGGCCAGGCGCGCAAGTCCGTCGGCCAACCGTCGCTCCAGCGGCTCCGATAATAGCTCGAAGTTCATAGATAGGAATCCTAACAAATAATGCCAAGTCGCGTCAAGCCCCTGCTTCCGCAGCCGAAAGACTCCGCAACCCGAATACAATCCTCAAGCAACCATCCAGCAGCATCCGGGACCGGCCGTGGTTGCCGGCTTATCCTCACGATTGGGGGCGAAAGGTGGCAGGAGAACAGAAAACGCCACATCATCCCATCTCTGCCACGTTACAAACGACTTCGACCGCCGGGCAGTGCCTGCCCGGAGTCAGTGGCTTGGGTCTTCGTCTCGCACGATC
>JBDIVS010000005.1:0-138868 GCA_039794245.1 Candidatus Jinrbaksania sp.
TGCCATTCGGGTCGGCGCGGTAAGCCCCGACGATCAGGTCGCCGATGCCATCGCCATTGATATCCCCGGCGGCGCTGACCGAGAAGCCGGAGCGGTCATACGCCGCCGCGCCATCGAGGCGGAAGCCATCCGTACCCGTCAGGCTGGAAAGCGCCAGCGTGGCGGCAAATGGACTGGTCTTGCCGAACACCACATAGCTGCTGCCGGAATCGGTGCCATTCGGGTCGGCGCGGAACGCCCCGACGATCAGGTCGCCGATGCCATCGCCATTGATATCCCCGGCGGCACTGACCGGGAAGCCGGAGTAGTCACCCGCCGCCACGCCATCGAGGCGGAAGCCGTCGCTGCCGCTTAAGCTGGAAAGCGCCAGCGTCGGCCCAAACCCGGTGGTCTTGCCGAACACCACATAGCTGCTGCCGGAATAGCTGCCATTCGGGTCGGCGCCGAAAGCCCCGACGATCAGATCGCCGATACCATCGCCATTGATATCCCCGGCGGCGCTGACCGAAAGGCCGGAGCGGTCATACGCCGCCGCGCCATCGAGGCGGAAGCCATCGCTGCCGTTCAGGCTGCCGAGTGCAATCACCGGCGGAAACGCCTGCGCCTTGGCGGCAGTGCTGATCGCGCCGCCGAGCAGCAGCGCCGAGACCATCAAGGCCAACGGGCGCTGCGCCAGGACCCCTGGGGACGCCGCCACTCGGCTAGACGATGTGATCGACAACGGGGACTTTGACATATCAAGATCTCCTCACAAGGTAGCTAAAGTGTGGCCCCGATGCGGCGCAGCGGCTCGCTGCTGCGCCGCGGCTAACTCTATGGATTCCGGCAAATCACGCAGTCAATCAAAAAGCGTGATCGCCAGCGCCAAGGCCGGTAGTTTAACCGCCGAGGCAGCGCGTGGCAAGACGGTTTTTATGTGGGGGCGACGGAATGGCTTTTGTGGGAGCGACACAAGCGTCGCTCCCACAAGGCCGCTGCATCTGACGGGCAGGCTCAGCCGGCGCGCAGCGCCTCGCGACGCCGCCAGCCGAACCAGCCGAGCAGCAGGCTCAGCAGGCCGAGGCCCCAGGCATTCAGGCCGGGCACCGCGACCGGGGGGATGGGGGGGATGGCCACGGCGCCGCTCAGGCTGATCGTGTCCGGGCTGCTTGGGGCGTTGCTCTGGATGTCGAAGCTGCCGTTGAACACGCCGCCGACGCCACCCGGTGCAAAACTGACGGTGATCGTGCAGCTCGCCATCGGCGGTACGGTTACCGGCACGCCGGTGTGCACCGTGCCCTTGGCACCGGGGCGGCCGAGCGCGCTCTCGTCCGGGGGCGTTTGCGAGGAGGGCTTGCTCGAGTTCGTGTTGTTCTTGACGGTGTGCTTTTCCATGAACACGGCCTCAGCAGCCCGAGACCATCACCTGGCAGGGCAGGCCCTTGAGCAATTCGAGCAGCGCAATGTGGTCCTGCTCCGAATAGTCGAAGCGATAGCGGCGAGTCGAGCTGCAGGTGGACTGCAGATGGGGCGGATCGCAGTAGATGAGCTCGCGGCCGCGGCACGGGTAGGCGGCAAGAAACGTGTGGGCGCAGCCGTGAATCAGCTCCACAGCGACCTTAGGAGCTTTCGCCCGGCGAGCGCCCGAGGCAGGAGGCCGAGGGCCGGGCCAGCGGCTGGCGCAGCAGGGACTGCGTAGCGCCGCCGGCGAACCTGCGACCAATATCAAACATTCACGTAGGTTCGAATCCGACGTTACCGCCGAGAAAACTTTGTGTTGGGGTTGCCGACTTCGTTCAGGAGGTGGTGGGCCGTGTAGGGCGAGCCGGAACCAGCGAAAGCGACCTTAGGAGCTTTCGCCCGGCGAGCGCCCGAGGCAGGAGGCCGAGGGCCGGGCCGGCGGCTGGCGCAGCAGGGACTGCGTAGCGCCGCCGGCGAACCTGCGACCAATATCAAACATTCACGTAGGTTCGAATCCGACGTTACCGCCGGGAAAACTTTGTGTTGGGGTTGCCGACTTCGTTCAGGAGGTGGTGGGCCGTGTAGGGCGAGCCGGAACCAGCTAAAGCGACCTTAGGAGCTTTCGCCCGGCGAGCGCCCGAGGCAGGAGGCCGAGGGCCGGGCCGGCGGCTGGCGCAGCAGGGACTGCGTAGCGCCGCCGGCGAACCTGCGACCAATATCAAACATTCACGTAGGTTCGAATCCGACGTTACCGCCGAGAAAACTTTGTGTTGGGGTTGCCGACTTCGTTCAGGAGGTGGTGGGCCGTGTAGGGCGAGCCGGAACCAGCTAAAGCGACCTTAGGAGCTTTCGCCCGGCGAGCGCCCGAGGCAGGAGGCCGAGGGCCGGGCCGGCGGCTGGCGCAGCAGGGACTGCGTAGCGCCGCCGGCGAACCTGCGACCAATATCAAACATTCACGTAGGTTCGAATCCGACGTTACCGCCGAGAAAACTTTGTGTTGGGGTTGCCGACTTCGTTCAGGAGGTGGTGGGCCGTGTAGGGCGAGCCGGAACCAGCGAAAGCGACCTTAGGAGCTTTCGCCCGGCGAGCGCCCGAGGCAGGAGGCCGAGGGCCGGGCCAGCGGCTGGCGCAGCAGGGACTGCGTAGCGCCGCCGGCGAACCTGCGACCAATATCAAACATTCACGTAGGTTCGAATCCGACGTTACCGCCGGGAAAACTTTGTGTTGGGGTTGCCGACTTCGTTCAGGAGGTGGTGGGCCGTGTAGGGCGAGCCGGAACCAGCGAAAGCGACCTTAGGAGCTTTCGCCCGGCGAGCGCCCGAGGCAGGAGGCCGAGGGCCGGGCCAGCGGCTGGCGCAGCAGGGACTGCGTAGCGCCGCCGGCGAACCTGCGACCAATATCAAACATTCACGTAGGTTCGAATCCGACGTTACCGCCGAGAAAACTTTGTGTTGGGGTTGCCGACTTCGTTCAGGAGGTGGTGGGCCGTGTAGGATTCGAACCTACGACCAATTGGTTAAAAGCCAACTGCTCTACCACTGAGCTAACGGCCCGCCGATCCATCGTTCCGGGACGGGCATTTTAACCCGGATTATTTATGGCCTGTTCATAGCGCGTCGGGTCCGGCAGGCCGGCGGCGGCGAAGCCCTGGCGGCGCAGGGTGCAGGCGTCGCAGGTGCCGCACGCCCGGCCGTCGGGGGCGGCGCGGTAACAGGACACGGTCAGGCCGTAATCGACGCCGAGCGCCGTGCCGCGGCGGATGATCTCGGCCTTGCTCCAGCCGATCAGCGGCGTTGCGATCTGAGGTGCCCGGCCCTCGATACCGGCCTTGGTCGCCAAACCGGCCAGGGCCCGGAAGGCGGCGATGTATTCCGGCCGGCAATCGGGATAGCCGGAATAATCGACGGCGTTGACGCCGATATGGATTGATGAGGCGTCGAGCACTTCGGCCAGACCGAGGGCGAGAGCCAGCAAAACGGTGTTGCGCGCCGGCACGTAGGTCGGGGGAATACCGGCCGCCGCCGGGTCGTGGTCGGGGACGGCGATCGCCTCGGAGGTGAGCGCCGAGCCGCCGATCGCCGCAAGATCGATCGCGATCACCCGATGCCGGACAGCGCCGAGGGCGCGGCTGATACGCTCTGCGGCGTTCAGTTCGGCATGTTGCCGCTGGCCGTAATCGACGGCCAGCGTATGGCATTCGTGGCCGGCCCGGCGCGCCAGGGCGAGGCAGGTTGCCGAATCGAGCCCGCCGGAGAGCAGCACGACGGCGCGTCCGACCCGGCAGCGATCGGCGGCGGTGCCCTGCCCCGGTTTCATCGCGCCCCCTTCATCGTCCGGGCCCCTCGCCCCATAGGATTTTGTGCAGTTGCACTTGCAGCCGGACCGGCAGGCGGTCGGTGAGGATCCAGTCGGCGAGTTCGGCCGCCGGCAGGGTCTGCCAGACCGGCGAAAACCACACTTCGGCCAGTGCCGCCAGCCCGTGCTCGGTCACCTGGCACCGCGCCCACTCGTAGTCCCGGCGCGAGGCGAGGACGAATTTCAACTGGTCGCCGGGACCGAGACAGGCCAGGTTTTCCCAAAGGTTGCGCTGCGCCTCGCCGGAATCGGGGGCTTTGACATCGACGACTTTGACGACCCGCGGATCGACCGTGGCGAGCGGCAGGGCGCCGCTGGTTTCGAGCGACACGTGATAACCAAGGTCGCACAGCCGGGACAGCAGGGCCGTTACGCGCGGCTGGGCGAGCGGCTCACCACCGGTGACGCAAACGTGAGAGGCACCGAAACCGGCAACCTGCTCCACAATCTCGTCGAACGTCCGCCACTGGCCGCCGTGGAATGCGTAAGCGGTGTCGCACCAGACGCAGCGCAGCGGGCAGCCAGTCAGGCGGACGAATACCGTCGGCCAGCCGGTGGCCGCGGCTTCGCCCTGCAGCGAATAGAAAATCTCGCTGATCTTCAGGCGCGCCGTGCCGGCTGCGGGTCGCTCCGTCACCGCCACCGGGTTGGGTTCAATAATGTCCTTCAAGGCGCATCGCGCGCAGGCGGTTTTCAGCCAGGCGTGAAATGGTGGTGTCGGGGTACTCGGCTTTGACCTGCTCCAGCGCGGCGCGCGCCGCCGGCCAGTCTTTCAACTCGTAATGGCTGTAGCCGATCTTGAGCAGAGCGTCGGGGCGCTTGGTGCTTTCGGGGTAGCGGTCGAGCAGAGCTTGGAAGGCGGCGACCGCCTGCGTGAAATTGCGCGAGCCGTACCACGATTCGCCGAGCCAGTACTGGGCGTTGCCGGCCAGCGCGCTTTCCGGGAAATCGGCGATGAAGGCCCGGAAAGCATCGGCGGCGCGGTCGTAGCGCAGAGCCTTGACTTCCTGGAAGGCGGCGTCGTAGCGCGCCTGTTCATCGGCCGCCGGCTGCGCCACCTGGCGCGCCGCGGCTACCTGGGGGCTAATGGTCGTGATTTCCGGCTCGACGGCGGTCGGCGGGCGGACTTCGGGCACATCTTCCACGGGCGGCACGGCCGGCGGTGAGGCGCCCTGAGCCGGCGCAGCATCCCCCGGGGGGGTGAGTGCATCGCGACCGGCGGCGGCCGTACTGCCGGCGGCGAGCGCTGCCAGCCGCTGGTCGAGGTCGAGAAACTGATCGCGCTGGCGCTGTTGCAGGCGGGCGATCTCGTGGTCCTGCTGCTCGATCAGGCCGCGCAACTGGCGGATTTCATCCTGCAGGGCCTGCACCTGGTAAACGAGGTCGCCGGCCCGCTCGCCGGGCGGATTCTGCGCCAAGGCCGCCGCGGCGAACAGGGCGGCCGGCGCGAGGCCGGCCGCCCATAAGATGAGGCGCTGGGATCGCATGGTCACCGGCTGGTGTACACGATCTCCACGCGGCGGTTCTGCCACCAGCAGGATTCCTCGCTTTCCCGGCAGACCGGCCGCTCTTCGCCATAACTGACGACTTCGAGCTGGCTGCGCGCGGCACCCTGGGCGCTCAACGCGCCGTTGACCGAGTTGCCGCGGCGTTCGCCGAGACCGAGGTTGTATTCCCGGCTGCCGCGTTCGTCGGCGTGCCCTTCGAGCGTCACGCGGGCCGTGCCGTGTGCCCCGAGGTAGGTGGCATGAGCCTGGATGGTGTCGCGGAACTCGGGGCGGATGTCGGATTTGTCGAAATCGAAGTAGATCACCCGCTTGCTGAGCAGGCTTTGCGGGTTGTCGAAATTGCGCACATCGGTCCAGTCGCGTGGATCGAGCGGCTTGGCGGTTGGTTCAGCCAGGGCCGGCGGCGGCTGAGGCTCGGGTTCGGGCTGCACGGTTTCAGTCTTGGTCTTGCAGCCTACCACGGCGGCGAGCACGGCCATCGCCAGCCAGGGGCGAAGGGATAACTGCATGGTGTTGTCTCCTGTCATACGGTTCATGGTTGCACACTCGATTCGTTTGTTCGTTACCGGGAAAGGCCGGGTTGTAGTGAGCACGGGCATCAAAACTCATCGCACGCGCGGGGACCAGGCCGGTTCCCGCACATCGCCCAGACGCTGCACCAGCTTCTGCCGGACCCGGCCGTCGATCGAAACTGCGGCGAGCACGCCGTTTCCGGCTTCTTTCGTCGCATAAAGGATCATCCGGCCGTTCGGCGCGAAGCTCGGCGATTCGTCCAGCCGACCGCTAGATAATACACGGAATTGCCCGTCTTCGCGATGAAAAAGTGCAATTCGGTAGTCGTTGCCGTTGCCGTGCGTCGTCGCCAGCCACCGGCCGTCGGGCGACAGGGCCGGGCGGGCGTTGTATTCGCCCTGGAAGGTGAGGCGCTCGGCGTCGCCGCCGCCGGCCGGGATACGGTAGACTTGCGGCCGCCCGCCGCGGTCGGAGGTGAACAGAATGTCGCGGCCGTCGGGCGTGAACACCGGCTCGGTGTCGATCGCCCAATGGTGGGTCAGCTCGGTCAACTCGCCGCTGGCCAGGTCGTAAAGGTTGATCTCCGGGCTGCCGGCGCGCGACAGGGTCAGCGCCAGGCGCCGGCCGTCCGGGGAAAACGCCGGGGCGCCGTTGATGCCGCGGTGGGCGGCGATCGTCCGCCGCTCGCCGGTGTAGATGTTCTGTATCACCACGGTCGAATTACCGCGCGCGAAGCTGACATATGCGATCTGGACGCCGTCCGGCGACCAGGCCGGCGACAGCAAAGGTTCGGGGCTGGCGACGATGGTCTGTTCGTTGTAGCCGTCGGAATCGGCGACCACCAGTTCGTAGTTGATCTTCTCGCCGGTGCCGCTGGCGACGACGTAGGCGATGCGTGTGGCAAACGCACCGGGCACCCCGGTCAGCGCTTCGTAGATCGCATCGGCGATGCGGTGCGCGGTGAACCTGAGATCGCCGCCGCGATCGACCATCGTCTGCTGCACCAGCGGCCGGCCGCTGAACACATCGAACACGTGGAAGTCGATTTCGTGGCCGCCGCCGGCGCCCGGGCGCACGGTGCCGATGACCAGGGCGTCGGTTTTCAACAAGCGCCAGGTGCCGAAGCGGATATCGGCCGGCTGGCTGGGGCGCTCGATCATGTCCTGTTCGGCGAGCGGCGCGAACTGGCCGGAACGGTACAGATCGGCGGCGATGATGTCGCCGACGCGCTCCACCGGTTCCGGCTCGTCCACCTGCCAGGCGAACGGCACGACGGCGATCGGCAGGGCACTCTCGACGCCCTGGACGATCTCGATTTCCAGCCGCGCCTGGGCGGCGGCGGCCAATAGCACGGCCGGCAGCAGCACGGTGCAAAGACGGCAAGCGAAGCGGATTGGGGTCATTGTCTGGCCTCGGCCCTAAGTTCTATCCATCGTAAACAAAAGTGAAATCGATCTCGCGCTGAAAAACGCTCTCGAACCCGCGGTACGGCAATTCGCCGGAGCGTAACACGGCGTTGACGATGGAGCGCCGCGTCGCTTCGTCGGCGTTGCACGGCGCGATCGGCGTGGCGCTGATCACCTCGCCGCCGGGAATCTGCACGACGCGCATCCGGCAGCGCAAGCCCGGACGGGCAGTCGGCGGGCGGAGCCAGTTGCTCGTCACCTGGGCTGTGATCGCCGCGATATAACGGTCGGTCAGCGTCGCGACGGCCTGCGCCTCGGCCGCTTCGGTTGCCGCCTGTTGGGCCGCGGCTGCGGCGGCGGCGCGCTCGGCGGCCTGGCGCTCAGCCTCGCGCGCCGCGGCATCGCGGGCCAGCCGTTCGGCCTGTTCGCGCGCCGTCTTTTCCAGCGCCTGGCGTTCGGCGCGCAGCTTTTCGAGTTCGCGCTGGCGGGCCAGTTCCGTTTCGGCGGCCCGGCGCCGGGCCTCCTCCTCACGGCGCCGTGCCTCGGCCAGCACCTGTTCACGGCGCAGCTTAGCCTCGCGCTCGCGCTGCCTTTCGAGTTCCGTCGCGCGCTGGCGGGCCGCTTCCTGTTCGCGCTGCTGCTGCGCTTCGAGTTCGCGCTTCCGGCGCTCGTGCTCGGCGGCCTGTCGCGCCGCCTGTTCGGCGCGCTCACGCTCGATCTGCCGTTGTGCCGCGGCGGCGGCATCGAGCGGCGCCGAATCGACGATGCGCACCGCCAAATCGAGCGCCGGCCTGGGCGGCGAACGCCAGCGCCAGTCCAGCGTGCCGAAGACCAGCATGATAAAAAAAATCACATGGACGAAAAAGACCTGCGCCAGGTCGACCAGAAGCTCGCGCCCCGGGTGGCCGCCACCCGCCCGCCAGGCAACGGCCTGGCTCATCGCGCCTCGGCGGGCGGCGGATCGCTGAGCAGCCCGACACGCCGCACGCCGGCCTGTTGCAAGAGCACCATCGCCTGATAGACCTGGCCGTAACTCGTTTCCTGGTCGCCGCCGACCAGCACTTCGAGATCGGGGTTGTTGCGGACGAAGGCCTGTAATTTGGTGACCAGGGTCTCACCGTCGATCAGTTCCGGGCGGCCGTCGGTGGTCAGGTAGTAATCGCCGCGCCTGTCAACCGAGACGACCAGCGCGTTGAGTTCATCGCTGGCGATCGGCGCCGCTGCGGTATCGGGCAGATCGACCTCGACACCGAGATTGAGCAGCGGCGCGGTGATCATGAAAATGACGAGCAGCACCAGCATCACGTCGATGTACGGCACGACGTTGATTTCGCCCATCAGCCGGCACTTGCGGCCGCGCATCAGGCCCCTCCGGCGCCGTGCAACTGGCGTTCGATGAGGGTGATGAATTCTTCCTTGAAGTTGTCGTAACGCAATTCAAGCCGCTCGACCTGGTTGGAATAGCGGTTGTAGGCGATCACCGCCGGGATCGCCGCCAACAACCCCATCGCGGTGGCGATCAGTGCTTCGGAAATGCCCGGGGCGACCATCGCGATCGTCGCCTGGTGGGCGCTGCCGAGGGCGTGGAACGAGGTCATGATGCCCCAGACGGTGCCGAACAGGCCGATATACGGGCTGGTCGAACCAACGGTGGCGAGAAAACTCAGGTGCTGTTCGAGGCGGTCGGTCTCGCGGGTCAGCACCAGGCGCATGGCGCGCTGCACGCCCTCGACGACGGTTTCGGCGCGCCGCCGCTCGCGGCCGAGGCGGGCGAATTCGGTATAACCGGCGTCGAAAATCCGCTCGATGCCGGTCAGCGCCGCGGCATCGCGCTGCATGCCCTGGTGGATCTTGGTGAGATCGGCGCCCGACCAGAAGCGCTCCTCAAAATCGTCGGCGCCGCGCAGCGCACGGCGCACCATCCGGTGTTTGCGGACGATCACCCACCACGAGGTCAGCGAGGCGGCGACGAGGACCGCCATCACCGCCTGGACCATCACGCTGGCCGAGAAGATCAACTCGAGGACAGGCAGGGTGTTTTGGGCTACGGCTTGTTCCGGCATGGCAATGGCTTCGTCGAGGAAAACGGTTCAATCATTTCGTTGCAGCGCCAGCAGGATCTCCGCTGGAATGCGCCGCGGCTTGAAGTCGGCGGCGGTGACACATGCGGCATGGACCGTGGCCCGGGCCAGAGGTTCGCCGCTGCGGCGCAAAACCTGCGCCAGGCGCAGGCTGGCGCGGCCGACCGCCTCGCAGGCGACCGTGGCTTCGAGTTCATCGTCGAGCCGCGCCGGGCGGATGAAATCGAGGGCCATCCGATAGACGGTAAAGACAAGATGGTGCGCCGCTTGCAGTTCGCTTTGCGCAAAACCCAGGTGGCGCAGCCATTCGGTCCTGGCCCGTTCGAAAAAATGCAGGTAGCGGGCATGATAGACCACGCCGCCGCCGTCGGTATCCTCCCAATAGACCCTGATCGGCCATGAAAAAGGCGTGCCCGCCCCGCTTCCCATCCCCTCACTCCCCATCCGGCGAAGCGAACAGATCGGCCGCCCCGGGCGGCGGTTTCAGGCCCAGCAGGCTGAAGGCCCGCGGCGTCACCATCCGGCCGCGCGCCGTGCGTGTCAGGTAGCCCTGCTGGATCAGGTACGGTTCGACGACGTCCTCCAGTGTGCCGCGTTCCTCGCTGAGCGCCGCAGCCAGGCTGTCGATGCCGACCGGACCGCCGTGGAAAACCTCGACCATGACATTGAGCAGCCGCCGGTCCATCACGTCGAAACCGCGTTCATCGACCTGCAAAAGATTCATCGCCGCGGTGGCGATCGGCCCGTCGATCGTGCCGTCGCCCTTGATTTCGGCGAAATCGCGGACCCGGCGCAACAGGCGGTTGGCGATGCGCGGCGTGCCGCGCGCCCGGCGGGCGATTTCGGCCGCCCCGGTCTGGCGGATCGGGACACCGAGGATGCCGGCCGAGCGGTTGACGATGCGGCCCAGTTCCTCGTGGCTGTAAAACTCGAGGCGCTCGACGATACCGAAGCGGTCACGCAGCGGCGAGGTCAAAAGTCCGGCCCGCGTCGTCGCCCCGACCAGCGTGAAACGCGGCAGATCGAGCTTGATCGAGCGCGCCGCCGGCCCCTCGCCGATGATGATATCGATCTGGAAATCCTCCAGCGCCGGATAGAGGATCTCCTCGACGACCGGCGACAGGCGGTGGATCTCGTCGATGAACAGTACGTCGCCGGGTTCGAGATTGGTCAGCAGCGCCGCCAGATCGCCTGGCCGTTCGAGCACCGGCCCGGAGGTCTGCCTGAGGTGCACGCCCATCTCGTGGGCGACGACATGGGCAAGCGTCGTCTTGCCGAGCCCCGGCGGGCCGAAAATCAGCAGATGATCGAGCGCCTCGCGGCGCCGGCGGGCGGCGGCGAGGTAGATCTCGAGCTTTTCGCGCAGCGCCGGCTGGCCGACGTATTCGGCCAGCGTCGCCGGCCTGAGGCGGCCTTCGAAGGCCAACTCCTCGCCGCCCCCTGACGGCGCGACCAGGCGCTCGGCGGCCGGTGCGCCGGCGCTTTTAGCCGGATCTCTCTGCCCGCCGCCGGTCATCTCATCCTCACGGTTTCAGCACCGCACGCAGGGCGCGGCGGATCAACTCAGCCACCTCAAGTTCCGGTGCCTTGACCAAGCCGACCAGGCGGGCCGCCTCGGCCGGTTTGTAGCCGAGGGCGACCAGTGCCGCCTGCGCTTCACTCTCCCGGCCGCCGGCCACGGTGGCACCCGGAACCCCGGCGCCGGCCGCGATCCGGTCGCGCAGTTCGACGACCAGGCGCTCGGCGGTCTTGCGGCCGATGCCCGGCAGCCGGATCAGTGCCGCCACATTGCCCTCGGCGATCAACGCCCCGAACTCGGCAGCCGTTGCCCCGGACAGAATATTCAGCGCCAGCCGCGCGCCCACGCCGCTGACTTTCAGCAACTGCCGGAACAACCGCCGCTGGGCCTCGTCGAGAAAACCGAACAATGCCTGGCCGTCCTCGCGGACGTGCAGATGGGTGATCAGGCGCACTTTTTCACCGGTCGCCGGCAGGTCGGCGAACACCGAAAGCGGCGTTTCTACCTCGTAACCGACACCGTGCACATCGACCAGCACGATGGGCGGTGCCTTGTGAACGATGGTGCCTTCGAGACTGCCGATCATGGTCCGGATTCACTCATTGCCAGCGGCGGGCGGTCTGCCGGTGGTGATAATGGCAGATTGCCACCGCCAGCGCATCCGCTGCATCCTCGGCAAGCGGTTCGGTCAAGCCGAGCATCAGCCGGACCATGTGCTGCACCTGGTGTTTATCGGCCCGGCCGCGGCCGACCAGCGCCATCTTGACGGCGGTCGGCGCATATGCCTTCACCTCGAGGCCGGCGCGGACGATGGCGGTGAGCGCCGCGCCGCGCGCCTGGCCGAGTTTCAGTGCCGAGACCGGGTTACGGCTGACGAAGACCTCCTCCACCGCCGCCTCGTCCGGGCGGTGGGTGGCGATCAACTCACTCAACTCCCCGAAAATCACCCCGAGGCGCGAGGCATGGTCGCCGTCCGGCGTGGTGATGACGCCCTGCCAGACGAGCGCCGGCCGCCCGGCATCGCCAGCGATCACCGCCACCCCGGTGCGCCGTGAACCCGGGTCGATGCCGAGGATACGCAAGGTTCAGCCGCTCACGGCAGGTGGCGCGGCGGCGCCCGGATGATTCATCCGGGCTCAGCCCCACGCCTCGTCCGGAATCCCAGCGTTGGACCAGACATTTTGCGTGTCATCGAGATCCTCGAGCTGGTCGATGAGCTTCAGTACTTTATGTGCCGTTTCGATATCGAGATCCACCTCGACATCGGCACGCATCGTCACCTCGGCGTTGGCCGGCTCGAACCCGCCACCGGCCAATGCCTGTTTGACGGCCAGGAACTCGCCCGGCGCGGTGAGCACTTCGAGCGAGCCGTCGTCGGCGCTTTGGACATCCTCGGCGCCGGCCTCGATCGCCGCCTCGATGAGCTTCTCCTCGTCGGTCCCCGGCGGATAATCGAGCACCCCCTGCTGCCGGAAGAGATAAGACACCGAGCCGTCGGTGCCGAGATTGCCGCCGCTTTTGCCGAACGCATGGCGGACCTCGGCAACAGTCCGGTTGCGATTGTCGGTCAGACACTCGACCAAGATCGCGACCCCGCCCGGGCCGTAGCCCTCGTAGGTGATCTGCTCGTATTCGACCCCCTCCAACTCACCGGTGGCCTTTTTTATCGCCCGCTCGACCGTATCGCGCGGCATGTTCGCGGCAAACGCCTTATCAACCGCCAGGCGCAACCGGGGATTGGCCGCCGGATCGCCGCCGCCAGCGCGGGCGGCGACCGCAATCTCGCGGATCAGGCGAGTGAAAATCTTGCCGCGTTTTTTATCCTGCGCATTCTTGCGGTGCTGGATATTCGCCCATTTACTGTGACCGGCCATCTCGATTCCATCGGGGAGACAAGCAGCCGATTATTTTAACCCGTTCCTCGTTCCTCATTCCACGTTCCTGGTTCTTCGTCATTCTCGCGGCGATTTCTCCCGCTCGCGCCTGTCGGCGTGCGTCCATGCCCAGGCAGGAGGGAAAGAGGCGAACCCCCGAGCGGCCTGCGCCGCCGTGTTCCGGTGAGGGCGATGCCGCCCGGGTGCCGCTCGTCGGCCATTTACCGCCGTTCGTCGGAAAAGTCTTTACAATCGGCGACCAAGCCCTTGAAAATACGAGCGATCATGAATACCCGACCCACTGGATTCACGCTGCTCGAGCTGCTGATCACGATCACCGTGCTGGCGCTCCTGGTCTCGCTCGCCGTGCCAAGCATGGTTACCTTCATCAACAACAACCGCTTGCAGGCGCAGACCGACGAGATCGTCACGGCGTTGAATATCGCCCGCTCGCAGGCCGCGGTGCGCCGCCAGACCGCGGGCGTTTGCTCGACAACCGACGGCATCAACTGTACCGACGCTGCCTGGGATCAGGGCTGGCTGGTCTGGTTGGACACCGACGGCACAGTGACGCCAACCGGGCCCGGACCCACCGACACCATCGAACGCGTCAGCCTTTACGGTGTTGGCGTTCCGGCGGCACAGCGCGTCACCGTCACCGCCGGAATCACCAACCCGATTCTTTTTAACTCAGCCGGCATCGCCAATTTCGCCAGCGTACCCGCGGCCACATTTACCGTCAGCAAGTCCGGGGCGCAGGTGACCAATACGATCAGCATGACGCCGTTCGGCCAGATCACCGTAACCGAGTCCGCGCCGTGAAGTTACCGCCCATGAACAGAAAGGCATCCACCGCCGCCGGTTACACCCTGATCGAAGTGATGATCGCGGTGTTCGTGCTGTCGATCGGTCTGGTCGCCCTCGGCTTTTTGCAGGTGGTCAGCGTCCAGACCAGTTACAACGCCCACAACCGGGCGCTGGCCAGCATCGCGGCGCAGGATATGGCCGAGCGGATCCGCGCCAATCTGGCCGGCTACACAGCAAACCAGCATGCCAATCTGACGGTTGGCGGCGGCAGCGGCACGGACTGCGACGGCAACAGTGTCAATTGCACCCCACAGCAACTGACCGATGCCGACTTCGCCCGCTGGCAACAACAATTGGCCGCCGTGTTGCCCCAGGGGCAAGGCATACTGTGCATGGACGGTACGGACGGCGATATCAACGACGGCGAGCCGGGCGCCGCGCTGTGCAGCGGCGCCGGCAAGAACGTCATCAAGATCTTCTGGCGCGAAAGCCTGAGCCAGTCCGACGCCAACGCCCCGGCCGGCCAGGCACAGGACAATGTCTGGCGCGCCTTCGGACTGGCGATGTTCCCATGAAACGATTCCGCACCACGCCGTACCAACCGGAACCGCCGCGCCGCGATGGGGGTTTCAGCGTGATCGAACTGATGGTCGCAATCGGCATCACCGCCGCGTTGCTGCTCGGCATCGTCCAGGTGTTCAACAGCGCCAAGGCGAGCTACAGCGTCCAGACCGGTCTGGCGCAGGCCCAGGAAAGCGCGCGCTACGCCGCCGCCTTTATGCAGCGCCACCTGCGCGAGGCCGGTTATTACCCGTTTGCGCAAACCCTGAATTCAACTATCGATATGAACTGGACACTGCTGCCCAACCAGGTGCCGCCGCCGGTCTCGCCTGCCTCGGTTGAAGGTGGCGGGATGGCAAGCGACAGCATCACCGTGAACTATTTCAGCGAGCGTGACTGCTTCGATCAGCTCAACGCCAATACTATGACAATCGCCCTGCCCGGCAATCCGGCCGTCACCGCCCCCAATCTGTGGCACAAGCAGGTGACCTTCAGCCAAAATGCGGTGAACAACCAACTGGTCTATACCTGCGCCTACGGGCAGCCGACCCCGGCTGGGGCACCGCCGGTGCAAATCGCCAATCAGCCAATGATCGACGGTGTTTATACGCTGCAATTCCTGTATGGCCTCGATATCGACAACGACGACAGCCCCGATCGCTACGTCGATGCCTCAACGGTGTCGGGCGCCGGCGGTTTCGCCAATGTCGTCAGCATCCAGATCGGCCTGATTACCGGGATGACACAGCCGGTCTCGACGCTGCCGGTCGATGCCAACCCGATCAACCTGTTCGGCACCAATTTCCCGGAGACCGGCCAGAACCTGATCCGCCGCGGCGTGGTCGCCACCGTGCAACTGAGGAACCTGACGATATGACACCGACTACTCGCCTCGCTGCACAGCGCGGTTCGGCGCTGCTGCTCGGCCTGTTGATCCTGATCGTACTGACCCTGCTCGGCATTGTCGCCGCCAGCAACAGCGTGATCGAGGAGCGGTTGACCGGCACCTACCGCGAGATGGTGACGGCTCAGGAAGCCGCCGAGGATGCGCTGCGCGATACCGAATTCAGACTACTGGCGGTGCTGCGTGCCCCCGGCTATCGCCCGGCAAGCGATGGGGCGCTGGGTCCGGACGGATGCGTTGCCTCCGGAACCCCCTGTTCGAGCGGCGGCGCCGGCGTCATCCCGGACGATCTTTTCATAGGCCAGATCAGCGGTTCGCTCGCCGCGCAAACCCCTGCCTGGTGGGCAACGAATGGGATCGCCTACGGCGTAGATCCGCTTAATGGCGGTGCTCCCGTAGCACAGATTCCGTCGGTCTCGACACAGCCACTCACCTACCCGGAACTGATTCATGTAGAGTGCGACGACGTTGGCGAATTTGGCTGTCAACGAAGAATTTTATATTATCGCATTACCAGTATCGGTTTCGGTGCCCGTCCGGAAAACAGTGTGGTGCTCGAATCAACGTTCGCCTCAGCGGTGACGAATAGATGAAACATGCTGCGCCTGGAGGACAGTACATCATGAATGCCAAACCCCTGCACCGCCGGCTGCCGATCGCCGCCGCCGCCTTCTCCATTGCGTGGTCCGCCGGCGTTTCGTTCCCGGCGCACGCAATGTTGCTCGATCTGCCGAACAACCCATTGTTCCTGGGCTTCGGCGTCGTACCCAACGTCTTTATCGAACTCGACGATTCCGGTTCGATGGACTGGGAAACGCTGACCGCCGACCACTTTATCTCATGCCGCTACACGCCCGTCGCCGGTACGCCGTGCGCTGATTTTGGGCCGTGGCGCGATACCATGGTGCATATCGGGCCCAACGGTACCGCCGTCAACTGGTTCTACTACTCCGACGTCGGCGAAAGTGCCTATGCCCACAACTGCCCGGGGTGGAGCGGCACCAGCGGCGCATCGACCCGCGACTGCCTGAGCCGTGGCGTCGATCCGATCGATCTCGACTGGCGGTTTTTCTCGAGCGATCTCAACATTATTTTCTTCGACCCCAAGGTGACCTATCTGCCGTGGCGCGGTTTTCCGGACGCCGATTTCAATAGTGCCCGGGCCAACCCGCAGTCGGGACGCCCGGGCTTTACGCAAACCACGGATCTCAATGCGTTTGGCGGATTCAAGTTCGCGGTATGGATCGATAACAAGGGTTTTCCGGAAGCCACCGGCCCGAAGCCGAATCCGGCCAACCCGACCAATACCGCAAACGCCAAGGTCGATCTTTGGGACAGCTATATCCGCGTGACTGTAACCAACACTACCCTCACCTGCGCCAGGATCGACCACTCGCCTTCTGGCAGCAACCTCAATCCCTCGACCACCGCGCTCGATGCGGCAAGCTGTGCGCCTTTCATCAACAACCAGACCCTCGCTGAACTGAAACAGAACATCGCCAACTGGTACCAATATGCCCGGCGCCGGCACATGGTGGCGCGCGGCGCGATCAATGACGTGGTACTCGCCGCCCCCGACTTCCGTTACGGCATCTCGCTGATCAACCAATGGGATCAATTGTTCGTCGAGATGCCGGCGGCGGGAACCACCAATTTCACCACCCACAACGACAGCCTGCGGCAGCAGTTGCTCGACCATCCATGGAGCGCCTTCGGCACGCCGCTGCGCAACGCCTTGAAGCGAACCGGCGATTATTACGCCGACGACCTGCCCGGCAAACCGAGCCCGATCATCGAAAGTTGCCAGAAGAACTTCACGCTGCTGTTCACCGACGGTTTCTGGAACGGCGGCGACCCCGGTGTCGGCAATGTCGATGGCGACACTCAGAGCAACACGCTGGCCGACGTGGCGCGTGCCTTTTACGACACCGATCTCGCCACCTCGCTCCCCAACGACGTGCCGATCGACGCATTCGACGATAACGCCCGCCAGCATATGGTGACCTACACCGTGGCCTACGGCCTGCCGACCGGCCTGATCGATACCGATGACGACGGCTGGCCCAATCCGCCGCTCGTCGAATCGAGTCCGGAATGGTGGAACACCAGCGGCAACCCCATCCAGCGAGTCGACGACCTGTGGCACGCGGCATTCAACGCCCGCGGCCAATTCATCGCCGCACAGCGGCCGCAGGAAGTGGTCGATGGCATCTTCGAGGTCTTGCAGAATATCGCGCTGCGCGCCGGCTCGGCGGCCTCCGGCGCCGCCAACACCGGCTCGTTCTCGGCCGCAAGCCGGGTGTTCCAGGCCCGTTTCGACAGCCGCGACTGGCACGGCGAAGTGCTGGCCTTTCCAGTCAACCCGGACGGCAGTACGTCAACCGTTCCCGACTGGGAAGCACACGTCGCACTCAATAGCCGCTCACCGGCGAGCCGCACGATCGTGACTTACGATCCGGTCACCGGCAACGGGGTCAACTTCGATACCAGCTTCGCGCCGCTCCTTGCCGCCTTGTCGATCGCCCCCGATACCGGCCTGCCGGATACGCTCGGCGACGAGCGCCTGGCCTATTTGCGGGGCGACCGCAGCCGTGAAGGCACCGATTTCCGCACCCGCAACTTCGTGCTCGGCGACCTGGTCAATTCCGACCCCGAATTCGTCGGCGCGCCGGGCTTTTTCTTCGGCTTCAACGGTTATCCCGCCTTCTTCGACGCCAACCACAACCGCCGCCAGGCGCTCTATATCGGCGGCAACGACGGCATGCTGCACGCTTTCGCCACCGATAACGGCGCCGAACTGTTCGCTTATGTACCAAGCCGGGTGATCCCCCGCCTCAACCGGCTGACCGATCCGGGTTACACGCACGAGTTTTTCGTTGACGGTTCACCGCGTTACGGCGACGCGTTTTTCGGCGGCGACTGGCATTCGGTGCTGGCCGGCGGCCTGCGCTCCGGTGGGCAACTGGTCTATGCGCTCGAGATCACCAATCCGGAAGCCTTCGGGCCGGGCAGCGTATTGTGGGAGTTCACCGATCAGGACGACGCCGACCTTGGCTTTACGTTCAGCCGGCCACAGATCGCCCGGATGCAGAACAACCGCTGGGCGGTGATTTTCGGCAACGGCTACAACAACACACTGGATGATGGCAATGCCTCGACCACCGGCCAGGCGGCGCTCTATATCCTGTTTATCGACGGCGGCCTGGACGGCAACTGGACGGCGAGCGATTTCCGCAAGATCACGGTCGGCACCCCCGATGCGGCAAATCCGAACGGCCTGGCCGAACCGGCAGTCGTCGATCTCGACAACGACTCCAAGGTGGACATGATTTATGCCGGCGACATCAAGGGCAACCTATGGAAGTTCGATGTTTCGTCGTCAGACCCGGGAAGCTGGGCGGTCGATTTCAGCGGTCAGCCGCTGTTCCGTGCCCGTGACGGTTCCAACCTGACACAATCGATCACCAGCCGGCCGTCGGTGAAGCGCCACCCGGCTGGCATCAACCAGGGCGTGTTGGTGCTGTTCGGCACGGGCAAGTTCATCGAACAGGCCGACGTCACGACCATCAATCAACCAGAACAATCGTTCTATGCGATCTGGGATCGCGACGCTTCGCCGACGATCGACACCACCGATCACGATTTCAGCCGCAGTCAGTTGCACGAAACGACGATCGGCTCAAGCGGCGGTTTCCGCGTCGTGACCAATCCCGACGGCGACGAACCGGTCTGGTTCAACGCCTCGACCGGCGATCCGGAAGACCGCGGCTGGTTTGTCGATCTGCCGCTGGCCGGTGAACGGATCGTCCGCAACCCACTGCCGCTCGGCGATATCGTCTTTTACGTGACGCTGGTTCCCGATGACAACCCATGTACCGCCGGCGGTTTCGGCTTTTTGATGGCGCTCGATGTCCGGACCGGTTTGACACCCGAGTTCCCGGTTTTCGATATCGACGGCGACAATGGTTTCGGGGTGGGCGATTTCCTGACCCCGCCAAATCCGGACACAGGCGATGCGGGCACGCTGCCGATCGGTTTCCAGACTGTCAGCATACCGAACCTGCCGGCGGTGATCGAGGATACGCGCCATATCTGCGAGATCAACCCGTCGCTGCCGCAATGCACAGATTTCACCCCGCCGGTAATATATGATGCGACCGGCGCACCGCAGAATGCCCCCCGCGCCTGCGAGGCCGACAGCGGCCGGGCGTTTTTCTTCACGACCGAATCGAGCGGCGCGATCACGCTGGCCACGGCCACTTCCAACCGCTTCAACTGCGGCCGGCAGGGCTTCCGCCAACTGCGCTGACGCTGTGGCTATCGATGATTTCAGGAGATAGGACAATGAAGGCAAAACTCATTTTGTACGGCGGCACGCTCATCGCGGGCACCCTGTTTGCCGGTCCGGCGCCGGCCCAACTGGTCCCGCTGGACCAGGAAAAGTCGGCGGCATACGAACGCCCACTGCCAGTGGAACTGCTGAAACCGGAACGCGAGGGCCGCTTCCAGGGCATCGACGGGCGGCGCGGCACCGTGCGCATCGACGGCCGCGACTACCCTTATGCTGGAACGCTCCGGGTGTTTGTCGAAGACCGTGAAACGGCGCTGTTCAACCTGCTCGAAAACGCCCGGATCAGCTACCAGCTCGACCGCCGCGGCCGGGTGATCGCGATCTGGACGACACAAGACGGAATCATCCCCTCATGAAGCGGATATCGACCAAACGCCTAGCGCATGGCTTCACGCTGATCGAACTTCTGATCACCATCGCGATCGTCGCCATCCTGGCGGCGATCGCGGTCCCGAGCTACCGCGCCCAGGCGGTACGCGCGGCGCGCACCGAAGCGCTCGACCAGCTCCTCGCCCAGGCCCAGTTCCAGCAGCAGTTCTATACCCAGAACAACCAGTACAACGCCACCGGGGCATTCACCACTTCGAGTGGCCGCTACCAGATCACCACGGCGCCGGCCAACGCCAACCAGAGCTATACCCTGTCGGCGATACCGCAGGGCGGCCAGATAGACGACGCCTGCGGCACGTTGACCTTGACCAACACCGGCGTGCGCGGCGTTACCGGCACCGGCACCGTCGCCAACTGCTGGGCGGGAAGGTGAATCCTGCGGGGGGAGTTGTTCTTTGTTCTTATATGGACTCCTCCCGATTTGCAAGCATGAACTTAAGCGACGAAGGTGGCTTGCGACCTTATATCCGGCCTGTTGATGAGGAGCGTTGTGGCGTCCTCTGGCCCACAAGGTGAAGTCGCGCACCGGGTTCTCTATCTTCGTGCAGGCTTGTCCAAAGCCAAGAACACAATCGGAATGCTCCGGTGCCGGTCTGACCTTCGTGGTGATCATTTCAAAAATAGCGCCTTATGTTGTTTGTTTAGCGCTTCATGTAAACTTATAGTCTACTTACTCTAATTCGTAATAAGCCGTGTGCAGCAGGTTTTCGAAGGCCGCGGCATAGGCGGCGTGGTCGCCGAGCGGGCCGTGCAGCAATTGCCGGCGCAGGTCGGCGCGGCCGGTGCGTAGGTGGGCGGCATCGGCGGCCAACCGGGCGGCAATCGCCACGTAGTCGTCTTCGTCCCCGGCAACCCACTCGCTGCGGCCCAATGCGCGAAGGATGCTGGCGCCCAGCCGGCCATAAAACGCCTCGCCGGGCAGCGTAATCACCGGCACGCCCATCGCCAGCGCATGAAAGGTGGTCGTGCCGCCATTGTACGGCCGGGTGTCGAGAATCGCATCGACCTTGCGGTAACTGTCGAGCATCTCGCGAAACGGGCTTGGGCCTTCGATCATCAAGCGCCGGCTGTCGATGCCGAGTTCGGCAAAGCGATCGATGGTCTTGACGACGGTTGCCATATCGCCCAGGCCGCCGGCTTTTAGGCACATCCGGCTGTCCGGTACGGCATCGAGCACTTTCGCCCACAGTTGCAGGCAGGAAGGCGAATACTTGAACAGGTTGCCGAAATTGGCGAAAACGAATTCGCGGCCAGCCAGCCGCCCGGGGTCGGGCAAAGGTCCGAGATCCGGAACGCGGAACACGCAATGCGGCAGGTAAAGCAGCCGCTCGCTGTACAACCCCGCCTGCGGCGGCGGGCAGACGACCTCGTCGGCGATCAGGTAATCGACCGCGCGGTAGCCGGTCGTAAACGGATAACCGAGAAAGGTGGCCTGCACCGGCGCCGGCCGGCAGCCGAAGACTTTCAGGCGGGAGTACGCGGTGTGACCGGCGAGGTCGATCAGCACATCGACACCGAGCGTGCGGCATAATTCGGCCAGCGCATCATCGCTGCACCCGGCAACATTCCGCCACTCGTCGCAATCTGCCTTCAACCGGGCCGAGACCGCGTCCTCGGCGGCGTGGGCGTGCAGGATAACGATACTGAAACGCCGCCGATCGTGCGCCGCGAGCAGCGGCGCCATGAACTGCGCCACCGGATGATCGCCGTGCAGATCGGGGCTGAGATAGGCCAGCGTCAAACGCCCGCGGCGAGCGCGCGCCGGGAACACAGACGGTGCGACCGGCCAGTCGGCGGTGATGGCCTGCTGCACTTCGGCCACTTCGCCGGTGCTCAAGCGCTCGTCGTAAAGTGCCGCAAAAGCCGTACAGCGGCGCGTCTCTTCGTTGTCGCGCGCGGCGCGGGCGCGCTCGATATCGTCGCGGCCGGCGGCAATCTCGCCGCGATAGATATGGATTTTCCCCGCCGTCAGCAGGGCGCCCGGGTGATCCGCATCGAGGGCCAGCGCCGCTTCACAGTACGACAACGCCTCGGCGAGCAGCCCGGCTTCGCTCAGACAGACCGCGATGTTGACTTTCACATCGGGGCGCTTCGGGTACAAGGTGGTGGCGCGGCGCAACAGCTCGATCGCCGTACCGTGCTGGCCGGCCTGCCAGTCGAGCGCCGCGACGTGGGTGATCAGCTCCAGCGATTTCGGGTTGAGCTGCAAGGCCCGGCCGAACGCCTGGCGGCCGGCGGCCGGATCGCCGGCGGCAAGTTGCAGGTCGCCAATTTCGCGCCACGCCCGCCACAGCGCCGGGTTGCCTTCGGCCGCTGCCTGTGCCGCGGCCAGGGCTTCACAGTCACGCCCCAGGCGACGCAAAACGATTGCGCGGCCGAGGTGCGCCTCGGCCATTGCCGGATTCCCGGACAAGGCCCGATCGTAAGCCGCCAGTGCTTCGTCGTCGCTGCCGGCATCACGCAGGGCGTTGCCGAAATTGAACCACAAGGCCGCGTCGCCGGCGCCGTGTTCGAGGGCGCGACGATAACATTCGATCGCCAGATCGGCGCGGCCGAGCCGGCGGTGCAGTTGTCCGAGGTTGATCGACGCCGGAGCATAGGCCGGATCCTGCTCGAGGATTTTCTGGTACGCCGCGAGCGCCACCGCCAACCGGCCTTCGCGGTGCGCGGCGACGGCCGCAGCGAACAGGACATCGGGAGCGGAGTTGATCTCGTTTTGCATTCCAGCACGGCAATCCCAGGATGGAAGCTACCCTTCAATCGGCATAGCGTAACCGTCTGAGTCCGTTGACGATGCCGCGGGCACCGAAAACCAAAAGTACGCCCCCCTATCCGTTTTCCGGCCGCAGGTATGGAAACAGCAGGACATCGCGGATCGAGGCGCTGTCGGTGAGCAGCATCACCAGCCGGTCGATGCCAATGCCTTCGCCGCCGGCCGGCGGCATGCCGTATTCAAGCGCCCGGATGTAATCGGTGTCGTAGTGCATCGCCTCCTCGTCGCCGGCCTGCCTGGCCGCAGCCTGCGCCCGGAAGCGGGCCGCCTGGTCTTCCGGGTCGTTGAGCTCGGAAAAACCGTTAGCGATTTCGCGGCCATGGATAAACAACTCGAAGCGGTCGGCCAGGTCAGGCTCGCTGTCGTTGCGGCGCGACAGCGGCGAGACTTCGGCCGGATAGGCGGTGACGAACGTCGGCTGGATAAGCGCCGATTCGACCTCGGCCTCGAAAATCTCGAGCAAAAGCTTGCCGGCGCCCCACCCGGGGTGCAGCGCAATGCCGATTTTCTTGGCGTAATGGGCCAGCGTCTCGCGGTCGTCCGGATGCACCGCAGCGAGCGGCGGGCAGGTTTCACGCACTGCGTCGAGCAATGCGATACGGCGGAACGGCGGTCCGAAATCGAGACGCGTTCCCTGGTAGTCGAAGGCGGTGCCGCCGTGGATCGCCCGCGCGAGATGGCGCAGCAGATCCTCGGTGAGGTCCATCATCGCCCGGTCGTCGGCGTAGGCCCAATAAAACTCGAGCATCGTGAATTCCGGGTTGTGCCGGCTAGAGACGCCCTCGTTGCGGAAATTGCGATTGATCTCGTAAACTTTTTCCAGGCCGCCGACGAGCAGGCGCTTGAGATGCAGCTCGGGGGCGACGCGCAGGTACAGATCCAGATCGAGCGCGTTGTGGTGCGTGGCAAACGGTCGCGCCGCGGCACCGCCGGGTATCGCGTGCATCATCGGCGTTTCGACTTCCAGAAAACCGCGCCCGGGGGCCTCGAAGTATTCCCTGATCAGCTTGACGATGCGGCTGCGGGTGTAAAACACCCGGCGCACCTCGGGATTCATGATCAGATCGACGTAACGCCGCCGGTAGCGGAATTCGGTGTCGGTCAGGCCGTGATATTTTTCGGGTAGCGGCCGCAGGCATTTGGCGACCAGATCCAGGCGCTCGGCCTTGAGCGACAATTCGCCGAGTTTGGTCCGGAACATCCGGCCACGGGCATAAATCAAATCGCCGATATCGAAATCGAGAAAGGCTTCGAAGGCACCGGCCTCCAGCGCGTCGCGCTGGATCACGAGCTGCAAGTCGCCGCTGGCGTCACGCAGGTTGACGAAGGCGATCTTCCCCATAACCCTCTTGGCCATCATGCGGCCGGCCAGCGCATAGCGCGTATCGATCCCGGCCAGTGCCGGCTGGTCGAGATCGCCATAGCGCGCCCGCAGCGCGGCGCACGACGTGTCCGGGCGCACGGTGTTGGGATAGGCGTGGCCGGTCTCCCGCCATTTTGCGAGCTTGGCGCGGCGCTCGGTGATCAGGTGGTTCTCTTCGTGCTCCGGCGGGCCGGGCGGCTGATGGTGATTGTCGGTCATTCCTGCTTACAGCCCCTGTTGCAACGCGGCGGTGACGAACGGATCGAGGTCGCCGTCGAGCACGCGCTGCGTATCGTTCTGCTCGGCGCCGGTGCGCAGATCCTTGATCCGCGACTGATCGAGCACGTAAGAGCGGATCTGACTGCCCCAACCGATGTCGGCTTTCGAATCTTCGAGCTTCTGCTGCGCTTCCTGGCGCTTGTGCATCTCGAGTTCGTAAAGCTTGGCGCGCAACTGCTTCATCGCGTGCTCCTTGTTGCTGTGCTGCGAGCGGCCGCTCTGGCATTGGACCACGGTTTTGGTCGGCAGGTGCGTGATGCGCACCGCCGATTCGGTACGGTTGACGTGCTGGCCGCCGGCCCCGCTGGCGCGATAGACATCGATTCTAAGATCGGCCGGATTGATCTCGATGTCGATATCGTCGTCCACCTCGGGCGAGACGAAAACCGCGGCAAACGAGGTATGGCGGCGGTTGCCGGAATCGAACGGCGACTTGCGCACCAGGCGGTGGACGCCGGTTTCGGTACGGCACCAGCCGTAGGCGTGGTCGCCCACGACGCGCACCGAGGCACTCTTGATGCCGGCGACCTCGCCGGGTGAGACCTCGAGCAGTTCGGCCTGCCAGCCACGGCGCTCGAACCAGCGCAGGTACATGCGCAGCAGCATCTCGGCCCAGTCCTGTGCTTCGGTACCGCCCGAACCGGCCTGGATATCGAGATAGCATGGCGCCTCGTCCATCTCGCCGGAAAACATGCGCTGAAATTCCAGTGCCGCGATCTCGCCTTCGATCTGCCCAAGATCGCCTTCCAAAGCGGCGAGTGCTGCATCGTCGTCGTCACCAGCGGCGAGTTCGAACAGCTCAGCGGTATCGGTCAGCCGCCGGCGGAGAGAGCCCAGGCGGACGGTTTGCGCCGCCAGCCGGGCACGCTCACGGCCCAGCGCCTGGGCGCGTTCGGCATCGTTCCAGATCGCCGGGTTTTCGAGCTCGCGGTCAACTTCCTCCAGGCGCTCGCTCATCCCCGGGTGGTCAAAGATACCTCCATAGCGCTTCGAGCCGGCGGTTGAGATCGTCGAGCGTGGCTTTGAATGCAGTGCGTTCCATTGTTCAACCCAGGAGAGGAAAAAATCATGCGCTGGAAAGTTCGGATCCTGCCCCGGATCAAGCCCGGACAGGCTCTGGACTCGATCCGGGGCTGGACCGGTTCAGCGTATCTGCACATTATAGCCGAGAGGTTCACGGCCGCTTGCCGACGAAACGTGCGATACGGCGTTCGAGCTGCTCGGCAATTTCCGGCTGTTCCTTGGCTTCGATCAGGGGGCAATCTTCTTGCGCACCAAGTCCAGATCGATTCCGGTCCCGCGGCGTTCGAGGATACCCGTCACATCCGCCCAATCCTTGTCACGCGCTGCGCAAGCTTTCATGACCACCAGATCCTCGGCCGAACAAGTCCGCTGCGTCACGCCGTCAGCGAGTTCCCACATGCTGGAGCGATCGATCACCCGTGACTCATAGGGCAAAGAAGCCAGAACGATGTCGATCCCCACCCCCTGAATCGACTGTGCCAGCACAACTCGGGTCCGTGCTGCAAAGGCAACCGCATCGTCAATGCGGGCCACCAGTTCGGTGAGCTGCATCTGGGCCACGGAGGCCTCCTCGCTTGGCGAAACCAGTACAACAGATCGGGATCAATAGTTAACCCAACAGTTGCATAAATTTTGCTCGAATTTATATATTTCTTCATTAAATCAATAAGTTATTAGAATTTTAGTTAAAGCATCGAATTCACCTGGGGTGACGCGCCCGGTTTCTCGCCCAAGCGGGCGGCGCATAGAGAACCAATCTCGGCATTCCGCACGAGCCGCGTTGCGTTCCCGACGCATTTGTCGGGCAATCGGCCAAGCTGTACTCACCAGCTTGACCGAAAATTCCGGGAATTTATGCAACAGTTGGGCCAAGACTAATGCAGGGCTGCGAAGTTTCATTGTGGAGCATCCTCTTTTTTCTATTCCACCTGCCGTTGCGCGACCAGTTCAGCCAACAGTTCGAACAAAACGCCGGCGCTCCGCCCTGCCGGAGTGTCGGGCAAGGCCGCCGCGAGGCGGGCGATAGCGGCCTTATCGCCGCGTTCGAGCGGCCCGGTCAAGGCGGCCTCGGGTCCGAGTTCGGCACATTGCCTGACGGCGCGCGAGGCGAGCCCGGCGAGCAACGACCGGGCACGCGGCGCGGCCAACCCGGCAGCGGCGGCGAGCGCTTCGGCGGCGGCCAGCACCGAGACGGTGGCGTTGCTGGCCAGAATCGCGGCGGCATGGTACAAGCGGCGATCGATACCGCGCCCATCGATCACCTGGCCGCCGATCGCCCTGAAGGCCGGCGACAAGCTACGGCACGCCCGTTCGTCGCCGTCGAGCAGGCAATAGGTACCGGAAAAATCGCGCACCGCGCTCGCCGGATCGGCAAACGCCAGTGCCGGGTGCACGGCGCCGACTGCGGTGCCGCCGGCACGCAACGGCGCCAGCACTTCGGCATCATATCCGGCACTCAGGTGAAACGCCACGTCGGGCGCGATCCCAGCCGCGGCAAGCCCGGCGGCGGCGCCAGCGAGCGCGCTGTCGGGCAGACCGAGGAGCAGGATATGGCAACTCTTCAATTCATCCGTAGCGGCGGCAAACCCGGCGCCGATGAAGCGGGCCGCCTGCCAGGCGCTTTCCCGACTGCGATTGGTCAACGGACCGATTTCGAAAATGCCGGCGCCGTGCCACAGACGCGCCAGCGTCCGCGCCGCCCGGCCGGCACCGAACACGCCGAGGCGCAGGGCGGTGCTGTTGCTGATCTGGTCTGACCCGGTAGCGCTGGTCATCTGCCGGGCGGCGGGCTGTCCGGCGGCTCGCCTTCCTCGTCTTCCCACTCGTAATGCTTGCGCGGCGGCCGGTCCCAGCGGCGATAGACAAAGGACAAAATCGCGCCGAGCAGGGCGCCGGATAAATGCAGCTCCCACGACATCGGGCCGCGCCCCGGCACGATGCCGTACAGCATAGAACCGTAAAGAAAATAAATCAGCAGCGAAACACCGATCGAGCGGACATCGCGGCGCACCAGACCGGAGACGAAAACATAGGCCAGCATGCCGTAGATCAGGCCGCTGGCCCCGACGTGCAGATCGGGGCGGGCGAACGTCCAGGCGATGAGCGGGGTGCCGAGATAGAGCACCGGGAACACCCTGAGTGCCGAATTGGGGTACAGAAACAGCAAGGCGGTGCCGCCGACCAGAAGCGGCACGGTGTTCGAGACGAGATGGCCGAAACTGCCGTGCAGCACTGGCGTGGTGAGCACGCCGAGCAGGCCGGCCGGGCGGCGCGGCATCAGGCCGTAGCGCACCAGATCGAGGTGCAGCAGATGATCGACGAGAAAAACCACCCACAGCACGGCGGTGAACAGCAACGCCAGGCGGAACGCCAGCAGCAGGTTCTGCGCCGCCCGCGGCGAGGCGGTGTAGGACGGATCGGGCAGATCAACCCGCATCGCCCTGCCCTGCATCAGGAACCACCTGCGCAGCGATCCAGTGCTGCACCCGGTCGCGCAGCGGCTTGATGTCATCTTCGCCAAGGCCCGCGGTCTCGATCGGGGGATGAATGGTGATCGTCACCTCGCCCGGCCTAAGGCCGAAAGCGCCGGGCGGAAACACCCGTCGCGTCCCGGAAATCGCCACCGGCACCAGCGGCAGACCCTGTTCGATCGCGATCCGGAACGCCCCGCTCTTGAACGGCAGCACCCGGCCGTCGCGGCTGCGCGTCCCTTCGGCAAAAAACAACAAGCCGACACCGGGGTTGAAGGTAGCGAGTTTCTCCTCGATCCGGCGCCGGGCTTCGGGACCGGCGTTGCGGTCAATCGCGATATGGCCGAGCGCCACGGCGCCGCGCCCGACCAGCGGAATGTTCATCACCTCCTGCTTCATCACCCAGCGCAGGTCGCGGTTGAGCCAGCGGTACAGCACCGGCACGTCGAACTGGCTCTGGTGATTGGCGGCGACGACGATTGCACCGGCCGGCGCGATCGGCCAGGCGCCGCGGATGTGAACCCGGACCGGCAGCGCGGCGGTCAGCAACAAGGCCCAGGGCCGGGTGATCCACCGCCCGCCCCGCTCGGCGCCGAGCAGCGGCGCAAACAACAGCGCCGCCAGCGCCGCCAGCGCCGTGGCGATGATCGCCAGCAAAGCATAGAGCGTATGGCCCCACAGCAGACCGCCAAAGGCGGCCAGCCTTGCTGTGATCGGCGCCGCGATGGATGCGATCTTCCCGGACATGGGCTGCCATGCTAACCCAAAAACGGGCGGCGCGGAATCGCTGTCCATATCGCTCCCAGCAGGAGCGAGGCGCAGGCGATAGTGATTCTATCGCCCAGCCGATGGACGCCGCCCGCGGGCGTTTGGGACGCAACCTACCGGGACGGGGCGCTAAGCGCGCCGGGCGGCGTTGCTCGTCGCTGATTTGGAATGACCAAACTTCGCTCCTCGCGCCTTGCCCGGCACGCTTAGCGCCGCCGTCGCGGCCGCGCAGAATGCCGAGATCGGTTCTCTATGCGCCACCCGCTTGGGCGAGAAACCGGGCGCGTCACCCCAGGTGAATTCGATGCTTTAACTAAAATTCTCATGACTTATTGATTTAATGAAGAAATATATAAATTCGAGCAAAATTTATGTAACTGTTGGGTAAACTGCTGGCGGGCGATGACCTTCAACTCCTCCATCGAGCGGTCGCCTGCGCCGCTGACGAGGCCGGCATTGACGAGATCCTGCAAGTGTGCAATTTTAGCTGTTCATTCCTGATCCTGGCGGATCAGATGGCGCATATAATGGCTGGTATTGGCAAAACGGCCCGCCCGGGCTTGCTGCTCGACCCACGACTTCATGCCGTCGGGTATAGAAACATCCATCGTTGCCATATGCGAATCACCTCTGGCGAATCACCTCCTGGAATGTGACTGTGCCATGGATTGGCAAACTTTGTCAATGATGCGGGAACGGGACAGAATCAAAGCCCAGGGTTAACCCGATCCCAGGCGGCGGCGAGGCGTTTGGCGGAGATGGGGTGGCGGGTTTTCAGCGGCTGGGCGAACAGCGAGATGCGGTATTCCTCGATCAGCCAGCGGTAGGTGTCGAGTTCGGCGCTGTAGCCGTGGTGGTGATAGTGGTGGAGATAGTTTTGCCACCACGGGGCGATTTCGGCCAGCCGGGCGCTGTCGCGCGCCGGGTCGGCCGACAGGCGCTCCACGCGGCGGGCGATGCCTTCGAGATACCGCGGGTACTCGGCAAGCCGGGCACCGTCGATATCGCCGAGGAATCCAGGATAGACGAGATCGTCCAACTGGCTGGCGATATCGGCGGCAGCCGGTTTTGACAACCGGCGAACCGCCGCCATCCGGCCGAGTATGCGGCGGCGCTCGCCGAGCACTGCGGCAAGCGTTTCGACCCGCCGCGTGCCCTCGGGCACGGCAATGCGCCGCACGGCATCCAGCGCGGCGTCGAACGACGCCCTGTCGCGCACCGCCCAGGGCTCGGCGATCGTCTCGGCGGCAAGCTGGACGAGAAGATCGGCGACCAGCACCGCCACGCCGCCGAGCGATCCGGCGGCAAGTGCCATGTCGCGGCCTGGCAATTTAGCTAAATAACGTATTTCCTTGGTGAGTGATGAGCATATCAGCCGGGCCAGACCGGCGGCATGTTCGGCTTCGGCTTCGTCGCGGTCATCGAACAGCCTAAGCCCGGCGGCCTCGTCGCCGGCGACCAGTGCCGGCCAGGCGGGCAGGCCGTCGGCGGTCGTGACCGTTTCGGGCAAGGCGCCGAAATCCCATTCCATCAGGCCGTCGCGATGCCACTTCTTACCGGCCGCGGCGTGCAGGGCCTGCCGGGCGCGGTGGCCGAAACGCTGTTGCAGGGCGCTGAGATCGCGGCCTTCGGCGAGCGTTTCACCGCCCTCGTCGAGCACCCGGACATTCATCGATAAATACGGCGGGAGCCGCGCCTCGGCGAATTCGCCGGCGGCGATCTCGCGCCCGACGATCGCCCCGGCTTCGCGGGCCAGCGCGGCGCGCAGCGAACCGCGCGGCGCGGCCGGCATACCTTCGGCGGTGGCTTCCAGACGCTCGATCAGTGCCAGCGCAAATTCGCTAGCCGGACTCAAGGCGCGGCGCAAAGGCTTGGGCAGCGTGCCGATCAGGGCGGCGATTATCTCCCGGAGCAGACCGGGGACCAGCCATTCCAGATCCTCCGGAGTGATCCGGTTCAAGGCCGTCACCGGCACTTCGATCGTCACGCCGTCGCCGGCTTCGCCCGGCGCAAAAAGATAATGCAGCCCAAACCGCCGGCCATGTCGTTCGAGCGTTTCGGGAAAATCGGCGGCTTCGGCGGCCTCGGCTTTTTCGCGCCAGGCGGCCGGGAAGCGGAGCGCCCGATCGCGCGCTTCGCCACCGGCCCGATACCATGCCAGAAACGCGGCGCGATCAGTGATCTCCGGTGGGATCGCGGCGGCGAAAAAGGCGATTTTCTCGGAGTCGGCAGGAACGATGCCGCGCCGGCGGCGCCGCTGTTCGATGGCTTCCAGGGCGGCGATGGTGTCGCGGTTGGCGGCGACGAACGGTGCCTCCGGCATCACTGCGCCGGTGACGACCGCCTGTTCGAGAAAGACGGCGCAGGCGGTATCTGGATCGTGCAGGGCGTAAGGCACGCGGCGCCGTTCGGCTAACGTCAGGCCGTAAAGCGTGACCTGGTCGTACCCCATCACCCGGCCGCGGCGGTTGTCCCAATACGGATCGAAATAGCGGTGGCGCAATAGATGGCCGCCCTGCCGTTCGATCATCGGCGTCTCGATCGCCGCAACGGTCCGGCCGTACACTCTCGCCGTTTCGACGATTTCGGCGCACATCACCCACGTCGCCTTGCCGCGCGCCACGCCCGACCCCGGAAAAAGGTGGAACCGCCGGCCGCGCGCCCCGAGGTAATCGCCGCTTTCTTCGTCCAGCCGGCCGATCCGGCCGAGCAGGCCGCTGAGCAGCGCCTCGTGAATCGCCGCGCCGGCAGCCGGTTTGGCGTCGATCGTCATGCCGGCCTCGAGACAGAGCTCGGCGAGTTGGTGACGCAGATCCTGCCATTCTCGGATGCGCTGCGGCGCCAGGAAGGCGCCCTCCAGCGCCCGGCGATACGCCGCGCTGCCGAGATCACGCCGCTGTTCGCCGACCCACTGCCAAAGGTTCAACAAGGCGGCGAAATCGGAAGCCGGGTCGTTGAACCGGGCATGCGCCTCGTCGGCCGCCTGCCGGGCGTCGGCCGGCCTTAAGCGGGGATCGGGAACGGCGAGCGCCGCGGCCAGGATCAGCACCTCACGCAGGCAACCCAGATCGCCGGCGGCGAGCAGCATGCGACCGAGCCGGACGTCGATCGGCAGGCGCGCCAGGCGCCGACCGAGCGGCGTCAGATGGCGGTCCTGATCGACCGCCTGCAGCTCGAACAACTGCTGGTAGGCATCGCTGATCATCGCCCTGGGCGGCGGCTCGATGAACGGAAACGCTTCGACCTCGCCAAGGCCCAGCGCGGCAAGCCGGAGGATCACGCCGGCCAGCGAGGTACGCAGGATTTCCGGCTCGGTGTACAGCGGCCGGGCGGCGAAATCGTCTTCGCCGTAAAGGCGGATGCAGACGCCCGGCCCGAGCCGGCCGCAGCGTCCGGCACGCTGCGCGGCGCTGGCTTGCGAGATTGGCTCGATGGGCAGCCGCTGCAACTGCGAGCGCTGGGAATAACGCGAAACGCGCGCCCGCCCGGTGTCGATCACGAATCGGATGCGCGGCACGGTCAGCGAGGTTTCGGCAACGTTGGTGGCGAGCACGATGCGCCGCGCCGCGCCGGGGTGGAAGATGCGTTGCTGGGCGGCATCGCCGAGCCGGGCGTACAGCGGCAGAATTTCGGTATGTCTGAGATTGCGGCGGCGCAGAAAATCGGCGGTGTCGTGGATTTCGCGCTCGCCGCTCAAAAACACCAGAATATCGCCGCCCGGATCGAGCGCCCCGAGTTCATCGACGGCGGCGGCGATGGCCTGCGGCTGGCCGGCGTCCCCAGCCTCGGCCGGCGGCCGGTAGCGGACCTCGACCGGGTATGTGCGGCCCTCGACCTGGATCACCGGCGCCCCGCCGAAATGCGCCGCGAAGCGCGCCGTATCGATCGTCGCCGAGGTCACGATCAATTTCAGATCGGGTCTTTGGGGTAATAGTTTTTTCAGATACCCCAGAAGAAAATCGATATTGAGGCTGCGCTCGTGGGCTTCATCGACGATGATCGTGTCGTAGGCATCGAGCCGGCGGTCGCCCGGTATTGCGGCGAGCAGGATACCGTCGGTGACGAATTTGATCCGGGTTTCGGGCGTGCTCCGATCCTTGAAGCGCACCTGATAGCCGACGACATCGCCGAGCGCCACACCGAGTTCTTCGGCGACGCGCGCCGCCAGGCTGCGGGCCGCCAGCCGCCTGGGTTGCGTGCAGGCGATCACGCCACGCACACCGCGGCCGGCAGCCAGGCACAGTTTCGGCAACTGGGTCGATTTTCCCGAGCCGGTATCGCCGGCGACGATCACCACCTGGTACCGTTCGAGCGCTGCGACGATATCGTCGCAGCGGGCACTGATCGGCAGGTCGGAGGGGAAAGCGATGGCCGGGACCGCGGCGCGGTGCGCCCGGACCTCGGATGCCGACTCGATCATGCGCCGGCGCCAATCGTGAAGCTCGGGATCGCCGGGCGGCCGGCGGCGGGCGATGTGGCGGCAAAAACGCGCCCACTCGGCCTGCATTACTTCGCCGGGCGTAAGGCCCCAGGCGGCAAGCAGGCGGCCGGCCCGGCCCGCCGGGCCGGTCCGGCGTTCAGTCGCCGCCGGCGCCACCGGCATCGTCGGGCATGGCGAGCACAGGTTCGAGCAGCGGCCAGACGTTGTCGAGCAGCTGGGGTTGGGCCTCGGCGGTCGGATGCAGACCGTCGGTCTGCATCCATTCGGCCTGGTCGGCGACGCCGGCCAAGAGAAAGGGCACCAATGGCAGGCCATAGTGCTCGGCGAGGTCGGTATAAACCGCCTCGAAGCGGTCCCGGTACACTTCGCCGTAATTGGCCGGCAGGCGCATGCCGATCAGCAGTGTCTCGGTGCCGATCTCCGCCGCGGCGTCGATGATCATCGCCAGATTGCGTTGCAGGCGCCGGGGTGACAGACCGCGCAGGCCGTCGTTGGCGCCGAGCTCGAGGATCAAGATCGCCGGCCGGTAGCGGGCGAACAGCGATGGGCAGCGCGCCAGGCCGCCCTCCGAGGTTTCGCCGGGAATGCTGGCGTTGATCACCCGCCAGGGCGTCCCGCGGCGTCCGGCGCGCGCTTCCAGCCGGCGCTGCAACAGGCTGACCCAGCCCTCGGCTTCGCCGATCTGGTGCGCCGCGCTCAGGCTGTCGCCGAGAACCAGCAGGGTTTTTTCGGGTCTGTCCTCTGCGACCGACGGCACGGCGGCCAACAACAAAGGCACGAGAATGAACGACCGGAACATCATTTTGCGCTGCTCCTCATTGAGCATGACCGTAGCTTCCCGGGTGGTGGACGGGGCGCGGCGCGACCTCGAGATCCTGGGCAGTGTCGATTTTTCGCTGGCCCGCGGCGAGGCGGTGGCCGTGATGGGGGCTTCGGGATCGGGCAAATCGACGCTGCTCGGGTTGCTCGCCGGGCTCGATCGGGCCACCTCGGGCGATATCATACTGGATGGCACTGCCATTGGTGCTCTCGACGAGGACCAGCGAGCCGCACTGCGGCGCCGGCGGATCGGCTTTGTCTTTCAATCCTTTCACCTGCTACCGGCCCTGAACGCACTGGACAACGTGCGCCTGGCGCTCGAGGTCGCCGGCCTGCCCGATGCTGCCGGGCGGGCCAGGGCGGCACTCGATCGGGTGGGCCTGGCGGCGCGGGCGGCGCATTATCCCGGAGAATTGTCCGGCGGCGAGCAGCAACGCGTCGCGCTGGCCCGCGCTTTCTGCACCGATCCTTTGTTGCTGCTTGCCGACGAGCCGACCGGCAACCTCGACCGCCGCACCGGCCGCCAGATCGCCGATCTGATGTTCGAACTCAAAGCCGCCGGCGGCACCAGCCTGGTGCTGGTCACCCACGACGAGGCGCTGGCGGCGCGCTGCGACCGCCGCCTGCTGCTCGAAGACGGCCGCTTGCATTCGTGTTGACGAAACGCCCGGCCACACTCCCCGCCGCTCCCGGCACATCGTTGTGTCGCTCGCTCGCTCTGACTTGGCGCTGGTGGTTGAGCGACTGGCGAAGCGGCGCGCTGGCGACGCTGTTTCTGGCGCTGGCCGTGGCGACTGGGGCGCTCGGCGCGACGACCTTGTTCGGCGCCCGGCTCGAAGCCGCGCTCGATACCCAGGCCGGAGAATGGCTGGCCGCCGACCTGGTGCTGCGCTCGCGCCGGCCGCTGCCGGAGCGCCTCACCTCGCTTGCCACGCAACATGGGCTGGCGGCGGTATCGACCGCCGAATTTCCGACCGTGGTCTTTGCCGGCGACGACAGCCTGCTTGTCTCGATCAAGGCAGCCGGCGACGGCTACCCGCTGCGCGGTGCGCTCGAACTGAGCGACCTGCCGTTCGGGCCTGCAACCCGGACCGCCACCCTGCCGGTTGCGGGGACGGTATGGGCCGAACCGCGGGTCTTGGCGGCGCTCGGCATCGAACCGGGCGATGAGATCGAAATCGGTTCGCGGCGCTTGACGCTCGGCGCCGTACTGCGCCACGAACCGGACCGCGGCGGCGGGTTTTACGGCCTCGCACCGCGCCTTTTGCTGCGCCTCGACGACGCCCGCGCCGCCGGCCTGATCGCTCCGGACAGCCGGCTGAACCATGCCTTGCTGCTCGCCGGTGCGCCGTCCGATCTGGCGGCCTTCCGGCAGGCGGCAGATCCGCTATTGAACGGCGATATCCGGCTCGAAACCGCCGCCGAGGCCGGCGGCCGCGCGGCCCGCGCGCTGGATCAGACGCGCCTTTATCTCGATCTGGCAGCGCTCATCGCCGTGCTGCTCGCGGCGCTCGCCGTCTGGCTGGCCAGCGAGCGCTATGCCCGCGAGTCACAAAACGCCTGCGCCCTGCTCCGCTGCCTGGGCGAATCGTGGCTGGTGATTTTGCGCTTTCATCTCGGCAAGATGGTGCTGACCGCCGGAGCAGCGCTGGTCGCCGGGACGGCGGCCGGTTACGCGGCGCAAGCCGGGTTGGCCAAAGCGCTCAGCGGCCTGCTCGCCGTCCCGTTGCCGGCACCGGGTTTGGCAGAGCTCGGGTGGATCGCGTTCTATGTACTGGTTCTGACCGCGGGTTTCGCCCTGCCGCACTTGTGGGCCCTCAGCCGCGTCCCGCCGCGCCGGGTGCTGCACGACAGCACCGCCGGCGACCTCGCTTTTCACCCGTGGCGTTACGCTCCGGCGGTTCTGGCACTGCTGGTGCTGGCCGCCGCCGGCGGCGAACCGCTACTGTCACTGGCCGTACTCGGCGGCGCGGTGCTACTGATTGCCGTCCTCGGCCTCATTGCCCGCGCCCTGCTCGCGGCCGCCGGGCGTTTCAGGCCGGCGGCCGGCGGCGCTCGGCGTTATGCGCTCGGCGTGCTGGCCCGCCGGGCGCGGGCCAACGCTTTGCAGGCGGCGGCGCTCGCCGCCGGGATCGCCGCACTGCTCGCCTTGGGATTGGTCCGCGACGATCTCATCGCCACCTGGCGGCTCGAACTGCCGGCCGATACGCCGAACCATTTCCTGCTCAATATCCAGCCGGCCCAGGCGGGCGACCTGGCGGCCTATCTTGCCGCCGCCGGGGTTGCCGGCGTCGAACTCGAACCCCTGGCCATCGGCCGGATCACGACGATCAACGGCCGTGTCCCGGATCCGGCAGATTACTCCGACCCGCTCGCCGCCAGCCGCTTGCGCGGCACGACCAATCTTTCGTGGCGCGCTGCCCTGCCGCCGGCCAATACGCTCACCGCCGGGCGCTGGTGGGCGGCGGGCGCAACGCAGCCCGAGGCCTCGATCGCCACGACCTGGGCCGAACCGATGCGCCTCAAGCTCGGCGACGTGCTCGGGCTGAAAGTCGGCGATCTCGAGATCGCCGCCCGCATCACCAGTTTCCGCGAGGTCGATTGGGATTCGTTCCGGGTCAATTTCTTCATCGTCCTCAACCCGGCCGCCGCCGCCGAACTGCCACGGCAGTGGATCACCAGTTTCTACCTGCCGCCAACATCCGCCGGTGCGGTGTTGAACGGCCTGGCGCGGCGCTGGCCGAACGTGACGATTCTCGAAACCACGGCCCTGCTCGACCGGCTGCGCGAGATCGTCGCTCAGGCGTCGCAGGCCGCCGCGATCGTGTTTGTGTTCACGCTGGCCGCCGGGATCCTGATCCTGATCGCCGCCTTGCAGGCCTCGCGCGGTGAACGGCAGCGCGAAGCGGCGATCCTCAGAACTCTGGGGGCGACGCGCCGTTTCGTCCGGCAAAGCGTGATCCTCGAATACGGCCTGATCGGCGCCGTCGCCGGCCTGAGCGGGGCGCTCGCCGCGGCACTGGCCGGCGCGGCGCTTGGCCATTTCTGGTTCGAAATCGCCTACCGGCCGCGGGTGGAATGGTTTCTGCTCGCCGCCGGCGGCGGTTTTGCCGCGATCGCCGCCACCGGCTGGCTGGGACTCAGGCGGGCTGTGGGCAGCGCCCCGCTCGCCGTGCTGCGCCGGCCGTAATCCATCGTCAAGCGCGTGCTCCCGACCTGATCCAGATCAGTCGAGCCTCGTTCGATTCCGGTAAAATTCTGCATTATGAATATGAACCTGTTCGGCGAACACGCCGTGTTTATCTGGTCGGCGTATGGCATTACGCTCCTGATCCTCGGCTGGACGGCGCTGGTCCCGGTGGTACGCCGGCGGCGGCTGGAAAACGCCGAGCGCCGCCGCGCCGATGAGAGCCGCTCATGACCCCCACCCGCCGCCGCCGCCTGCTGGCGGTATTGCTGATCCTCGCTGGGACCGGCACCGCCGCCTGGCTGGCGCTCGGCGCCCTGCGCCAGAACATGCTGTATTTCTACACGCCGAGCGATGTCGTCGCGCAGGGGATCGAAAACGGCGTTCGCTTCCGACTCGGCGGCCTGGTCGTACCCGGCAGCCTCAAGCGCGCAGGCGGCGACCTTAATGCCGAGTTTCAGGTTACCGACCGGACGCGGACGATGACCGTCCGCTACCACGGCATCCTGCCTGACCTGTTCCGCGAAGGCCAGGGCGTCATCGCCCACGGCGCCCTCGGCGCCGACGGCGTGATGGCGGCCGACACCGTGCTCGCCAAGCACGACGAAAACTACATGCCGCCGGAAGTCGCCGAGGCGCTGGAAAAAGCCGGCCATCCGCCGGCCGCCAGGCCGGACAACGGCTGACGACCGATGTTCCGTCCCCAACTGACCCGCACACCAGGATGATCGGCGAACTCGGCCAGTTCAGCCTGATCGCAGCGTTGTTGTCGGCGCTGGCCCTGATGGTCCTGCCGGCGGCCGGCGCCTGGCGGGGCGACGCGGCGCTGATGGCGGTGGCCGACCGCGCCGCATTCGGGCTTGCGTTGTTTACGCTGCTCGCTTTTGTATTGCTCGCCGCGGCATTCGTCAACCATGACTTTTCGCTGCTGTATGTCGCCCGGCAGAGCAATTCGCTTCTGCCGCTCGGCTACCGCTTGTCGGCTGTGTGGGGCGGGCACGAGGGTTCGCTTCTGCTGTGGGTGCTGATTCACGCCGGCTGGACAATGGCGATTGTCCGCTTCAGCGGCCACCTGCCGCCGGAATTCAGAGCCCGCGTGCTCGCCGTGATGGGGCTGATCGCCAGCGGATTTCTGCTCTTTTTGCTGCTCACGTCCAATCCCTTCGAGCGCCTTTTGCCGGCGGCGGCGGACGGCGCCGACTTGAACCCACTGCTCCAGGATCCGGGGCTGATCATGCACCCGCCGATTCTGTACATCGGTTACGTCGGGTTTTCGGCGGCCTTCGGTTTCGCCGTCGCCGCCCTGCTCGAAGGCCGCGTCGATCGCGCCTGGGTGCGCTGGGCCCGGCCGTGGACGCTGGTCGCCTGGGCTTTTTTGACCGGCGGCATCGCCCTCGGCAGTTGGTGGGCCTACTACGAGCTGGGCTGGGGCGGCTGGTGGTTCTGGGACCCGGTCGAAAACGCCTCGTTCATGCCGTGGCTCGCCGGTGTCGCGTTGCTGCATTCGCAGATGGTTACCGAAAAGCGTGGCGCCTTCATCAACTGGACGCTGCTGTTGTCGATCGTCGCTTTTTCACTCAGCCTGCTCGGCACCTTCCTCGTGCGCTCCGGCGTCCTAACCTCGGTGCACGCCTTTGCCAGCGATCCGGCGCGCGGTATCTTCATCCTCGCCTTCCTCGGCCTGGTCAGCGGCGGGGCGTTGACGCTCTATGCCCTGCGCGCGCCGCGCCTCGAATCCGGCGAGGGCTTCAACTGGCTGTCGCGCGAGACGTTGCTGATGCTGAACAACGTCTTTTTCGCCGCAGCGCTTGGCATGGTGCTGCTCGGCACGCTGTACCCGCTGATCGCCGACGCCTTCGGGCTCGGCAAAATATCGGTCGGGCCGCCGTACTTCGGCACCTTGTTCACGTTGTTGATGGCACCGGTCGTGCTGCTCGTCGTCGCCGGGCCGTATAGCCGCTGGCAAGCCGACCGCTGGGCGCGGCTGTGGCCGGCGCTCAGCCCGGTGCTGCTCACCGCGCTCGCCATCGGCCTCACCGCCGCCTGGCTGCTGGCCGGCGGCGCGCCGCGCGCCTGGTTCGGCGTCCTCGGCGGCGTCTGGGTCATGTTAGGCACGCTCGCCTATCTTGCCCGGCGGCGGCGCGCCGGCGGCAAACTGACGGCCGGCGTGCTGGGCATGGGGCTCGCCCATTTCGGCGTCGGGGTATTCGTCATCGGCGCCAGCCTGGTCGAAAGCGGCGGCCTCGAACGCGACCTGCGCCTGGTACCGGGCGAGAGCGCCAAAGTCGGCAGTTACACGTTCGTCTTTACCGGGACAACGACGGTTCAGGGGCCCAACTTCGAAGCTCGGCAAGGGCATTTCACCGTATTGAAAGGCGAGAAGGAAATCGCGCTGCTCGAACCGCAAAAACGCCGCTACACGGCCTCGGGCCAGGTGATGACCGAAGCGGCGATCGATTGGGGCTTGACGCGCGACCTCTACGTCGCGCTCGGCGAAGCGCTCGACGATCGAGGGGCGTGGAGCGTCCGCCTCTATTACAAGCCGTTCATCCGCTGGATCTGGTTTGGTGCGCTGTTCATCCTTGCCGGCGGCTTTCTCGCCGCCGCCGACCGCTGCCTGCGCCGGACACGAGCAGCTGAAGCGGCGCCGCAACCGGCCAGACCGCCGAGCGGCGATACCGCCGGCGGCGCCCTGCCCGCTGTGCCATGATCCGCCGCCTGCTGCCGGTTCTGGTCTTCATCGCCCTGGCGGCTTTGCTCGTCGCCGGGCTGTTCAATGCCCCCTACAAGGAAATCATCCCGTCGCCGCTGGTCGGCAAGCCGCTGCCGCAATTCCGCCTCCCGGTACTCAATCAACCGGAGCGCACCGCGGCCAGCACCGAACTCGAGGGGCCGTACCTGCTCAATATCTGGGGCAGTTGGTGCCCGGGCTGCCGCGTCGAGCACCCGCTGATCGAGCACATCGCCCAAAACGGCCCGGTGCCGGTTTACGGTTTCAATTACAAGGACGAGCCGGCCGATGCGGCGCGCTGGCTCGAACGCTACGGTGACCCTTATGTCTTCAGTTTCACCGACCTGCCCGGCAAAGTCGCGATCGATCTCGGCGTTTACGGCGCGCCCGAAACGTTTGTCGTTGACCGCCGAGGCATCGTCCGCTACAAGCAGATCGGGCCGCTGAGCGAAACGGACTGGCGGGTGAAGGTCAAACCGCTGCTCGAACGCTTGAACCTCGAAGGCCAGCAGTGAAACACCTGATCGCCTGCCTGTGTTTCATCTGGGCGTTCGGCGCCGCGGCGATCGAGCCCCTTGATTTCCGCGACGAGGCCGAAGCCGACCGCAACCGGGCATTGAGCGCCGAATTGCGTTGCCTGGTCTGCCAGAACCAGAACCTGCTCGACTCCGATGCATTCCTCGCCAAGGATCTGCGCCGCGAGGTGCTGGAACTGATGCGCCGAGGGCTGAGCGACGACGAGATCAAGGCGTATCTGGTCGAGCGCTACGGCACTTTCGTGCTCTACCGGCCGCCGGTCAAGCCGGCGACCTGGCTTTTGTGGTTTGGGCCGGCGTTGTTCGTCGCCGCCGGATTGTGGCTGGTCGGCCGCGCGATCCGCCGCCGGCAACCCGCTTCCGGCCCCTTGCCGCCGGCGGCCGATGACGGAATGAACAACGATGATTGATGCGGTTTTCGCCGCGACCGCCGCGGCAATCCTGTTCACCACCGTGGTGCTGATCGTCGGGCCTCTGCTTCGCGATCCCGCGCGCCGCAAACGCCGGGCGCTCGACCGTGCCCGGCGCGAAGGGATTCTCGGCGAAGCCGAATACCGCCGGCAACTCGCCGCGGCGCCCGCCGACACCCGCCGGCCGCTTCTCGCCATCGCGCTCGGCATTGCCCTGCCACTCGCCGCACTCGCGCTGTACGGCGCGATCGGCCGGCCCGAGGCGCTCACGCCCGAAACCGGCCAGGCAGTACACAATCCACAGCCCGGCGAAGCGGCGCCCGGCGATATTGCCAAGGCGGTGCAGTCGCTGCGCGACCGCCTGGCGGCGGCGCCCGACGATGCCGCCGGCTGGGCGCTGCTCGGCCGGACGTTGAAGACGCTCGGCCAGTACGACGAAGCACTAGACGCCCTGCAGAACGCCCTGCGGCTCGTCCCCGGCGATCCCGGCTTGCAGGTCGAAACCGTCGAGGCGATGCTGTTCGCCGGCGGCCGTCCGGAATTACCGCCGGCGGCGCGCGACCTGCTCGCCCAGGCGCTGGCCGCCGACCCCGATCATCAAAAAGGCCTGTGGCTCGCCGGACTCGATGCCGCGCAGCGCGCCGAATACACCACGGCGATCGAATACTGGCAACGCCTCAGAGATCAGATTGCCGAGGGCAGCAAAGTCGCCGCCGCCCTCGACGCCCAGATCGCCCAGGCCCGGGCGGCACTGCACGACGACCTCGCGCCGGCGGAGACCCCCATTCCTGCCGCCGCGCCAATCCCCGATACCGCTCACGGCACCGCCTTGCGGGTTCGCATCGATCTCGCTGCCGCGCTCGCCGCCGAGACCCCCGAGGGCGGCGTGTTGTTCGTCTTCGCCCGCCCGCCGGAAGGTGGGCCGCCGTACGCCGGCAAGCGCATCGCCCCCGGCCCGTTCCCGCTCGAGGTGACGCTCGGCGACGAAGACGCAATGCTGCCCGGCCGGAATTTGTCGTCCGCCGCAACGTTCAAAATCGGCGCCCGCTGGTCGGCGAGCGGCGAAGCCCTGCCGCAGCCCGGCGATCTCGAAGGCTACAGCGCCGTGCTCGATGCGGCCGGCGCTGCCGAAACGATAGAATTGACCATCGACCACCGCCACCCCTCCGGAGAATAGTTCGATGCAACATCGCCCGCTGCCGCTCATCGCCGGCCTGCTCGCCATCGCCGCCGGCCCGCTCGCCCAGGCCCAAGGCCAGGATTTTTCCACCGTCGAAATCACGGCAACCCAACTGACCGACACACTCTACATGCTACAAGGCAGAGGCGGCAATATCGGCGTTTCGGCCGGTGCCGACGGCGTGTTCATCATCGACGATCAGTACGCGCCGCTCAGCGACAAGATCCGCGCCGCGATCGGCGAAATCTCAAAACAGCCGATCCGCTTCGTGATCAACACCCACTGGCACAGCGACCACACCGGCGGCAACGAGAACTTCGGCCAGGGCGGCAGTGTGATCATCGCCCACGACAATGTGCGCCGCCGGCTGGCCGCCGACCAGGTCATGGAGTTCTTCAAATCTGAAGTCAAGGCCGCACCGCCCATCGCCCTGCCGATGATCACCTTCAACGACGAGCTGTCGCTGCACCTCAACGGCGACGAAGCGCGGATCATCCACGCTGCGCGCGCCCACACCGACGGGGATGCGATCATCCATTTCGTCAACAGCAACGTCTATCACTTCGGCGATACGTTTTTCAACGGTATGTACCCATTCATCGACCTCGACAGCGGCGGCTCGCTGCACGGCATGATCATGGCCAGCGGCATGCTGCTCGGCGAATGCAACGAGGCCACCAAAATCATCCCCGGCCACGGCCCGCTCGCCGGCCGCGCTGAACTCGCCGATTATCACGCCATGCTGATCGGCGTCCGTGACGCGGTACGGCCGTTCGTTGCCGGTGGTAAAACCCTGGAAGAAACGATCGCCGCCAAACCGACCGCCGCCTACGACGAAAAATGGGGCCAGGGCTTCATCAAACCCGACGCGATGGTCACCTTCGCCTACCGCAGCATCGAAAAACAACGCGCCGAACGCCAGACCCGGCGCGATCAAAAACGCGACAACCGCCGATCGCAATAACCGAGTGCGCCGTTTTTTTATCCTCCACAGACTGGTGTCCTGACGAGTTGGAATCAGACATTTTTTCCACTCCGTTTGCGCCCTGAATGTTACGAATCCGATCAGGTGCTGTTGGGATGGATGTTGACACACAGCGCGGTCGCCAGGAATGCCGATCTCCGGATCGGCATTGGTTCTTAGCGGCCGGGCGTTTTTCTGGCCGGTAGCAGGCTGTCGATCAGGAGCAGGATGACGCCGATCGTGATCGCGCTGTCGGCGATGTTGAAGGCCGGCCAGTGCCAGCCGGCATAGTGCAGGTCGATGAAGTCGATCACATAGCCGAGACGCAGCCGGTCGCCGAGGTTGCCGAGGGCGCCGCCGAGGACCAGTGAGATGCCGAGTGCCTGGCGGCGGGCGTGTGGCGGCGCCTGCCACAGCCAGACGAGCAACAGCAGGCTGACCAGCGCCGCAGTGATGCTGAAAAACCAGCGCTGCCAGCCGCCGGCGTCGCTCAGAAAACTGAAGGCCGCGCCGCGATTGTGGGCCAGCGTCAGATTGAACCAGCCGCTCAGCCGCATGGGCCGATACAGTTCAAGCCAATGCGCCGCGGCGAGTTTACTCGTCACATCGGCGATGACGATCGCTGCGCTGACCCCGAGCCAACGGAAATAGCGCCGCCATTGTTTCGTATCCGTGATCATGTTCATCTTCTAAATCGTTTCTCGATGCTCGTCATGATGGATTCCGGATCGCGCCCGCCGCCGCGGGCGCGTCCGGAATGACGAGGAGGAGGAGGCGGGCCCGTCCGGAATGACGAGGAGGGGGAGGCGGGCGCGGCCGGAATGACAATGGTGACTTGTTGTGTTTTTTGTGGCTTTGTCATTTCAATGCCCGGCGACGGTCATCCTGCCGAGCAGAATCGACGGGGTCTGGATGTTGACCCGCGGATCGGGGTCGTCGCCGAGCGCGGCGATGTTGTGGAACATGTCGCTAAGGTTGCCGGCGATCGTCACTTCATCGACCGGGTGTACGGGCACGCCGTTTTCGACCCACTGCCCGGCGGCGCCGCGGGAATAATCGCCGGTCACCGGATTGACGCCCTGGCCCATCAGTTCGGTCACGATCAGGCCGCGTTGCAGGCTGCCGATCAATGCCTCGCGGCTTGCCCGTCCCGGGGTGACGACCAGGTTGCGCACCCCGCCGGCGTTGGCGGTGGTCACAAGGCCGAGGCGCCGCGCCGAATAGCAACTGAGCAGATAGCGCTCGACCCGGCCGCCGCGGATCAACGGCCGGGTGGCGGTTGCGACGCCGTCGCCGTCGAAGGCCGAACTGCGCGCCCCGCCGGTGAGCAGCGGATATTCGACGATCTCGAACCACTCGGGAAAGATTTGCCGGCCGATGCTGTCCAGCAGAAACGAGCTTTTGCGGTATTGAGCACCGCCGCCGAGCGCCCCGAGCAGATGGCCGATCAGGCTGCGCGCTGTCTCCGGCGTGAACAGCACCGGGACAACCGCAGTCGGCACCTGCCGCGCCCCGAGGCGGGCCACGGTCCGGCGGGCGGCGGTTTCGCCGGTCGCCTCGGGTGCTTCCAGGGCCGCGCTCCGGCGGTTGGCGTCCCACCAGTAATCGCGCTGCATCCCATCGCCGTCGCCGGCGATCAGCGAGACGCTCTGCTCGTAATGGGTGCCCCATTCGCTGGCCAGAAAGCCCTGCGTATTGCCGTAAGCGCCGATGGCCAGGCTTTGCGAAACGGCAGCCCCTTCGCTGTTGCTGATGCGCGAGTCGGCATCGAGCCCGGCGCGTTCGACGGCCAAGGCGCGGGCGAACAATTGATCCTGATCGAACGGCTCGGGGTGGTACAGATCGAAGTCGGGGAACTCGCCGGCCATAAGCTCGGGCTCGGCCAGGCCGTTGGCCGGGTCGTCGCCGGTATGACGGGCGATGGCCAGTGCCTTGGCCACCGTCTCGCGCACCGCGCCGGGACTGAAATCGGCGCAGCTCGCAGTGCCCTTGGCCTGGCCGAGATAGACCGTCACCGCCAGATCGTGGTCGCGGGTGTACTCGAGTTTTTCGAGTGCGCCGAGGCGGACTTCGACGTTGAGCCCCTGTTCGAATCCGGCGCCGGCCTCGGCGGCGCTCGCCCCGTGCCGGCGGGCTTCGGCCAGCGCCAGTTCGATCACTTCGTGCAGGCGGGCGCGCTCGTGTTCGGCATCGAGCGTCACTGCGGTGGCCGGCGCCGGCCGGCGGTCGGCCGCCGGCCGGCGGCCGGTCGGTTGCAGGGTCCGGGAAGTCGTTCGCTCGCTCATTCAGGTTCCGATGTCAAATGTCCCGTTGGGGTCAGGTCCGTGTGCCGCCGACGGTCAGGCGGTCGATCTTCAGGGTCGGCTGGCCGACGCCGACCGGTACGCTCTGCCCCTCCTTGCCGCAGACGCCGATGCCTTCGTCGAGCGCCAGATCGTCGCCGACCATCGACACCCTGGTCAACACTTCGGGACCGTTGCCGATCAAGGTTGCACCGCGCACCGGGCGGCCCAGCCGGCCGTTTTCGATCAACCACGCTTCGTTGGCCGAGAAAACGAACTTGCCGGAGGTGATATCGACCTGTCCGCCGCCGAAATTGGCGGCGTAAAGCCCACGCTTGACCGAAGCGATGATTTCGTCGCGGCTGTGCCGGCCGGGCAGCATATAGGTGTTGGTCATGCGCGGCATGGGCAGGTGGGCGAACGATTCGCGGCGGCCGTTGCCGGTCGGCGCCATGCCGAGCAGCCGGGCGTTGAGTTTGTCCTGCATGAAGTTGACCAGCCGGCCGTCTTCGATCAGCACGGTTTTCGCCGCCGGCGTGCCTTCGTCATCGACCGCCAGCGAACCACGACGTTCCGGCAGCGTGCCGTCATCGACAACGGTGCACAGGGGGCTGGCCACTTTCTCGCCGCGACGGCGGCTGAAAGCCGAGGCGCCTTTGCGGATGAAATCGGCCTCCAGGCCGTGGCCGATCGCCTCGTGGAGCAGCACGCCGGGCCAGCCGGGACCGAGCACGACAGTCATCGTGCCAGCCGGCGCATCCTCGGCTTCGAGGTTGGTCAAAGCCTGGCGGACCGCGTCCTTGACCCATTTTTGCCAGACTTCGTCGGCCAGCAGCCGGCGGTAATCGTAGCGCCCGCCGCCACCGGAATGGCCCGATTCGCGGCGCCCGCCTTCGACCGCGATGACCTGGACGCTCATCCGGACCAGCGGCCGGATATCGGCCGCCAGCGTCCCGTCGGAGGCGGCGACCAGGATGGTTTCGTGCGATGCCGCCAGCGTCGCCTGGACCTGTTCGATACGGGGGTCGAGGGCGCGTGCAAATGCATCGATCCGGTGCAGCAAGGCGACTTTATCGCCGTCATCGACGCCGGCCAGGGGGTCGTCCCGGGAGTAAAGCGGCGCTACTGCCTGCATGGCGAGCGGCCGGCCGGGTTGCGTTTGGCCGTGCGTAGCGATGGCCCGCGCTTTGCCCGCCGCGTCGCGCAAGGTTTCGGGAGCGATCCGGTCGGCATAAGCCAGGCCGGTCTTTTCGCCGCTGACGGCACGCAGACCGGCGCCTTGTTCGACGCCGTAGCTGCCCGAGCGCACCGCACTGTCTTCGAGCGACCAGGATTCGTGCCGGCTGTACTGGAAATACAGCTCGCCGTAGTCGATGGCCGGCCCCAGCAAGCGGCCGAGGACCGCCGGCAGTGCGGCGAGATCCATGTCGCCGGGGTGCAAAAGCCGGGCGCTGGCGATCTCGATCAGGTTGTCGCAGGTCGTATCATCCATCCGTTTTGTCCGAGTCATCCTCGTCCGTCGTTTCACGTCCGGCGGCAGGCGGTGCGGCGCTGCCGGGCGCCGCGCCCGGGGCGCCGTGGGCGCCCTCACTCGTCCCGCCGCGTTCCCCTTCACTGCCGTCCGCCGGCAGCGCCGGGACCTTCGTTTCGCCCTTGGGTTCGATCAGCGGCTCGCTCCACGGCCCGGTAATCGTGTACACCCGCTGGCTGATGCCGCCGAGCGGCTTGCCGAGAACCCCCTGCAACGCGGCGCCGGCGGCGATCCCGATCGGGCCGGCGATCGCCCCGATCAGGGGTAGTGTACTGCCCAATCCCGGAATCACGATCAACTGCTGATCGTACCGCTGGCGGACCAGGTCGGTGCGGCCGGTGATCAGCAACCGGGCATTCGGGGCGCTGATTTCCAGATCGTCGGTCGAGGCGTATCCGGCAGCCAGACGAAAGGTACCGCGGGCCCGGTCGAACGAGAATCCGGATTCGAAGACATCGCGGAAATCGAGCAGCAGGCGGCGCGGCAGGGCTTGCAGACTGATCAGGCCGAGCATGCGGCCGACACCCGCCCCGGCTTCGGTGAGCACACCCTGGCGGATATCGAGCTTGAGTTCGCCATCGAGCCCGGCGAGCGTAAAATCGGCCGGACCGCCGGGCCACTCGCCGCTCAGCGTGAGCGCCGTCTGGCCGCCTTGTAACATGGGGTCGTAGCCGAGCCGGGTCAACAGTTCGCCGAGTTTTTCGGCGTCGAAGGTCAGGCGGATCGACGAGCGGGTTCGGGCTTCGACATTGAGCCAATCCCCCTGCCCGGTCAGCCGGACCGCCGGGCTGATCGCCTCGATGGTCTCGAACCGCAATCCTTCGCCGACCGGAAAGGCCTGCACCCTGACGGCGCCCAGGTCCCACTCCTCCCAGCGCAGATCGCCGGCGTAGAGGTGGACGCTGGGCAAGGTCCGCGGATCGATTGCCGCCGAGGAGGCGGTCGTCTGCCCCGGAGGCAGATACAGGCGGCTGAACTCGGCGAGCAGCGGTTCTCCGCTGTCACGCTCGCGCGGGATGCGGACCCGGCCTGCGATTGCTGCGCCGCTGAAATCGGCCTGCCAGTATGGGCCGCGCGCCATAAGCTTGACCGCCGTCGAAGCGAAGGCGCGGCCGAACAGCTCCAGTTGGTCCGGTGTGGCATCGATCACCCAATCGAGCGGGGCGGAGAGCTTCTCCGCCGCCGGCGCGGCGGCGGCCGCCGCCAGCCAGCCGCTGAGGTCCAGTACCCCGCGCTCGCCTACCAGGACCATCGACCCCGGATGCGCCAGACCCGCCGTCCGCTGTCCCAGCGCCAGCACTCCGCCGGCCACGCCGTTTTCACCGGACAATAACAGGCTCGCAGCCAGCCGCCCGCCGAAGTCGATGCCAAGCTGCGACGGCTCGCCGAAGGCCAGCACCGCTTCGGTCAGCAACGGTATTCCCGCCGGCTTTTCCAGCGGCTCCGGCAAGTCGAGCCGGACGCCGAGCAGATCGCTGCCGGCAACCAGCCGGGTCTGTGCTGCGCCGGGAAACAGCGTCCAGCGCCACACCGAACTGCCCGAAACCTGCTGCTGCCAGTAGGCATCGAGACCGGCGAGATCGAGCACCTCGGCGAGCGGCAACGAGCCGCTCAGACTCACGGCAAACGGGGCGTCATCAAACTCGAGACTGAGTGGGTGGCCGCGCCAGACGGCGGCCAGCCGCGACGGGATCACATGCGCCTCGTCGAAGGCCAGCACCCCGTCGATGTCGTCGATCTTGAGCTGCGTGCCGTGACGCGCCTCGACACCGTTGAACCGCACCTTGCCGCCGACCGTCGTTTCGCTGCGGCCATCACGGAAATCGATGGTCAGGTCGGTGTTCACCTGGCTCGGGCCGGAAAGCCTAAGATCGCTGTCCTCGACCCAACTCCCGGCAGCGATCGGCAGTGCGCCGAGCAAGTCGAGAAAAGCCCCGGCTTCCCCGGCGGTGGAAGCCGCAAGTTCCAGCACCGCATCGTCCATATCCGCGATACGGGCGTCGAGGTGGTCGATCAGGACGCCGCCGAAACGTGCCCGCTCGGTGTCGATCTTCATTTCGCGCGCCGTAAAGTGCAGCCAGGCTTCGATATCGTCGACCAGCGGCCAGGTGGGATTGAAACGCAGCCGGCCCTGCCGCAGGCGGCCTTCGGCCTCGAAATAGCCGGTACCTTCGTCGAACGGCCAGTCACCGATCGCGCCTTGTAACTGCGCCCGGATGTCATACACCTCGCCGGCCTCGAGACTTTGGCGCAACCAGCGGCCGGTGTTCGGGCCCATCACCCCGTATGGCAGGCGCCGTTTGACCTCGTCGACCGTTGCAACCGGCACTGCCACCGTCAAGTCCAGCCACGGCGTCTCGCCGCTCAGGAACCAGCCCTCGCCGCTCAGGTCCAGTTCGCCGGCCCGGGCACTGAACTCGGAGATATCGAAACGCAGCGCTCCCGGCGGGCCGGCGCCCGCCGCAACTGTAAAAGCGGCGCGCACGCCGGACAACGGCACAGCCTCGGCGAACACGGCTGGTGCCTCCAGCACGCCCGCAAGGTCCAAGCCGCCGGTGCCGCCGCCGTCGAGAAACAGCCGCCCGGAAAGCGCGCCAAGCTTGACGCCGTCTTCAGCCGTGATCCAGGCGATATCGTCGAAGACTGCATCGACCCGGCGCGGCACGCCGGCGGCATCGGTCATCAAAGACAGACGTTCGAGCCGCCCGCCGCCGTCCAGCGGCACCCAGGCGATGCCGGCCTGACGGGCCAATGTCGCGAACGGCATCAGCGTCTTAAGATCGATCCGCTCGCCGGCCAACGACCAGGCGCCGTGATCGCGGTGCAGTGACAGCGTGGCGATGGCCGGTGCTGCTCCGTCTCCGCCAGCCGCATGGGCATCGTCGAGCGTGAACGCCCAGCGCTCGTCGTCGTCGATCCGGCCCCATAACGATCCGTCGAATGTCTGCCTCGAACGGCCGCCGCCGACCGCCAGGTGCAGGCGCGAACTCAAGCTCAATGGTTCGTCGCGCCGGTGCTCCAGCCACAGCTCCAGATCCGCTTTGGCCGCCTGGCCGGTGAACGGAACACTCAGCGCTTCAAACCACACGGCAAGCGGCTGGCCGCGCGCCGCGAGATAACCGCGCCAGGCCAGGTCGGCAGCGGGCGAACCCTCGCCGCGGACCGTGATTTCCGGAGCGCCGGCGAGCGCCAGGCGGCCGGCGATGCCGAAACCGCCGCCCCGGCGCCGTACATCGAGCGACACGATGCGCAGTGTGACGCGGTGGTCGGCGGCGGCGACGACGAAATCGCAATCGGTAAGATCGATGCCACCAAGCTCGAACAAGCCGCCAAGATCGAGCGGCTCGCCGCCGCCGGCGGTCAGGCCCTGAAGGCGCCAGCCGGCGCCGTCGTGCTCGGCGACCAACTCGGCGCCGCGCAGCGCGACCTGCCACGGCTGGCGCCGGGGCAGCAGGTAGTTGTACCACTCGAACCTGAGCCTGAGCAGGCGCAATTCGAGCGTGTTCGGCACATCGCCAATCGTCACCCGGCGGAGTTCCAACTCGGGAACCAGTCCCTGCCATTCGACACCGACCATGCCGATCTGGACGGACGAGCCGAACTCGCGGCCGAGCGCCCGGCTCAACCACGGTTTGGCGTAATAGACATAGGGGCTGAGCAGGCGACCGGCGGCGACCAGCGCCGCGGTGGTGACGATGACCAGAAACAGCGTCGTCCACAACAGCGTACGCAACTGCCTCAGGCGCCGGCCTAACACACTCATCCGCTTTTCATACCCAAAGGTTCAGAGCAGTACCACATCGAACTGCTCCTGGCCGTATCCCTCCTCGGCCTTCAAGGCGATCGGCGGGGCGCCGCGTTCCTCGAGTTCGGCGATCGTCGCCGTGAACTCGTCGCCGATGGTCTCGATGACCGCCGGGGCGGCGATCACCATCAAACGGCCGCTCTCGAACTGCCGGGCGGCGCGCTGGATTTCGCGGAAAATCTCGCCGCAGACACTCATCACGGTCTTCACCCGGCCGCTGCCGGCGCAGCGCTCGCAAGGCTCGGTCAGCAACTGTTCCAGACTTTCGGTCGTCCGCTTGCGCGTCAGTTGCACCAGGCCCAGTTCGGAGAAAGCGTACAACCGGGTGCGGGCGTGATCGCGCGCCAGGGCCTGCTCCAGTGTGCGCAGCACCTGTTCGCGGTGCCGTTCGTCTTGCATATCGATGAAATCGATGATGATGATGCCGCCCAGGTTGCGCAGGCGCAATTGCCGGGCGATCGCCTGCGCCGCCTCGAGATTGGTCCGGAACAGCGTTTCTTCCATGTTGCGCTGGCCGAGATAACCACCGGTGTTGACGTCGATCGCGATCAGCGCCTCGGTCCGGTCGATGACGATGTAGCCGCCCGATTTCAACGACACCGTGCGCTGCAAGGCGCGCTGGATTTCGTCCTCGACGCCGTAATGGTCAAACAGCGGCCGGCTCCCGGTGTGCAGTTCCAGATCGACCGTACCGCCGGAAATATACGCTGCGGCGAATGTCGCGATCTTATCCAGCGTGCGCGGCTCATCGACTCTGACGCGGGCGGTATCGGCGTGCCACAGATCGCGCATCAGGCGCAGCGGCAGGGAGAGTTCCTCGAAAATACAATCGCCGCACGCCGCCGCCGCGGCCCGCTGTTCGACGACCGACCACAGGCGGCTGAGATAATCGATATCGCGCGCCAGGGCCTCGGCCGCGCACCCATCGGCGTTGGTTCTGAGGATCCAGCCGGCGTTCAACTCCGCCATCCGCCGCTCGTCGAGCAGCGCGATCAGCAACTGCCGCAATCGTTCGCGCTCGGCCTCGTCCTCAATGCGCACCGAAACGCCGATGTTGGCGACGCCCGGCAGCATCACCAGGTAACGCGACGGCAGACTGATCTGCGCCGTTAACCGCGCGCCCTTCTGGCCCAGCGGATCCTTGACCACCTGGACGATCACCTCGTCGCCGGCCGCCAGCCGGCGGCTGATGCACGGCGGGCGTTCGTCGCCGGCCGCCGCCGCGGCCGGCGGCGGTCTGAGATCGGCGGCGTGCAAAAAGGCCGTGCGCTCGAGGCCGATATCGACGAAGGCCGCCTGCATGCCCGGCATCACGCGCACCACCCGGCCTTTGTACAGATTGCCAACGCAGGAGTTGCGCCGCGCCCTCTCGTAATACACCTCCTGCACCAGGCCGTTGTCGAGCACCGCGACGCGGCATTCGATCGGCGACACGTTGACCAGAATCTCTTCGCTCATCAAATGATCATACCGCCGCGGTCAAGTAGCGGATCGCAACCGAACTCGGCAAGCAGGCAGCGGGTTTCGTAAAGCGGCAGGCCGACCACCGTGCTATAGCTGCCGGCGAGATGGGTCACGAACATCGCCGCCCGACCCTGGATCGCGTACGCTCCGGCTTTGTCATCCCCTTCGCCGGTGGCAACATATGCTGCGATCTCGTCCGGTCGCAAGGGCGCGAACGTCACCCGGCTGGATGCCACCCGGCCCGCCTGCCGTGTGCCCCGCCGGACGCAGAGCGCGGTCAGCACATCGTGGGTCCGGCCGCCGAGGCGGGCCAGCAGCGCCCCGGCCTCGGCCTCACTGGCCGGTTTGCCGAGGATCTCGCCGCCGGCCACGACCACGGTATCGGCCGCCAACACGAGCACCTCAGCGCCCCGCCGGCGGACCACCGCCGCTGCCTTGGCGGCGGCGATCCGCTCGACATAAGCGGCGGGAGATTCACCCGGCCGGACAGTTTCATCGACGGCCGCTGGTTCGACCTCGGCAGCAATGCCGATCTGGGCCAGCAGCGCCCGGCGGCGCGGCGAGGCCGAAGCCAGGATCAAAGGCGCCGCCCGGCGGCAGACAAGGTGGCCGGCGGTTTCAGTCACGATGGTAAGGATGGCCGGTCAGCAACGTCCAGGCCCGATAAAGCTGCTCGGCGACGATCACCCGCACCAGCGCGTGCGGCAACGTCAAGGCGCCCAGCGACCAGCGCTGCCGGACCCGGCGGCAGAGCCCAGGATCGTGGCCGTCGGGGCCGCCGATCAAAAACGCCGCATCGCCGCCGGCCATCATCCATTCATCGAGCCGGGCGGCCAGTTGCCGGCTTGTCCACATCTCGCCTTGTTCATCGAGCGCAACGCAAACCGCGGCCTTACCGGCGGCGCCGAGCAGGCGCCCGGCTTCGGCCGCCAGGCGGTGCGCCTTGTCCGCCGGCCGCGGGCGGGGCGGCGGCAGAGCGACGAAATCGACAGCGAGGTGGCGCGGCATCCGCCGGGCATAGTCCCGGCAGGCCGCCACGGCCCAGTCCGGGGCGTGGGAAGCGATACTGATCACTTGAAGCTGCATCGCGCCGGGCGCCGGCCACTTGCCCAGCGTCCAGCCTCAGGCGCCGGCGCTGCGGGTCAGCGGAACCTCCCAGAGTTGTTCCAGATTGTAAAAAGCGCGGGCTCGGGGCAGCATCAAGTGAACGATCGCATCGCCGGCATCGACCAGCACCCAATCCGAATCGCGCTTGCCCTCGATACCGAGCACCGGCCAGCCGCCGGACTTGAGGCCGGCGAGCAGGTGCTCGGCAAGTGATTGCAGGTGGCGCTGCGACGTACCGCTGGCGACCACGACCGTATCGGTGATGCTGGTCAGGCCACTGACATCGATGACTTTGATATCGAACGCTTTATGATCGACGAGCAATTGCCGAATGTTTTCCGGCAGGGACGGTGCGGCGAGCGGGCGGGTCTGGGTCAATTCAACTCCGAATCATGAGCTTGGGGCAGGTTTCCGAATGTTTGACCAATACTCATTTTACCCCACCGCACCCCCGCCCGCAGCATTCGGCTGCGTCTCGCCGGCAGCCTCTGTGGCAGCTTCTGTGGCAGCCTCGAGAACGGGGATGAGGTCGGGGGCAATCGCGGCGCAGCGCTCGATCACGTCCCACGGCAACAGGAGGTAGCGGCCGCGCAACGACAAGATACCCATCTCGCCGCGGCTCAGCGCCTCGCGCTGTTCGGCGTTGACGTGGATATGCCGGATGCGGCCGCGATAGAGGAAATACCACGGCGCCATCGCCTCGGCATCGTTCTGGATGTGGCCGGCGACCAGCGCCTCGAGTTCAAGGTTGCGCCGGTGCCTGGCCTGTTCGTCGGCGAGCTTCGCCTGGAGGCGGGCGGCGGCGGCGTCTTTTTCGCTCGCCTGGCGCCGGCGCCAGGCTTCTGTGAGCGAGATATCACCGTCCGCCGCGGCGGCGGCCGGCTTTTTCAAGCTGCCGGCACGAGCCCGGCCGCGAACGGCGAAGCGCGCCTGCCGTTCTTTGGTGCCCGCCTCCGGCGCTTTGCCAGGCCGGTTCCTGGCCGGCGGTTTAGGAGCCGCCGCCGGGCTGTTCGGCTGCGGGGCGCGTTTCAGCTCCGCCACCCGCTCGGCGCTGACCAGGCCCGCTTTCAGCAACTGATCCTGCAAGCTGCCCATAATCAAAATTTAGTCGATAATGCTTATTATCGGCAGAACCGGCCGCTGGATTATTCAGCCGCCGCATCGACATTGATCAATTCGACATCGAAAATCAATGTCGCATTCGGCCCGATCGGGCCACCCGGCGTGCCGCGCTCACCGTAGGCGAGTTCGCTCGGAATGTAAAACTCGAACTGCCCGCCTTCGGCCATCAACTGCAAACCTTCAGTCCAGCCCGCAATCACCTGATTCAGGGCGAACGTCACCGGCTCGTTGCGGCTGTAGGAACTGTCGAACTCCTGGCCGTTGAGCAATCGGCCGCGGTAATGCACGGTGACCCTGTCGGTCGGGCCGGGCTTGGCGCCCTCGCCCTGTTTGATGATTTTGTACTGCAAACCGCTGGCGGTGGTGATCACATCGGGATCCTTTTTGCTGGTTTCGAGAAAAGCGGCGCCTTCGCTCTTGTTGCGCTCGGCCAGCGCCTGTTGTTCGGCCTGCGCCTCCTGCTGCCGGCGCTGCATGAATGCGGTGCGCACCGCGGCCGCTTCTTCGCTGCTCAACTGCGTGGTTCGTTCGAGATAAACGTCGTTGACACCGGCGGCGAACGCTTCGAGATCGATGTCGATATTCTGACTTTTCAGCGAGTTACCGATCTCCATTCCCAAGGTATAGGACAATTTCTGCTGCTCGTCGGCCAACTCCGCGGCCAGGGCGGCGGCGGCCGCGAAACAGGCCGGCACCGCAATCACCGCCAGGCGGCGGGGGGTGAATTTCATCGAATGCTCCTGGGGGACAAGGTAAAAAACGCGAGTATCGTAGCAGATTCGCCGGGGTGCGGTATCAAAACGGTCACCGGCTGGGACAACCGTTGCGCCTGCTGGTTCTGTTAAAATTCATTGTTTTGTATTTTGGGATACCCCCTTGCCATGAACGAACCCTACGGCGGCCGCCTCGTCGATCTGATCGCCGGCACCGAGCGCCGCGCCGCGCTCGCTACCGAGACCGTGACCCTGCCCTCCTGGGATCTGACGCCGCGGCAGCTTTGCGACCTGGAATTGCTGCAAAACGGCGGGTTCTCGCCGCTGACCGGCTTTATGACCCGCGCCGATTACCAGCCGGTGGTCGAAAAAATGCGCCTCGCCTCCGGCCTTCTGTGGCCGATTCCGGTGACCCTGGATGTCAGTGAGGCGTTCGCCGCCGATCTCGAAATCGGCTCGCGCTTCGTGCTCCGCGATCCGGAGGGCCTGGCGCTTGCCGTGATGACGGTCGAGGATCTGTGGCGGCCGGATCCCAGGGCCGAGGCGGAACAGGTGTACGGTACCACCGACGAGCGCCACCCGGCCGTCGATTACCTGCTGCACAAGACCCACCCGGTGGCCATCGGCGGCCGCCTAGAAGGGCTGCAACTGCCGCACCATTACGATTGCCGGCATTTGCGCCACACTCCCGCCGAATTGCGGGAGCGCTTCGCCCGCGACGGCTGGCGTCGCATCGTCGCCTTTCAGACGCGCAACCCTTTGCACCGCGCCCACCAGGAACTGACCTTCGCCGCCGCCCGCCAACTGGAGGCCAACCTGCTGATCCATCCGGTGGTCGGCCTGACCAAGCCCGGTGACGTCGATCACCTGACCCGCGTCCGCTGCTACGAAGCGGTCCTGCCGCGCTACCCCGAACACACCACGGCGCTCAGCCTGCTGCCGCTGGCGATGCGCATGGGCGGCCCGCGCGAAGCGCTGTGGCACGCGATCATCCGCCGCAATTACGGCTGCACCCACCTGATCGTCGGCCGCGACCATGCCGGCCCGGGCACCGACCGCAGCGGCAAGCCGTTCTACGAGCCGTTCGCCGCCCAGGAAATGATGGCCCGCCACGAAGCCGAGCTCGGCATCGCGATGGTGCCGTTCAAGGCGATGGTTTATGTCGAGGAGCGCGCCGAGTACGTTTCCGCCGACCAGGTCGGGCCCGGCGAAAAAGTGCTCGATCTTTCCGGCACCGAACTGCGCCGGCGGCTCAGCGAAGGGCTCGAAATCCCATCGTGGTTCACGTTTCCGGAAGTCGTCTCGGTGTTGCGCCGGCGCTATCCGCCGCGCGCCCGGCAGGGCTTCACGATTTTCTTCACCGGCCTTTCCGGCGCCGGCAAATCGACCATCGCCAACGCCCTGATGATCCGCCTGATGGAAATCGGCGACCGGCCGGTGACCCTGCTCGACGGCGATATCGTCCGCAAACACCTGTCGAGCGAACTCGGTTTCTCGCACGAGCATCGCAACATCAACGTCCGCCGTATCGGTTATGTCGCCAGCGAGATCACCAAAAACGGCGGCGTCGCGATCTGCGCCCCGATCGCGCCTTATGCCGCAACCCGCCGCGAAGTGCGGGCGATGATCGAACCGCTCGGCGGCTTTATCGAAATCTATGTCGCCACGCCGCTTTCGGTCTGCGAAAAACGCGACCGCAAGGGCCTGTACGCCAAAGCCCGCAGCGGCGAACTTGCGGCCTTTACCGGCATCAGCGATCCCTACGAAACGCCCGAACATCCGGAACTGACGATCGACACCAGCCGGCTCAATCCGGAAGAAGCGGTGCAGCAGATCCTCCTCAAACTGGAGAGCCTGGGCTTGATCAACGTCCGGCGTTGAAACGCCCTCCTGCCGGGTTTACCGGGTCTATGGTCTTCGGTCCTGGACCGAGGGGCTGTGGTCACTTATCATCGCCGCCTTGCGCACCGCCGGCCGGCCCGGCCAGGTGGTGAATCGATCGTCTGCCACGGAGAATATCGATGCCCTGTCACTCAAGTCCCGGGTTGCGCCCCGCCGCGATCCTCGCCTTCCTCGCCACCGGCCTGCCGCCTGCCGCAGCGCAAGTCGAACTGCCGTTCGAGCAGTTTACGCTCGACAACGGCCTCAGGGTCGTCGTCCACGAGGACCGCAAGGCACCGATCGTCGCGGTCAGCGTCTGGTATCACGTCGGATCGAAGGACGAAGAACCGGGCAAAACCGGCTTTGCCCACCTGTTCGAACACTTGATGTTCAACGGCACGGAAAATTATAACGACGAATATTTCAAGCCGTTCGAACAGGTCGGCGCCACCGGCATGAACGGCACGACGTGGTTCGACCGGACGAATTATTTCGAGACGGTGCCGACCCCGGCGCTGGAGATGGCCTTGTGGATGGAATCCGACCGCATGGGCCACCTGCTCGGCGCCATCGACCAGGCCAAACTCGACGAACAGCGCAGCGTCGTGCAGAACGAAAAACGCCAGGGCGACAACCAGCCGTACGGCCGGGCCGAGTACCGTATCCTGGCCGGGCTGTTCCCCGAGGGTCACCCGTATCGCTGGAGCACGATCGGCTCGATGTCCGACCTCAATGCCGCCTCGCTGGACGATGTGCGCAACTGGTTCAAGACATACTACGGTGCGGCCAATGCCGCGCTGGTGCTGGCCGGCGATATCGACGCGGCGGGCGCCCGGCCGCTGGTCGAAAAATACTTCGCCGACATCCCACCGGGGCCGCCGCTCGGCCGCCTGCAGGCCGCGGTGCCCGATCTGCCGCACAACGTGAGCGAGACGATGTACGACCGCGTGGCGCAAACCCGCCTCTACCGTTACTGGGCGGTGCCCGGCCGCAGCACACACGACGCAACGCTGCTGTCGCTCGCCGCGCAGGTGCTCGGCGGCAGCAAAACCTCGGTGCTCTACCATGAATTGGTCGAGAAGACCCGGCTCGCAACCCAGGTCAGCGCCAGCGTCGAACCTCAGGAACTGGCCAGCCAGTTCGCCATCGACGTTCTGCTCAAGCCGGGCAGCGACGAGCAACAAGTCAACGCCGTCATCGACGAAGTGCTCGAGCGCTTTTTAGACCGCGGACCACAACCCGACGCGCTGCGCCGGGCCCAGACCGGCGTTGAAGCCAGTTTCATCCGCGGCCTCGAAGTCGTCGGCGGCTTCAGCGGCAAGGCCGCGATCCTCGCCCAGGGCCTGCTGTACGCCGGAGACCCGGCGTTTTATTCGACAACCTGGCTCGACTGGGTCAATAACGCCGACCGAAAGGCCGTGCAGCGCACCGCCCGCCGCTGGCTCCACCGACCGCATTACCAGCTTGCGGTGCGGCCCTTTCCCGACTACCGACCGGCCACCGCCGGCGCCGACCGCAGCCGCCTGCCGGAGAGCGGCGAAATGCCCGTTCTCGAATTTCCGGCGATCGAGCGCGCCCGCCTCGACAACGGCATCGAGGTGCTGTTCGCCCGCCGCACCGCCGTACCGGTGGTACAGATCGCCGCCGTCTTCGACGCCGGTTACGCCGCCGACGACCCATCGCGCAGCGGGCTTGCCGGCTTCGCGATGACCATGCTCGACGAAGGTACCTCGACGCTGAGCGGCCGCGAGCTGGCGATGCGGGCCGAAGCCCTCGGCGCGGTGATCGCCAGCGGCTCGGCGCTCGACACCTCGAACATCACGCTTTCGGCGCTGAAAGAAAACCTCGCGCCATCGCTCGATCTGTTCGCCGAGGTGGTGCGCCACCCGGCATTCAACCCCGAAGATCTGGAGCGCGAACGCAACATCCTGCTGGCCCGTATCGAACAGGAAAAATCGTCGCCGGTGTCGAGCGCCCTGCGCCTGCTGCCGCCTTTGCTCTACGGCCCGGGCCATCCCTACGCCATCCCGCTGACCGGTTCGGGCACCGCCGAAGCTGTCCAGTCTTTCAGCCGCGACGACCTCGTCGCCTTCCACTCCCGCTGGATCCGGCCCGATCTGGCCACGCTGTTCGTCACCGGCGATGCTACGCTGGACGAATTATTGCCGCTGCTCGAAAGCCGTTTCGGTGATTGGCCGATTCCCGCCGAACCGCCGCCGGTCAAGCGCTTCGCCCGGCCCGCACCGGCCGCCGGCAATACGCTGTATCTGCTCGACAAACCGGATTCACCGCAAAGCCTGATCCTCGCCGGCCAACTGGCGCCGCCGAGCGGCGGCGACGAGGAGATCGCGATCAACGCGATGAACGAAATCATCGGCGGCTCGTTCTCCTCGCGCATCAACATGAACCTGCGCGAGGAAAAAAGCTGGGCGTACGGTGCCTTCACCTTCCTGCTCGACGCCAAAAGCGAGCGCCCGCTGTTGATCTATGCCCCGGTGCAGACCGACCGCAGCGGCGATTCCATCGCCGAAATCAAGCGCGAACTCGAGGAATATCTGGCGGCCCGCCCGGCAACCGCCGAGGAACTGGCCAAAGTCGTCAACAACAACGTCAACAGCCTGCCCGGTCGCTTCGAAACGGCGCAGGCCGTCCTCGGCGCAATGCAATCGAACCGCCTCTACGGCCGGCCCGACGATTACGTCACGACCCTGGCCAGGCGTTACCGCCAGCTTGATTTAGAAACCATCCATCAAACGGCCTTGGCAACGATCAAGCCGGCGGACCTGGTCTGGGTGGTCATCGGCGACGCCGCGAAAATCGCTCCGCAACTGGCCGGCGCCGGCTTCGCCGAGATCATCCCGATCGACGCCGACGGAAAAAGGATGGAAGACTGAGGTCATTCCGGACGCGCCCGCGCCAGCGGGCGCGATCCGGATAAATTCGTCGGGAACGAATTTGGACGCACCAAAGGCGACCGGGCAGGGGTGCGCGCCAGGACGGCGCGCATATATCCAGAAAAACAATGCCGCTCGCAAACCGCCAAGACTGCCAGGTTTGAATGGCGATAGCAACCGAGACGACGATCGTTTCAGCGCCCCGGAGTGGCTGGATTTTGTGGCGGCTGCCAGCCGGGGCGGCCGCGGTATTTGCGTTCGCCGGCGGTGATCCAAAGATCGAGGCGGTTGCCGGCCGGCGGCAGCGGGCAGGTGGAGTATTCGGTGAACGCGCACGGCGGGTTGTAGGCGCGGTTGAAATCGAGCACGATGCGGCCTTCGACCGGCAATGGGGCGTAGAGGAAGCGCGAAGCACCGTAGGTTTCGCGGCCGTTCGTGCGGTCGGCGAAAACGAAAAACAGGCGATCGTCGTCCGGTTCTTCGAGGATCGCCTGCAGACGATAGGTCTCGCCCTGATGGCGGAACATGACTTCACCGGGGTTATCCATTTCCTCGATCTGTCCTAGGACGTTGGCGACGACGATTTTGCGGCCCGGCGGGTGGGGCGTGAATTCGGCGTCGAACCGCCACTTGGCGTCAAGCGGGAAATAATCGAGGCCGGCGAATTCGGTGCGCGCCGGGGCGTTGTTGTCGCGCACGCGCAAAGCGGGTTTGCCGCGGTGGATGACGATGAAATTGACGCTGCCGCTGGCGACCACCGTCGGCTCGCCGCGGTCGTCGCCGGTTAGTTCGGCCTCTTCGACCAGACGGCCATCGACCCGCACATCGACCCCCGGCGCAGTCTGAAAACGCAAGCTCTCAGAGGTATTCAGCAACCGCCCCCAGCGCGGCGGCCCGCCGGGCAGGACGAGGTCGTTGTCCGCCGCAGCACCGAGAGTCTGCGCCCCGGGCCGCAGCCAGATCATATCGACCAGCGTCAGCCAGCCGTTCTCGGCAGTGAGTTCGGCAAGCCGCCGCTCGCGCCAGTCGCGCACGCTGTCGCGCCAAGCCGCTTCCTCGCTATCGCTGAACGGATTGATCGCCTCGAGCGTCGAGCACGAGGCGATCAACGCCACCAGGGCGAGCAGCCAGGCGCGTTCAGGCTTGCTGGCAGAGGCGGCCGTAAATGTCTTCGAATCGTTCAATGTCGTCTTCTCCAAAATAGTCTCCGGTCTGCACTTCGATCAGATGCAGATCCTGTTCACCGGGGTTTTCCAGGCGATGCAGCGTATTGACCGGAATGGCCAGGGTTTCGTTCGGCCCAAGCCAGAGTTCCTCGTCCCCTCTGCGGACTTTCGCCCGGCCGCGGATCACGGTCCAGTGTTCGCTACGCCGCTGGTGGCGCTGCAGGGACAATACGCCGCCCGGCCGCACGATGAGCCGTTTGACCTTGCAGTCACCGGCGTCCTCGAGCACGGTGAACGAGCCCCATGGGCGCTCGACGGTGCGATGGAAAATCGCCGCTTCGTGTTCTTCAGCGGTCAGCCGGGCGACGATCTGGCGGACCTCCTGCACCCGGTCGCGGGCCGCAACCAGCACCGCGTCGGCGGTATCGACGATGACCAGGTCATCGACGCCAAGCGCTGCGACAAGGCGCTCCTCACTTTGCACAAAGCAGTTACGGCTGTCGACCAAAAGCGCCTTGCCGCGCTTGCGGTTGCCGAATTCGTCACTGTCGTACAACTCGCTGAGCGCCCGCCACGAACCGATATCGCTCCAGCCGAGCGCCGCGGGCACCACGGCGACCTGCCCGGCGCGCTCCATGACGGCGTAATCGAGCGAGATATCGGGTACGGCGGTGAACAGCGCTTCGTCAAGTTCGAGCGGATTGGCGCCGGAATCGCTCGCCGCCCACACCTTAAGCATCGCCGCGTGGACATCCGGCGCGTGTTCGGCGAGCGCCGCAAGTACCGCGCCGGCCCGGAACAGGAACATGCCCGAGTTCCAACTGTAGCCGCCGGCGGCGAGCAGGCGCCGCGCCGCCGGAAGGTCGGGTTTTTCAATAAACGATAAAACGCGATAAACATCTTCGCCCAGCGCTTCACCCGCCTCGATATAGCCAAAACCGCTATCGGGCTCCGTGGGCGTGATGCCGAACGTCACCAGCCAGCCGGCGGCGGCGGCGCGGCGGGCCGTCGCGACGGCACGGGCGAATGCTTCGAGGTCACGGACCAAATGATCGGCCGGCAGAACCAAAAGTTCGCAATCGGGGCCGTGCTGCGCCGCCGCCCACAACGCCGCGGCGGCGACCGCTGGTGCCGTGTTGCGGCCGGCCGGTTCGAGCAGATACACCAGACGCCGGCGCGCCGCCTCGTCGAGCACCTCGTGATAGGCGTGGCGCGTCAGATAGTAATAGTCCTGGCCGGTGATGGTCAGGATCGGCGCTGCCGGTTCGACAACGGCCAGCGCCCGACTGAGTGTCTTGGCGGCCAGCGTTTCGCCGTCGGCGAGGCGCATGAACGGTTTGGGCAGGGCGCGGCGCGACACCGGCCACAGCCGCGTCCCGGCGCCGCCCGACAAAATCACCGGTATCAACATCGCCGTACCTCAGGCATTCGGCCGCCAACCCGCATCGCACAGTTCCTTCAGGCACAAATACAAAGAAGACCAACCGCCGGCGCGAAAATCGGCGACCTCGGCGAGATGGGCACAATCGAGCACCGCGTAAGCGGGGCGCGGCGCGGCCTGCGGCCAGTCGCGGCTTTGGATCGGCGCAATCTCGACCGGCGAGGGCAAAAGCCCGACATCGACCGCGGTTGCGACGACGCGCACCGCGACATCATACCAACTGCCGATATCGGCCCCTGCCAGGTGATAGTACTCGGCACCCGCCGGCCGCGGCCGGCAATGCAGCAAACGGCCGATGCCATCGGCGATCTCTCGCGCCCAGGTCAACCGCCCGATCTGGTCATCGACCACCTTGAGCGGCCGGCCGGCTGCCGCACGGCTGAGGATCGTGCGGACGAAATTGCCGCGCCGGGCGCTGTACACCCAGCTCGTCCGGACGATCAGCGCCGGCGCCCCGCTCGCCTCGATCGCCGCCTCGCCGGCCCATTTGCTCCGCCCGTAGGCCGACAACGGCGCTGGTGTGTCATCCTCGCGGTACGGCGTGCGCTGCTTGCCGTCAAAAACGTAATCGGTCGAAAGATGCACCAAAGTTGCGCCGCGAGCGGCGCAATACGCGGCGAGACGGGCCGGCAGGTGGTGGTTGAGGGTCTCGGCAGCCGCCGTTTCGCTTTCCGCCGCATCGACCGCGGTCCACGCCGCGGCGTTGACGATGAGGTCGGGGCCGAGGGCGGCAATCCGCTCGACCGCCGAATCGAGGTCGCCAAGATCGCAGTGCAGCGCCTGCGGCCACGGCGCGAGTGCGCTTCTCGCCTGCGGGATCACCTCGCCCAACGGGCCTAGCACACGCAGCAGTTCGAAGCCGATCTGGCCGGTGGCGCCGAGCAGCAGGATGTTCATTTCCAGACCGGCAGGTCACTCGCCGTACAGGCCGCCAGCCGCGGCGCGGCGGCGTCGCGTGCCGAAGTGGCGCCGATCTCCAGCGGCCAGGTGATCTCGATCTCGGGGTCGTCGTGGGCCAGCGCCCGGTCATCCCGCGCCCGGTAACCCAAGGTACAGAAATAGAGCAGTACCGTGTCGTCTTCGAGCGCCTGGAAACCGTGCGCGAATCCCTCGGGGATCCACAATTGCCGGTGGTTTTCGGCGCTGAGTTCAAAGGCGACCCAGCGGGCGAAATCGGGCGAGCCGCGGCGGATATCGACCGCCACATCGAAGACCGAACCCTTGACCACCTGCACCAGCTTGCCCTGCGCCGCCGGCCACTGGTAGTGCAGGCCGCGCACCACACCGCGCCGCGAGCGCGACAAGTTGGCCTGGCTGAACGCCGCCGGCAGGCCGTGCAGCCGGTAGGGCTCGTCGTGCCACAGCTCGTGGAAGCTGCCGCGCTCGTCGCCGAACACGTCCGGTTCGATCAGCACGACACCGGGCAGGCCGGTGGCGCTGACTTTCATCGGTTCACCTGCCCGGCGGCGAGCGCCCGCAGATAGTCGCCGTAACCGCTCGCCCGGTGGTGCTCGGCCTGGGCGACCAGATCGTCCACCGTAATCCACCCCTGGTGATAGGCCACTTCTTCCGGACAGGCGATGCGCAGGCCCTGGCGGGCCTCGATCGTGGCGATGAAACTCGCCGCCTGGTGCAGCGATTCGTGGGTGCCGGTGTCAAGCCAGGCAAAACCGCGGCCGAGCCGCTCGACATACAGCCGGCTGCGGTCGAGATAGACGCGGTTGAGATCGGTGATTTCCAGCTCGCCGCGCGCCGAAGGCGTAAGCCCGGCGGCGATCTCCGGCGCCTCGGCGTCATAGAAATACAGCCCGGTCACGGCATCGTGCGAGCGCGGTTTTTGCGGTTTTTCCTCGATGCTCAAAGCGCGGCCTTCGGCGTCGGTTTCGACCACGCCGTAGCGGCCTGGATCGCGCACGTGATAAGCGAAGATCGTCGCCCCCCGGTCGCGGGACATCGCCTTGGCCAGCCGCGACCCGAGCCCGGCGCCGTGGAAAATATTGTCGCCGAGGATCAGGCACGATGGCCGGCCGCCGAGGTATTCGCGGGCGATGGTCAGGGCCTGGGCGATGCCGGCCGGCTCGGCCTGCACCGCGTAGTTCAACGCCAGGCCCCATTGCGCGCCGTCGCCGAGCAGCGCCTGGTACAAGGGCAGGTCGGCGGGTGTCGAAATCAACAGAATGTCGCGCAAACCGGCCTGCATCAGCGTCGTCAGCGGGTAATAAATCATCGGCTTGTCGTAAACCGGCAAAAGCTGCTTGCTGATCACCCGGGTCAGCGGGTACAGGCGTGTGCCGCTGCCGCCGGCGAGCACGATGCCGCGCCGCTTGGGGGCGCTGCTCATGAGGCCAGCGCCACGCCGAGCCGCTCGCCACGATACGAGGTGCGCGCCGCCTCGATCCACTCGGGGTGTTCGAGGTACCAATCGACCGTCGCCGCCAGACCGGTGGCGAAATCGACCGCCGGCGCCCAACCCAGTTCGCGCTTCAGGCGTGCCGCGTCGATGGCGTAGCGCCGGTCGTGCCCTAGGCGGTCTTCGACCTGGACCATCGAGTCGCGGCGTGGCCGGCCGCCGGCCGGCGGCCGGCGCCGGTCGATGAGGTCGCAGATCATCTCGACGACCTGGCGGTTGGTCCGCTCGCCATCGCCGCCGATCAGATACACCGCGCCGGGCGAGGCGCGCCCAGCGATCGCGTGCAGCGCCTGGACGTGGTCAGCGACGTACAGCCAGTCGCGCACCTGCCGGCCGTCGCCGTACAGCGGCAGCGCTTCGCCGGCCAGGCCTTTCAGTATCATCAGCGGAATCAATTTTTCGGGAAACTGGAAAGGGCCGTAATTGTTCGAGCAATGGGTGACGATCGCCGGCAGGCCGTAAGTGTGGTGCCAGGCGCGGGCCAGGTGGTCGGCCGCCGCCTTGCTCGCGGCATAAGGCGAATTGGGGCGAAATGGGCTGTCCTCGGTGAAGCGGCCCTCGGCGATGCTGCCGAAGACTTCGTCGGTCGAAATCTGCACGTAGCGGAACGCCCGGCGCTCCGCCTCGGGCAACGCCCGCCAGTAAGACAGCACCGCGTCGAGCAGCACCGAGGTGCCGGCGACGTTGGTCGCGATGAAGTCCGCCGGCCGGTCGATCGAGCGATCAACGTGGCTTTCGGCGGCGAAATGAAACACGATCTCGGGCCGGTGGCGGGCGAGCAGCGTCTCGACCAGGGCGCGGTCGGCGATATCGCCGCGGACCAGCGTGTAGCCCGGCAGGCCGTCGAGTGCGGCGACCGTCTGCGGGCACGCGGCATAGGTTAAAAGATCGAGATTGACCAGCCGCTCGCAGCACCGGCCGAGGCTCGAGCGGACGAAATTGGCGCCGATGAAACCGGCACCGCCGGTGACCAGCCAGGTGTTCATTGCCGGGGCGTCATCAGGCGATACTCAGAACGGGATATCGTCATCGGCGATGCCCGGGTCATTTTGATCGTTGCCGGCATGGACCGTCGCCTCTTCACCGCCCGCCGCGGCGCGGCCGGTATTTTCCAGCGGCGCGCTGCCGCCGCCGCGGCTGCCGAGCATCTGCATTTCGGTGGCGACCACTTCGGTCGAATAACGGTCATTGCCGGCCTGATCCTGCCACTTGCGGGTTTGCAGCTTGCCCTCGAGATAGACCTGGCTGCCTTTGCGCAGATACTCGCCGGCGATCTCGCCGAGCCGGCCGAAAAGCACGATGCGGTGCCATTCGGTGCGTTCCTGCGGCTGGCCGGTTTGTTTGTCGCGCCAGCTCTCGGAAGTCGCGACGCGAAGATTGGTCACTGTCATGCCGCTTTGCGTCTGGCGGACTTCAGGGTCGGCGCCGAGGTTGCCGATCAGGATGACTTTATTGATTCCCCTGGACATATTCGCTCCCATCTAACAGGCAGGTGGTTGAAAAAGGGCTTTCCTGTCCTTTTTTAAATCGGCTCTTCGCGGCGCATGTCCGCGGCGGCCTCCGAAAATCAAGCACTTACGGTGATCGATTTTCGTGCAAGCCATCCTGGCTTGCCCTGGCGGGCTGTTGAAAAGAATATTTCAACAGCCCGCCAGGCCGGTCAAAGGTGGAATTGTAGCCCATCGCCCCGGCCGGCCGGACCGCGTGCCGGACGCCCTGAAGCGGCCGGAAGGGCATCGCCGGGGCTATAATGGGCCGCGATGCCCGCTCCTCCCCTCAGCCAGGCGCGCCCGGCCACCCCCAACGACGCCTTCGCCCTGATCGGCGACGATGTCGATCGCCTCGATGTCTGCATCCGCACCTGGCTGCGGTCGCACGTCGTACTCGTCCGGCAGATCGCCGAGTACATCATCAACGGCGGCGGCAAGCGCCTTCGCCCCCTGCTCCACCTGCTCTCGGCCCGCGCCGCCGGCTACGAGGGCGACAAGCACGTGCTGCTCGCCGCGGTGATCGAATTCATCCATACCGCAACCCTGCTCCACGACGACGTCGTCGATGAATCGGAAATGCGTCGCGGCCGGCAGACGGCGCATGTCCTGTGGGGCAATCCGGCCAGTGTGCTGGTCGGCGATTTTCTCTATTCGCGCAGCTTCCAGATGATGGTCGAGATCGGCGACATGCGGGTCATGGAAGTGCTCGCCGACACGACCAACATGATCGCCGAAGGCGAAGTGATGCAGCTTCTGAACCTGCGCAATCCGGAGACCACCGAAGCTGCCTACCTGCAGGTCATCGAACACAAAACGGCGCGCCTGTTCCAGGCGGCCTCCGAACTCGGCGGCATGCTCGCCGGCGTACCGCCCGAAATCCGCCATAGCCTCGGCGAATTCGGCAGCAAACTGGGCGCCGCGTTCCAGATCATGGACGACGTGCTCGACTACAGCGCCGACGAGGGCGTGCTCGGCAAACGTCTCGGCGACGACCTGGCCGAAGGCAAGCCGACGCTGCCGGTGATCTACGCCCGCGAAGCGGCCGACGCAGCGCAGCGCGCCGTCATCGACGAGGTGATCCACCAGGGCGGCGGCGGCCGGCTGGACGAGGTGATCGCGATCCTGAAGGCCACCCGCGCCCTGGACCGCGCCAAACGCCGCGCCGCGAGCTTTGCCGGCGAAGCCGAACTGGCGCTCCGCCCGCTGCCCGATTCACGCTGGCGCAAGGGTCTCGTCGGGCTCGCCCACTACGCAGTCAACCGCGATCATTGAACCTCTTGGAGATGACCCGCGCCCGGCCCTGCCTCAACGTCGCAACATTCGAGCGGGATCTGGCCGCCGCCCGGCAGGCATGGCGCAACGACCAGAGCGCGCTCGTCGCCGCGCGCCGGCGCATCGACTCGGCGCTGGCCGGCGGCGGCTCGATTTACGGCGTCAACACCGGCTTCGGGGCACTCGCCAACCAGCCGATCGACGGCGGAAATCTCGCCCAGTTACAACGCAATCTGTTGCTCAGCCACGCCTGCGGCGTCGGCCCGCCGCTCAGCCCCGAGATCACGCATCTGATGCTGGCCCTCAAGCTGCACGCCCTGTGGCTCGGCTATTCCGGCATCTCGCTGCCGGCGTTTAACTTGCTCCTCGAATTATTCGAGCACGATGTGTTGCCGTGGATCCCGAGCCGCGGCAGCGTCGGCGCCTCGGGTGACCTGGCGCCGCTCGCCCATATGAGCCTGCCGCTGATCGGCCTCGGCCAGGTCTGGAACGAAGCGCGCAGCGGCCCCGAACCGGCCGCCGCGGCCCTCGCCCGGCACGGCCTCGAAGCCATCACGCTGGCGCCGAAAGACGGGCTGGCGCTGATCAACGGCACGCAGATGATGGCTGCCATCGGCGTCTGGGTGCTGCGCCGGGCGCTGGGTCTGATCGATCACGCCGACCTTTTGGCGGCGATGAGTCTCGAAGCCCTGCAAGGCAGCGCCGTGCCGTTCGCTGCGGAAATTCACGAGCTCAGACCGCATCCTGGCCAGCAGCGCACCGCCGCCAACATCCGCGCCCTGTTGATCGGCAGCGAAATCCTCGAATCCCACCGCCATTGCGGCAAGGTGCAGGATCCATACTGCCTGCGCTGCGTGCCACAGGTGCACGGCGCGAGCCGCGACGCACTGGCCCATGTCAGTGCCGTGCTCGACATCGAAATCAACGCCGTCACCGACAACCCGCTGGTACTGGCCGACGGCCGCATCGTCAACGGCGGCAATTTCCACGGCCAGCCGCTGGCCCTGGCGCTCGACTACGCGGCGCTGGCACTCGCCGAACTGGGGAGCATCTCCGAGCGCCGGACCTATCTTCTGCTCGCCGGCCACGACGGGCTGCCGCGCTTGCTGATGCACGACACCGGCATCAATTCGGGCTTCATGATCCCGCAGTACACCGCCGCGGCGCTGGTCTCCGAAAACAAAGTGCTGGCCCATCCGGCCAGCGTCGATTCGATCCCGACCAGCCTCGGCCAGGAAGACCACGTCAGCATGGGTTCGGTCAGCGCCTTGAAACTGTTGCAGATCGTCGATAACGTCGAAAATACCCTGGCCGTCGAACTGCTGACTGCGACCCAGGCCCTCGACTACCGCGCCCCGCTGCTGCCCGGGCGGGGCGTCGCCGCGGCGCACCGTGACGTGCGCCGGGAAATTGCCCATGCCGAAACCGACTACCAGGTCGGTGACGACCTGCGCCGCTGCGCCGAACTGCTGCGCGCCGGCGTCCCGTGCGCCGCGGCCGGCGCAGCCTGCCCCGCCTTCACCGCGCCGGCGTGCTGCTGATCGCACCGATCGGCACGCTGGCCGTCTGCCCGCCCGGCCGTGGCCAAAACGACGCCGGCCTGATCCGGGACGCGGCGCTGGCGCTCGATCGGGGTTCGATCGCCTGGGTCGGGACGGCGGCCGAAATACCGCAAGCGTATCGCCACGCCCCGCGCCTCGACGCCGCCGGCCGGCTCGTCACGCCCGGCCTGATCGACTGCCACACCCACCTGCTTTTCGGCGGCTGGCGGGCCACCGAATTCGCCGCCCGCCTCGCCGGCAAAAGTTATCTCGAAATCGCCGCCGGCGGCGGCGGCATCGCCTCGACGGTCGCCGCGACCCGCCGCGCCAGCGATGCCGAGTTGAAGCAAAAAGCGCACGCCGCGCTCGCCGGCATGCTGGCCCTCGGCGTGACGACGATCGAGGCCAAATCCGGCTACGGCCTCGATCTCGAAAACGAACTTCGTATCCTTAGACTGTACCGCGAACTCGCCGCCGAACAGCCGATCGACATCGTCCCGACCTTTCTCGGCGCCCACGTGGTGCCGGCCGAATACCGCGCCCGCCGCGGCGCTTACCTTTGCCTGTTGCTGGACGAGATGCTGCCGCGCGTGGCCGCGGAAAATTTAGCGGAATTTTGTGATTGCTTCATCGACGCCGGCGCCTTCACTCTGGCCGAGGGCGAAGCCATCCTCAGCCGGGCCCGCGACCTCGGCCTCAAGCTCAAATGCCACGCCGAACAGTTCACGGCCAGCGGCGCCGCATCGCTCGCCGCCCGGCTCGGCGCCGTCTCGGTAGAACACCTCGAAAGAATCGACGAGGCCGGCATCGCCGCGCTCGCCGCGGCGCGCACCGTCGCCGTCAGCCTGCCGCTCGCCTCGCTGTGGCTCGGCGAGCCCGACCTCGACGCCCGCCACCTGCTGGCCGCCGGTGTCGCAGTCGCGGTGGCGACCGATTTCAACCCTGGCTCGGCGCCCTCGTGGCACCTGCCGTTGGCCCTGACACTGGCCTGCCTGCGCCAGCGCCTGACCCCGGCCGAAAGCCTGATGGCCGCCACTGCTGTCGCCGCCCGCGCCATCGCCCGCGACGGCGAAAACCAGCGCCCGGCCCAGGGCAGCCTGCTGCCCGGCTGCCAGGCCGACATCGCGATCTTCGACGCCCCGAACGTCGATCATTGGCTCTATCATTTTCGCCCCAACGCCTGCCTTGCCGTCCTGAAAAAAGGCGAAGTGGTCTGGCAAAATCCCGGAGGGAGCGGATCTTGAAGGTCCAATTCCCATCGATATTCGTGGGACAATCCCACCATTACAAAAACACACACAACAAAGGGCAACAACATGTTCGATCAGGGATCTACGGGGCTCGGCTGGCTCGATTGGGGCACGATCGGGCTTTATTTCGTTGCAGTTTTCGCGATCGCCGCCTGGGCCGGGCGGCGCAGCAAGGCGCGCGGCGTGGCGGCGGATTACTTTCTCGCCGGGCGTAATACCGGCTGGTTCGTGATCGGTGCATCGCTGTTTGCCTCGAACATCGGTTCGGAACACCTGGTCGGCCTGGCCGGCAGCGGCGCGGCAGGCGGTGTCGCGGTCGCCCAGTTCGAGATCCTCGCAGCGTTGATCCTGCTGCTGCTCGGCTGGGTGTTCGTACCGTTTTATCTGAGGACCGGCGTTTTCACGATGCCGGAATTTCTCGAACGCCGTTATTCGCCGGCGGCACGCTGGTACCTGGCGGTCGTTTCGATCGCCGGCTATGTGCTGACCAAGATCTCGGTGACGATCGCCGCCGGCGGCATCGTTTTCCAGGCGCTGATGGGCCTCGACTTCTGGAGCGGGGCGCTGATCGTTGTCGTCGCCACCGGCATTTACACCGTTTACGGCGGCCTGCGCGCCGTGCTTTACACCGATCTCATGCAATTGTTCGTGCTGCTCGCCGGCGCCGTGCTGATCACCGTCTTCGGGCTAATCGAAGTCGGCGGTTTCGAGGCCCTGGCGGCAGCCGCCGGCAGCGAGCGGATGTCGCTGTGGAAGCCGCTCACCGATCCGGATTTCCCGTGGACCGGCATCCTGCTCGGCGCGCCGATTCTCGGAGTCTGGTACTGGTGCACCGATCAGTACATCGTGCAGCGCGTGCTCGCCGCAAAAGACTTGACCGCCGCCCGCCGCGGCACGCTGTTCGCGGGTTTTTTGAAGCTCGCGCCGCTGTTCATTTTCGTTTTGCCCGGCGTCATCGCCTTTGTGCTGGCACAGTCGGGCGAACTGGCGCTGGCCGCGCCCGACCAGGCGCTGCCGGCGCTGATCTCGCACCTGCTGCCGGCCGGCGTGCGCGGCATCGTCGTCGCCGGCCTGCTCGCCGCGCTGATGAGCTCGCTGTCGTCGGTATTCAATTCCTGCTCGACGCTGATCACCTTCGATCTGTACCGCAAGCTGCATCCGGCGGCTTCCGAAAAACGGCTGATCGCCGTCGGCCAGTGGTCCACCGCCTTGCTCGTCGTGCTCGGATTGTTGTGGATCCCGTTGATGAAACTGATCTCCGGCCAGCTTTATCAATATCTGCAAAGCGTGCAGGCGTATATCGCGCCGCCGATCGCCGCGGTGTTTCTGCTCGGCGTCGCTTCGCGCCGGGTCAATGCTAAGGGCGCGCTCGCCGCGCTGCTCGGCGGCGGGGCGATCGGCATTGCACGGCTCGTCGCCGAGCTCAACAAGAGCGATCTCGACGGTGTGTTGTACCGCTTTGCGGCGATGAATTTTCTGCATTTCGCGGCCCTGCTGTTCGCCGCCTGCGCCCTGCTCCTGGTCACCGTCAGCCTGGCGACCAGGCCGCCGCCGGCGGCCGCCGCAGCGCTGGTTTTCAGCCCGGCGGCGCAGACCGCCGGCGACCGCGGCTGGTGGCTGGATGTGATGCTGAGCGCGCTGCTCGCCGCCGCCGTTGCGGTCTTGTGGATAAAATTTAGCTAAACGCGGTCAAGACACGTGGCGATCGAATCCCTGCTGCTGGCGCTGTTGGTGATCCTCGCCGTGCCCTACACCGTCTGGCGGCTGGGGCGGACCGACGACTACGCGCCGCTGGTCGTCGTGCAGATCCTCGCCGGCATCGCGCTCGGGCCGGGGCTTGCCGGCCGCTGGCTGCCGGTGCTGCACCAATCGATCTTCACGCCCGGCGTCATCGACGCGCTCGGTGCCATCGCCGCCTGGGCGGTGATCCTGTTCATCTGGATCGCCGGCATCGAACTCGACCTCGGCGCCGCCTGGCGCGAGCGCCGCGACAGTGCGGTGACCGCCACGCTCGCCCTCGCCGTACCGTTGTTGACCGGCGCCGCGGCGGCGTGGCTGCTGGTCGCCGCCGACCCGGGCTGGCTCGGCGCCGAAGCCGGCATCTGGCAGTTTGCCGCCGGTGTCGGCATGGCCTCGGCGGTGACGGCCTTGCCGATCCTGATCCTGTTCATGGAAAAACTCGGCATTTACCGCACCGCGCTCGGCCAGCGCGTATTACGTTACGGCAGCCTGGACGATCTGGCGATCTGGGGCGTACTCGCCTTGGTCCTGCTCGATTTCGAGCGTCTTGGCAGGCAGGCCGCCTTTCTGCTGGCATTCGCCGGCACCACGGTCATGATCCGCCAGATGCTCCGCCGGCTCGCCGAAGACGACCGCTGGCCGGTGGCCATGATCTGGCTCACCGCAACGGCGCTGGGCGCCGACTGGGCCGGCCTGCACTACATGGTCGGCGCATTCCTCGCCGGCGCCGTGCTCGACGGCCGCTGGTTCCCGGTCGACAAGATGGATCTGTTACGCCACCATGTGCTGTTGCTGCTGATGCCGGTATTCTTTCTGAGCACCGGCCTGCGCACCGATTGGCAGATGGGCGGCGGGCCGGTGCTCGCCGCCGCACTGCTGCTGCTCGTGGCCGCGGTCGGCGGGAAATTCCTCGGCGTCCACCTCGCCGCGCGCTGGCTCGGCTGGCGGGACGGCGAAGCGCCGCTCGTCGCCTGGCTGCTGCAAACCAAGGCGCTGATCATGATCATCTTCGCCAACATCCTGCTCGACCGCCAGGTGATCTCCGGTGACACCTTCACCGCCCTTTTGCTCGCCGCCGTCGCCAGCACGATGCTGACCGTACCGCTGGCCGAGCGCGCCCGGCGCCGGTTGACCGGCTGAGATATCCCAACAGTTGCATAAACCCAACAGTTGCATAAATTTTGCTCGAATTGATAGATTTCTTCATTAAATCAATAAGTTATGAGAATATTAGTTAAAATATCGAATTCACCTGGGGTGACGCGCCCGGTTTCTCGCCCAAGCGGGCGGCGTCCATCGGCTGGGCGATAGAATCACTATCGCCTGCGCCTCGCTCCTTGCCCACGGGCGTTTGGGAACGCAACGCGGCTCGTGTGGAATGCCGAGATTGGTTCTCTATGTGCCGCCCGCTTGACCAAAAATTCCGGGAATTTATGTAACAGTTGGGTATATCCTGAAACCCCTTCGTGGTGAATATATTCAGTTTAGAGATCAAGAACCATTTCAATCCTTGACCAGAACCTTGTAGCTCCAGGGGGCGAGTTCGAGCGCTGTGCCTGACGCCAATGTGACGGGTTCGCCGCCGAATCCGCCCCGCCATTCGCCGGCAAACGGCCCGCCGGTCAGGCGTGCAGTAACGGGCGCGGGCGAAAAATTCAATGCCACGAACACCCTGTCGTCGCCGCTGGCGCGGACAAAGCTGAACACCTGCTCCGGCAGCGAATTGACCACCTGCTGCATGCGCCCGCCGGCGGCGCCGCTGTGTAACGCCGGATGCCGTTTTTTGAGCGCGATCAAGCGGCGGTACAAATCGCCGACCCGGTGTTGGCGCCAGGCGATCGGATCGCGGTCGAAAAAAACCAGGCGTTTTTCGTTGCCCGCTTCCTGGCCATTGTAGATCAGCGGTATGCCCTCGCCGGTCATCTGCAGGACGATGGCCACCTCGAGTGCATCGCCGAAGCGTTCGAACTGTGTCGCATCCCAGGCATTCTGGTCGTGATTGGAAATATAAACCATCCGGTAGGCGTCGCGCGGCCAGGCGCTTTCGTTTTCCGAATAAAAACCGAACAACGCCGTAGCGCCGGCCTTGCCGGCTGCGATATCGTGCAGCGTATTGTTCCAACTCCAGGCGTAACTGGCATCGAAGGCGCGGGCGTGTACATCGCGCCCCTCGTATTCGGCGAGCATGAACACCGGCTTGATCGCATCCAGTTCGGCGCGGGCGTTCTCCCAGAAATCGAGCGGCACATAGCCGGCGACGTCGCAACGGTAACCGTCGATATCGGCCTTTTCGACCCAGTAACGCAAAGCGCGGGTCATGTAGGCGCGCAACTCCGGCCGGTCATAGTCGAGGTCGATGATATCCGACCAGTCCCACCACGGCGTCGAGCGGAAGGCACCGTTTTCGTCATGCTCATACCATTGTGGATGCTGGCGGGCGAGCGGATGGTCCCAGGCGGTATGGTTGGCGACCCAATCGAGGATCACCTTCATGCCGCGGTCGTGGGCCGCGGCGACGAACGACTTGAGATCGTCCAGCGTTCCGAATTCGGGGTTGACGGCGAAATAATCCTTGACCGCATACGGGCTACCCAGCCGGCCTTTGCGGTTTTTGACGCCGATCGGATGGATTGGCATCAACCACAGGATATCGACCCCCAGATCGGCCAGGCGCGGCAATTCGGCCTGCGCCGCGCGCAGCGTCCCCGGCAGCGTGAACTGCCGGAGGTTGATCTGATACAGCACCGCGTTGCGGCTCCATGCGGGGTGCTGCACACGGACGTAGGGCGTGGGTTGATAGCGCGCCGGATCGGCGGCGGTCGGTTCGGCGGCGCTCAGCCGCGCCCCGCACAACACGGTGCATAACACGGCGCACAGCGCGAACGAGGAGCGGTTACGAAACAGGATTTTCACTCCACGCTACGGTACAGCGCAAAACTCAGCGGCGGCTGCTCGATTCGGATATTGCCATGCTGCGCAGCCGGCGATACCTTGCCCTCGCCGAGCAATGTTTGCCAGCGCCGCCCCGCATTGTCCATCATCAAATCATGGCGGCGGGTTTCATTCGCGGTGTTGGCAATCACCAGATACGCCGCGTCGCCGCCGCTGCGGGTGAACACGAAAAGCCCCGGCTCATCGGCCGCATACAACACGGTCTGCCGGCCGCGGCGCAAAGCCGATTCGCGGCGGTAAACGCCGGCCATTTCCGCGATCGCCCGATACAGGGGGTGAGTGGTGTCGAAGTTGTCGCCGGCGGTCGTCGCCGCGGTGCCGATCAGCCGGTTGTCGTTATAACTCGCCACCCGGCTCGGGAACATGTCCTCGCGCGCATCCTGGTCACGGCCGTCGCCGGTGAAGCCCTGCTCGTCGCCATAATAGATCACCGGCACGCCGCGGCTGAAGATCAGCAGCGCATGCCCCAGCATGGTGCGGCGCAGCAATTCATCATCGGCGGCGTTCGATCCCAACCGCGCCAGCAGCGCATGACCCAGGCGCCCGTCGTCGTGGTTGCCGATGAAGACCGGCAGGATATTGGCGCCGCGCGGGTCGCCGCGGTAGAGATGATCCTGGGCGAGCACCGCCGCCAGCGCCGCCGGCGGTGCGTCGCCGGCGGCGACGTTCTGCAATGCATCGCGCCAGGCGAAATCGAGCACCGCCGGAAAGCCGGCTGCGGTGGTGTAACGCGCCAGTTTTTCGGGCGTCAGCTCGTAGGCTTCGCCGAACAGATAAAAATCGACGATGCCGTTGGCCTTCGCTTCGTCGAGCATGGCGGGAATGAAGCGCCGCCAGAATTCGTCGTTGACGTGTTTGGCGGTATCGATCCGGAAGCCATCGACCCTGAAGCGGCGGATCCAGCTCCGGTAGATTTCGATCATCCCGGCGACGACGTGCGGGTTTTCGGTATAGATGTCGTCGAGACCGGAAAAATCGCCGTAAGTGACGCTCTCGCCTTCCCACGTCGAATTGCCGCGGTTGTGATAATAAAGCGGATCGTTCAACCATCCGGGTACCTTGCTGCCGCGCTCCGCTTCCGGCACCAGCGCCGTGTAGGCATAGTTCGGATCCGTCAGGCGGGCGAAGTTTTCGCCAGTCTGATGTGCAGGCGCATCGCCGAGAAAGCCTGCGTTGATCGGCTCGCCGCCGGGTCCACCGCGGCGGGTATAGGGATAATCGGCGATCGTCCGATAAGCGCAGTCGGACCACCAGATGCCGGTCTTTGGATCCACTTTGGAACATTCCCGGTACTGGATCACATCGGCCGTATGATTGGTGACGATATCCATGATCACTTTCATGCCGCGGGCATGGGCCGCATCGACCAGGGCGCGAAAATCGTCTTCGCTGCCGAGGTGCGGATCGACAGTCGTGAAATCGGTGATCCAGTAACCGTGATAGCCGGCGCTGAGCTGGCCCGGCGGCCCCTGCACTGCCTTGTTCTTGAAGATCGGCGTCAGCCAGATCGCACTCGCCCCGAGCCCCTGTATGTAATCGAGCCTGGCGGCAAGGCCGCGAAAATCGCCGCCGTGATAAAACCCCTTGTGTGCCGGATCGAAACCGTGCTGTTCGGCACTGCCCGGAATCCCGCCGCGATCGTTCACCGGATCGCCGTTGGCAAAACGGTCCGGCATGATGAAGTAAACGATTTCGTCCTCGATCGGCCGCTCGGGATTGGCGGCAGGCGGCGCGGCGGCGGCGACACCCGGCAGGCACAGGGCGAACAGCCATAGGCCGTAAAACTGAAAACGTAAACCCGATTGCATCGATTCACCCAACTGTTGCATAAATTCCCGGGATTCTTGGCCAAGCGGGCGGCGCATAGAGAACCAATCTTGGTGTTCCGCACGAGCCGCGTTGCGTTCCCAAACGCCCGTGGGCGAGGAGCGAGGCGCAGGCGATAGTGATTCTATCGCCCAGCCGATGGACGCCGCCCGCTTGGGCGAGAAACCGGGCGCGTCACCCCAGGTGAATTCGATGCTTTAACTAAAATTCTCATAACTTATTGATTTAATGAAGAAATATATAAATTCGAGCAAAATTTATGCAACTGTTGGGTTTACTCAGGCGTGAATCTCACTGCCGCGCCGCCACCCGGTGCCAGGCGTAATTCCAGCACGTCATCGCTGCGCACGCTCCGGGTTTCGATGGCGATGTCTTCCGGGTTGCGCTCCCAATGCGCTTCATCGCCGTCGCGGTAGATTTCGGCGCGGTAGGCGATACCGCTTTCGAGAAAACCGAGCGGCAGGTGCAGCAGGCGGCCGTCGGCGTTGGTGATCGCCCCGAGGTACCAATCGCGGCTCGCCCGGTCGCGGCGGGCGATGGCGGCGTACTCGCCGATCTCACCGGCCAGGGCGCGGCTTGCGGCCCAGTCGGCCGGTACGTCCTCGATGAATTTGAAGACCCGCGGTTTGGCCTCGTAGTTTTCCGGCAGGTCGGCAGCCATCTGCAGCGGGCTGTAGATCACCACGTATAACGCGAGCTGTTTGGCCAGTGTCGTCGGGATGTTGCGTTCGCGTTTCGCCTCTTCGCTACCGAGATCGAAAATGCCTGGCGTGAAATCCATCGGCCCGGCGAGCAACCGGGTGAACGGCAGGATCGTCGTGTGTGCCGGGCCATTGCCTTCCGACCAGGCGTTGTATTCCTGGCCGCGCTGCCCCTCGCGCGTCAGCCAGTTGGGCCAGGTGCGGCGCAAGCCAGTATCTTTGACCGGCTCGTGCGTGATGATCGCGATCTTGTGGCGCGAGGCAACCTCGAGTACGCGCTGCAAGTGTCGCACCATGTATTGGCCGTGCTGCCATTCGTGGTGCAGCTTGCCGTTTTCATCATGGCGCGGCAACAGGCCGTTCTGCTTGACGTAGCCGGTTTTCACGGCACGCACACCGTGCGCCGCCATGTAGGCCATCGCATCTTCGATCTGGCGCTCGTAGTTTTCTATGCCGCCCGAAGTTTCGTGATGGCCGATCAGACGCACGCCCTTGGCCGCGGCATATTCCGCCAGTGCGTCGAAATCGTAATCGGGATAAGGCGTCGTGAAATCGAACTGCTCGGCATTGGCGATCCAGTCGCCGTCCCAGCCGCGGTTCCAGCCTTCGACCAGCACCCCGTCGAACCCGTGGCGCGCCGCAAAGTCGATGTAACGCCTGGTGTTCCCGGTTGTCGCGCCGTGGTGCGGGCCAAAAGCCCAGGTGGATTTTCGGATGTGCATCTCCCACCAGACGCCGACGTATTTGCCCGGCTTCACCCATGACACATCGCCGAGGCGGTTCGGCTCGTTCAGATTGAGGATCAGGTCGGCGGTGTCGATCAGGCGCGCCGCGCTGCCGGTGATCTGGATCGTGCGCCACGGGGTGACGAAGGCACCACGGGTTTTGACTTTCACGCCGTCCGACCACGGCACCAGATCGGCCTTTAGACGGTGATCGTCTAGCCGCTCCAGCGTCATCTCAGCGTAATCGGTGAGCGCCGCTTCGTGGATGCTGAGATAAAGGCCGTCCGCCGTTTTCATCGTCAGCGGCGTCACCGCCTTCCAGATCGCCGACAACGGCGTGCGGCGGTAGAGGTATTCGTAACGATTGGGCAGATAGGCGCCGGTCCACCAGGCCGTATGGTCGGCGGTCAGCGCAAATTCGGTCACCTCGTCGGCGATGCGCCGTTCGCCGCCTCCGGCATTGGCCGGAACCTCGTAACGGAACCCGATGCCTTCGTCGAAGACGCGGAACACGACGGTCAGCGCAACCTGGCCCCGTCGCCCGAAATCGGCAGCCAGTTCGTTGTAATGATTGCGGACTTCGCTCTTCTCGCCCCACGGCTGGGGCCAGGTTTCGTCCACCGCGCGGCGGCGGGCGGCGAGCATTTCGAGATCGTCGGCCAGCGAGGGTTCGTCGATCAGGCGAAGGCCGAGACGCGACTGCGCGACGACATCCCTGTCGAATCGCGCAACGGAAAACCACGGCCGGCCGTCATCGACTCCCATCTTGACCGCCAGCACTCTGCCCGGCGAGTCCACGGCCAGCGGTTCGGCGACCGGCGCCGCGAACACCGTACCGGTGAGCACCGCGGCCAGCATGAAACAGCAAAATCGCGACCGCTCGCGGGTTCTCACCGATGCTCCGAATTGCAAAAAATCAACGCTTCGATCATCCTAGTGACAAACCACTGAGCACACAACAAATTGCATACGTATTCATTCACCCAACCGGCCGGCAACGACCGCCGCATCCGCACCGTGGTGATCGCCGGCGGCGGCACCGCCGGCTGGATGTGCGCCGCGGCGCTGGCCCAAGCCATCGGACCGGCCTGCCGCATCGTGCTGGTGGAATCCGAACAGATCGGCATCGTCGGCGTCGGCGAAGCGACGATCCCGCCGCTGAAACTGTTCAACCAGCAACTCGGCATCGACGAACACGATTTTCTGCGCGCCGTCAAGGGCAGTTACAAGCTCGGCATCGAATTTGCCGGCTGGACGCGCCCGGCGCATCGCTATTTCCATCCTTTCGGTCGCTTCGGCATCGAGTTCGATCTCGTACCGCTGCACCAGTACTGGCTGCATGCCCGGCTGGCCGGCTCCACCCAAGACGAGATCACCGACTATTCGATGGCCTGGCAGATGGCCAGACGGAGCCGCTTCGCACCGCCGCGCCGCGAGCCGAACAATGTCGCCTCGACCCACGATTACGCCTACCACCTCGACGCTGCACTCTACGGCCACTATCTCCGGCGCTACGCCGAGTCGCGTGGCGTCGAACGCCGCGAAGGGCGGATCACCGATGTCCGGCTCGACGGCGAAAGCGGCCGGATTACGGCCCTCGAAATACAGGGCGGCGATGAGATCGGCGGCGATCTGTTCATCGACTGCACCGGATTCCGCGGCCTGTTGATCGAACAGGCCCTCGGCGTCGGTTACGAGGACTGGCGCACCTGGTTGCCGTGCGACCGTGCCATCGCGGTCGGTTCGCAGCACGGCGCCGAAGGCATGATTCCCTACACCCGGGCCACGGCGCGCCAAGCCGGCTGGCAGTGGCGCATCCCGTTGCAGCACCGGGTCGGCAACGGCCACGTCTATTGCAGCGAGTACCTCGGCGACGACGAAGCTGCGGCGATACTGCTCGCCAATCTCGAAGCCGAAGCGCTCGGCGAGCCGCGTTTTCTGCGCTTCGTCACCGGCCGGCGGAAAGCCTTCTGGTATCGCAACTGCGTCGCGATCGGCCTGGCCGCCGGTTTCCTCGAACCGCTCGAATCGACCAGCATCCACCTGATCCAGACCGCCGTCACCCGCCTGCTGGCGCTGTTTCCGGACCGTTCATTCGCGCCGCTCGCCGCCGCCGAATACAACCGGCTGACCTCGCTCGAATACGAGCGGGTGCGCGATTTTCTGATCCTGCACTACCACGCCAACGCCCGTCCCGAGCCATTCTGGCGCGCGCGCGCCGCCCAGGCCATCCCCGAAGCGTTGCAATACAAGATCGACCAGTACCAAAGCGCCGGCCGCCTGGTCGCCGAACCGTACGAACTGTTCCAGAACCCGAACTGGCTCGCCGTGCTCGCCGGCCAGTTGCCGCTGCCCGCCGCCTGCGAACCGCTGGTTGAATTGCGCCGCGGTGTCCCCGCTGAGCGCCATCTCGCCGGCCTGAAAAAAACCATCGCCGCCACCGCCGAAGCCCTGCCCGACCACGCCGAATACCTCGCCCGGCACTGAGCGAACATCGCTCCACCGCCCGGATTTTGGTTTACCATTCACCCGTCGGCGACATGGGTTGTAAATTCCATGCCGGATGCCGGCACCCCGGCAGGCCCTTATTTTCCAGATCGATACCACCGAGAGCCGTATGAACGAGGAACCCCAAAACGACGACACCCGCGAAGCTGCCGAGACCCTGTTCAAGGACACTGCCCGGATGCTGCTCGAAATCGGCCGGCTGACCGCCGTCACGGTCAAGCGCATGCGCCAGCTTATGAGCCACACGCAGATCAAGACCCTGGACGAGGAAGGGCTGAACCGTTTCGAGATGATGGCCTACGCCGGCTTCAGCCGGCGCGCCATCCGCCTGATGCTCACCGAAGACCACCGCTGCGACCGGACAGACCTGCTCGCACGGTTTATGGGTCACTGGGCCTCCGACCCGCAGTACCCTAACGAACTGCCGATCAAGGGCGATACCTTTCCGTCGTTCCAGCACCTGCACGACCAGTACGGCAGCGATTTCACCTGCCCCGGGCTGCTGAAAGTGCTGGAAAAACACGGGCTGGTCGAAGTGCACGACGACAAGGTCCACGCCATCCGGCGCCAGGTCATTGCCGACAGCCCGCCGCAAGTCATCGACGAATTGCGCCGGGCACTGGTCTCGTTGCTCTCCACGGCCGTCCATAATCTCCGCGGTGACACGCCGCGTTTTTTGCAGCGCCGGCTGCACAGCCGCAAAATCCCGGCCGCACGGCTGCCCGAGGTCCGGGCCGCGGTCCGGGACAGGACAGAAGCGTTCATGGTGGAAATACTCGAGCTGATGGACAGTTACGAGGTGTTTGAAGAGAACGACGGAGCATCGCCGGAGACGGGCGAGATCGAGACAGGACTCGGGATCCACTGGTTCGAGATCGAAAATCCGCAGCAACTGATCGGCGATTTCCCCGGCCACCGGGTCACCGAAAGCGGCGAGATCATCTAGGTGCCACATCGGAAGCGCGCGAAAGATATCATTCATTCTGGGAAAAACTCCCATAATGAGACCGATCCTGGTTCAAACTAGGAAACCGATATGTTCCGCAAACTCGCCCCGACCCTGACCCTTGCCCTGCTCTGGACCGCCGAGGCATTGGCGACGGCAGGTAGCGGCACCGGTGCTCCGGAATCTGAATCGTTCGGCGACTGGCTCGCCGAGCTGTTCCGCTGGTGGCCGTTCTGAGCGACGGCACCAGATCCCGGCCCGGCGCCGGGATCCCCCTTCCCCCGCCCGGCGGGGGAAGGTTCCAGCCGGTTCGTTCCTCGTTCCTCCAACGTCTAAGGTAACTGACGCCGCGAAGCGGCGTCCAATTCACCGCCTCGTTCGATCATGTTTCTCACAGAGGCACTAAGACACGGAGGATTTTCTTTTGTAATATCCAATTTTTTTCCGTGTTCTTTGTAGCTCAGTGAGCGATCGCTATTTTTTCATTATTCCGTCCACAAATGCAGCGGGCATACAATAGCTGCCGAGATCACGGGTTAAGCGAAGGAAATCGAAAATCGCATTTTCGATTTCCGTGCTCTGATTAATCCGGGATGGGTTCATCAGAGCTTCCTTAGATCCAGGTTCGATCTGCGGTTCAACCGGTACCGGCCAGGCCGAAGCATTGCTCGCGCAGGGCCTGGATTTCGTCTCTGAGGCGGGCGGCTTCCTCGAACTCGAGATTTTCGGCGTGCTTGTACATCCGTTTTTCGAGTTCGGCGATATGCTGCGCCGCCTGTTCCGGGCGGACTGCGGCCGGACCGGAGTGATCGCCGGCGGCCGGTTCGGCCACGGCGTGGGCCGGGCGCCTGCGGGCCGCGGCGGCGGGTTCGGGGCGCGCCCCTTCCATGATGTCGGCTACCGCCTTGAAGATGCCCTGCGGGGTGATGCCGTGTTCGCTGTTGTAGGCGAGCTGTTTGCAACGCCGGCGCCCGGTTTCGGCCAGCGCCCGCTGCATCGAACCGGTGACGGTGTCGGCATAGAGAATGGCGCGGCCGTCAAGGTTGCGGGCGGCACGGCCGATGGTCTGGATCAACGAGCCTTCGGAACGCAGAAAGCCTTCCTTGTCGGCATCGAGGATCGCAACCAGCGCGACTTCCGGCATGTCCAGTCCCTCGCGCAACAGGTTGATGCCGACCAGGACGTCAAAGGTGCCGAGGCGCAGATCGCGGATGATCTCGACGCGCTCGACGGTTTCGATATCGGAGTGCAGATAACGGACTTTGATTTTGTGCTCGGCGAGGTAGTCGGTCAGGTTCTCGGCCATCCGCTTGGTCAGTGTCGTGACCAGGACGCGGTGGCCGGCGGCGGTGACCCGGACGATTTCGGCGAGCAGGTCATCAACCTGGCTGAGCGCCGGCCGGACTTCCACTTCGGGGTCGATCAAGCCGGTCGGTCTGACGACCTGTTCGACCACCTGCGCCGAGCGTTGCAGCTCGTAGGCCCGCGGGGTTGCCGAGATATAAATCGTCTGCGGCGCCCTCGCCTCCCACTCCTCGAACGTCAGGGGCCGGTTGTCGAGCGCCGAGGGCAAGCGGAAACCGTATTCGACCAGCGTTTCCTTGCGCGAGCGGTCGCCACGGTACATCGCGCCAAGCTGCGGCACGGTGACGTGGCTTTCATCGACGATCAGCAGGGCATCGGGCGGCAGATAATCGTACAGGGTCGGCGGCGGTTCGCCGCTCTGCCGGCCGGTCAGGTGCCGGGAATAGTTTTCGATGCCGGTGCAGTAGCCGAGCTCGTGCAGCATCTCGAGATCGTAGCGTGTGCGTTGTTCGAGCCGCTGCGCTTCGACCAAGCGTCCGGCGCGCTGTAATTCTTCCAGGCGTACCTTGAGTTCGGCCGCGATAGTCGCAGTAGCATCGAGCACGGTCTGGCGCGGCGTGACGTAGTGCGAGCGCGGAAAGATGGTCAGGCGCGGCGTGTGGTGCAGAACCTCACCGGTCAGCGGATCGAAATAGACGAGCGATTCGACTTCGTCGTCAAACAATTCGATACGCACGGCGCGGGTTTCGGAATCGCCGGGAAACACGTCGATCACCTCGCCGCGGACGCGGAATGTGCCGCGGCGCAGCTCGTAATCGTTGCGCCCGTATTGCATTTCGGCCAGACGTCTGAGAATCGTGCGTTGTCCGATTTTGGCGCCGCATTCGAGATCCAGCACCATTTTGAGAAACGCGCTCGGATCGCCGAGGCCATAGATCGCCGAGACCGTGGCGACGATGATCGTATCGCGCCTTTCGAGCAGGGCCTTGGTTGCCGCCAGCCGCATCTGCTCGATGTGCTCGTTGATCGAGGCGTCTTTTTCGATGTACGTGTCGCTGGTCGGCACGTAGGCTTCGGGCTGGTAATAATCGTAATAACTGACAAAGTATTCGACGGCGTTGTCAGGAAAGAACGACTTGAACTCGCCGTAAAGCTGGGCGGCGAGCGTTTTGTTCGGCGCCATCACCAGCGTCGGGCGCTGCACCTTGGCGATGACATTGGCCATCGTGAAGGTCTTGCCCGAGCCGGTGACGCCGAGCAGGGTCTGGGCCGCAAACCCCTCGCGCAGACCGGCGACCAGGCCGGCGATCGCCGCCGGCTGGTCGCCGGCCGGCCGGTACGGGGCGGCGAGCGTGAAACGTAGGCTTTCGGACATAGCGGCCGGAACGTATGGGGGGCGGTCAGGATTGGTAGTATATGGAGTTGTTTTGCCAGAAAATCTCCCCCAGGATATTCCGCACATGACGCTTGAGACTTCGCGCCGCGCCGCCGCGGTCAAACCCTCGGCGACGATCGCGGTCAGCGCACGCGCCGCCGAGCTGCGCGCCGCCGGCCGCGATATCCTGTCGCTCAGCATGGGTGAGCCTGATTTCCCAACACCGCGCCGCATCTGCCAGGCGGCGATCGCCGCGATCCGCGACGGCCAGACGCGCTATACCGCGGTAGACGGCACGCCGGAACTGAAGCGCGCGGTCCAGGAGAAGTTCAGGCGCGAAAACGGCCTCGAATACGAACTGGACGAGATCATCGCCACCACCGGCGCCAAGCAGGCGATCTACAACCTGCTTCTGGCCCTGCTCAATCCCGGCGACGAGGTGCTGGTCCCGGCCCCCTACTGGGTGTCGTACCCCGACATGGTCCGCCTCGCCGACGGCGAGCCGGTGATCCTGGCAACGACCGCCGACCAGCAGTTCAAGATCCAGCCGCGGCAACTGGCCGGGGCGATCACGCCGCGTACCCGCCTCCTGCTGCTCAATTCGCCGTCCAACCCAACCGGCAAGACCTACCGCCGCGACGAATACCGGGCGCTGGCCGAGGTGTTGCAGGAACATCCGCGGATCGCGATTCTGAGCGACGAAATCTACGAACATATCTACTGGGGCGACGAACCCTATTCCAGCTTCGCCGCCGCCTGCCCCGAACTGCGCGACCGGACGCTGCTCGTCAACGGCGTTTCCAAAGCCTATGCGATGACCGGCTGGCGGCTCGGCTACGCCGCCGGCCCGGCGCCGTGGATCCGGCAGATGCGCAAGATCCAGGGGCAATCGACCTCGAACCCGTGCTCGATCGCCCAGGCGGCGGCGGTTGCGGCGCTGAACGGCGAACAGGACACGGTGCGCAAAATGAACCGCGCCTTCCACCGCCGGCACGACCGCTTTATCCCGGCCCTGGCTGCGCTGCCCGGCCTGGACTGCGCGCCGACCGACGGGGCGTTTTACGCCTTTCCGGCGATCGGCGAAGCGCTTGCCGCCCGGCCCGGACTCGGCGACGACGTGGCGTTCGCCAACTGGCTGCTCGATACCGCCGGCGTCGCTGCGGTGCCGGGCAGCGCCTTCGGCATGCCGGGTCATCTCAGGCTGTCCTATGCCGCGGCCGACGAGGTGCTCGACGAGGCGTTGATCCGGCTGCGCCGGGCGCTCAACGGCTGACAGTCCGCGTCCACTTTCGCCTACACAACGCCTCGCCGTTCGCCGATACCGCCGGGCCGGGTGCCTGCCGACAATGCTCCGGAGTTTGATCGCACCGGAGTTACGACATGCACCGCCACCTCGGCTTTACCTTGATGGACCTGCTGATCGCGATGTCACTGATCGCGATTCTGGTCAGCCTGGGCATCCCCGGGTTCCTCGATTTCAGCCGCAATCAGCGTCTGGCGGCGGCGGCCAACGAACTGGCCGTTGAACTGGCCTTCGCCCGCCAGAGCGCGGCGTTCGACCACCGCCCCGTCACTGTCTGCCCGTCGCTCGACCAGGCGACGTGCGCCGCCGGCAGCCCATGGGCGTCTGGCCGCCTGATCTTTGTCGATGACAACCTGAACCGCGAGCGCGAGCCTGAAGAGCCGATCCTACGCGCCGGCAGCGCCTGGGCGCGAATCCAGGCCGGCAGCGGGCGGCGCGAGCGTTTTCGTTTCATGCCCGACGGCAACGCGGTCGGCACCAACGGCAGCATCCGATTGTGTGACGAGCGGGGCGCCGCCGCCGGCCGCCGCCTGGTGATCTCGATGACCGGCCGGGCCCGGCTCGAAGGCCCGGGTATCGATCACTGTTGATCGGTGTTCTCATATCAACGCGCCGCAGAATCAGCGTAACCGTCTGTTGCATCAATTCCCGGGATTCTCGGTCAAGCTGGTGAGTACAGCTTGGGCCGGATAATGGGTCAGGTCTTGATCTTTGCACTGGATGCAAGAATCAAGACCTGACCCCAAAATTCACCCGGGCTTGACTTACAAATGAGAATCGTTATCATCTATCGGCATGGATATGCCCATCGCTCCCGCCCCGGCCGCCCGCCATTGCACCCCGGGCCGGGCAGCCACTGCCTGGAAGATCGAGGTGCGGATGGCGGATGGCCATCTACCCGAAGTGCGGCTCGGGCGGCGCGGGCAGCGTCTGTACCGCCGCTGGCAGGGCCTTTCCGCCTTGCTGATCCTGACCCATCCGTGCCTGCGGCGCCTGCTCTGGGAAAGCCCGCCGCCAGCCCCACACCGCCTCGATCTTTGCCCCCACGAGGCCAGCCGCGTGCTGCTCGCCGCCGCCGCGGTTCATCTGGCGCTCCGCCGGGGTGCCTCGCCGCCGCGCTGCGAACCGTGACTTTTGCGCTATGGCGCCGGCGGCGGGCAGCGCCTACAATCCCGATCCTGACCCACCTGTCCGAGAGGATCGCCATGTCCCCGAAATCGCTTGCTCTTTCAATTTTCACTGCCGGCCTGTTGCTGACCGGCACGGTGTTTGCCGCCCCCGATGTCGATGAGATCGTCGCCAAGGCCATCGAGGCGCGCGGCGGTTACGACGCGATCAAGGCGCTCGACAGCGCCCGGATCAGCGGCGAAATGAACATGATGGGCAACCCGGCGCCGATGCGCATGGAATGGAAACGGCCAAACAAAATGCGCATGGAGTTCGATTTCCAGGGCATGACCGCGGTGATGGCCTATGACGGCGAAGGCGGCTGGAGCATCATGCCGTTTCTCGGCAAGACCACGGCCGAACCGATGGCCGAGGACCAACTGAAAGACGTCAAGAACCAGGCCGATTTCGACGGCGAACTGGTCGATTACAAGGCCAAGGGCCACCAGGTCGAACTGGTCGGCAAGGAAGAGGTGGACGGCACCGACGCCTGGCACCTGAAACTGACCAAAGCGAGCGGCGATATCGAGCACATCTATCTCGACGCCGAGCACTACCTGGCCTTCAAACAGACCTCGAATACCACGCGCCAGGGCGTGACGACGACGATCAACACCCTGTTCGGCGATTACCAGGAGGTGGCCGGCGTGCTGTTTCCGTTCTACGCCGAGGCGATGCCCGAAGGGGCGCCGGCCGGCCAGGCGATCACGATTCTGGGCATCGAACCGAATGTCGAGATCGACGACGCGCGCTTTGCGATGCCTGAAACAACCGCCGTGAAATAAATCAGCCGGCCGCCGTCCGCACCCTCCCTGAGGCTATCCGGGCATCAGGGAGCGGAGGGTCATTTCGACAATTTACCCGTCGCACGGCGGCGGCCGCCAGCCGCTCAGGAGACCAACCATGCGCTTTTTCAGGCCTTTCTTTTCGATCCTTTTCGTGACGCTGGCCCTCGGCGCCGGCCTTACAGCGGCAGCGGCCGAGATCACCTCGGCCACCTTCGGCGGGTTGCGCGCCCGGGCCATCGGCCCGGCGGTGATGAGCGGCCGGATCGCCGCAATCGACGCCGTTTCCGGCACGCCGCCGGTCATCTATGTCGGCGCGGCGAGCGGCGGGGTGTGGAAGTCGATCGACGGCGGCATCACGTTCAAACCGATCTTCGACGATCACGTCCAGTCGATCGGCGCCGTCCGCGTCAACCGGCACAATCCCGACGATGTCTGGGTCGGCAGCGGCGAAAGCTGGGTGCGCAATTCGGTGGGCATCGGCGACGGCGTCTATCGCTCGACCGACGGCGGCACAACCTGGAAACACCTCGGCCTGGCCGGTAACCGCCACGTCGCAGCAATCCGCCTGAGCAGCCGCGATCCGGAGACGGCCTTCGTCTGCGCCCTCGGCAACGCCTGGGCGCCGAGCGCCGAACGCGGCGTTTACCGGACGACCGACGGCGGCGCGAACTGGACGCTGGTGCTCAAGGTCGATGCCAACACCGGCTGTGCCGACCTCGATATCGACCCGGCCAATCCGAACATCCTGTTCGCGGCAATGTGGGACTTCAGGCGCTATCCCGATTTCTTCCGCTCCGGCGGGCCGGGCAGCGGCCTGTACCGCAGTATCGACGGCGGCGTGAGCTGGCAGCGTCTCACCCAGGGACTGCCGGAGGACGAAGTCGGCCGGATCGCGGTCGCCGTCGCCCCGTCGCGGCCAGGGACGGTGTACGCCACGGTCGAATGCGCCGAATCGGCGCTGTACCGCAGCGACGATCTCGGCGCGACGTGGGCGCGCCTCAGCGACGCCAGCGCCATCGGCATGCGACCGTTTTATTTCAGCGAACTGGTCGTCGATCCCAAGGACGCCGAGCGGGTGTACAAACCGGCCTTTACGCTCGGTGTCAGCACCGACGGCGGCAAAACCTTCAGTTCCCTGTTCGGCGGCTTCGGCAGTGGCATCCATCCCGATCACCACGCGCTGTGGATCGATCCCGAAAATCCCAAACACCTTCTGCTCGGCACCGACGGCGGGGTTTACGAGAGCTACGACCAGAACGGCCACTGGCGATTCATCGCTAATCTGCCGGTGGCGCAGTTCTATCACGTTGCGGTCGATGGCCAATGGCCGTACCACGTTTACGGCGGCCTGCAGGACAACGGCTCGTGGCGCGGCCCGTCGCGCGCCCCCGGCGGCATTCGCAACCGCGATTGGGAGAGTATCGGTTTCGGTGACGGGTTCTGGAGCTTTCCCGATCCGGACGACAACGATTTCGTCTATTCCGAGTTCCAGGGTGGCAAGCTGCTGCGCGTCAACCGCCGGCTCGGCGAGGTGAAATGGATCAGCCCGGCGGCGGCGGCCGGTGGTCCGGAACTGCGCTTCAACTGGAACACGCCGCTCCACATGCCGCCGCTGGAGCCGGGCGTGTTGCTCTACGGCTCGCAATTCGTCCATCGCAGCACCGACCGCGGCGAATCGTGGCAGGTGATCTCGCCCGATCTGACGACCGACGACCCGCAACGCCAGCGACAGTTGCTAAGTGGCGGCCTGACAATCGACAACTCGACCGCCGAGAACAACGCGACGGTATACACGATCAGCGCTTCGCCGCGCGACGCGGGCGTCATCTGGGCCGGCAGCGACGACGGCCTGGTGCATGTCACGCGCGACGGCGGCCGGCACTGGCAGAACGTGACGCGCAACATCGCCGGGGCGCCGGCCGGGGCCTGGGTATCGCACCTCGCAGCCAGTCCGCACGATGCGGCAACGGCATTCGCCACGATCGACGCCCACCGCAACGGCGATTTCACCCCTTATGTCTATCGGACGGACGATTACGGCGCCACCTGGCGGGCGCTGGCCGGCGGCGACGTTGCCGGTTACGCCTGGGTCATCAAACAAGATCCGGTCAATCCGGCGCTGTTGTTCCTCGGCACCGAATTCGGCCTCCATGTCAGCCTCGACGGCGGCGGGCACTGGGCGCGCTTCACGGAGAACCTGCCCAAGGTCGCGGTCCACGATATCGCGATCCATCCGACCGAACATGACGTCATCCTTGCCACTCACGGCCGCGGCGTTTACATCATCGACGACATCACGCCGCTGCGCGCCCTGACGGCGGAGATCATGGAACAGGAGATCGCACTGTTGCCGGCGCGCCCGGCGGTGATGGTTGACGGCGGCGGCTTGCAGGAATTCGAGGCCGACGACGGTTTCAGCGCCGCGAACCCGCCGCAGGCCGCGGTGATCACGTACTGGCTAAAGAAACGCCACCTGTTCGGTCCTTTCAAGCTCAACGTTTACGACCGGGAAAATCGCCTGATCGTCACCTTGCCGACGGCCAAGCGGCCGGGCATCAATCGCGTCGAATGGCCGATGCGCCTCAAGCCGCCGAAACTGCCCGCCGCCACCTCGCTCGCCCCGGCGACCCAGGGGCCGCGCGTCCCAGAAGGGCGTTACCGGATCGAACTGGTCAAGGGTAAACAATCGCTCGACGGCGAGGTGGAACTGGTGCCCGATCCACGCACCTTGCACACAGCCGAAGATCGGGCCGTGCAGCAGAAACTCGCCCTCGATCTTTACGCCGCGCTCGAGAACCTCACTTATCTTTCGGAAAGCGTCACCGACCTGGCCGCGCAGGCCCGCGACCGGGCGTCCCAGCTGGGCGGCCGGGACGCGGATCGCCTGGAAAGATTCGCCGCCAAGATCGACGAATTCAACGCCACGCTGGTCTCGACCAGCAAGGCCGGATGGCTCTCCGGCGAGGAAAAGCTGCGCGAAAAAATGAGCGGCGTTTACGGCGCGGTCAACGATTACGCCGGGCGGCCGACGGCCACGCAACTGGCCGAAGCGGAAAAATACCAGGCCGAACTCGCCGCTGCAGTCGAAAGCGCCGAAAAACTGCTCACCGGCCACCTGCCACGCCTCAACAAGATGCTCGCCGCCCGCGATCTGCCGCCGCTCGTCCGGCAAAGCCGCGAGCAATGGGAAGAAGACAGTGCCGGAGCGCGCAACCCGGGGGGCGGCAAACGGCGTCTGGCCTCCATTTTACCGCTTGCTTTTAACGCCCTGGCGAGGTGGTAAACCCGGGTTCAACCCGGCCGCTCGGGTCTCGACTTCCAGGCGGAACAGGTCGCTGCGGCTGTAATGCCCGGCGACATCGAGGTCGTACTTGCCGCGCACGATTTCCGCCATCTCGAGTTCGGCGTACAAGATGCCCGGGCCGCCGCGCAGCGGCCCGGCAAGCACTTCGCCGAACGGCGAGACGATGCAACTGCCGCCGGCGATCATCACCGTCGCCGGATCGTCGCCCTGGATGCAGTCGTAATCTTCCGGGTAGTCGGCGCGCGTCGCGTACTGGCAGGCAGCGAGCACGAAACACCGCCCCTCGACCGCGATATGCCGCATGCTGGCGCCCCAGACTTCGCGGTCATCGACGGTCGGCGCGCAGTACAGCTCCACGCCCTGGGCGTACATCGTCTGGCGCAAAAGCGGCATGTAGTTTTCCCAGCAGATCACTGCCCCCATACGGCCGAGTTCGGTGGCAATGACTTGCAGTGTCGAACCGTCGCCGAAACCCCAGACCAGCCGTTCCATCGCCGTCGGCATCACTTTCCGATGTTTGCCTAAAAACGCCCCATCCGGCCCGAGATAGACCGCCGTACAATACAGCGTGCCGTACTCGCGCTCGATGACGCCGATGACCAGGTGGACTTGATGCTGCGCGGCAATCTTTGCCAGGCGCTCGAGCTCCGGGCCGGGTAGCGCGATGGCCCCTTCGTAATAACGCTCGAAATCGCGCCGCCCCTGCGCCGTCCGCGAGCCGACCCGCGCCCCGAAATCGAGACCTTTCGGGTAACCGCCGACGAACGCCTCGGGAAAGACGACGAGTTTCGCGCCCTGCCCGGCCGCCTCAGCCACCAGCGCCGCGCAACGCTCGAGCGTCGCGGCCATATCGAACATCCGCGGTGCGGCCTGGACCACCGCGGTCTGAATGACTTTAGCTGCCACGGTATTCAACGGGAAGTGAGTGAAGAAGGATATCGGCCGATTGTACAGAAATCATCATTATTGGGGATGCCCAGCGGCCGTTGTCGCCCATCTGGCTTCGGAATCCACAGGCGACAGATCGCACCGGGGCGGTAGGTCCGGCTGCGAAGCGCCTCGTGCAGGTCCTCCACCAACCGACCCGGACCGTCCTCCAGGGCAACAATCCGGTCAATCGTCACCCCATCCGGTCCGCCAGCGCCGCCATTGGCGCGCACCTGTTCCCAAGCCGCCCACAGCACATCCTTGCGGTAGATCCGGTCATACAACGCATAGAACCGAAAATCCGGCTCCTGCTTGGCTTTGTGATAGAGCTTTCGTCTCAGAGTCGTGAGTTTCTCCGGCAGCACCCGCTGCCGCGGGCGCGTCCGGAATGACAAAAGGAGGGAAGCCGGTGTCCGGTGAAGGAAATGGAGCGGGAAACGAGACTCGAACTCGCGACCCCAACCTTGGCAAGGTTGTGCTCTACCAACTGAGCTATTCCCGCCCAGGGAAAGGCGATATTGTAATCGCCTGCCGGAAAAAGTCAAGCCACTGCCGACGTATCTTATGGCCGGACAGGGTCAATCCCGGCGCGCCAGGCCCTCGGCCAGCGCCACCGCCTGGATAATGATCTCGGGCACCGCGGTCAGCTCGAACCAACTACTGTGGCCCGCGGCCCGGTGGCGAACAGATCGTCCCGCTCCCGGTCGCTGCTCACCACGGCCCCATCGGCGGCGGCGCGCAACCCCAGGCCGTGGGCATCCGCTTCGGCCAGGCCCGCGGCCAGCAAAGCGGCAACCGGCGCCGCCTGCAACGACGGAAAATGACCGGTGCAATCGACCACCAGATCTGCCCCCAGCGCTTCGATTTTGGACTGGCCGCGCCAGGCGACGCCAAGATCCGGTGCCGCGCCCCGGAGGCCGTATCGCGTTCACCAACCGCCATATCGAGCACCCTCCCAGCTTGGATTTGTAATGTGCCTGCGGCCAATTCCGCTTGCAGGGTCGCCGCAGTGTTCGGCGGCAGGCGGTGGCGGTGAACATCCCAATACGGCCGCAGGTGGCGGAGAAAACGGGGTTGTTCACGCTCGCTCCACCCGGCCCAAATCTCCTGCGTCACAGGTCTGAAGCGGTCGATCACGGCGCGCCAATCAGCGCCTTCGGCCGCCGCTTCGCGGAGTAGCCGGCGTACCAGCGGCAAACCCTCGCGCGCCCCGGCCGGCGGCGCCGGCGGTTCATCCATACGCCAGGGGCGGCGCTCGGCGGCGTGCGCCTTGGGATAAAGACCGTGCCGCGAAATCTCCAGCGCCGAACCGCCGAAGCCCCGTGCCCTGAGATCGAGCAGCGTATCGACCATCGACAAACCACTGCCGACGATGATGACATTGCCGAGTGCCGCAGGGTTCAGGCCGCGGTCGGGAGCAAACGCCGTGGCGCCCATAACGGCCGACTTCGGCCGGCAGTCCGTAACCGGTCGCCACGATCAGCACCGCGCAATCAACGACCTCGACATCGGCCAGCGTCAAGCGATAACCGCCTTCGAGCCGCGCCTCGACGCCGGTCAGCGGCCGAGCAACGCGCCTGACAACGACATCGGGGCGTGCCGCGCACAGCTCACTCAATCGTTCGCCGCAATAACGCGCAAATTGCCGCCGCGGGGCAAAATACATCGCCTTCGGGTTCCGTTTGCCGGCCTCGATATACGGGCTGGTCACGTTGCCTTTCGAGCCAGACAGCGAAGTCGCCCGGCGCGCCGACGTCGATACTCAAACGGCCGGCCGCAACATTAAGCAGGTCTCCGGCCCGCGCCCGACCATAGGCAAGGCCGGCGCCCAATTCCACTTCAGGCTCGATCAAAAACAGCTCGAAAGGCGCAGTACAGCGCCGCAACAGCGCAAAAGCCGTGGCCGCACCGCTGAATCCCACACCGGCAATGGCAATCCGATTCATCAGAAAAATATCTCCGTTTCGAGAAATCCAAACAATACATTTTCCTCAGCGGTTGCATTCGGCGCCCGTTTTAAGAACGAGCCGTCCACCAGGACCGCAGCCCCGACGTTGAACCTAAAATTCCCAGGCAACAGTCAGAAACGCAGGCGGCCGTGCACCTGGTGGCCGGCAAATCGGCCGGCAGCGCCGCTGCGATCGACGACGCCGGTGGCGCCGAACGTATCGCGTGCCTCGTCGAGCCAGACCGCGCGGTACGAAACAAACCCGTCCCAGCGCGGCCCCGGATTGATCTCGATCCGCAAACCCGGCGAGACCAGGTTCGAGCGGGACAGCGGGCCATAAATGCCGGTCGGACCGAAATCGGAATTGCGCGGCCCAAACAACGAGTCTAAACGGCTGAATTTCCCGTCGGTCGGATCCTGATCGCCGCTCGCCCTATCGAATTCGAAACGCAGGCGCGGCTGCCACCGAGCATCGAACTGGTAACCGACTTCGCTGTGCACGAACCAGGCGCGGACGTCAAGGTCGGTGACCAGAGCCGGGTTCGTACCGCTCCGACTGTCACCGAATTGATAAGCGCCCTCGTGATCGAAATCGAAATGCCCGGCCTCAGGCGCCTGGGTCCAGCGGCCGCCGGCGGCGGCTAATGCAATGAACAACAGCGGTGCGACACCCCGCTAAGCGGGCCAGCGCCGCGCCGCACGGCGTAAATAGCAGGCTTTAGAAAAACAGCCTGCTAGGCCCCACAGGGATATGCCGCAGCGAAAATCAAGCACGGACGTGCTTGATTTGCGGAGCACGTTGCGGAGATATGCCGCAACGCAATGAGTTGAAAAAGGCCAGAGAAAGACTTTTTAAAGATCCTGATATGGATGCTTTGATTGTCCTGAAACTGGTGTGGCTGACTGGACATAACGCCGGGACCACCCGGAAGATAGCAAGATCATGATTCTCTCCTCTCATCGATCGTTGCGCCTCCAGGTCGTCCGGTCGGTGGTCTCTTTCCCGCTGCCCGCCGCACTGCGACCGGCAGCAGGGGCTATGAATCGTTATTTCACTTTGTGCGCCGCAGGCATCTCGAAACGGTGTTTCTCGGTGATGTCGGTCTGCACGATGTGCGACTGGTGGACGGTCAGGGTGATCGTGCCGAAATGCAACTGCCCGAGCGCCGTAGCGAGGCGGGCGAGTGCCGCTACATTGCCGGCGTCCGGCCCAGCATGGCGATTGGCCAGTGCCGGCTGGCGGCGCCGCTGTCTTGCGTCGCATTCATGGATCACCGCCTTCATGACTGTCCGCCCCCTCCCGGCAGCGGAAAGAGCTTCCAGTATTCCGGAACGAAGGCGAGCATTTTGCCGCTTCGCACATCGGCATCGAGCGGCAATTCGATATCCAGTTTGCGCTTGGCGCCGGCGACAATGACTTCGGCCCGCCGCACGCCGGCCTGGCGGCGGAGCACCGTGAGACGGCCGCGGATCGCCGGCACGTCGTTTTCGACCAGACGACAATCGTGCAACCGGAAATAAAGATGTCCGGGGCCGTCGCCGTCCGCTGCCGGAAACGGCAGACGCTCGCCGTCCAGCCATACCGCACCGTCCCGCATTTCGACCGGCAGGCAGCCGGATTCGCCGATAAAGCGATAAACGAAGGGCGTATCCGGGTGATCGTAGATTGCGTCGGGTACACCGCACTGCTCGACCCGGCCGTTGTTCATCACCACCACGCGGTCGGCGAGTTCGAGCGCCTCTTCCTGGTCATGCGTCACGAACACCGTGGTGTGGCCGGTACGGTCGTGCAATTCCCGCAGCCAGCGGCGCAGATCCTTGCGCACCCGGGCGTCGAGCGCCCCGAACGGCTCGTCGAGCAACAGAACGCGGGGCTCGATCGCCAGGGCGCGGGCCAGTGCGATCCGCTGCCGCTGACCACCGGACAACTGCGCCGGAAAGCGGCCGCCGTAGCCTTCGAGCTGCACCAGTTGCAGCAATTCCTCGGCGCGGCGGCGGATTTCGGCAGCCGGCGGCCGGTGCCGGCGCGGCCTGACGCGCAAGCCGAAAGCGATGTTGTCGAGCACGGTCAGGTGCCTGAACAGCGCGTAGTGCTGGAACACGAAGCCGATGTTGCGCTCCTGCACACTCAGCGCCGAGGCATCCTCGGCACCGAAATAGATCCGACCGCCGTCGGGGATTTCGAGCCCGGCGATCAGCCGCAATAGCGTCGTCTTGCCGGAGCCCGACGGCCCGAGCAACGCGATCAACTCGCCCGAGGCGATGTTCAGGGAGACCTCTTCCAGCGCCACGAGCTGCTGGTAATGCTTGCACAACTGTTCGATCCGGACTTCCATCGGTTCCTCGTTCTATTTGATCACTGATGGCGCAGCACGGCCAGTTCCCCGGCGTGGCGGCTTTCGAGCAGGCGCTTGAGCACCAACGTCAGCAGCGCGAGCAGCACCAACACCGAAGCTACGGCAAAGGCGGCCACGAAGTTGTATTCGTTATAGAGAATTTCGACGTGCAAGGGCATCGTATTCGTCAAACCGCGGATATGGCCCGAAACCACCGACACGGCGCCGAATTCGCCCATCGCCCGGGCGTTGCACAGCAGCACCCCGTAAAGCAGGCCCCAGCGGATATTCGGCAGTGTGACGCGCCAGAAGGTCTGCCAGGGACCGGCGCCGAGCGACAGCGCCGCTTCCTCCTCGGCCGTACCCTGCTCCTGCATCAGCGGAATCAGTTCGCGGGCGACAAACGGGAAGGTGACGAAAATCGTCGCCAGCACGATGCCCGGCAGCGCGAAGATGATCTCGATGTCATGGGCGTTCAACCACGGGCCGAGCCAACCGCCAGCCCCGAAGAGCAGTACGTAGATCAATCCGGCGACCACCGGTGAGACTGAAAACGGCAGATCGATCAACGTCGTCAAAAATGCCTTGCCGTAAAAATCGAATTTGGCAATCGCCCAGGCGGCAGCGATGCCAAAGATCACGTTGAGCGGCACGGCGATCGCCGCAACAGCGACTGTCAAACGGATCGCCGCCAGTGCATCGGGTTCGACCAGCGAGGCGAGATAAGCGCCGAATCCCTTGGCCAGCGCCTCACTGAACACGGCGACCAGCGGCAGCAGCAAAAACAGCAACAAGAACATCACCGCCAACGCGATCAAGCTGAATCTGAGCGCCGGGTGTTCCGCCGTCGGCCGCGGGAGCCCGTTAGACGACATAACCGAACCTCCGGCGGCTCCACAACTGGATCAGATTGATCACCAGCAGCATCAGAAAGGAAATCGCCAGCATGATCGCCGCGACCACCGTCGCCGCAGCGTAGGAAAACTCCTCGAGCCGGATGACGATCAAAAGCGGCGCGATTTCGGAAACATAAGGGATATTTCCGGAGATGAAAATCACCGAGCCGTATTCGCCGATCGCCCGCGCCAGGGCCAGCGCGAAGCCGGTGAGCACCGCCGGCGTCAGCACCGGCAGCACGACGCGGAACAACGTCTGGCGGCGGCTGGCACCGAGCGTCGCCGCCGCTTCCTCGAGTTCGCGGTCGAGATCCTCGATCACCGGCTGCACCGTGCGGACGACAAACGGCAGGCCAATAAAGACCAGCGCCACAATGATGCCCAGCGGCGTGAACGCGACCTTGATCCCGAAGCCGGCGAGCAGGTGGCCCAGCCAGCCGTTCGGCGCGTAAAGCGCGGTCAACGCGATGCCGGCGACCGCGGTCGGCAGGGCGAACGGCAGATCGACCACGGCATCGAAAAACCGCCGTCCCGGAAAGCGGTAGCGGGTCAGCACCCAGGCCGTGACGATGCCGAACGGGACATTGATCAGCGCCGCGACCAGCGCCGTGCCGAAACTCAGCTTGAGCGCCGCGACGGTTCGCGGATCGGCCGCGATCGCCAGGATCGGGCCACCGCCCAGGCTGGCTGCCTTGATCGCCAGTGCCGCGAGCGGGATCAGCACAATCAACGCCAGATAGGTCAACGTAAAGCCTAGCGTGATTCCGAAACCGGGGATCACGCTAGGCTTGACCCAGCGGGACATCAATGCCAGTGCGGTCATCGCCGTTGGCGCCTCAACGCGGCGGTTGGTAAAGCTGGTCGAACACACCGCCGTCGGCGAAATGCTCGGCCTGCGCCTTGTGCCAGGTGCCGAAAACCTGATCGACCCGGAGCAGTTTCAGGGGCGCGAAACGAGCGAGATCGGCGGGGTCGACCAACGCCGGCCGAACCGGGCGGTAGAAATGCTTGGTCGCAAGACGCTGCCCGGCCGGCGAATACAGCCATTCGAGATAGGCCGTCGCCAGGTCCAAAGTGCCGTGCGCTTTGGCGTTACCGTCCACCACCGCCACCACCGGTTCGGCGAGGATGCTGAGGCTCGGGGTGACGATCTCGAACGCCTGAGCGCCGAGCTCCTGCAAACTGAGATAGGCCTCGTTCTCCCAGGCGAGCAGCACATCGCCGATACCGCGCTGGGCGAACGTGGTCGTCGCACCGCGCGCCCCAGTATCGAGCACCGGTACGTTCTGATACAGCGCCCGGATGAATTCCCGGACACGGGTTTCGTCGCCATCAAACCGCTCCAGCGCATACACCCAGGCGGCCAGATAATTCCACCGCGCCCCGCCCGAGGTCTTCGGATTGGGGGTGATCACCTCGATGCCCGGCCGGACAAGGTCGTGCCAGTCGCGGATGCCTTTGGGATTGCCGGCGCGAACCAGAAAAACGATCGTCGAGGTATATGGCGAACTGCGGTGCGGCAGGCGGCTTTGCCAATCGGCCGGAATCTTGCCGGTCAACGATGCGATCTGGTCGATATCAATCGGCACCGCCAGCGTCACGACATCGGCGCCAAGACCGTCGATCACCGACCTTGCCTGCTTGCCCGAACCGCCATGCGACATCCGCACCGTCACCGACCCACCGCCCAGGGACTGCCAATAGCCGGAAAACGCGGCGTTGTAGTCGCGGTACAGCTCGCGCGTCGGGTCGTAGGAAACGTTGAGCAGGGTCCGATCGGCGGCGGCCGTAGCCCCGGCGGCCAACAACACGGCGACGACCGATAAAACCAGACATTCCGTGAACGATCGGCGGCCGATGGCGTGGAATTGTCGGGTTTCCAGTGTCATGTTCTCCTCATGCTCGGTCATGAATCAATACTTAGTCTATCAATTAAGTAGAGAATGTCAAGGACAAACCAACCTGCTCATTCTGGCCGGGTTACTTTACCCCGAAACGGTGTTGGTTTCGGCCCCCCCATCCGGGGCGGCCAGGTCGGCGACCGTACGCCGTTCGAGGATGGCGCGCGTCGCGGCGGCCACTTCGGCGAACACCCGCCTGATCTCGCACTGCTCCACGTCCTGGCAATCGGCACACGGCCGATACGCCATTTTGCTGAGACAGGGCAGTGGCGCCAGAGGGCCGTCGATCAGACGCAGCACCTCGCCGATCGGCAAATCGGCGGCCGGCCTGAGCAGCAGGTAACCGCCGGCCTGCCCGCGGCGACTGGCGACCAGCCCGTGGTGTTTGAGTTCGAGCAGGATCTGTTCGAGAAATTTCCGGGGAATCCGGTTGCGGCGGGCGATCTCGGCGATCAGGAGCGGCTGATCCGCCGCCTGGTGGCTGAGCGCCAGCAGGGCGCGCAGTGCGTATTTCGCTTTTTGTGAGATCATCCGAGCGGCTCCGGCGCAAACGGCTTGTGCATTCTACCCGTCGGTGGTCGGTACCGGGCGGAACGGGCGGGCCTGGCGCTCAGGGGTTATAATGCCGCCGGCCGCTCCCCCACGAGACAACCGAGGCTGCATGTCGCGCGAAGACCATATCGAAATGGAAGGCAAGGTGCTCGAAACCCTGCCCAATACCATGTTCCGGGTTCAGCTGGACAACGGCCACGTGGTCACCGCCCACATTTCCGGCCGCATGCGGAAACACTACATCCGCATCCTGACCGGCGACCGGGTCAAGGTCGAACTGACGCCTTACGACCTGAGCAAAGGGCGGATCACGTTCCGAATGAAGTAATCGAAACCGTATCGCCGTGTGCGGCTAACGGCAATCCGCCCGCCCCACTCCCTGAAATTCCCACCACCCGGCATGACTGTGCCGGATGTGCCTCCAGCTTGGGCGAGAAACCGGGCGCGTCACCCAGGTGAATTCGATGCTTTAACTAAAATTCTATTAACTTATTGATTTAATGAAGAAATCTATAAATTCGAGCAAAATTTATGCAACTGTTGGGTCTACTTTCCACCCCACCTTGCCGCCGGCCCGGATGCCGGCATCACGGGTGGGGCGGGCAGGCTATTCCGCCTGTTCGGCAGCCTGTTCCGCGGCGCGGTTCTTAGCGCGGATGGCACGTTCGGCGTCGTCGAGGCTGGTGTGGCGGATATCCTTGCCGTGGACCAGGTAGATCACGTATTCGCAGATGTTCTTGGCGTGGTCGCCGATCCGCTCCAGTGAGCGGCCGCACCACATCACATCGAGCACGCGGCGGATGTTGCGCGGGTCTTCCATCATGAAGGTGATGCACTGGCGGGTCAGTGCCTCGTATTCGCGGTTGATTCTGAAATCCTCGCGGGCGACGGCCAGCGCCGCCTCGGCATCGAGCCGGGCGAAGGTATCCAGGGCGTTGCGCACCATCGTTTCGACCAGGCCGCCGAGGTGGTCGAGTTCGAGATAGCCGTGCGGCGGGCGGTCCATGCCGGCCAGGGCCACCGCCAGGCGGCCGATTTTCTCGGCTTCGTCGCCCATCCGCTCGATGTCGGTGCTCGCCTTGATGATGGCGATCACCAGCCTAAGATCGCTCGCCGCCGGCTGGCGGCGGGCCAGGATGCGGCTGCACTCATCGTCGATCGCCACTTCCATCTTGTTGATCAGGTAATCCTGGCGCTCGACTTCCTCGCCCAGTTTGCTGTCGCCTTCGACGAGGGCACGCAGCGCCTGGTGAATCTGCTGCTCTACCTGGCCGCCCATGGTCAAAAGCTTGCCGCGCACGTCTTCGAGTTCCTTGTTGAACTCGTGCGAGATGTGCTGGCTCAGTGATTGTGTGTCGATCATCGATTGTTCCTCAGCCGTAACGGCCGGTGATGTAGTCCTCGGTCTGTTTTTCGCGCGGGGTCGTGAACAACTGGTCGGTGACGCCGAATTCGACAAGCACGCCGAGGTGCATGAACGCAGTGTAATCGGAAACCCGCGCCGCCTGCTGCATGTTGTGCGTGACAATCAGGATCGTCACCTCCCGCTTGAGTTCCGAGAGCAGTTCCTCGATATTGGCGGTGGCGACTGGGTCGAGGGCCGAGGTCGGCTCGTCGAGCAGCAAAAGCTCCGGTTCCGGGGCCAGCGCCCGGGCGATGCACAACCGTTGCTGCTGGCCGCCGGACAGCGTCATCGCCGAATCGCCGAGGCGATCGCGGGTCTCCTCCCACAAAAAAGCCTGGCGCAGTGCCCGCTCCACCCTTTCCTCGATCAGCCGGCGGTCGCGGATGCCGCGGACTTTCAAGCCATAGGCGACATTGTCGAAGATCGACTTTGGAAACGGGTTGGGTTTCTGGAACACCATGCCGATCCGCATCCGGATCCCGATCGGATCGACGTTGCGGGCGACGATATCAAGCCCTTTGGGCCGCAGGATGATGGAGCCTTCGTAGCGGTTGCCCGGGTAAAGGTCGTGCATCCGGTTGAAGCACCGCAAAAACGTGCTTTTGCCGCAGCCCGAAGCGCCGATCAACGCCGTGATCCGCCGTTCGGCGATATCGAGGTTGACATCGGTCACGGCACGGTAACTGTCGTAATAAAAGCTCAAATGGCGGACACTGGCCTTGATCGGCTGCTCGATCGTGGCCGGGCCCGTCGCCGTGGCGGGGGCCGGCTGCGGCGCAGGAATGTCGTTCAATTCCACAATCTCCTTACCAATTGATCCGTTTGCGATAACGCTGGCGCAGCATGATCGCCGCGGCGTTCATCGCCAGTGTCAGAACGATCAACACCAGGCCGGCGGCGGCGGCGTTGACGTGGAATTCGGCCTGCGGTCTTGAAACCCAGTTGAATATCTGGATCGGCAGAACGGTAAACGGCGCTTCCAGCCACTTGAAATTGATGAACGGGAAGGTCGAACTGAATGGCGATTCGGGCAAAAATGCGATGAACGTCAAAGCGCCGATGGTGATCACCGGTGCGGTCTCGCCGATAGCCCGCGACAGGCCGATAATAATACCGGTCAGTATGCCGCCGGCCGAATAAGGGACGATGTGGTGGGCCAGTATCTGCCATTTGGTCGTGCCCATCGCATAGGCCGCCTCGCGCATGCTGAGCGGCACGGCGCGCACCGCCTCGCGCGTCGCAACAATGACGATCGGCATGATCAACAGTGCCAGCGTCAAACCGGCGGCGGCGATGCTCTGCCCGAGATTCATCTGATAAACGAACAAGCTGAGTGCGAGCAGACCGTAAATGATCGACGGCACGCCGGCCAGGTTGGTGACGTTGATCTCGATGATGTCGGTCAGCCAGTTGCGCGGCGCGTATTCCTCGAGATACAGGCCGGCCGCGACGCCGAGCGGCACGGCGACGAAAGCGGTGACCAGCATGACGAGCAACGTCCCGACCCAGGCCGACAAAATGCCGGCGCGCTCGGCGAACCGCGACGGGAAGTTCAGCATGAAATCGGCGTTGAGCCGGGGCAGACCGTCGATCGCCAGTTGCAAAAACAACAACACCAGGGTCAACACGGCGACCAGCATCACCAAAAGGCCGGCGACACTGAAGAGCATGTCCCAGCGCCGGCGACGCTGGATGCCGGCACGCAGCGCAGCCGATCCGGCGGTCGCGGCCATCAATACACCTCCCGCAGCCGCTTGCGCATCACCAGGCCGGCGATGTTGAATAGCAAGGTCATCACGAACAAGGTCAACCCGGCGGCGAAGATCGTCTGGTAGCCGACGCTGCCGTGCGGCAGATCGCCGAGCGAGACCTGAACGATGTACGCCGTGATCGTCGCCGCCGACTCGGTTGGATCCCAGGTCAGGTTCGGTTGCAGGCCGGCGGCGATCGCCACGACCATCGTTTCACCAACGGCGCGCGACATGCCGAGGATGTATGCTGCGGCGACGCCCGAAATCGCCGCCGGCAGCACCACTTTCAACGCCGTTTGCAGGCGCGTCGCACCCATCGCATAGGAACCTTCGCGCAGATGGTTGGGCACGGCGCGCATCGCGTCCTCGCTGACCGAACTGACATACGGGATGATCATGATCCCCATCACCAGCCCGGGGGACAATAAATTGAAGCCCGGCAGTCCGGGCATGAGCTTCTGCAAGAGCGGCGTGATGAAGAGCAGCGCGAAGTAGCCGTACACCACGGTCGGCACGCCGCTCAAAAGTTCGAGAAAGGGCTTGACCGAATCGCGCACAGCGGCCGGCGCGAACTCGCTGAGGTAGATGGCGACCAGCGTGCCGCCGGGAATGGCGACCAGCAGGGCCACCGCCGAGACCACGACGGTGCCCGAAAGCAGCGGCAGGATGCCGTAATGGGCATCGGTGAACTGCGGCGTCCACTGCCGATCGGTGAGAAAATCCGTCAGCGGCACATGCGAGAAGAACACCCACGACTCGCTGATCAGGATATAGACGATGGCCAATGTGACAAGCACCGAAAACAGCGCCGCGACGAACAGCACGGCGCGCATCGCCCGGTCGATCAGGCGCCGGCGGCGGTCATAGCTGAAACCGGTAAACAGTGACGAAGCCATGCCGGACGGGCGGTATGAGCGCCGCTCAGTGTCGCGTTTCGCGGCTCAGCAGCTCGGCGATATCGACCCCGACCTCCGAGCCGCCGGCGAAGACCGTACCCAGTTTGCCTTCCCTGAAGTTGGCCAAAGCGGTGTCGTACGCTTCGGCGGGCAGCGGGACATAACCGGTCTGCGAAACCAACTCGGCGGCCCGCTCAGAGGAGAACAGAAATTCGACGAAGCGCCGCACGTGCGGCTCGCCGGCCGCGGCGGCATTGATATAAACGAACAGCGGCCGCGACAACGGCGTATAAGAACCGTCGCGCACCGTCTCGATACTTGGTTGAACCGCCTCGCCGGCGGGATTGACGATCGCCACTGCCTTGAGCTTGTCGCGGTTTTCCAGGTAGTAGGCCAGGCCGAAATAACCGAGCGCGTGGCGATCGCTGGAGACACCCTGGACCAGCACGTTATCGTCCTCGCTGGCGGTGTAATCGCCGCGGCTGGCGTGTTCGATGCCGACCACCCCGGCGGTGAAATAATCGAAGGTGCCCGAATCGGGTCCGGGCCCGTACAGCGTCAGCGGCGCATCGGGAAAGGCGGGGTTGGCCTGATTCCAGTTGAGCACCGTTCCCTGCGCTGCGGGCTCCCAGATCGTTTTCATCTCATCGATGGTCATGCGCTCGGCCCAGTCGTTGGCGGGATTGATCACCACCGTCAAGGCATCGAAGGCGATCGGCAGTTCGATGAACTGGATGCCGGTTTGGCGGCAGGCTTCGAGTTCGACATCGCGGATCGGCCGCGAGGCGTCGGTGATCTCGAGTTCGCCGCGGCAGAATTTCTTGAAGCCGCCGCCGGTGCCGGAAATGCCGACCGTGACCTGCACCGCTCCGCCCTCGGCGATCTGAAATTCCTCGGCCATCGCCTCGATGATCGGAAAGACCGTGCTCGAGCCGTCGATCCGGATCGAAGTGGGTGATTTGTCCGAAGGCGCCTGGTCGCCGCAAGCGGTGAGCATCACCGCCGTCAGCAGGAGAGTGAACGGCAGGGCAGATGGTCTGAGTGCGTACATGATGGCGATTCCTGTTGGATGGCAGCCGGATAGCGGTAACGCCGGTCGCCCCGACTGCGAGGCGCAGGGTGTCCGATGACGTTACCAAGCAATTATGACAATCATGTTACCAGGTTGCGCGAGAGAGCTATTCTACCGAAACGGCCGGCAACGGTTGGCCAGCACGCCTTCCGGCCCCGGGTTCATTTCGCCTGCCGGAGGGCGGCCATCTCGACAATGAAATTGCGCAACAACGCCCGCCGCGGGTTTTCAGCGCCGGGGGCGCCAAAGGTCTGGTCCAGCCACAGCGCCTGGGCCGGATCCCCGCCGGCCAAGGTCGCGGCGCTCAGAGCCAGCGCCGCGTATTCGCGATACAAGGCATCCGGCTCGCCCCGTGCTTCGGCGGCGGCGATCACCTCGAAAGCCGCCGCCGCGACATCCGTTGTCCGCCGGGCGGCGACCGCCGAGACCAGATCGAGCATCGCCGCCAGCGGTTCGGGCACGGCCTCGCATTCGACCCAAACCGGGTTGCTGAACGCCCCCTCCAGCGCCGCCGGTGAAAGCCACGGCACAGTGCCCATCGCCAGGGCGGCGAGCGTGTCGGCGAGTTGCCCGGCCTCGCCGGCACCGGCGGTGCAGAACCGGCCGAATAATCTGAGCGCCAGAATCTGCCCGAGCACGGCAGTGTTGAGCGACGCTTCCGGCTCGTCGGCCACCCGGCCGGCGGCCGACCGGATCGTATCGCCGCGCAATGCCGTAACCACCGCCTGGGCCCGCCACGCCGCCTGCCGGGCGGCGGGCAAGGACTCCCAGGCGGCCGCTGGGCGCGGCGCTGAAGATTCAGGCTGCGTGACGCCCAGCCATTCGAGCACCGGCAGTTCGGCAAAACGAAGATCGCGCAAGGTAGTGGCGTTGGCGCCGCGAAAACGGGCGGCGGGCGCCTCGATCGTCAGCACTGGATGCTGGTCGGTATTGATCTTGCGCCCCGTGCGCCCGGCGTACCAGGCCAGAACTTCTCGATCGGCGAGCCGGCGGGCCAGCAGGTCGGCCGGTTCAGCAATCCCCAGACGGGCCAGTGCTGCGGCCAGTTGCGGCCGCCCGGCAAGTTGCATCCTCGGCTCGCCGAGCATCCGGCGGCCGGCGACGAGCAAAAGGTCGGCGTCACCGCCGTAGTACGCCTGGACATCGCCGAAACTGTCGAACATCGCGCGCAGCACCGAACCGACCAGGGCCTCGTCGATCTCGTACAGTTGCAGCCACTGCACGAACAGGCCGCCGTCGGCCAGCCGCGCGGCGGCGAGGCGGTAGAACTCGCGGGAAAACAGATTGCCGATACCGCTGATCCATGGATTGGAGGGCTCGGAGACGATCAGATCGGGGCGGTCACGCGTCGCCGCCAGCCAGGCGCGGGCGTCGTCGATCGCGATGTTCGAGCGCGGATCGTCGAACGCCCGGGCGTTGCGCGGCCGGAAAAAACGGGCACCGGCGATCATCTCGGGCTCGATCTCGATCGTGGTGAGCCGTTCGAGGCCGGGGTCGGCGAGCAGCACATCGCTGGTCATCCCCGAGCCGAAACCGATCACCACCGCCTGGCGCGGAGCCTGGTGATAGAGCAGCGGCAGGGCGCCGAGCAGCGTCATCGTATATTCGTCCGCCGCCGGCGGCCGCCCGGCACCGAGGTTCATCGCAGCGTCGGTCTTGCCGTTGGTCGCGATCCTGACCTGCCCGGCGAGATTGCGGATGACGCTGATGCTTGCCGTCCGGCCGTCGCGGTTGAACAGGACTTCCTCGCCCGCCGCCAGGCGCGGCTGGCCGCTGCGGAACACGCCGGAAGCCAATACCGCCCCCTGCCACGGGATCACCCCGCCGGCCAGAACCGCGGCCAATGCGGCGCCGGCCGGCAGCAGCAGGCGCCGGCGCACCGGCGCGATATGCGCCAGCAGGGCGATGCCGAGCGCCAGGTCCACCGCCGCGGCGAGCAGCAGCGAATACTTGAGTTGCAGAACCGGCAGCAAAAAGACCAGTGTCGCCGCCACCCCGAAGATTGCGCCGGCGGTATTGACGGCGTACACCCGGCCAACCTCAGCCGACCCACCGCCGCGGCGGAGCAGCGCCTCGGTCAGCGCCGGCAGGGTCATGCCGGCAAAAAACGCCGCCGGCGCCAACAAGACGAACGCCACCAGTGCGGTGCCCAGGTTGTAGAGCGCATAGCCGCCGCCTGCTGCCGCCAGGTTGGCGATCATCCAGGCCACGGCATCGAAGGCGTAACGGTAGAGGGCCAGCGAGATCAGCGTCGCCGCCCCCATCGCCCACTGCGCCCGGGCGGCGATCACCAGCGGCTCGGGCGCCGCGTCGAGCCGGCGGCGGATCCAGGCACCGCCCAAAGCCAGGCCAAGAATGAATGCCGCGAGCATCAACTCGAAAGCGTGCAAGGTCGAACCAAAAGCCAGGGCCAGAAGGCGGACCCAGACGAGCTCGTAAACAAACGAACTGGCCCCGGTCAGAAACGCAACGGTCAACACCAACCGCACAGTTTTCGCGGCCGCGGCCGCCGCCGGCTGCTTCCCGGGCATGGCATCGGCCGGAAGCGCCGCCGACCGCCCACGGATCAGCCAGAACGTGGCGCCCATCACCACCAGATTGAGCCCGCCTGCGGTCCGGACGGCCCCGGCAAGACCGGCCAGCGGCAGCAACAGGAATGTCGCGGCCAGCACCCCGGCCGCGCCGCCCAGAGAATTGGTGAAATAAAACCCGCCCAGCAGGCGGCCGCTGCCGGCCGCCCGGATCCGGATCAGGCCGCCGACCATCAGCGGAAACGTCATGCCGAGCAGCACTGCTTGCGGCAGCACCAGCAGCGCGCCGCTGAGCCACTGCCAGGCGCGGCCCACCGGCCCGCCGCCCAAAAACGGCAGCATCGCGCTTTCGGAAAAGCCGATGAGTCCGGCAAAAGCCCACGGAAAAAGCAGGCCGAGCACGCCGATCGCCCCTTCGATCAGCGCATACCATCGCAACCAGTCCGGCCAGCCGCCGCCGTGCCGGGCGACCCACCAGGCCCCGGCCGCCATGCCGCCCATGAACAGGGCGAGCACCAGCGCCTGGGCATACGCCGCATGGCCGAGATACAGTCCAAGATAATGCGACCACTCAGCCTGATAGATCAGGCCGGCGGCTCCCGAAAACCCAAAAACGGCCAGCAGACCGCCCAGCCGCCGGCCCGGCAGCCGCTCCGGATTCGTGCCCATGAGATACCCCTTGTTTCCGTAGCGCTTCATTGTAGATCGGCCGGCCGGCTTGGCGCCGGGAGCGGCGATGCTCGTTGCCCGGCATTCCCGCACCCGCCGGAATCCTCATTTCCGCCATACCCGCACAAGCGCAGGCAATGCAGGAAGGGCGGTTTACTCGGACTGTCCTGTCCTCGCCCTGTCCCAACGGGCCGGCCCAGCGGCCGTTCAAATGCGTTCCAGATGCATTTTGGCGCCTTCAGGCGCAAGAAGACCGGCCGAAATGACAAAGAAACAGCCGCAAGTACTTGAAATTTCTGTTACCCTTGCGCCATAATCAAACAAAAGTTCTATCATCAAGATGCGGGGAATATGGAGATGACCCGATGAACCCAGGCCACAACGGGGGCAACCCGGACCTCGAGACCATGCCACGGCAGCGCGTTTTCTTACGGGCAGCACAATGCCCTGCTCTGCCGGCGGCGGGTTTCACGCTGATCGAAATCCTGATCGCCATCGCCATTTTAGGCATCCTGCTCGGAATTGCAGTGCCCAGCTACCATGACTACGTCATCAGGACCCGGGTCTCCGAAGGCGTGCAGATGGCAACCGCACCGCAGCTTCTGGCCGCCGACGATTTTCTGCGCAACGGCAATTTCGCCACGGTCGCAGCCTCTTATAACTTCCCGGACAACAGCGCCGATTATGTCGCCGATATCGCGATCGATCCGGCAAGCGGCGCCATCAGCGTCACCACCCGCAACACCGGCGCCGCAGTCGACCCGATCATCGTTTTCACTCCCGCCAACACACCGATGCCGGGCGGCCCGCCGGGATCGACAACGGGGCTTTTGACCTGGACCTGCGCCCTGGCTGCCGGCGAGGCGCGGCATGTGCCGCGATCCTGTGCCACGGCGTTGCCGCTGGTCACGCCTTAACCCTTTCGTTTTTCCAATTCATCTTTTTCACCGCTTCCGGGCGGTGCTGCGCTTCCCCGTTGTGCGACTCTTGTGGCAAGGATCGACGTTCAACGTCAACCGCACCTGAACCTACCCCTGCCCCGGTGGCGGTAAGCGCGTGATCCGACTCGACAACGATCGGGTTTCCTTTTTTGGCATGAATCTGGCATATCCAGACTTGCGAGGTTCAACCGGCTCCCGGCCGGCCAATAACATAGGAGATCGATCATGTCAGCCAGCGTCCATCAACCGTATTCCCCTGCGCCCGTTGCCCGTAACCGGGGCTTTACCCTGGTCGAAATCATCGTCGCGGTGGCGATGGTTGCCATACTGCTCGGCATCGCGCTACCGGCCTACCAGGATTACGCCATCCGCTCGAAGGTCGCCGAGGGCATCCAACTGGCCAGCGAGGCCGAGTTACTGATCGCCGACAGCTACCTGCGCAACGGCGATTTCGCCGCGGTCGCAGCCTCATATAACTTCCCGGGCGACGGCGCAGAATATGTAGCCGATATCACGATCGATCCCAATAACGGCACCATCACGCTGACCACGCGCAATACCGGCGCGCTTGTGAATCCGGTACTGAACATCACCCCGACCGTCACGTTCACCGGCAACCTGGAGTGGAATTGCACGCTGGTCGCCGGCGAACCGCGGCATGTGCCGCTCTCATGCCGGGCGCTGGCGGCTGCCGGCGGCACAGGCGGCGGCGGATCTAGTGGTGGTTCCGGTGGTTCCGGCGGCGGATCTGGTGGTGGTTCCGGTGGTTCCGGCGGCGGTTCGGGTGGTGGTTCCGGCGGCGGTTCGGGTGGTGGTTCCGGCGGCGGTTCGGGTGGTGGTTCCGGCGGCGGCGATACCGGCGGCGGCAACGGCGGCGGCAACGGCGGCGGTAACGGCGGCGGTAACGGCGGCGGTAACGGCGGCGGTAACGGCGGCGGTAATGGTGGCGGTAATGGTGGCGGTAATGGTGGCGGTAATGGTGGCGGTAATGGTGGCGGTAACGGCAACTCCGGCGGCGGCAACGGCGGCAATTGCAACCAGACCGGCGTCGGCGCCAGCGGCGGCGCCGCCGGCAACGGCAATGCCGGCGGCAACTGCTTCGGCCATCAGAACCATCCACCACGACCCCGGCCCTGATCACCCCGATCTCACAACAACGAAAAAGGCCCTAAACGGGCCTTTTTCGCTGCTCTACGCGCAATCGTGTGGCTGCCTTCGCAACCGCAACCTGCCCCTCTGTGCAAGGTTTCAACCCCAACACGTACCTGGTTGATGCCCCCCAGCGTATCCGCCAACACCCAGCCAGCAAAGTCGGAGAACCCACCGTCCGCGCGAGCCTTCTTCCAGTGTGTATGATGTGTATAAAGAGTTTGGCGCGTGCCATTCTGAAGCAAGCTAAAATCCGCTGAGTCGACCCAACTGTTGCATAAATTCCGGGAATTTATGCAACAGTTAAGTTGAGGTTGTACTGGATCAGCTCTGCCAACTTGACCTCCTGCTTGTCGGTGAGGTTCTCCGGGCGCTTGAGCAGCAACCAGCGGCTTTTGCTCAGGACCGGCTCATATCCCTTGGCCTTGAGCGTCCTGATCTCACCGGCGCGCACCTCATCGAGCGCCTTGCCGAAATGGGCCATGATGTGAAAACGGTCCAGCACGTGTACGGCCTGGCCCGCTTTCTTGGCGATCACTTTCAGCTACGGTTTCCACATGTCGCTGCACACATACTTCAATACGGCACTGCGTGCCGAACCAACGGAAAAATCCCAGCAATGTCTTGATCTTGCGCTCTTTCCCAACCCACAGCAACCGTTTACAGCGCAACCGCCGTCGAACGCTTGCGATCATATTACCCCCGGTCAGGTACGACACCCCCGGCCGTCAACCTCATGCGGCGGGCAGGCACCCTGCATGAAAGAGCCCACAAGACGACCGGGCATCCAGGCATCGAGCCGATCATTTACAGCGAAAATAGTAGAATATCCGTGCATAAGAATAAGCATGGACCCCACTCGGCGGCTTGTCCAATGTCAAAACACGTTCACAAAAAAAGCGGTCGGCCAGCGTGATCCGGCGTACTCGGCTTGAAAAACAGTACCCAGCGCTTGTAGTATAGGGTTTTCCTCATCAGGGCCGGGATTCGATGAGCCTGACAACCCGCCTACCGCGCCGCCTTGCCGATCGCTGCATTGCTAAAGGCGCGCTATGTGTCGTGTGGTTTGCCGCCGTGCTGGGCGCCGGGCCGGCCGGTGCCGTGCCCCGCCAGATCGGCGAATACCACTGGGAGCGGATCGACCGCATCGTCGCGATCGGCGATATCCACGGCGACGAGCGCAGTTACCGGACCGTGCTGCGCGCCGCCGGGGTGATCGACGATCGCGGTCGCTGGATCGGCGGCGAAACCCACCTGGTGCAGATCGGCGATATACCGGACCGCGGGCCGGATACCCGCGCCATCATCGCCCACATGGCAAAACTGGCCCGCCAGGCCGAGAAACATGGCGGTCGGGTGCATAACCTGATGGGCAACCACGAGGCGATGAATGTCTACGGCGATCTGCATTACGTGACGGACGCCGAATTCGCCGCCTTCGCCGATCGCGGCTCGGCCCGCCTGCGCGACCGGTACTTTGCGGCGCTGCTGAAGGAGATGGAAAGGCGCAACCCCGAAGACGTCGCCGCGCTGCCCGCAGACTTTAGTCAAAATTGGTATGATGCACATCCTTTGGGTTGGCTGGAACACCGCGCTGCGTGGAACCCCGGCTGGAACCCCGAAGGCGAACTTTACCGCTGGGTCATGCAGACCAAAGTCGCCGTCAAGCTCAACGAGATCATTTTCCTGCACGGCGGCATCAGCAGCCGATACTGCCGAAACACGCTCGAATCGCTGACCCTGATGGCCCGCGAGGCGCTCAGCCGTAACGACCTGACCGACCTCGGCATCCTCGTCGACAAGGACGGCCCGTTGTGGTACCGCGGACTGGCCGGCGTCGCGCCGGAAGCGACGCCGGAGACGGTTTTGGCCATCCTCGAACAGCACGGCGCGCGGCATATCGTGATCGGGCACACCGTCACCGGCGGCGTGATCCTGCCGCGCTACGACAGCCAGGTGATTCAGATCGATGTCGGTCTGAGCGCTTATTACGGCGGCAACCTGGGGTATCTGGAGATCACCGGAGACGGCGTGTTCGCCGGCTACCGGGAGGGCAAAATACGTCTGCCGGATGACGATGCCGGACTGCCCGCCTATTTCGCGCAGGTGATGGCGCTCGACCCTGAAAACGCCGAACTGAAAAAACGACTGGCCGATATGATGGCGCCATCGCCGGCAGGCAAGGCACCGGCTGCGGCGGGCGATCGCGAGGACATGGTTATTTGCGGCATTGTCGAGTGATTTTTTTCTCGAATGCCACAGGATCGCGCACCACCTCATAAAATTTTTCCAGATAGCGCCGCGCTTTCGCCTGCCGCGATGGCGCAAGCCGCTCCTCGCTTTCGAGCACGCCGAACACCTGCCGTTCAAGGTCGAGGAATTCGCGGCGCGCCGTTTCCAGCGCCGGGTTATGGACACAGAAACCGCGATACAAACGTTGCGTCACCGCTTTGATGGGTAATGCTTCGGCCGGCGCGGCGTAATGCGCGGCCACCAGGCCGGACATATCGAAATCGTAGGGCAGCGGATACAGCGGCGCGCCGAACGGGGCGGCGAGCAACTTGGTGTTGTGGCAGCAGCCGGTGTCATCCGGGCCGGCCAGTGCCGACCAATCGACATTGCCGATCAGATACTGGAACAGCGCGAAGCGGCTGCCGGCCAGCGGCTCGAAACTCTCCGGCAGGGTGTGGAGGCGATCACTTTTTCTGAGGCCGTTGCGCCTGGCGACCGCCCTGTCGTCCTCGATCAGGAAGGCGAAATGCGGCCCTTCGACCGTTCCTTTCTCGCTGTCGAGATAGGCAATGGATAACGGGCGGACCCGGAAGCTGAGCTCGGTGACCTGGTTGTACATGCGGTAAGCCAGCATCTCCAAAACGGGATAGGCCTGCCAGCGCGAGCGGTTGTCGCAATGGGTCACCATTTTGATGCTTTTCGCGCCATTGAATAAAGTGCCGGTGACTTCCTGTTTTTCGAAGCGCAGCATGATGGGCGGAAAGCGGCAGATCTTCTGCCGCGAGATGCCGCGCCGCGCGATGGTCAAACGGAGGGTGTGTTCCCGGCTGCTGCCATCGGTGTATTTCAGCACCGCCGGGTAAGGTTCCTGGTTCTCCTTGTCGCCGGTGAGCCGGCGCCACGGCGCGCGAAGTTCAATTTTCAGCGTGTCGTCTGAGCTAAAAAGAGGCAATGGCGCACGCCGCTTTTCCCCGCCGTCTTGGGCTGCCGCCGCGCCGAGCGACGCCAGGATGGCGAAGACGAGCACCGGCCCGCCGCCCGGCCTCGCTGCGCCGTGATAACGCGGTATGATCAATATAGAAAATATGTTACGGCTCCTCCGCAGAATTTACGGTTTGTTACCGGGTGCGCCAGAACAGAAACAAGGAACCACCGAAGACAAGAACTCGCGCGCCTAGAGCGCCGGGATACAATGAGGCGCAGCAAATAGAAGTAGGATAGATTTCACAACGAAGGATCTGAAGAGCACGAAGGGGTGAATTCGACGATCTGCACACCCGACAAACTGATTCCTTTCCGTTCTTCATATCCCTTCGTGCCCTTCGTGGTGAAAATTCTTTTGGCGTCCGGAAAATCGTTAAATCGCCCACGGATTCTGCTGACCAGCTCACGCTATGACCCTCCCTGTTTGCGCCTGTGTTTTTCTTCTTTGCGGCGGGCCAGGTAGTCCGCTTCGAGGCCGTCCCCGAAGCGATAGACGTACAGTGTTGCGTAGCTGAAAAACACGGTCAGGACGGCCGCGATTTCCAGCGCCTCCACACCGGCGGCGATGCCGGTGCCGATGGCCACCAGTATGAACAAGGTGTCGAAGGTATCTTGCAGCGCCCGGCGGAACTGGACGCCGGCGACGATCCCGGCCAGACTGAAGGCCAGCGCCAGGCTGTGCTGGACGACGATGACGATGGCGGCGACGACACCGGGCAAGAGCAGCGTCGTTTCATCGAGCGAATGATCGTAGGTGCTGGCGCGATAGATGCTCTTGTGCACCCAGGAAACCGGTAACATCAGCAACCAGGTACCGAGCAGGGTCACGGCCAGGCGCCGCGCGTAGCCCAGCCGGTCGAGGCTGTCGGCCGCCGTGTGGACAACAGCGCCATCGCCGGTGGCCCCGGGAACGACCTCGGTGCTGCTGATGCGGACATCGCCGCCGGCGGCCAGGTGGCTGACGCCGCCGATCGGCAGGTGATCGATCAGCGCCGGAAACAGCAAGACGACCAGGACCACCGCGCCGGCGAGCAGCAGATGATAGATCAGCAGGCGGCGAAACAGACTCCATCTTCGCCAGCGCCAGGTCGTCCTGCGCCCGGCGCCGGAGGCGGCCTGATGATGATCTCCATTGGGCTGAACTTCACCTTCGACCGGCGGCTTCATGTTCCCCCCCGGGTTTACGTCGCGCGACCGATTCTCATCATACTCCCCTTTCGCCCCGCCAAGTGCACCCGCACGGCTTCTTCCTGATCCAGTTCTTCGAGGGCGTTTTCGAGCGCCCGCTCGGCGGCCTTAAGTTCGGGCAGGACGACTTTTTCCAGCGCCCGGACGCGCCGCTGCGTGCGCTGGTATTCGGCGGCCAGCCGCCAAGGTGCCGTGATTTCGGCGGCCAGCGCCGCGCCGGATCGGGAACAGGCTGTCCATCAGGCGCTGCCCGGTGATCAGCGGCGCATCGCCCGGCAGCCGGCGGCGGATCGGGCGCGGTGTGCGTACCGGCCAGCGGTGCGCCAGCGCCACGCCGTGTTCACCGCCGGCAGTGCCGAGCCGGCAGACGACTTCGCCTTCCCGGTATGAGCCGGGGGCGGCGATCGCGACCACCTCGCCGGCGATGCCGGGCGGCACCAGGCACGGCTGCGGCCGGCCCGTACCGGCCCGGGCGTCACCGAAAACCGCGCCGCCGGCCAGGTGCATGCCGCGCTCTGCCGCCAGTGTGAACCGGAAACGCCGGGGCGGCACGCGGTGCAGGCCGGGCCGGATGTACGCCGCTTCGCCGCCGGCGAGCGGCCTGAGCAGGCCATCGAAAATGCCGCCCAGCAAACCCGGGCCGAGCGTCACGGACAGCGGCCGGCCGCTGCCTTGTACCGGATCGCCGGGCTTGAGCTCGGTCGTATCCTCGAATACCTGGACGACGATTTCATCGCCCTTGAGGCGCAAGACCTCGCCGAGCAATCCGGCGGCACCGACCGTCACTGCCTCGTTGAGCCGGAAAATCCCAGCCGTTGCGGCGCGGACCACCGGGCCGCCGACCTCGACGATGTGTGCCGTCGCCGGTGTGCCGTTCATTCCACCGCCTGCCCGGTATCGCGTTCCAGTTCGGCCAGCAGCCGGCCGGCGATGGCGTTCCGCCGCGCGGTCAGACCGGCGGGCGTTGTATCGATCAGCGCCAACCCGGCGCGGATCCGGTAACCGGCGGGCAGCGAGCCGTGCGCTTCGATTTCGCAGCGCTGGCCGGCGGCGCCGCCGGCCAGCCACTCCCGAAGCCGGCCGGGCGGTTCGCCGGCCGGATACTCGATGAGCCATTGCGAACCGGCGGGCAAGGACCGTGCGGCATCGCCGAGAGCCTGCCCGAGCCACGCGGCGCGGACCGCCGGGCCGGCGGCCCATAAGTCGGCGAGCGCCGGTTCGAGTAACCGGAAGCCGGCTTCGGCCCATTTCCGGCGTTCGGCCAGACGCCGGCGTCTAAGGCGCGCCTGACAGCGCGGCCGCTCATCGGCGATCGCTGCCCAGGCCTGCCGGCGTTCGCGGCGGCGGGCATCGCGCAAGAGCGCCGCGGCACGCCGCCGGGCGGCACTGACGATCCAGGCCGCCTCGCTTTGGGCGCGCGCCAGCAGCGCGGCGCGGCGTTGTTCATACTCCTGCCGGATATGTGCCTCGAGCGCCCGCACCGAGACTTCGTTGTGAGCCTCCGGCGTCACGGTGCGGCGTGCTTTCATGCCGCAACCCCGAGCCGGCGCAACTCGGCCACCAAATCTGGCGGGCGCCGGCGCCCGGCGGCATCACCAGCGACGAGCACCGGCGGTGCACAGGCGGCCTGGGCCCGCTCCACGACGCCGGCCGGTAAATGGCGCACCGTGCCGGCGGTGATCACGATCAGCGGCGCACCCGAAGTACAGGCCCGCGCGAATTCGGCCGCCATAGCGACCGGCGGCGGGGTGACGACCCGGGCGCCGGCCAGCCGGTAGCCCGCCGCACTCCATCGTCACCCAAAGCCAGGCCCGATGCTAGCAAACCGCCCAGTGGATTAAATTGCGCGAGATTAAGTTTGTGGCACTCTGCCGCCACGGGCATCTGGCCTGCCGGTCCGCAGCGGATGCGGCCTGCGCGAGACAGGAAAACGAGCGAAATCCGGGCCGCTGCCGACCCACGCACAATAATTTATGCACCTGCTGGGATGGATGTTGACACACAAGGGCCATACTCAATGGCAACGGCGGGCAATTGACCCGTGCCGCCGGCGCGAAGGCATCATTCTTCCCAACGACTTACGATTTTGGTGTTGCGCCGGCCTCTGGTTCTAAATGGACTGGAACCTCGGCGGCCAGCCGGGCGGCGAGCTCATCGACCTGCCGCCGGTCAGCGCCTTCGACGGTAATGCGCAACACCGGTTCGGTACCCGAGGGCCTGAGGATGACGCGGCCTCGGCCGTTCAGTTGCGCTTCGGCGGCGGCGACCAGGTCGCGGATCGGTGGGGCCTCGAGTGGATCGTGCCGCAGCCGGGCGGCGAGCGGGACGTTGATCATCTTCTGCGGGTAACGCTGCCAACCGCGGCGCAGCTCGGCCAGCGGCCGGCCGCGGGCGGTGACGATGGACAGGATTTCGAGCGCCGCGATCAGCGCGTCGCCGGTCGGCGCCCGGTCGAGGCAGAACAGGTGGCCCGACGATTCCCCGCCGAGCAGCCAGCCGCGGGCGACGAGCGCTTCGCGCACGTGGTGGTCGCCGACCGGGGTCCGGTGCAATTCGATGCCGCGCTCGGCCAATGCCAGTTCTAGGCCGTAATTGCTCATGATCGTTGCGACGACGCCGCCGCCTAGGCGGCCCCGCCGCCGGCGCTCGCCGGCCAGGATGAACAGTAGATCGTCGCCGTCGAGCACCGTGCCTTGGTGATCGACGAGCAGCAATCGGTCGCCGTCGCCGTCGAACGCGATGCCCAGGTCGCAGCCGTGGTCGATGACAGCCCGGCTCAGGCTCTCAGGTGCGGTAGAACCGCAACCGGCATTGATATTGCAGCCGTCCGGCGCCGCGTGGATGGTTACGAGGTCGGCGCCAAGCGCGCCGAGCACCGCCGGGGCCACGGCAAAGCAGGCGCCGTTGGCCCCGTCCACTGCGATTTTGCAACCAGCGAGCAGCGGGGCGGGCTCAAGGCCGATGCAATGGGCGATATAGCGCGCCGCCGCATCATCGCAGCGCTGCGTGGCGGCGGATTCTGGCACATCGGCGGCCGGCGGCGGCGCGGCGATGGCCGCTTCGATCAGCGCTTGCGTTTCGTCGTCCAGCTTGCCGCCGTCGGGGCGCAGCAATTTGACGCCGTTGTCAGCCGCCGGGTTGTGCGAGGCGGTAATCGCAATGCTCAACACCGCCCCGACTTCGCCACCGAACCAGGCGATCGCCGGGGTCGGCAGCACCCCGAGCAAACTCACCGCTGCGCCGCCGGCGGTCAGGCCGGCGGCCAGAGCCCGTTCCAGTTCGGGGCCGGAACGGCGTGTATCGCGGCCGAGCACGACACGCGGCTGAGTGCCGGTTCCCTGTCTGGACGGGCCGGCCCGGCACTGCGCCATGATCGCCCAGCCGAGCCGGGTCATGAATTCCGGCGTGATCGGCTCGCGGCCGAAGCGGCCGCGGATGCCGTCAGTACCGAACCAGCGTTTCATCGCCTCTCCTCGTCTCCCGGTAATGCCGCCGCCTCGACCGCGGCCCACACCCGCAACGCATCGCGGGTCGCGGCGACATCATGGACCCTGACCAGCCGCGCTCCGCGCTGCACAGCGAGCAGCGCCGCGGCGGCCGAACCGATGGTGCGTTCGGCCGGCGGCCGGCCGGTCAGCTCGCCGATCGACCGCTTGCGCGACAGGCCGGCCATCAGCGGCACACCGAGCGCCGCCGCCAGGCGCGGCAGACCGGCCAGAAGCTGCATATTGTGCGCCGTCGTCTTGCCGAAACCGAAGCCGGGGTCGGCGATCAGGCGCCGGCGCTCGATGCCGGCCGCCTCGCAGGCGGCGATGCGCCGGCGCAGGAACGAGGTGACCTCGGCGACGACATCGCGATAATCCGGTGCCACCTGCATCGTCGCCGGCGTACCTTGCATGTGCATCACACAGACGGCAGCCTCGAGCCCGGCGGCGCTCTCGATCGCGCCTGGCGTACACAGGGCGCGGACATCGTTGATCAGCGCCGCGCCGGCGGCAACCGCCTGGCGCATCACCTCCGGTTTGGAGGTGTCGATCGACAAGATCAACTCGCCACCCGGCCGGCCGGCGAGCCGCTCGAACACCGGCATGACGCGGCGCAGTTCTTCTTCGGCGCCGACCCCGGCGGCGCCCGGCCGCGTCGATTCGCCGCCGATGTCGATGATATCCGCCCCTTCGGCGAGCAGGCGATCGATGTGCTGGACGGCCTGACCCGGATCGAGACACAGACCGCCCTCGGAAAACGAATCGGGTGTGCAGTTGACGATGCCGACGATCAGCGGCCGCGATCCGGCGAGCAGCGCCAGCAGGCGGGCGAGCGGCGTCATCGGGACGTGCGGCTGTACCCCGGAGTCAGGCCGCGGCGGGCGTATCCTTGGCCCGGGGTTTTGCCGTTTTTGCCTTTTTCGCAGCCGGCTCGCCGCTGCCCGGGCGGGGCGAATCGCCGTCATCCCAGCCGGCGGGCGGATCGGGCCGCTTGCCGTCCATGATCTGGTCGAGCTGGCCGCTGTCCAGGGTTTCGTAACGGATCAGGGCCTCGGCCATGATGTCGAGCTTGTCGCGGTGTGCGGTCAATAGCTCGCGGGCCGTGCTGTGGGCTTCGTCGATGATGCGCCGCACCTCGGTGTCGATCTGCCGCGCCGTGTCGTCCGAAACCTGCATCTGCTGCTGGGCCAGCGAGCGGCCGAGGAACACTTCGTGGTCGCCCTCGTCGTAGCACAAGGGGCCGAGGTGGTCGCTGAGGCCCCAGCGGATCACCATGTTGCGCGCCAACTTGGTTGCCCGCTCGATATCGTTCGCCGCGCCGGTCGTCACCGCGTCGGCGCCGAATACCAGTTCCTCGGCGACGCGGCCGCCGAACAGGCTGGCCAGCATGCTGAGCAGAGCGCGGCGCGAATGGCTGTACTTGTCTTCCTCGGGCAGGAACATCGTCACGCCGAGCGCCCGGCCGCGCGGGATGATCGTCACCTTGTACACCGGGTCGTGCTCCGGCACCAGCCGGCCGACGATCGCGTGGCCGGCTTCGTGATAGGCGGTCAGGCGCTTTTCGCGTTCGGACATCACCAGCGAGCGCCGTTCGGCGCCCATCATGATCTTGTCCTTGGCTTTTTCGAGGTGCTGCAAGGTCACCTGCTTCTCGTCGCCGCGCGCTGCGTACAACGCCGCCTCGTTGATCAGGTTGGCCAGATCGGCGCCGGAAAAACCCGGTGTGCCGCGGGCGATGATCTTGGGCTCGACCGAGGCATCGACCGGCACCTTGCGCAGGTGGACCTTCAGGATCTGCTCGCGGCCGCGGACATCGGGCAACGGTACGACGACCTGGCGGTCGAAGCGGCCGGGGCGGAGCAGCGCCGGGTCGAGGACGTCGGGGCGATTGGTCGCGGCGATGATGATGACGCCCTCGCCGCCTTCGAAGCCGTCCATTTCGACGAGCAATTGATTCAGCGTCTGCTCGCGCTCGTCGTGGCCACCGCCATAGCCGGCGCCGCGGTGGCGGCCGACGGCGTCGATCTCGTCGATGAAGATGATGCACGGCGCGTGTTTTTTGGCGGTCTCGAACATATCGCGGACGCGCGCCGCGCCGACGCCGACGAACATTTCCACGAAGTCGGAGCCGGAAATCGAGAAGAACGGCACCTTGGCCTCGCCGGCGATCGCCCGCGCCAGGAGCGTCTTGCCGGTGCCCGGCGGGCCGACCATCAGAACGCCGCGCGGAATGCGGCCGCCGAGTTTCTGGAACTTGGCCGGGTTGCGCAAAAATTCGACCAGTTCGGCGACTTCCTCCTTGGCCTCGTCGGCGCCGGCGACGTCGCTGAAGTTCACCTTGACCTGGTCCTCGCCTTGCAGCTTGGCGCGGCTCTTGCCGAAGGTCATCGCGCCGCGGCCGCCGGCGCCGCCCTGCATCTGGCGCATGAAATAGATCCACACACCGATCAAGAGCAGGACCGGGAAGGCGCCGAGGAACAGGTCGAGCAGCACCGAACGCTGTTGCGGCGGCTCACCGACGATCTCCACCTGGTTGTCGAGCAGATCCTTGATCAACCCGGCGTCGTCCGGGCCAAAGGTCTTGTAGGTGCCGCCCGCCGCGGTTTCGCCGGTGATCTCGTTGCCGAAGCCGGTGTTTTGGATGTGCGCGCTGTGGATCTCGCCGCTGCGCACGGTTTGCAGAAAGGCGGAATAGGTCAGCTCGTTGGGCGGCTGCTGCGGTGTCGAGTAATGCTGGAAAACGAGCAGCAACGCCGCGATGATGATCACCCAGAGCATCAGGTTTCTGACAATATCGTTCAAATCGGCATGACCTTAGTCGTTGGGGAAAAGCACCCGCCGGTCATCACGCAGACCGCGGGCGACGAGATACAGTTCAGGGCTGCGCGGCCTGGAGGCTCGCGGTTTGCGGACCGCGACCTTGCCGTATTGTACGCGCAAGGCGGTGAGCAACCGGTCGAAGCCCTCGCCCTGAAAGGCCTTGACCAGAAACGTGCCGCCCGCTTTCAGGTGCGCCGCGGCAAAATCGGCGGCCAATTCACACAAGGCCATCGCCCGCGGCGCATCGACTGCCTTCACACCGCTGATATTGGGGGCCATGTCGGACAATACAACGTCGGCGGGCCGGCCGTCCAGCGCCGCGGCGAGCGCCTCGTAAACCACAGGTTCGGTGAAATCGCCCTGAATGAAAGTCACGCCGGGCAACGGCTCGATCGGCAGGATGTCGAGTGCGAGCAGCCGGGTTTCCGGCCCCAGGCGGGCGGCACACCACTGGCTCCAGCCGCCCGGTGCCGCACCGAGATCGACGATGGTCTGCCCGCGGTGAAAAATGCGGTCGCGGCCGGCGATTTCCTCCAGTTTGTAAACGGCGCGCGAGCGCCAGCCCTCGTCCCGGGCGCGCCGCACCCACGGATCGTCGAAATGTTCGCGCAGCCAGCGCTTGCTGCTCGTGCTTTTGGCCATCCCGGAAGTCGTTCCTCGTTCCTCGTCTATTCTCGCCCGCCCGGGCCGGCGCGGCAGACAGGCGAACTTGGGAATTCCCCTTCCCCGCCATTCCCTCGTCCGGGATGACGAGTGGTATGGTATTGCACCCTGCCCTCTGTCCTCAGCTACACTGCAATGATGGAACTCGATCCGGGAATGCGCCGTCATCTGCGCGGTCTGTGCCACCACCTTGCGCCGATCGTGACGATCGCCGAAAAAGGTATCACCGCCGCGATCCTGGCCGAACTCGACGCCGCGCTGCTACGCCACGAGTTGATCAAGGTGAAGATCCGCGCGCCGCGCGAAGCCCGCACCGCGGCCATCGAGCAACTGGTCGCCGAAAGCGGCGCGGCGCTGGTGCAGCGCATCGGCCAGACTGCCTGCCTGTACCGCCGCCATCCTGAAAAACCGCGGCTGGTCGTGCCCGGCTGAAGCCGCTTCCGCGATGCCCCTGACCGAGGATTTGCCCGCCGCCAGCTGGATGATCCGGGCAATCGAGCCTGGGCGCATCAAGGTGGTCGGCCTGCATGGCGGGCAGCCGGCCCGGCGCTGGCTGGAGCGCAGTTTCATCCTGACTCCCGAAAGGCTGATCGACGACTGGCCGGTGGACGATATCGGCACGCTCGCCCTGCCGCAGCTCGAGGTTCTGCTTGCCGCCGGCGCCGACCTGATCCTGCTGGGCACCGGCGAGCACCAGCGCTTTCCGCCTCCGGCGCTGCTCGCCCCGTTCGGCCGGCAGGGGATCGGCTGTGAGGTGATGGGGACAGCGGCCGCCTGCCGGACCTACAACGTGCTCGCCGCCGAAGGCCGGGCGGTGGCCGCGGCGCTCATTATCGAGCGCTGGACAGGTCGCTGAGATCACCGCCCTGGCTGGCGAACCAGGCGGCCAGATCGGCGATCTGCCGGTCGGTCAGCGCCGCAGCAAAGCCGGCCATCACCGGATTGGCCCGCGCTCCGGAACGGTAATCACCGAGCGCCTTGGCGAGATAGTCGGGATATTGTCCGGCGAGCTTGGGGTAGCTCGGGTCGAGCGATTCGTTGCCGGTCGGACCGTGGCAGGCCTGGCAGGTCGCCGCCAGTGCCTGACCGGCCGCGGCGTCGCCGGCGGCACCGGTCTTTTCGCCGCCGTGCGCCCGGCCCTGGCCGGCCAGCCAGGCGGCGATATCGGCCAGATCCTGGTCGCTGATACTCTCGGCCTGGGCCTCCATCGTCGGGTGGGAGCGGCTGCCATTGCGGTAAGCGACGAGCGCGCCGTGCAGATAGGCTTCGTTCTGGCCACCGATTTTAGGCACCTTGTACACCGGATAGACATTGTTATAGCCCGGGATACCGTGGCATCCGGTGCACGTATAGGCCTTGACCTGGCCGGCAACGGGATCGGCGGCGGCGAGCGGCGTGCAGCAGCACAGGACGAGTACGAGGATTGTTAATACACGCATGCGGCAGTCTTCCTGGGAGTTTTGACAGTGGCCGGCCGGCATCCGGACGCCCCAGCGCACGGCCCACGGCGCGCCATTATAACCGCCCGGCTCAGCCCGGATTATTCATGAACCCCTCTACTGCAACGGCCCCCTGCCCCGCATCTGCGGTATTTCGTTCGGTCGCGCATCCTCACCGTGCCAGCAAGTACGTTTCCGGTGGGCTCGGTCGAGAAATGCCGCAGCTACAGAGCCTGGAACCGTCTCGCGACGATTGGGGCATGAATCATCCGGGCTTAACGCTTCATCGCCGAGAAAAACTCGGCGTTGGTCTTTGTCGCTTTCAGCCGGTCGAGCATGAATTCGATGGCCTGGATCTCGTCCATCGGGTGCAGCAGCTTGCGCAGGATCCACACTTTCTGCAACTGCTCCGGACTGACCATCAGTTCCTCGCGGCGGGTGCCGGAACGGTTGATGTCGATCGCCGGGAACACCCGTTTTTCGGAGATCCGGCGATTCAGGTGGACTTCCATGTTGCCGGTGCCCTTGAATTCCTCGTAAATCACCTCGTCCATCTTGGAGCCGGTGTCGACCAGGGCCGTGGCGACGATGGTCAGTGAGCCGCCCTCGGCAATATTGCGCGCCGCGCCGAAAAAGCGCTTCGGTTTCTGCAGGGCATTGGCATCGACACCGCCGGTCAAGACCTTGCCTGACGACGGGGCGACGGTGTTGTAGGCCCGCGCCAGGCGGGTGATCGAATCGAGCAGGATCACGACGTCATGCTTGTGCTCGACGAGCCGCTTGGCGCGCTCGATGACCATCTCCGCCACCTGCACGTGGCGCGTCGCCGGCTCGTCGAAAGTGCTGGAGATCACTTCGGCATCGACCGAGCGATGCATCTCGGTGACTTCCTCCGGCCGCTCGTCGATCAATAGGATGATCATCCGGCAGTCCGGATGGTTGGCGCGGATGCCGGTCGCGACGTGGGTCAGCAGCATCGTTTTGCCGGCTTTCGGCGGCGAAACGATCAGCCCGCGCTGGCCGGCGCCGATCGGCGCGACCAGGTCGATGATGCGGCCGGTGATGTCTTCGGTGCTGCCGTTGCCGCGTTCGAGCGTCAGTTGGCGGCGGGGGAATTCGGCAGTCAGGTTCTCGAACAGAATCTTGTTGCGCGCCGCTTCCGGCACCTCGTAATTGAGATTCTCGACCTTGAGCAGCGCGAAATAGCGTTCGCCCTCTTTCGGCGGCCGGATCTTGCCGGAAATCGTGTCCCCGGTGCGCAGGTTGAAGCGCCGGATCTGGCTCGGCGAAACGTAGATATCGTCGGGGCCGGCAAGGTAGGAACTGTCGGCCGAGCGGAGAAAACCGAATCCATCGGAGAGGATTTCGAGCACACCGTCGCCGTAGATGCTCTCGCCGTTGCGGGCGTGGGCCTTGAGGATGGCGAAGATGATGTCCTGCTTGCGGCTGCGGGCGACGCCCTCCAGCCCCATCTCCTCGGCGATCTGCATCAGGTCGCTGGTCGGTTTCTGCTTCAGTTCTGTCAGGTTCATGGGTTGATACTTTCTCGTTGCCGGCCGGGCCGGTGTGTGGGATTACCATCCGTTCAGGGGGCACGGATACGGTTGGGGATAGCCGGGTTACGTTGTCAGCGATGGCCGAAGGTCCAAAAGGACCGGTCACTGCACCATTCGCGGGCAAGACCGAGCGGATGCCTGTCGAATCCCCGGATTCCGGATCTCTCGCTCGCCCGCGCTTGGATGTTTCGATTCGCCGCCCCGTCTCACGCCGGCTCCGGCGAGCCTGCCTGGCATTCGCGGTACGACCGTAGGCACCGGGAACGTCGGGAAAGGCGGAATGACCGGATCGGAAATCAGGCAGGTGGGAACCTTATGGTCGGCCATCTTAGCACCAACTTTCGGCGGCGTCCAGTCATCCGCCAATCGGCAGGGCTAAGCGCTATAATTGATGATACACGTTTAGTACGATTTTTTTCGCTCATACCCGCCGGGCCAGCCGGCGAACAGCGGCCAAACCATTGAAACTCGTGCAATTCATCGTCAAATCCGTGATCCTTGGCCTGGCCGCGGCGTTTATCGCCGTCTGGGTCAACCCCGAGCTGCTAGGCGCCGCGCGGCCGGTGGTGGGCGACACACCGCCGGTGATTTCCAGCTACGCCGAGGCGGTCAACCGCAGCGCCCCGGCGGTGGTCAGCATCTACACCCGGACCACGGTGCTGCCGCGCCTGCCGGGGATCAGCGATCTGATATTCCAGCGCCATTACGGCCTGCGCAACGCCCGCACCCGCCAGGGGCTGGGCTCGGGCGTGATCGTCGAAGCCAACGGCTATATCGTCACCAGCAACCATGTCGTGGACCAGGTCGATGACATCATGATCGCGCTGTGGGACGGCCGCACGGCGCCGGCCCGTGTCGTCGGCCGCGATCCGGCGACCGATCTCGCGGTGCTCAAGATCGAGCTCGAAAACCTGCCGACCGCGCCGCTCGCCGCCGCCCCGCCGCGGGTCGGTGATGTCGTACTGGCCATCGGCAACGCCCTCGGCCTGAATAACACCGTAACCTTGGGTATCGTCAGCGGTCTCGGGCGCAGCGATCTCAATATCGCCACGGTCGAGGAATTCATTCAGACCGACGCGGCGATCAACGCCGGCAACAGCGGCGGGGCGCTGATCAACGCCGGCGGCGAAATCGTCGGCATCAACTCCTCGACGATCAACCAGCGCAGCGGCGCCCAGGGCATAGGCTTCGCGATCCCGGTGGCGATCGCCCGGCGCGTGATGGCCGATATCATCGAATTCGGTTCGGTGCGCCGCGGCTGGCTGGGCGCCGAAGTCAGCGACATCCAGTTGAACAACCTACTGCGCCGCGGCGGGCGGCCGCAGACCGGCGTCGAGATCACCGAAGTGATGCCGTTCAGCCCGGCCTGGGAAAACGGCCTGCAGCCCGGCGATATCATCAGCCATGCCGACGGCGCCCCGGTCGGTTCGGCCCGCGCCCTGATGCTGAAGATCGCCGAAAGCGCCCCCGGCACGTTGCTGACCCTGACCATCACCCGCAACGGCCAGCCGCTCGACGTCAAGATCAAACTGATCCAGCAGCCGCCGGTCGGTTGAGCGCACAGGGGGGCCGTTGTCCGGGCCGCAGCCGGATCTGACCTGCCGGGCGTTGCAAGCCTTGCGGGCCGGGCATCGCCACCCGCGCTTGCTGTTCCCCAATGCCACAGTCTCGATGGCGACAGTCCGCCAGGCCACCGGTCATATGGATCGCAGTGCCGTGCTGACAGCGATAACGCATAGCTAACCGGCGCGAGGTACGAGGGACCGGTTGAGCGTCGTAGATTCAAGATTCACAGCAGTTTCAGAAATTCCTCAACGGATAAATGCGTCTGTTTTAGATTATGCGAAAGCGTTGAGCGTTTTATTGGCCGATGCGCAGGCACTGTGATCTTTTTCACTTCAGTGCGGGTATGTTTCTGTAGCCGAATATGACTGCCTCGTTGACGAACCACTACCCAGCCATCCCTTTTCAACACAGCGATTACTTACTCATACGATACGCTTGACACTTTGCTCATACGGCAACTTCCGTGATCTCCGAATCTGGGCCGAAGCCCATATCGTCTTCAACAGGCTCCAGATATAGCTCTATAGCCCCCAAATATTTCGCATGACCTCGTCTTTACTGTCGCCCTCACTAATGCATCCGGGCAGACTCGGAGCATACGCCGTGTAGCCACCTTCTTCACTTGGCTCAAGAACTACGGTTAATTTCATAACAACCTCCAAATACAAGTGAACTCACTCGAATCTAACGCTTCGCATCACCAGCAGCAAAAAAAGCAGAGCGCCGAAGGAGCGGCGCTTTTTGCTGTCGTAGTGCATGCGATTGTTGAACGAAGCCGCTACACGGCAGAAAAAATCGGGTCATTTTGTGTAATCCTTGACCGGCGCTCAATCGGGGCGCATCTGCCAAGGAGTTTACCATGAACCCATCCGAGCAAAAAAATATACAAATTAAAGCAAAATTTATGCAACTGTTGGGTTAAGTCTTGGGCAGGGTCACGCCGCGCTGGCCCTGGTATTTCCCGGCGCGGTCGCGGTAGGACACTTCGCAGGTTTCGGCGGCCTTGAGAAAAATCATCTGGGCGACGCCCTCGTTGGCGTAGATTTTTGCCGGCAGCGGCGTGGTGTTGGAAAACTCGAGCGTCACGTGGCCTTCCCATTCCGGTTCCAGCGGCGTGACATTGACGATGATGCCGCAGCGGGCATAGGTCGATTTACCGAGGCAGATGACCAAGATATCGCGCGGGATCCTGAAATATTCCACGGTGCGCGCCAGGCAGAATGAATTGGGCGGGATGATGCACACCTCAGACTTGACATCGACAAAACTTTTTTCGTCGAATGCCTTGGGATCGACGATCGTGGAATTGATGTTGGTGAAGATCTTGAATTCGTCGGCGCAGCGGACGTCGTAGCCGTAACTCGAGGTGCCGTAGGAAATCAGGCGGCCGTTGCCGGCCCGCCGCACCTGCTCGCCGGCGAAAGGTTCGATCATGCCTTGTTGCGCCATGGCGCGGATCCAGCGATCCGATTGCACGCTCATTGGTTAAGCCACCTTGCTCAATCTTTGATTGCCAGCACCGGGCCGGCGAGTGTCCGCGCCGCCGGGCGCGCCGCCAGGTGCGCGGCAACGGCAATCGCCAGCTCGTAAAACGGCGCCGCTTCCGGGCGCGAGCGGTCTTCGGAGGCCGGCGGCCGCCCCTCGTCCGTGGCGCTCTGGATCGCTCCATGCAGCGGCAGGGTGGCGAGCAGCGGTACGCCGCACTCGGCGGCGAGACGTGCACCGCCACCTGAAGCGAAGATCGCCTCCGGGTGACCGCAATGCGGGCAGACGTAATGGCTCATGTTTTCGACGACGCCGAGCACCGGCACTTCAACGCGCTCGAACATCTTCAGCGCCCGGCGGGCGTCCTGCACCGCGACTTCCTGCGGCGTGGTGACGATCAGCGCGCCGGCGAGCGGTACTTTCTGGGCCAGCGTCAACTGGATATCGCCGGTGCCGGGCGGCAGATCGACGATGAGGTAATCGAGATCGTCCCAGGCGGTCTGGCCGAGCAACTGCTGCAACGCCTGGCTGACCATCGGTCCGCGCCAGATCGCCGCGCTGTCGGCGGCGAGCAGCACACCGATCGACATCGCCTGGATGCCGTGCGCCGAAAGCGGCACGATGCGCGGCGTACCGTCCGCCGCCTCGCGGGTTTCGGGCCTTGCCGCGATGCCGAGCATCCGCGGGATGCTGGGGCCGTGGATATCGGCATCGAGCAGGCCGCAGCGTGCTCCGAGGCCAGCTAGGGCGAGCGCCAGATTGACGCTGACTGTGGATTTGCCGACGCCGCCCTTGCCCGAAGCGACCGCCACGATATTGCGGATTTCGGGCAGCGGCGTGAGGTCTTTCTGCGGCCGGCGCGGCCGGGCCCGCCAGTCGAGATTGATCACGATGTCGTTGCCCTCCGGCGCCGCGTCGCCGAGGTGCGTAATCAGCGCCTGGCTGAGGGATGCTTCGCGGCCGCCGATCGGGTACGGGAACAAAAGTTCGAGTGCGGCGGCGCCGCCATCCTCGGCGGCAGCCAGCACTTCCGGCGCCGGTTCGAGGCCGGTGGCCGGATCGACAAAGTCGGCTAATTTGTCGCGCCAGCGGCGCAACACGGCAGGATCGGTCATCGCTGATCGGTGGAGCGGGTCCAGGAGCTGGAACGAAGGATTATACCGCCGCATGCTACACTGCCGCGCCTTGCCTCCGGCGGCCAGCGACTCGCTGGTGGCAGCGAAATCCATAGATCACGGTATCAGTCTCGATCGGCAATGAAGATTCTCTATCTCACGCTCGAACCGCCGTTCGACGCGCGCCTTACGGCGCGTGGCAATGCGGTGCGGGCCAGGCAACTGGGCACGGCGCTGGCCAGCGCCGGGGTCGAGGTTCAGCAGGCCTGGCGCCGGCCCTACGATGATTCCCCGGTCAAGGCCGATCCCTGGCTGTATCACAACGCCGGCGAACTGGCGGCGCTGCTCGACCGCTTCCGACCCGACGCGATCCTGGCCGGTTACTGGGCGCTGCTCGCCGATCTGCCGGCGACGACCGCGGTCCCGGTGGTCCTGGACTTCATCGCCCCGCGGCCGCTCGAGGCGATGTACGAGCCACCCGCCACCCGCGATCTGGAAACCGCCCGCCTGCTCACGGCCCTGGCCCGCGCCGACGGTTTTATCGTCGCCAACGAACGGCAGCGGCATTTTCTTCTGCCTTATCTGTTGATGGCCGGCAAGGATCTCAGGCGCGACGTCCCGGTGGTCGAGATACCGATCGCCGCGCTGCCGCCGTTTCATACCCCGCAACCACCGGGCGAGCGGCTCGGCGTGGTCGCCGGCGGGGTCGAATGGCCGTGGCGCCGGCAGCAGGGCTGGATCGACGCCGCGGCTGCTTTCGCCCGCGCCCGCCGCCGGCCGCCGGCCGTGCAGTTGGTGGTGTTCGGCGGCGAATACCCGCGTATCGTGCAGCACGGCGCCGACCACTTCACGCCGCCACCGGCCAGTGAACCGCTGGTCCGGCTCGATCTGGTCAGTTATCACGGCTACAGCCACTTCCTGCAAGAGCACGCCCACCTCGGGCTCGAACTGGCGGACGAGAATCTCGAACGCTATTTCAGCCAGTCGTTTCGCGCCGTCGAATTCCTGCGCCACGGTCTGCCGCTGATCCTGAACCGCTACCTGGCGCTGGCCGCTGAGATCGAAGCCTATGGCGCCGGCTGGGCCGTCGCCGATCAGCGTGAACTCGGCGCCGCGCTAGAAGCGGCGTGCGATCCGAATGAGTGGGCTGGGCGCGCCGCGAACGCCCGGCTCCTAGCCGAGGAACGCTTCGACGCGCGGCACACCATCGCCCCGTTGATCACCCTGGTCGAGCGGCTCGGCCGCGGCGGGAGTGGCGAATTCGAAGCGCGCGGCGCACCGTTCCGCAGCCCGCTGCTCGGCGCCGCATTGAAACTGGAGGGCAACCTCAAGCGCGCCGGCAAGGCTGGCCGGCGGATGTTGCACGCCGGCCGCTTCTCGCTGGCCCGGATGCTCCGGGAAACCATCCGCCGCTGGCTGGCACACCGCCCCGCCAGCGGGCGGCCAGCCTCGGGCCATGTCGTGATGATCAGCCGCTCGGATCTGTTCCCGGCCGACCACGGCGGTGCGGTGAAAGTGGTCGAGACGGCGCGCGGTTTGTCGCGCTGCGGGCGCGAGGTCGCGATCGTCAGCGATCGGCGGGACATCTGGTGGCACGTCGCCGGCGGCGAGGTGCGCGAACGCCGCTATCCGTGGTGGCTGCGTCTCGCCACCCTGCCCCGCGGCCTGTCGAGCGTCCTCCACCTCGGGCGCGATGTGCCGCACACCAATGCCTTTCTTTACCTCCCGCTCAGCGACAACAGCTACATCCTGCGCACCCTGTATTGCGCCCGGCGCCTCGATTCCCGCCTCTATCACGCCGAGTTTCCGGCCTTCGCCCGCCCCGGAATCTGGGCCAGAACGCTGCGCGGCGGCAAGGTCGTGCTGGTCGAGCACAACGTGGAATACGCCCGTCTCCGGGAGCAGGAGCCGGGCCTCGAAGCGGCCGGTTACGAGCGCCTCAAAGGTCTCGAACTGACGTTATGCAACCAGTCCGATGCGGTGGTCTGCGTTTCGGACAACGACCGCGACCGGCTGGCCGCCGACGGCGTCGATCGCTCGCGCCTCCACGTCATCCCGCACGGTGTCGATCTGGCGAAGTTCGATGCCGCCGCCGCCACCGACTGGCGCGGCCGTCTCGACTGGCCGGCCGGCGCGGCGATACTGGTCTACCACGGAACATACCAGTACCCGCCCAATCTAGAAGCGCTCAGAATCGCAGCCCAGGAAGTGCTGCCCCGTCTCGAAAAACGTGGCATCGAGGCCCGCATCCTCGCCGTCGGCAAACTGCCACCGCCCGGCGGGCTGCACCCGAACATCCATTTCACCGGCAGCATCGACAACGTCGCCACGGCGCTGAAAGCCGCCGACGTGGCCATCGTGCCGCTGCTCAAGGGCGGCGGCACGCGGATGAAAATCATCGATTATTTCGCCTGCGGCGTGCCGGTGGTCAGCACCTCCAAAGGCATCGAGGGCATTCCGGTCAGCGCCGGCTGTGAGGCGTTCATCGAGGACGACTGGTCATTGTTCACCGAACGCATCGCCACGCTGCTCGCCGATCCCGCCCGGCGGCAGGCGATGATCGCCAGGGCGCGCGCCTTCGTCGAACCCCTGGACTGGTGCCGACTCGCCGAACGCTACATCGAGCTTTATCGGACCATCGGCGCCGACTGACCGTCTCCGTTGCCCGTCACCGGCCCGTTCTCGCCGCCCTGTGCCGGTTTGCGTGCCCCGCACAGGCAGACCGGTATCGCAGATACTAATACATTCATAAATATTGCCTCGTTCAGGGCTCTGGAAGGATTCGCCTGCAAGGCAAAGCGGCGCCGGCATAGTAGCCCTATGTCAAGCCGCTTTAACGCCGCAGGCAGATTCGTCCACAGTCCCCGCAGGGTTTGGCTCTCGGCGCCCCTGGGCGGCATTGTCGGTAGTGGATGCAGGCCGCGCAACACCAGACACAGGGGCGACCTACCATCAATGCCGTGAGGCAAGCTGAATTGGGTCATATTTATGAATGTATTAGTAAACCCCCACCGAAATGAAGTTGTCGGAGGCTTCGCCGTTTCCGGAGCGACAAGGGAAGACAAGCGCAGCCGGTGTTTTCGGCAGCCATAAAAAATGGCGGCCACCAGGGCCGCCAAAGGAGGGGTATCACTATCAGAGGTTGGAAGAGCCGCGCTCGGCGTGACTCAGCTCAAAAGACCGGGCCGGCCGAAATATCTTTCAGCCCCCGCCCGATTCATGAAAATTCACCCAACTGTTGGGTTCAGTGCATATAACGTGCCGCGGGCGCGGCCGTAAACGACGCGGCGCAGCACCTTGAGTCCCGGCCGGTCGATGGGCGGCTGGGTGGTGGGCTGTTCGAGGAAAATCCGCCCGCCGGCGGCGACCCAGCCGGCCGCCACCTTGTCCAACAACGTCTCGTGCCAGCCCGAGTCCCACGGCGGGTCGATAAACACCACATCGAACGGCACCGGCGGCTCGGCCAGCCAGCGCCGGGCGTCGGCGCGCTGCAGCGTGACCTCCGGCGGATCACCCAGGACAGCGAAAGTGCGTTGCAACTGCTCGAAGGCGGCATCGTTGTATTCCAGCAACACGACCTCCCGCGCGCCGCGTGACGCTGCTTCCAGCCCCAACGCCCCCGAGCCGGCGAACAGGTCCAGGCAGCGGCTGCCCGGCAGCAACGGCGCCAACCAGTTGAACAGGGTTTCGCGCAGCCGGTCGCCGGTCGGCCGCAAGCCGGGCCCGGAAACGACCGGCAACCGCCGGCCGCGCCAACGGCCGGCGATCAGGCGCACCTGCCCCCCACCGTCGCGGTTGTTACAATGCCGCCGGTCCATCGTTGCAGCATAACCCACCGACCGCGATCGTTCATGCGCCCTCTCTTTCGCCGCCCCGTCCAAGAGCCGGAATCGACCCCCGCCCTGAATATCGCCCGCACCCGTAATCGCTTCGGCGCAGCACTCGCGATGCTGAGTCGCGGCCGGGCGATCGATGAAAAACTGTTCGACGAGATCGAAGCGCTGCTGATCGCCGCCGATTTCGGCGTCAGGACCAGCGGCGAAATCGTCGCCGCGCTCCGCGCCGAGCGGCTGCGCAGCGGCGACGATCTGGTCCCCGCGCTACGCCACAACCTGCTCGCCCGGCTTGAACCGTTGGCCCGGCCGCTTGCCATCGACCCAGCGGCGAAACCCTTTGTCATTTTAGTCGCCGGTGTCAACGGCGCCGGCAAGACGACGACGATCGCCAAACTGGCCGAACATTACGGCGCTGCGGGGCTGGGTGTCATCGCTGCCGCCGCCGATACGTTTCGCGCCGCGGCAATCGAGCAATTGCAGGAATGGGGGCGGAAAACCGGCACGGCGGTGATCGCCGGCCGGCCCGGCGCCGACCCGGCGGCCGTGGCCCATGATGCCCTGCACGCTGCGCTCGCCCGCCGGGCCGATGTGCTGCTGATCGACACCGCCGGCCGCCTGCACACCCAGGCACCTTTGATGGCGGAGCTGAAAAAAATCCACCGCGTTCTGCACCGGGACGATGCGGCCCGACCGCACGAGACCTTGCTGGTGCTCGATGCCGGCGCCGGCCAAAACGCCATTGCCCAGGCGCGGGCCTTTCACCAGGCCCTGCAGGTCACCGGCCTGGTGCTCACCAAGCTCGACGGGACGGCGCGCGGCGGCGTGCTGGCGGCGATCGGCGCCGAACTTAACCTGCCGATCCGTTTTATCGGCACCGGTGAGCGCGCCGCGGATCTTCGGCCCTTCGACCCGGCGGCGTTTGTCGCTGCGATCCTGCCGGCGAGCGGTGAAAATGGCTGAGCCCCGCCGGCGCGGAGCAAAAGTGCTCCAACCATTCGCCACCCGCCTGGCCCTCTGGTGGCGCCACGCCGGCCGGCACGATCTGCCGTGGCAAACGCCGCCCGGCGATGCGTACCGGATCTGGATTTCGGAGATCATGCTGCAGCAGACGCAGGTGGCCACCGTCGTGCCGTATTACGAAAAATGGCTGTCCCGGTTCCCGGACCTTGCCGCCTTGGCCGCCGCCCCGCTCGACGATGTGCTCGCCCTGTGGTCGGGCCTCGGTTATTACGCCCGGGCGCGCAACCTGCACCGCACCGCGCAGCTCAGCCAGAGCCGTCACGGCGGCCGCCTGCCGGGCGACCCTGCGCAGTTGCAGGCGCTGCCCGGTATCGGCCGCTCGACGGCGAACGCGATCGTCTCGCTGTCCTACGACCGGGTGCTGCCGATGCTCGACGGCAACGCCAAAAGAGTGCTGGCCCGCCATGCGGCGATCGACGGCTGGGCGGGAAAAAAAAGCGTCGCCGACCGCCTGTGGCGGGCCGCCGAACGACGCCTGCCGACGACCAGCGGCGGGGCGGTTCATACACAGGCGATGATGGATCTCGGATCGCTGCTCTGCACACCGCGCCGGCCGGCCTGCCACTCCTGCCCGGTCGCCGCCGATTGCCGCGCCTTGAAGCTGAACCGGGTGCAGGAGCTGCCGGCGCCCAGGCCGGCCAGGTCCCGGCCGCGAAAACGCCGCTGGATGTTGATCTACCGCGACCGGGAAGGCCGCGTCCTGCTCGAACGGCGCCCGCCGCACGGCATCTGGGGCGGCTTGTGGTCGCTGCCCGAGGCCGATGCCGAGCCCGGCGGCACGCCGCTCGCGACGCTCGACCATGCCTTCACCCATTTCACACTGCGCATCGAACCGCGGTTGCTCGACAGTGGAGCGCCGCTGCCTGTCTCCGACCGCGACCAGCGCTGGGTGGCACCCAACCAGGCCCTCGGGCTCGGTCTGCCCCAGCCGGTCAGGCGGATTCTGGAAACCAGAGACTAGAAACTGGAGACAGGCAAAGTGGTGGAATTCATGATGCATCTGTCTGGATTCCGGATGGGCCCGCTGCCGCGGGCGCGTCCGGAATGACAAATTCTGTCCTCTCTGTCTTCGTGTTCCTTCCTGCCCTTCGTGGTGTAATCCGATTGTCATGCACACACGCCCAGAACAACCTGAGCAACGGCGAACTGTGGCGCTATACTTCAGGGATGAGCAAAATCGTTCACTGCACGGTATTGAAACGCCCGGCTGAAGCGCTCGACCGCCCGCCGTGGCCCGGTGCACTCGGCGATCGCCTCGCCCGTCATGTTTCACGCGAGGGCTGGCAACGGTGGCTCGAACACCAGACCCGGCTAATCAACGAAAAGCATTTGTCGCTGCTCGATCCCGAACACCGCCGCTATCTCGAAGCGCAGATGATCGCTTTTTGCTTCGGCGGCGAGGTTGACCCAGTTACCGGTTATGTCCCGCCGGATCCGGACTGAACACCGTCGTCTTGAGACGGAACGTGTCAACCCTTTCCCAACACATCGGCACTATTTTCTATGTAACAACCTCGGGCAGTTCGGTGCTGACCGGTGTTGGCGACAGCTGGAACGCATTTGGGTCGGCCAGCACATCGGCGGCGGTTTGGCCGTCATCCGGGTTGATGGCGACGACGGCTGGCGGCCTGGAGACTCGCGGCGCTCCATTGATGTAGCGCTCGGGATGGGCGGTGTAGTGGCGATCCATCGCCGCCTGACGGATCTGCCAGATGGTATCGACCCGGCCGGTGTAGACATCCTCGGGCGTGAACAGGGCCAGACCTTCATGCGGCCGCTGGGAGTAAGCCGGGAAAAACTCGCCGCACCATTGCCGGGCGTGGTCGGCATCTCGGAAACGGCCAGGATAGCTCGGCCAGTACTTGGTCGTTTTGAACTGGCTTTCGCTGAACGGGTTGTCGTTGCTGATCCGTGGCCGGGAGTAGCTGCGCTCGATGCCCAGCTCGCTGAGCAGGTCAGCGAAGCTGTGCGCGATCATCGGCGAGCCGCGATCCTGATGTACGATGAGCTGGCCGGGCTCGATCGACCGGCGGGACAGAACCGCGCGGAACAGGTGACAGGCCAGTCCGGCGCTTTCCTTGCGCGACACCATCCAGCCCACAGCATAGCGGCTGAACAAGTCCAAGATGACGTACAGGCACAGGTAAAACCCACGGGTGCAGGTTGGCAGTTTGGTGATGTCCCAGGTATAGACCTGATCCGGTGCGCGGGCTTCAAGCTGGGGTTTGACGTGGTGCTGGGCCGGTCGCTGGTTGCGCCGCTCCGGCGTTTCCTGGCGCTGCCGCAGCAGGCGATACATCGTCGAGATCGAGCCCAGCACGGTGCCTTCGCTGAGCAGCGTCGCGTAGATCTGGCGCGGAACGGCATCCTGGAAGCGCGCCGAATGCAAGGTCTCGAGGATTTGTTGCCGTTCCGGCTCAGACAGCCTGCGGCCCGGCCTCGGCGGCTTAGTGGCGCGCAGCCGCACGCGGCGGTCCGGATAGCACCATTGGAGCGGGACATTCAGCGCCCGGCAGGCCCGGGCCTTGGGAATATCGGCCGGCAAGGAAACCAGGTCGCTCACGAGGGGCTCCCGCCGTTGTCGCTGTCGAACAGGTGCAAGACTTTTTTTTGGAGATCGACCAGTTGCTCGGCCACGTAGGCCCGTTTCTCCAGCCGGGCATTGACCTTCTTCAGGCGCTCGATCTCCTTGTCGCGGGGATCAGCCGGTTTACGCCCCAGCTGTCGCGCCGCCAGGCCGGCCTCACCATGCTCAGCCAACTCCTTGCGCCAGGTGGACAATTGGCCGGCGAACAGGCCCTGGCGCCGGAGCCAGGCCCCCTTCTCGCCGTGCGGCAACACCTCGTCCTCGGCCAGCAGGCGCTTCTTCTCGCCGACACTGATGCGCCGCCGGGTCCGCTTCTCAAGGCGCAGATCGGTGACAACTTCATTGGAATCAGACATTTTTCCACTCCGTTTGCGCCCTGAATGTTACAGATAAATCCGATCAGGTGCTGTTGGGATGGATGTTGACACACAGGGCCTGGCTGAGACCACTCGCCCGCTGCCGCGCAAATATCCCCCGCCAATCCGTCACCGAACGCCGAATCCAGCCCTTTCCGGTTACACTCATGCCCAATCTTCCTGTCAATCAACCAGGCCGACAGGTTACCGGGTAAATTGAGAGGTGGGAAGTACGGCCTGGAATGACCGCTTACGACGCAGCGGCTGATGCAGTGGTAGTAACCGGCCTTCTCGGGGTTGACGGTATGGGCGCGGGGGTAAGTCATGGGACCATGGTGCCAAAGCCGCCGCGGCTGGGGTATCGGCCGAGATCGCGCCTGGGTGTAGGCCGGGGCCGATATGGGGTGTCAGCGGGGGTTGATGAATCGTGACTGTCCTTTAAGCCCGGTGCTTCTTTAAGCCCGGTGCTTTAAGCCCGTTGCGGTGACTGTCCTTGAAGCTTCACACCTTGGATCAAGAGTCTCTTAACCGAGTGTCCGGAGAATCGGGGCAAGATCACCACGTAGCGATCAAGCGCTACGCCGGGTGATCCAATTTCCTTGAGCGTCTCTCACCGCCCCGGCCAGAAGCTTCCAGTCTGACCACGGGAAGTTACCTTCCGTAACGTGCTCGACGTCGAAATCTACGCACTCGTCTCGGGACAGGGCAACATACGTGAGCCCGCTGAATACCCGCACTCTATCGAAAGCAGACTCGGCATCGAAGCTCTCTCCTTCTGCCGATACCGACCAGTCTGCCAGTCGCTCTTTCGCGAAGCGCGGGCGATACACTCCTGCCAGTAGCGACGTGCGATCCTGACTCTCGATCTGTACGGACCCACTGTGCCCCTCAGCAAGAGAGGTTAGGGCCTCGTCGAGGGTGCCGCTGAATTCTCGATAGGCGAGCGTTTCTTCCTCTTCTATCGGGAGAACAAGGGTCTTAACGAACTCATCTGCAACGATGGCGCGAAAGGCCTTGATAACAGCTTCTCTGGACGGCCCTCCAAAGCACAAGACAAAGCTCACAGGCTACCTCCCAGCCTGACGAACTCGTCCACGATTCCCCCCTGCGAAGCATTTGGCACGAAGCTACGTATGACTCCCGCTTCATCGACGACGAGGAACGTGCGTCCTTCCCTGAAAATCGTAGCATTCGGAATGGCCTGTGGACCTCGTCCGACCGTACCGGTTACGAAGCTGCCCGTCTCACGAGCTCTCGCAGCCAGCTCCGTTGCGTGCTGTATGAACTCTGTTCTACCACCTGTTCCACCTGCAGCCCGGAACCGAGCTATCTGTTGCGCGAGCTTCTTGCCACCTGGCTGTGTGAGTTGCGCTGTCGCCCTTGTAACTATAGCAGCATTCACTGAAATATTCTCAGCTACCTTTGTTCCAGCCTGCGATCCTTTTGCTATTGATGCAGTAAGAAATGCGCTCACAGCTTCTGCAGGTGCGCCCGCCAAAGATAATGTGAGTAGTGCAATTTCAAATTCTAGTTTTGGATCCTGAATGCTTCCGCATTCAGGGTTTACTTTCAAACACTCTGCCGCGAGATTATCAAAACTGAACTGCGAGAATAATGCACTATTTATCTTCCCGAAGAAACCTCTTTCGTCGCTCGGTGGGAAAGTCACCTGGACACTGCCTAATTCATCTTGTGCGGCACCCAATGCTGCATTATTCAGTACTCTTCCGGTCGCACCCGTGGCTGTCGTTATTGCAACCTTACCATTATCCCCTTTGCCTTTAGAGATTGTTCCAATTACGTTGCCATCTTCATCGACAATGTCATCGTGCTTACCCTCATCAATACGATCCAGACAATCTTGGAGCGTTTCTGTTTTAACACAAACGTACCCCGATGGATCAAGCCCTGCCATCGGATTATTCATCAGATAGCTGTACGGATTCAGGCTCTGGCTGTTGGCCGGGAACTGAATCACCGGGTCAACGGACAGGAACCGCCCCAGGTTGTAATCGTAGGCCCGGCCGTTCATGTGGGTAATGGCGACGTTGTTCAGGTGCTCGTGGCCGGTGAAGCCACGGGTGGTCTGGTCGGGGCGGTTGAGGTCACCGAAATCGCCGGCGCCGTCGAGGCCGTTGCTGTCTCCCCAGTTGCCTTCCCTCGGCTTACCGAAGGGATCGAAGCCGCGGTCGGCATTCTGGACCGGATTGCCGGTCTCATCGGTCATGGCCACGATGCTGCCCAGGCGGTCTTTGTGCAGGTAGGTGATGCCGCTGTTCTGGCCGCTGGTTACATCCACGGTGAAGACGCCGTAGTCGCCGAGGTACAGCTTGTGTAACGTTGAACTCTTTTGCTCGTACAGCTTATCCACGTAGAAGGTCCAGCGGCCGCTCTCGTCGCACTGATAATAACGCTGCTGGCCGCTACCATACCATAAGCAGCCCAAAAAACTACTGCACACGCGTCCGGTGGCGTCCGGCGGTGCTCGAAATCCTCATGTATTGGCATATACACTCCGGTTCCTGCGTTCCGGCAGCTACCACCACCCACGCGCGCTACGTTTTTGAAGCCACTTACACACAGTGTTCAGGACAGTCATGAATGTGTGTTTTCAGGACAGTCATGGACAGCGTGTTCAGGACAGTCATGGAAAAGCGAGATCGAGGACAGACAGTCATCAAAGAGCGACAGCGTATTCAGGACAGTCATGAATACGAACCCGTCAACACCAAAACTGGCGATTCCATCGCCCGGCCGTGGTTGCCGGCTTGTCCTCACGATTGGGGGGCGAAAGGTGGCAGGAGAACAGAAAACGCCACATCATCCCATCTCTGCCACGTTACAAACGACTTCGACCGCCGGGCAGTGCCTGCCCGGAGTCAGTGGCTTGGGTCTTTG
>JBDIVS010000006.1:0-134356 GCA_039794245.1 Candidatus Jinrbaksania sp.
TCCACTCCTCCTGTCATTCCGGAAATGGCCGCCTCTCCCCTCCTTGTCATTCCGGAAACGGCGGAGCCGTTATCCGGAATCCAGGATGTTTTTACTGGATTCCCGCATACGCGGGAATGACGAAAAATAGAGAGGGCGCGCCCACTCCACTCCTCCTGTCATTCCGGAAATGGCCGCCTCTCCCCTCCTTGTCATTCCGGAAACGGCGGAGCCGTTATCCGGAATCCAGGATGTTTTTACTGGATTCCCGCATACGCGGGAATGACGAAAAAAAGGGGGCGCGCCCACTCCACCCCCCTTGTCATTCCGGAAACGGCCGCCTCTCCCCTCTTGTCATTCCGGAAACGGCGGAGCCGTTATCCGGAATCCAGGATGTTTTTACTGGATTCCCGCATACGCGGGAATGACGAAAAAACGGGGGGCGCGCCGGCCTCTCCCCGCTTGTCATTGAATGGCTGGCACACCGGAGAACAGTAGAGCACGAAGGTCTCGCTCCGGCAGATTCCCATCCTTCGTGACCCTTCGTGGTGAAAAATAGTTTTACCTCTGCCGTGCCGGCATTGGCAGGTGGGAATCGAGGGGCGAGAACCTTCCCCCGCGGAGCGGGGGAAGGGGGTGGCTGCTCAGTGGAACTGAGCGGCGTGGCTCAGAACGGCCACCAACTGAACAGCCCGGCAAGCCAGTCGCCGAACGATTCCGGGGCGGCGGTGCCGGATTCGGCTACTGCCAGGGCTTCGGCGGTCCACAGCAGGGCCAGGGTCAGGGTCAGGGCGAGTTTGCGCAACATGGCGGATTCCTATTTCGAACCGGGATCGGTCGATTTCTGGGACTTTTTCCCGGATCGAATCATACCCTCTGCGCCTCGGCCATGGTTTGGTGCATCGACTATCTCGCCGGTTTCGGTGACCTTGTAGCCGGGAGAATCGCCGATCAGTTTCTGCGGGTTTTCGATCTCGAACCAGTGCAGCCCGAGCCCGGCTTCGATCTCGTGCTCGCCCGCTTCCACCGTGAAGTCTTCGTAGGGTTCCATCGTCCAGATCAGCTCGGCGACGATGTCCTCGAGCCGGTCGCGGACCGCGGCCCGGACCTCGGGCAGCTTGCCGGCCGGGAACTTGCGGCTGTGCAGGCGGCGCTGCAAATGGCGCGGCGTGTCGCTGCGGATATTGTTGATCAACGTGGCCAGCAGCGAGACGATGGCGCGGCGCGCTTCGTCGAGCATCTCCGGCGGGGTTTCGGCAAACACTTTGCGCCGAACGGCGCGGGCCATCCCCGCTTTCACTTCCACCAGCCCGCGCTGTTGCAGCACGTTCAACAGCCCGGAGCAGGTAAAATCGCTGCCGTACTGATCGTGCAGGTGCTGGAACGACGGAAAGGTATCGCCCTTGAGCGGCAGTTCGTTTGGGTACTGCGGGTCGGAGGCCCAGTGGCCCATGAACCGCGCGAGCAGATCGGTGCGGTCGCGGCGGTGGTCCTCGGCGAGCATCAGGCGGATGGCGCGCCGGCTGAAACCGGCGACGGCCATGATCTCGAAGCGGTTCAGGCCCTCTTCCTCCAGGGCCTTGATCTGGGTGTGATTCATGATCTGCCGCATGCGCTTGACCGTGATGCCGGTCAGGCGGGCGATTTCGAGCAGCATCAGGGCGGTGTCCTTGAACAGCGCCTCGGCGGCCTCGCGGGTTTCGTCGGTTTCGTGTGTTCCATCGGCGATGTGGGTTGCGCCGGCTTGGGTTTCATTGCTCATCGGTGTCCGGGGTGTCAAACGGAAAACTCGGGCCTTGCCGGGGCAAGGCGGCACCGGGCCGGATATCCAGGCTGGGGATGACCCGCCCTGGAAATAACGACCCATACGGCTAATGCACCGCATGGTAATGCAAAATCCGTGGGATGGGTCGACCGACGGTCCCCAATTGTGAATTTTTGTTAATCCGGTTATGCCGTATCGCGCCTCCATCCCGGCCTTGCCCGTAAACGGGAGAGGAAGGGCGTTTTCCGTGTGCGCCCGAGTGCCGTACTGCTGCGCCCGCCTGCACGTCCCGGATCGACGGAGCGAGCGCGACGCGCTGATCGCCGCAACTGCGCTGGTCCACGGGATGGCCGTCGAAACGCGGAACGTAACTGATTTCAAGGACACCGGCGTCGATCTCGTCAATCCATGGCAATAACCGCTGTGTCGTTTGTTCTGATGAAAATCGCCAACATCTCCCCTGCCCGGCTGCGGCGTCGTTCGTCGTTCGTCGTTCGCTGCTGGGGCCTGTCCCTGTTGCTGCTCACCGCCTGCGGCCGGCCGCCGGCAAATGAGCACGAGGCGACGTATTTCGTCTTCGGGACGCTGGTCGAGGTCAAACTGCGCGGCGTGGACGAGACGGCGGCATATGCCGCATTCGGCCGCTTGCAGACCCTGTTCACCGGCCTGCACAGCGAGTGGCACCCATGGGAGCCCGGGGCGCTGACCTACCTCAACCGGGCGATCGCCGCCGATGAGGATTTCCGCGCCCCGCCCCGCCTGGTCGATTTGCTGGAAAAATCGGTCAAGATGGAAAAAGCGAGTTGCGGCCGCTTCAATCCGGCGATCGGGGCGCTGATCGAAGCCTGGGGGTTCCACACCTCCGATTATCCGGTCCGCACGCCGCCGCCGGACGAGGCGACGATCGAACGATTGCTCGCCGCCCGGCCGCGGGCCGCCGATCTGCGGCTCGGCGGCCGGCGGATCAACAGCGCCAACCGCGCCGTACAGCTCGACCTCAGCGGCATCGCCAAGGGCGCGGCGGTCGATCTGGCGCTGGCCGAATTGCGCCACCTTGAGGTGCCGGCAGCGCTGGTCAACGCCGGCGGGGATCTGGCGGCTTACCGCCCCGTGCCTGACGAACCCTGGCGGGCGGCGATCCGCGATCCGCAGGGCGGCCTGCTCGCCGGCCTCGAACTTGAACCCGGCGAGGCGCTGTTCACCTCGGGCAATTACGAGCGCTACCGCGAAGACGCGGCCGAGCGCCGGCCGCACATCATCGACCCGGCCACCGGCAAACCGGTTGCCCATCTCGCTTCGGCCAGTGTGCTGGCCGGCCAGGGCTGGCGTGCCGACGCGGCGGCCACGGCGCTGATGGTCGCCGGCCCCGACGGCGCCTGGCTGCCGATCGCCCGGCGGATGGGTATTAAAGAAGCGCTGATCGTCCGCGAGGACGGCCGCCTGGAACTCACCGCTGCGATGCGTGACCGGCTGCTCGGCGACGGCTGGCAAAAGCGGGTGGCGGCCGTCTATCCCGACGCGCCAGGTACGATCCCACTGTGCCCTGCCCCGCCGGTGCAATGACCCGCCGCTCGCAACCGGGCGCGTCAGGTGCCCCCTCCCAAACCCTTCCCCGCACGCGGGGGAGGGTTGAAAGTCATAGCCCCCTCCCCCGCGTGCGGGGAGGGCCGGGGTGGGAGCAGTCCCGGCACGTCGCATCGCTCACGAAATATGCAAGTCTCAACCCAACAGTTGGGTTAACTTATCGATACTTGCCGCCAGGAGGCGAAGACGATGCGTAATACCGAATGCCGGCTCGGACTGGTGATGGCAGGCGCGGTGTCGGCCGGTGCCTACACCGCGGGGGTCATCGATTTTCTGCTGCAAGCCCTCGACGAATGGGACGCGGCGCGCGACCGGGGCATTGATGAGACCGTCCCACCGCACACGGTGGTGATCGACGTCATCGCCGGGGCTTCGGCCGGCGGCATGACCGCGGCGATGCTCGGCGGCCTCGTCGCCGGCCGGCGGCACACCCCGCTCGGCGACACCGACCCGGGCGGCGACGTCCCGGACAACGTGCTGTTCCAGAGCTGGGTCAACGCGATCGACATCCGGCATTTTCTGGGTACCGGCGATCTTGCCGAGCCCGGCGCCCGGTTGGTCTCGTTGCTCGATTCGAGTGTGCTCGTGCGGATCGCCGAAAAGGCGCTGCCGCTAGCTGCGGCAGCCGGTGAACGGCGGCGTTATGCCGCCGCCGATCTCGAATTGATCCTGACGCTCGGCAACCTGCGCGGCGTGCCGTACAACCTGCCGTTTGCCGAAGCGTTCGACGGCCGTGCCCTCGCCGGCCGCGCCGGCCACGGCATGCGCCAGCACCGCGACTACCTGCGCTTTCGCTTTGCCGCCGCCCCCGATGATGCGCTCGAACTCGATTGGGCCATGCAGGGCCGTAACTGGCCCCTGTTGCGCCAGGCAGCCCTGGCCACCGGCGCGTTTCCGCTCGGCCTTGCGGCGCGCCGGATCGAGCGCGCCGCCAGCGATTACGAGCAGCGCACGTTCAGCGCGCCGGGCAAAGGGCCGCTCGCCGACGGCCACTGCGAATGCCCGAAGGCCGTCCGCATCCGGCCCGCCTGGGGTGAGGGCCGGGCGGCGCCCGAGGATTATTCGTTTATTAGCGTCGATGGCGGCATATTCGACAACGAACCATACGAGCTCGCCCGCGCCCGGCTCAACCGGGAGCGGGCCGAGGCGACCTCGGCCGCAACCGCCGATCGCATCCTGCTCGCCATCGACCCGTTCCCCGACACCGCCGATTTTTCCACTGAGACGTATCGCGAACCCGGCGGCCTGCTCGAACTCCTGGTTCCGCTGCTCGGCGCGATGCTCAACCAGGCACGCTTCAAACCCGGCGAGCTGGCCCTTGCCGTCGACGACGAAACCGCAAGCCGGCGGCTGATCGCGCCGCATCGCGACGGCACGGCTCCCGGCGAGGCGCAGATCGCCTCCGGCCTGCTCGGCGGATTTTCCGGATTTCTCGACCGCCGGTTCCGCTTCCACGATTTCATGCTCGGCCGCGCCAACTGCCGGGCTTTTCTCGACAAGCACTTCACGCTGGCGGCCGACAATCCGCTTTTTGCCGGGTGGAGCGCGGCGCAGCGCGCGGCGCACAGCCGCGCCGGCGGCCGCTGCCCGGTGATTCCGCTTTATGGCCGCGCCCAGGGCGAAGTGCCGGTGCCGCCGTGGCCGAGGATCGCCCCGGACGAACTCGCAGACCTGAGCAAAATGCTAAAAAAACGGCTCGACCGGCTGCTGCCCGAATTGTTCAAGGAAGTGGTGCCCGGCAATGCGCTGTTTCGTAAAACCGCGGTGCTGCTCGCCCGCTGGACGCAAACCGGCGATTGGGCCAAACGATCTCTGGCCAGGGTCCGGGCGGAACTTGCAACCGCCGGACTTTTAGATTAGCGAAACTCAGATTCGAAAAGATCTGTCAAGCCAACCGTGTACCTGGGTTCATCACAGTGCCACCGGCGGCACACGTTTCTCGCCGAACATCAGCTGGATGATTTGTAGCGCCGGCTTACATGTATAACAATCTCATAATAGATTGGGCATGATTCTGCTGAGATCGAAAAAATACAACAATAAAACGACTACGAGAGCCAAGGTTCCAAGCCAGAAAAAGATCTCGCCCAGCACGAGAAACAGCAAATCAATATTCCGACCGCCGGCAGCGGCATCGATGTGATCCTGGGTGCAACCAACCTGATCCAGGATCCGAGCTTCGAGGCCGGTACGCCCAACCCCTCTTGGAACGAGGCATCCGTCAACTTCGGTACGCCGCTTTGTACAACGGCTGCGTGCGGCACCGGCGGCGGCACGGCCGGCCCCAACACTGGTACATGGTGGGCTTGGCTCGGTGGCACGGCGGCTACCGACGAAGTCGCATCGGTCGACCAGACCGTCACCATCCCGGCCGGAACCGCGACTTTGAGTTTTTTCATCTGGAACGGCTCGGCAGTGGCTGCCGGCCCCGACAGCCTGCTGGTGGATGTGGATGGCGGCAATGTCCTGACCCTGGCCGAGGATGACGCCTGCTGCACCGCCGGCTATGCCCAGGTCAACGTCGATGTTTCCGCCGCAGCCGATGGCGCTCCGCACAACATCAGCTTTGCGATGTCAGAGACCGACGGGACGACCACCAATATCAATCTGGATGACGTCTCCTTGGCGGTCGTCGCCGGCGGGCCGACGTTACCGCCACCGGCCTCGGTACCGGCGTTGAGTGTCATCGGGCTTGGTACAATGCTGATCGCTCTGGGTCTTCTCGGCATATACGGCCTACGCCGGAAGAGCGCCTGACACACTGTTAGCCCGTTCGAAAACGCATTGAAACAACAAAAGCCGCCATGGGAACATGGCGGCTTTTGTACTGATGGCCGCAAAAACGTACGGCCTTACTCTCCTCCAGCACCACGTTCAAAGCATCCCGGTTTCGAGCCGCGCCGCTTCGCTCATCATCGAGTAGTTCCACGGCGGGTCGAAGACCAGGTTGACCTTTGCCTCATCGACGGTCGGCACGGCCTCGACGCGCTGGCGGACGTCCTCGGCGAGGATCTCGCCCATGCCGCAACCCGGCGCGGTGAGCGTCATGTCGATTTCCACGGTACGCCCACCGGGCTCGCCGGGCCTGACTGCGCAGCGATAGACCAGGCCGAGATCGACGATGTTGACCGGAATTTCCGGGTCGTAACAGGACTTCAACTGTTCCCAGACCAGGGCCTCGACATCTTCGTCACCGGCGCCGGCGGGCAACTCGATCGCCGGCGGCGGCGTTTTGCCGATCGCCTCGGCATCGGCGCCGGCCAGCCGGAACAGGTTGCCTTCGATGTAGATCGTATAGCTGCCGCCCAGCGACTGGGTGAGGTAGCCGACCGTGCCGGACGGGATCGAGACGCGCTCGCCGCCGGGGATCAGCACCACCTCGGCATCGCGCTCGAAACGCACCGGTTGTCCGCCATAGCCGTGCATCATGCCACCGTGCATCGTTTTGCCGTCAGCCGGATGACATCTGTTTCTGCAGGTAGTTTTCGATGCCGACCTCGGCGATCAGCCCAAGTTGGGTTTCCAGCCAATCGACATGCGCTTCCTCGCTTTCGAGTATCTCCTCGAACAACTCGCGGCTGACGAAATCCTTGATGCTCTCGCAATACACGATCGCCTCGCGGAGCAGCGGCAGGGCTTCCATCTCGAGCCGAAGATCGCACTCGATCATCTCGCGCGGCTTCTCGCCGATGTAGAGCTTGCCGAGATCTTGCATGTTGGGCAGACCGTCGAGGAACAAGATGCGCTGGATCAGCCTGTCGGCGTGCTTCATCTCGTCCACCGATTCGCTGTGCACCTTGTCGCCGAGGGCAGAGTAGCCGGCGTCGTGAAACATTCTGGAGTGCAGGAAATACTGATTGATCGCGGTCAGCTCGTTGCGCAGCGCCCGATTGAGATAGTCGATGACCTTGTTTTCGCCTTTCATTTGTCGCTCCGTGGCCGGTTAAATCATACCAGATCGGTACTATAAGAAAAAGATCGGAGCGAAGACGAAATGAGAAGTAATCCGATATGGCCGCGATGGGGCGAGCGTGGCGCGCCGCTGTGGCCTGGTGATGTTCCGCGCCGGAGGCGCCTGCCCTCTCTCTACTTTGTCATTCCGGACGCGCCCGCGGCAGCGGGCACGATCCGGCCTGCCTGCAGCAGGCAGGAATCCAGACGGATCACCGAAATCAGGCGCCCGGCGCCGCCGCCGGCCACGACGGCGTTGCGGGTTCGGCAACAGCTGGGTTCGAATGGCGTTCGAGAAACTCGCCGATCGCCGGCAGACAACGGCCGCACTGGCCGCCGCAGCCGGTCGCCCGGTTGAGATCGGCAAGCGTTGTGCAGCCCTCGGCGATGGCCTCGGCCAGGTCGCGATCGGTCACGGCATTGCACAGACAAAGATACATGCAGCCAGCTTAATGCAAATGCGAATAATTGTCAACAAGTAACACGTTCCGGACCCAGGCCCCGCCCGGTGCGGGGACTCGATAGCAGTCTGTGCGTTTTTTACCGCCCAAGAAAAAGGCGGCTGACGCCGCCTTTTTCGCGAGCATGTCGTCCTAGGCGCTCAGGCGCGGCGGCGGAGCACCAGGAAGGTGCCGAGCATCAGCAGCAGCGCGAGTGCCGCCAGGCCGAGGGTGTTCAACGCCGGAACCGAGGGCGGTGGGGGCAGAGGCGGCCCACCGGGGCCGCCGCCGCCGACGGCCGCATCGCAGGCTGCCTGGTTGGTGCAGGCGATGCCGAGCCCGGCGACCAGTTGGACGGCGGCGGCGTTCCGCCAGTTGGCATCGGCGGCATCGGGGTTGTCGTCGAACGAATCGGAGAACTCCAGACGCAAAATGCCGTCAGCGCCGGCAACGATGTTCGGCAACATGTTGTCGCTGAAATCAACCACCACACCACCGCTGGTAAAATCCATATCGCCGGGCATATCCTCGCCCACACCGATCGTCAAGTTGATCGCGTTCGGATCGGTCGTGGCGCCGGTCGAGTCCGAAAACGTCACGTCCGCTTCGGACAACCAGCTTGCCCCGACCGTCATAATCCCGGCATCCCAGCTCACACCGGTCATCTGGTTGCCGGCGCCGATATTCAGATCGACGATGATGTTATCCGGATCGCCGATCATGTCCATGCTCAAGATCCCGGTCAAATCCAGGCCCGCGCCCGGCGTGCCGCCGGCACCGGAAATCACCGCGTCGGCCAGTGAATTGACCTGCTCGCTGCCATTGACGGCCTTGAGCAGCGGCTTGCCGCCGGTTTTTCCGGCCTGCCCGAAAGCCCCGCCGGCCAGGGTCAGACCCGCAATCGCAAACAATAAATATCTGATTTTCATCGTTTTCCCCAAAGCTGTAGGTAAAAATGAAGGCTCGTTGGAACACCACCAGATGCGGTCTTAGTGCGCATCATCGCCGCGATACTAACGCATTTTTGACCAAATTGGTACGGGGGACAAATAATACAGGCATCGGTCATGCCCCGTGCCCCCGGGCAGACGGCGCGGGACTGGTGCCGCAAGCGCCGGCAGGCCGTCATCCCCGGTTGCCGGAAAACGCCCGCGCGGGCCGGCGTCTATCGTTCGCCCGCCAGCAAGGCCAGCGTCGCTTCTGGCGCTTCTTCCTGCGGCACATGGCCGAGGCCGGGGAGGATGACCAGGCGGCTAGCGGGGATCAGGCGGTTGAATTCGAGCCCGGTTTTCGGTGGGATCAAGCGGTCGGCGGCACCCCAGATGATCAGGGTCGGCGCCTCGATTCCCCGCAGGCGCTCGGGATCGGAGCTGAGCAGATTGCGGTCTTCGAGCCGCGCCAAAAGCGCCCGGCGGTTGCCGGCCCGCAGCGTCAGTTCGAAATAACGATCGACCAGGGCTTCGCCGACCCGTGCCGGGTCGCCATAAACCGCCCGGACGCTGGCCGCGACGACCGGGCGCGGCGTCAGGCGCAGCAGGGCGTATTTGACGAGCGGCAAGCGCGCCAGCTTGAAGCCGAGCGGGATGTGCTCCGGCGTAAAGGGGATGCCGCCGCTGTCGATCAGGACCAGGCCGGCGACCCGCTCCGGCATTGCCAGCGCGCTCTCCCAGGCGATGTGCCCGCCGAGCGAATTGCCGGCGATCACGGCCCGCTCGATGCCCAGACGGTCGAGCAACCGGCGCAGCAGAGCGACATCGGCGGCCACCGAGTAATCGCCGTCCGGGCGCGGCCCGGTCAGGCCGTAGCCGGGCAGGTCGTAGGCGACGACGCGGCGGGTGTGAGAGAGTGCTTCGATCCACCCTTCCCAGGTGTGCAGGCTGGCCGAGGTGCCGTGCAGCAGCACGTAAGGCACCGGGTCGTCGCGCGGCCCGCGATCGACAAGATGGACATCGAGGCCGCCGATCGCGACGAACTGCGAATCGGGCCAGGCATATTTGGCGGCCAGTTCAGCCACGGGGCGATCGCCATGCCAGGCGAAGACCAGGGCCAGCAGCGCCGCTGCAGCCAGCAAGCCCGCCAGCCAACGTGCCGGGCGAAATCGCCGTTGCCGCCGTTGCGGCGCTGGAATGTTCATCGTCATAGTATATGGGGTGAGGTCTTGCTTTATTGCACTAAACCGGCGATGCAAAAAACTGGACCTGAGGCCCCAAGTTTGCGCAAAGAACCTTATCCACCAGTCGTCAAATTCTACCCAACTGTTGCATAAATTCTCGGGATTCTCGGTCAAGCGGGTGAGTACAGCTTGTCCGGTTGCCCAAAACATGCGTCGGGAATGCAATTTGAACGGCCGCAGGCCGGCCCGTTGGGACAGGGCGAGGGCAGGACTGCCCGAGTAAAAACCGTAGTAATTCTACGGTTCGAGGGAAGATGTGCCGCCCGCTTGGGCGAGAAACCGAGCGCGTCACCCCAGGTGAATTCGATGCTTTAACTAAAATTCTCATAACTTATTGATTTAATGAAGAAATATATAAATTCGAGCAAAATTTATGCAACTGTTGGGTCTATCCTCCATATCCCTTCGTTTCCTTCGTGGTTAAATTTTAGTCCAAAAAGCTATACAGGCCGGCGTGTCACTCTGAAGGCCGCCGTCGGGCCGAGCACCACGGCGCCGATCAGTTCCACCTCGACGCCGCCCGCGGCGCACCATTCCCGCCAGGCGCGATATTCGTGCTTCTGCCAGCCGGGATAGCCGGTGTATTCGTCAAAGACCACCACGGCGCCGGGGGCGAGGTGCGGCCCGAGCTGCTCGAGCACGGTGCGCGCCGAGGAATAAAGATCGCAATCGACATGCAGCAAGGCGATCGGCTGCGCCAACGCGGCGGCGAACGGCGGCAGGGTTTCGGTGAACCAACCCGGGTGCAGCGTGACGTTCGGCGCCACCGCGGGCACCTGACCGCCGGTTGAGTAACTCCCCGCCTTTTCCTGCTCGTTCCAGTCTTCGGGCAGACCCTGGAACGAATCGAAACCGTGGATCTCCCGCCCGGACCAGGCCGCCAGAAGATTGAGCGTGCGCCCGTGCAGCACGCCGCATTCGACGACGATGCCGCTTTCCGGCGCGGCACCGAGCGCTTTTTTGAGCAGCGTGACGTTGTCGCCGGACCAGACGGCCGGCCCGGGTGCGCGCCTGAGACAGAGAAAGCCCTCCCGGCGGGCATCGTATCGACCGTCGATGTTTTTACGGCCGGCGTCCGGCGGGGTCGATTGGCCAGCCGCAAGCTCGCCCAGCGCCCACCGATACAGGGCCATCGTTTTCGTCCCCCTGCCCGGCACCGGCTCGACCACGGTCTGTCCGGCCAGCCACTCGGCAGCCACGGCCGGCGAGCGGTTCGAAATCAGCCAGGTCACGTATTGCTGCTGCAACAACCAGTTTGTCGCATGGCGCGCCAGCGCCGCTTCGAGCACTTGGCCGGCCTGGGCCATCAGGTCGAGGTTGACCAGCGTCCGGGCATAGGTCACCGCCAGTTCGAGCCATTCCGGCCGCGCCTGCCACAGCCCGGCAAGCTGCATCAGGGCACGGCGGTAATCGCCGCTGCCCCAGGCAGCGCGGGCCATCTCGAGCACCACTTCCGGCTGCGCCGGATCGAGCGTGGCAAGTACTTTCTGCGCCCGGTCATAAGCGCTCAATTGGATCAATGCCCGGGCGACCCGCAGCCCGGTCGCCGTTCCGGCGCCGCAGGTCGCGGCCACCTGCAAGGCTTCGAGCGCCTGTGCTCTGGCCCCGCGGCGCTGGTGCACGGCGGCCAGCTTGATCCAGGCCTCCCCGTCGGTCGGATTTTTCGAGATCGCCTGCTGGCACAGCCGCTCGGCGGCGTCGAACCGCCCCTCGCGCAACAACTGCTGAACCCGGACCGGGCTATTCACCGGCGGCGGCATCGAGGGCGGCGAGCGCTGGCAAGGTCCGGCCCTCGACGTATTCGAGGAACGCCCCGCCGCCGGTGGAAAGATGCGACAAGCGGCCGGACAGATGCCATTTTTCGAGCGCCGCCAGCGTGTCGCCGCCGCCGGCGATCGAATACGCCGGCGACGAGGCGACCGCCTCGGCCAGCGCTTTCGTTCCGGCCGCAAAGGCCGGGATTTCGAAGATACCGAGCGGCCCGTTCCACAGGATTGTTCCGGCTCCGGCAATCAGGGCGGTGTAAGCGGCAATCGTCCGGGGGCCGATATCGACGATCTTCTCGCCGCTTTGAATCTCATCGACCGCCGCGCTGCGGATTTCTGCATCGGCTGCGATCCGTCCGGCAACAATGACATCGACCGGCAGTGGAATCTTGTCACCGGCCAGCAACTCGCGCGCCGTGGCGAGCATCTCCGGCTCGTAAAGCGAATCGCCGACCGGCTTACCGGCAGCGGCGAGCAGGGTATTGGCGATGCCGCCGCCGGTGATCAGATGATCGACCTTGGCCAGCAGGGCGCGCAGCACGCCGAGCTTGCTCGACACCTTGGCACCGCCGATCACCGCGACCAGCGGGCGGCGCGGCGCCGCCAGGGCGCGGTCCAGAGCTTCGACCTCGGCGGCGAGCAGCGGCCCGGCGCAGGCCAGCGGTGCGTAGCGGATGGCCCCTTCGGTGCTGGCGTGAGCGCGGTGCGCGGCGCCGAACGCATCCATCACGAAAATATCGCACAGCGCGGCGATGCGCCGGGCGAGCGCCTCGTCATTGGCCTTTTCGCCGGTATTGAAACGGACGTTCTCGCACAGCACCAGCCGGCCCGGTGCGACCTTGACGCCGTCCAGCCAGTTCACCACAAGCGGCACCTCGAACCCCAGCGCCTCGCCGAGCGCCCGGGCGAGAGGCGCCAGCGACAAGGCCGGATCGGACGTGCCTTCGGCCGGCCGGCCGAGATGCGACAGCACGATCACTCTCGCTCCCTGGCCGAGCGCCCGGCGCAAGGTCGGCAGTGCCGCCTCGAGGCGCGCCGCCGAAGTGATGCGGCCGTTGTCGAGCGGCACATTCAGATCCTCGCGGATCATGACCCGCCGGCCGGCGAGGTCGAGCTCGGTCATCAGACGCATCGCAGTTCCCGGAATGAGCGATTGACGAAAAGCAAGAGTTGAGCCCTTCAATCCCAGGCCGGCATGGGGCGGCGGTGGCCCCGGCGGAAAAGGGAATTGGCTGGGGGACTAGGATTCGAACCTAGACTGGCGGAGTCAGAGTCCGCTGTCCTACCATTAGACGATCCCCCAGCAGGATCGATTTCGATTTTACCGCTTTCGAACCGTCAGACTGATTGCCTTCGATCCGGACAGCGAGCCTTGCTAGGTTCGCACATCACGTGCTCACCAAGCAAGCCGGTCCTCGGCTCCTGCCTCGGCCGCGCAGCGGGTGAAAGCAGTGCTTTCACTGATTTCCGCCGCGCCCTACCATTAGACGATCCCCCAGCAGGATCGATTTCGATTTTACGCTTCCTGCCAGCCACCTCCCATACCCCCGCAGGCCGGGGGCGGGGCGGAGGATGATCAGCGTTTCGAGTACTGGGTGGCGCGGCGGGCTTTGTGCAGGCCGACTTTCTTGCGCTCGACCTCGCGCGCGTCGCGCGTCAGATAACCGGCGCCGCGCAGCGTGCCGCGCAGCGCTTCGTCGTATTCGACCAGCGCCCGGCTGATGCCGAGGCGGATCGCGCCGGCCTGGCCTGAAATCCCGCCGCCGGTGACCGTGACGTAGATGTCGAAACGCTCGCTGTTCTCGGTGTTGACGAGCGGTTGGCGGACAATCATGCGCGCCGTCTCGCGGCCGAAAAATTCATCCAGCGGCTTGTGGTTGACAAGAATCCGGCCGTTGCCGCCGGGGCGGAGGAAAACCCGGGCGCTCGACGATTTGCGCCGCCCAGTGCCGTAAAACTGTTCTGTTGCCATCGGTCGTGTTCTCAAAGTTCAAGCGGAACGGGCTGTTGCGCGGCGTGCGGATGTTCGCCGCCGGCATAAATCTTGAGCTTGCGCATCATCGCCCGGCCGAGCGGGTTGCGCGGCAGCATGCCGCGGACGGCCTCGTGGATCACCAGCTCCGGGCGCCGGCCCAGGCGCTTGCCCAGAGTCTCGTGCTTCATGTTGCCGATATAGCCAGTGTGCCAGTGATAGACCTTGTCGGCCAGCTTTTTGCCGGTCACCGCGACTTTTTCGGCATTGACGACGACGATGAAATCGCCGGTATCGACGTGCGGCGCGTATTCGGCTTTGTGCTTGCCGCGCAGGCGGCGCGCGATCTCGGTCGCCAGCCGGCCGAGCGTCTTGCCCTCGGCATTGACGAGCAGCCAGCGGTGTTCGACCTGCCCGGCTTTGGCGCTGAATGTTTTCATGAATCGGCTCGAATCGGGTTGCCAAAGAGCGGAAATGCTACTCGATATGGCGGCCAAAATCAAGGACCGGACCGGACTTGCCGCACGGCGCGGTCTTGACCGGGGGACTGAGCCGGCCACTGAAGGGTGCATGCCCGGCCGGCGCAGTCATGCGGTCCAGGGAAGGGCCGCCTGCCAGTACAGCCCAGGTGTGGCGCGGCGCAGCCGGGGTTTACTTCAACACCGGCGCTCCAAAGCTGCACGGGATGTGCCGTATCTGGCGTTCTGTTCAGTAAAAGCGGTCTTTCCAGCGGCGGATGACCGCCAGCACCTCGGCCGGGGCCGTGGCCGCCGGGTGCCGCGCCCGGGCAGCGGCGATCACACCCGGCTGGCGGCTGCGCAGGAACGGATTGCAGGCAAGTTCGCTGCCGATCGTGCTCGGCAGGGTCGGGCGGCCGGCGGCGCGCAACGCTTCAACCTCGGCGGCGCGCGAGCGCAACGCCGGGTTGTCCGGTTCGACTTGCAGGGCGAAACGGCAGTTGGCGGCGGTGTATTCGTGGGCGCAGTAAACCTCCGTCGCCGGCGGCAAGGCGGCGAGCCGATCGAGCGAGGCCTTCATCTCTTCCGCCGTGCCTTCGAACAGCCGGCCGCAACCGACGGAAAACAGCGTATCGCCGCAGAACAGCCAGCCCATTGATGCGGCATAAAACGCGATATGCGTTGCGGTATGGCCAGGGACGGCGAGGACGTCGAATTCGACCGCCCCGGTACCGCGCCCGCGTTCAAGTTCGATTGTGACGTTCTCGCCGTCGGCCAGCGGGGTGACGGCCGCCGGCAGACGCCGGTCAGCCGGGCCGTAAACCGGCAACGGGCCGCCGGGCGCCAACAAGGCCCCGACGCCGCCGATGTGGTCGGGGTGGTGGTGGGTCAACAGGATGCCGGCGAGCGCCAGCCCACGATGTTGCAACCAGGCGAGCACCGGTGCCGCATCGCCCGGATCGACCACCCAGGCGCGGCGTTGGCCATGGATCGCCCAGATATAGTTATCGGCAAAGGCTGCGATGGGAGTGACTTGGTACACTACCGAGATGGTAACAAGAACGCCGCCGGCACCGTGGTGGGAGCAGGCCCGGGCCCGGGAATGGCTGGCCGCCGAAGCGGCGCTCAGAGATCATATCCTCGGCCCGCTCGCCGCCTTTCAGGTGCTCGAACTGGCGCCTGCCGGATTGCCGGCGGCCGGTGCTTCACCACGCCTCGGACTCGACCCGGCGCGCAGCCGGTGGACGGTGCCGGTGCACGCCGGGATCGACCGGCTGCCGGTCTGCGATCAGTGTCTCGACGTCGTCCTGTGGCGCTATCTGCCACTGTCGCGCCGCGCCTGGTGGCACCTGGCCGGCGAGGTGGTGCGCAGTCTCAGGCCCGGCGGTCGACTACTGGTCAGCACGATCAACCCCTTGCAGCCGGCCTGCTGGCGCGCCATCGGCTGGAGCGAACTGGCCCGCCAGACGCCGGAACCCGGCTGGCCGTACTCCATCGCCGGCCTGCACCCGAAAACCAGCCGCAGCACCGGCGGCCGGCGGCCGCTCAGGCCGGTTCGTATGCAGTTACTGATCAAAAGCGGCGATCCGCGCATCGTCCTGCCGCTGGCCCGGCCAGGCGGCAAACTGGCGGCGATGCCGCGCCCAGCGGCGACGCGCAGCGCCTGGTTTGCCGCCGGCCGGCGGCGGGCGGCATGACGGCATCCGGTAAAAAATCCGCCGCCGACTCAGCGGCGGGCGGCATGGCGGCCCCGGCTAGGGTGGTGATCCACACCGACGGCGCGTGCCGCGGCAACCCCGGCCCTGGCGGCTGGGGCGCTTTGCTGCAATCCGGCGGCCACGAGCGCCGCTTGTCGGGCGGCGAACGGGCGACGACCAACAACCGGATGGAATTGATGGCCGCGATCGCTGCGCTCGAGGCCCTGAAGCGGCCGTGCAGCGTGGACCTCTACACCGATTCGCAATACGTCAAAAACGGTTTGACCGAATGGCTCGCGCGCTGGAAATCCAACGGCTGGCGCACCGCCGACCGTCGGCCGGTGAAAAACGAGGATCTGTGGCGCCGCCTGGACGCCGCCGCAGCGCGCCACAAGGTCCGCTGGCACTGGCTGCGCGGCCACCGCGGTCATCCGGGTAACGAAGAAGCCGACCGTCTGGCGCGCAGCGCGATACCTGGTTAGGGAACGCAAAAATAACAGAACGCATTTTTACCACGAAGGACGCGAAGAGACACGAAGGATGGAATTTGACGAACTGTTGAACCGGGTTATTGGCTGTGCTCTCGAGGTCCATCGCGAACTCGGGCCGGGGTTGCTGGAATCCACGTATGAGCAATGCCTGGCGCACGAGTTGGAACTGAACGGGATCGCGTTCACCTCCAGTACCCGCGGCTTGTGGAATATAAACAAAACAGTTGCATAAATTTTTATTAAATCAATAAGTTATGAGAATATTATTCTAAGAATCTAATTTACATGGGGTGGTGGCCGGTTTCTCGCCCAAGCGGCCAAGCTGCACTCACCCGCTTGACCGAGAATTCCGGGAATTTATGCAACAGTTGGGTTAACGCAATGCGGCAAATTGTGCTCGACACCGAAACCACCGGTCTGGAAGTGACGGCCGGCCACCGCGTCATCGAAATCGGCGCGCTGGAGTTGATCGACCGGCGACCGAGCGGCCGGATCTTCCAGCATTACTTGAACCCCGAACGCGAGATCGACAGCGCCGCCGCGGCGGTCCACGGCATCACCGCCGAGCAACTGGCCAAAAAGCCGAAGTTTGCCGATATCCTGCCGGAACTGATCGAATTCATCGCTGGCGGCGAGTTGATCATCCACAACGCCGAATTCGATATCGGCTTCCTCGACGCCGAACTCGAACGCGCCGGTTACCAGCCATCGTCGATCGCGGCGATCGCCGCGGCGGTCACCGATACCCTGCAGCTCGCCCGCCGCCTGCACCCCGGGCAGCACAACTCGCTCGATGCCCTGTGCCAGCGTTACGAGATCGATCTCAAGCGCCGCCAGTGGCACGGTGCGCTGCTCGACGCCGAACTGCTCGCCGCGGTGTATCTGGCGATGACCAGCGAACAGAAGAGCCTGCAACTGGATGTCGCCGCTCCGGCCGTGGCGGTGCGCTCGGCGCCCTGCACCGGCGACATCCCGGTGCTGGCCGCCGGCGCCGACGAAATCGCCGCTCACGAGGCCATCATCGAGGCCATCGAAAAAGAATCCGGCGGCCGCTGCGTCTGGCTGCACGGCGGGGGGTAACCAAGTCGGATCAGGCTTTGGCCGCGGGACGTTTGTCGGCCGCCAGCAACGGATGGCGACTGTGATCGAGCCAGGACAGCACCTGATAATAAGCCCGGATATTGGTGACGTACTGCACCGCCTCGTAACCGCGCGCATAACCGTGTTTCAGCGTCCGGTAATGGCGTTCGCGGGCGAGCAGCGGCAGACGCTCGGCGACATCTTCCCAGCGGTTGGGATCGCCGCCCTGCCGCTCGGTCAGGATGCGCGCGTCCTCGAGATGCCCCATGCCGATGTTGTACGCGGCGAGCGCCAGCCACAGGCGGTCGGGCATCTCGATCCACGCCGGCAGGCGGGCCAGAAGATCGTTGAGGTAACGCGCCCCGCCGTCGATGCTCTGCACCGGGTCGCGGCGGTTGGCGACGCCCAGATCCCCGGCCGTGGAGCGGGTCAGCATCATCACGCCGCTGACCCCGGTGCGCGACACGGCGCGCGCGTTCCAGTGCGATTCCTGGTAACCGACCGCAGCGAGCAGGTGCCAATCCATACCGTAGAGCGCCGCGGTTTCCTCGAAGATCGGCTGCAGGCGCGGCAGGCGGCTGGCAATGCGCTGCAGGAAAGTATAGGCCCCCGCCTGGTCGTAGGACTCGAGGTGGTCGAAATAACTGCGTTGCAAGGCGGCGATCCCGCCGTTTGCCAGCTCGTCTTCCAGAAAGCGCCCCGCCGCGTCGCGCAAGCTCAAGTCGCCGCCGGCGGCGAAAGCCCAGGCGATATCGCTTTCCGGCCCGATGGCCAGCGCGCTCGACAGTTTAGGGAAAAACGCCTGCTGTAGCCGGAAAAGATTATCATCGAGCAGCGTGTAGTCGAGTTCGCCATTTTGCACCATCTCCAGCAGATCCTCGATGCCGGCGCCGAGTACCTCGTTCCATTCGAGGCCGGGCACCTCGGCGGTGAGCGCGGCCAGCGTCTCGGCGTAACTCGATCCGGCGATGACCGCGAGCCGCGAATTGGCCAGGTCGGCGATTTCCCGCGGCCGGTACTCGCCGGCGCGGTAAATGACGACAGCGCGGGTCGTGGTGTATGGCGGAGTAAAAATAGCACGCTCCGCACGGCCCGGCGTCCGGGTGAAATTGGCGCCGATAAAATCACCTTGGCCGCGTTCCAGCGCCGGCAGCAGGCCGTCGAAGGTTTCCACTTCCTCCACCGCAAGACGCACGCCGAGTGCCGCGGCGAAACGCCCGGCGAGTTCGTATTCAAAACCGACCTTGCGCTCGTCGTCGAGTGCGTAATAGGTGCTGGCCCCGGGGCGGGTGATCAGGTACAGTGTGCCGCGCTCGCGAATCTGCTCGATCCGCGGCGGAGCGACGCCGGAAGTGAGCACAGGCAGAACCAAAAGGAGAGTGACGGCGATCCCCAGCCGTTGCCGGCGGGGCGAAACAAAGGCGGGTGCAACCTTCTTATCCAGTGGCGGTTCCTCCTCGTTGCGACGAAATCGCCCGCACCACGCGGCGCCGGACCGCCCATTCGACCGTCAACCCGGCGCCAGGTTCCTATAGAATAACCGTATTTTTCAGAAATTGCACACATGATACGAACCCGATTCGCGCCCAGCCCCACCGGTTACCTGCACGTCGGCGGCGCCCGCACCGCACTGTTTTCATGGCTGACGGCGCGTGCCGCGGGCGGTGCGTTCATTCTGCGCATCGAAGACACCGACCGCGAGCGCTCCACCGCCGAATCGGTGCAGGCCATCCTCGACGGCATGGCCTGGCTCGAACTCGATCACGACGAGGGCCCTTATTACCAGTCGGAACGCCTCGATCATTACAACGAGGCGATCGAACACATGCTTGAAAACGGCCTGGCCTATCACTGCGACTGCCCGCGCGAACGACTCGAAAAACTGCGTGCCGAGCAATTAGCTGCCAGGATCAAACCGCGTTACGACGGCCGCTGCCGGGAACGCGGTCTCAAGCATCACGGCGGCCGTACCGTGGTGCGCTTCCGCAACCCCGACGATGGCGAAGTGACATTCGACGACCGGGTGCGCGGCGCGGTCTCGATCTCGAACCGCGAGCTGGACGACTTGGTCATCCGCCGGCCCGACGGTTCGCCGACTTACAACTTCTGCGTCGTCATCGACGACATCGACATGCGCATTACGGACGTCATCCGCGGCGACGACCACATCAACAACACGCCGCGGCAGATCAACATCTACCGTGCCCTGGGCGCCGAGCCGCCGCGTTTCGCGCACGTCCCGATGATCCTCGGCGACGACGGCGCGCGGCTGTCCAAGCGCCACGGCGCAGTCAGCGTCCTGCAATACCGCGACGACGGTTACCTGCCGCAGGCGCTCGTCAACTATCTCGCCCGCCTCGGCTGGTCGCACGGCGACCAGGAAGTGTTCAGCCGCGAGGAGCTGATCCGCCATTTCAAGATCGAGAGCGTGCAGCGTAAAGCCGCGGCCTTCAATCGCGCCAAGCTCGACTGGCTCAATCAGTACTGGCTGAAAAATCTGCCGCCCGGGGAAACCGCCCGCCACCTCGAGTGGCACATGGCGCGCGCCGGGATCGAGCTGCAATCCGGTCCGCCGCTCGCCGACCTGATCGCCGTGCAAGCCGAACGCGCCACCACCTTGCGCCAGATCGCCAACGACAGCCGCGTATATTACGAGGACAGCGTCGAATACGACAGCGCCGATGCCGAGCACCACTTGCGGCCGGCGGCGGCCGAGCCGCTCGCTTTGTTGCGCCAGCGCCTGGCAGTCCTTCCCGAATGGCGCGCCGACGCCCTGGCCGGCGAAGTCAAGACCACCGCCCTCGAACTCGAAATCGGCATGGGCAAGGTCGCCCAGCCGCTGCGCGTCGCACTCACCGGCCGCGCACAATCCCCGTCGATCGACAAAACGCTGCTGCTGACCGGCCGCGAGCGAACGCTCGATCGCCTCGACCGGGCCCTGGCCTGGATTCGCAATCGTGTGGAATAGGAGAAAAAAATGGACCTCGACACCGCGCGATGGGTTGCCGCGCTCAGGCTGCCGGCCGCCCTCGTTTTTTGCCTGACAACACCTGCCGGGGCAGCCGTCACCGGCGCCGAAATGGATGCCGAAGGTTGGATTAAATTCGACAGCAGCCAAGGCCAGATTTCCTTCAATGTCGCTGTCAATGACACACCGGCTGTTGCAATATTGGATACCGGCGCCGAAGTGACAACGATTTCCCGCCGTTTAGTAGAATTATCTGGTATAGAGTCACTCGACTCTAACGCCATCAAGATTATCGGGGTTTTAGGGCAAGGTAATGAAAAACTATCAAAAAAGTTTGATTTGCATATAGGGAACGTGGCAATACCGCTTGGCAAACCTGCAATAACAGGGCAGCGCTGTTCAGCTGCGATTGAGGCACAAGCTATAGCTTAAACTCATGCGGATTCTGTCTTGACAATGGGGTCCACTTCACTCATGACCACTGCGGTTAAGGTCAAATGAGTTTCAAAGCTGCTCAAGTGCGCGAGTTACCCACTACTCGTAATACGGCAAGAATGCCTTCCCGGCACGGATGTCGTTCAAAAGCTTCTCCATTTCATTACGCAATTCGGTGAGATGGTGCTTTGCCGCAATCTCCATGAGCGAATCCAGGTGATCGTGGTGAAAATATCGAATCGTCTCCTGGCCACCCAGAACCTCCACTTGCGCGATATTGCTGATCTGCCCGCGGTAGGTCGCCGTCTCGCCAGCCGTATCTGGATTGGTCGTGATCACTTCCATGCTGCCCGACTTCAGGCGATTGGGTAAATTTTGTTATAAGGTGTAGCCTGTGGCAAAGGATTTGTTTTTTGTAGGATTTTGCCGCGCCTGGCCGTCGGCGATCGGAGGATCGGGTAATTGCGGGGCTCACAACCACCCGAGGCGGTGGAGTAGGCGGCGGGTTTGGGGGTCGGCGGCGGCGGCGCGGCGGGTGGGGTCGAGGAGGTCGCGGGCCAGGCGTTTGCCGGCTTCGACGCCCCACTGGTCGAAGGGGTTGACGCCGTGCAAAACGCCGAGGGCATAGACTTTGTGTTCGAAAGCGGCGAGCAGGGCGCCGAGGCGCTCGGGGGTCAGGTGGTCGATGATCCAGATGCCGACCGGGATGCCGCCGGCCAGGGCGCGGGCGGGATCGGCGTGGGGCGCGCCGCGGCTGAACGCCTGCGCCTGGGCGAGCATCGAGGCCAGGTGCAGATCGGCCGAGCCGGCCAAGCCGGCGGCCGCCGGCCCGGCGCCGGCAACCCCGACCAGTTCGACCGGCCAGCGAAAAAGACCCTGGTGCAACGCCTGGTACAGGGCATGCTGCAAGGCCAGGCCGCTGCCGCCGTGGACCAGCGGGACGGCCGGTTCGGCGAGCGCCCTGCCCTGCTGATCGACGGCCTTGCCCAGGCTTTCCATTTCCAGTTGTATCAGCCAATCGGGCAAGAGGGCGAGGCGCGGATCATAGACATAGATGCCGCGCGCCCGGTAGCCCTGAATCCGGTGTTGCCAGAAATCGTAAAGCGCAAGGCGCAACGGCATGTTTTCTGCCGGCGGTGCCGTGGCGAAATGGCGGTCCATCGCCGCGGCACCGGCCAGCAATTGGCGAAAGGCTTCCGGGCCGATCGCGGCGGCGGCGGCAAGCCCGACCGCCGACCATACCGAATATCGTCCGCCGACCCACGGCCACAGCGGCAGTATGCGGTCAGCCCGATAGCCCTGCTCTGCCGCGGCCGCGGGCGCGGCGGTCACGGCAAAGGCGCGCGCCGCCCGCTGCTCTCCCAGCCACTCGATAACGGCGTCGGCCAGGAGCCGGGTTTCAGCGGTGGTGAAACTTTTGGAGGCGACGATCGCCACGGTGTGCCGGGGATCGAGCCTCTCGCGCAGGTCGCGCCATTGGTCCGGGTCGGGGACATTCATGAAATGGATGTCAGGCACGCCGTCACCGGGCGCGGGAAAGGCCCGGCAGAGCAATCGGACACCGAGGTCGGAGCCGCCGATGCCGAGGTGCAGGATATGGCGGACCTCGCCGCCCTCGGGCAGACGGCCGCGGCGCAGGTGGGCGGCGAGGTCGAGCAGCCGCGCGCGGACTTGCCGAACTTCGGCCGCGACCGCCGGATCGAGGCCGGTTACGGTCGCCGGATCGCGCAGCGCCATGTGCAGCGCCGGCCGCCCTTCGCTGCGGTTGACGGGTTCGCCGGCGAACAGCGCGGCGATGGCGCCTTGCATATCGCCGGCCGCGGCGTAATCGAGCAGCGCCTCGAGCGCGGCTTCGTCGAGCGCCAGACGGCCGGCATCGTGGTGCAGGCCGAGGATATCGAGGCCGAGTGCCGCGTTGCGCGCCGGGTCGTCAAGCCAGGTGTTGCGCGGCCGCGACAGTAACTGGTTGTTGCTTTCCCGCAACAAATCCAGGGACACCTCGATGGGGGGCGGGTCGGCGTTCACGAATGGCCGGCCCACTGCCGCCCGGCGCCAGCTGCATTCCCGGCTGCGGTACGCAAGTGATTGATTATAGGCGAAAAAAAACCTCTCCCCCGAGCCAGAGGGAGAGGTGTTGTACGGAGTGGTGTACCCTGATTACGCGCCTTGCAACCGTGACCAGACGTGGAGGTTCTGCCACGGACTGTGCATAGGATACCACAGTTGTTGCGTCCGGCCAACCGGCAGCGGACGTCGAATGATGCACCGCCACCGCCCACCTGCCGCCCGCCCCACCGCCCAGTCACGGTACCGCCAGGTTGTCGATCAGCCGAGTGCGGCCGGCCCGCGCCGCGGCCAGAATCCGCCAGGGTCGATCGGGGCGCGGCAGACCGAGATCGCCGGCGTCGCGGACCGTGAAGTATTCGGGTTCGAGCCCGGCCTCGATCAGCGCCGCCCAGCCCTGCCGTTCGCATTCGGCAATCCGTTCGCTCAGGCGGCCGGTCAGGGCGCGGGCGGCGGCCTCAAGGGCCTGCGGCAGGGCCAGCGCCGCCTGCCGCTCGGCGGCCTCGAGATAGACATTGCGCGAACTGAGGGCCAGTCCGTCGTGATCGCGGATCAGGGGCGCGCGGATGATCTCGAGCGGGTAGCCGAGATCGCGCGCCAGGTACTCGACGATCAGCAACTGCTGGTAATCCTTTTCACCGAACACCGCAACCGCGGGCCGCACCAGGTTGAACAGCCGGGCGACGACGGTGAGGACGCCGTCGAAGTGGCCCGGCCGGCTCAGGCCGCACAGCGTGCCGGCGAGCGCCGGCGGCGCCGCCAGCTTAAGTGCGGCGCGAAGGCCGTGCGGATAGATCGCCGCGTCGTCCGGGGCGAACAGCAGATCGGCCCCGGCGGCTGCAAGCCGCGCCCGGTCGGCCTCCAGATCGCGCGGGTAACGGTCGAAATCCTCGCCGGCGGCGAACTGCGCGGGGTTGACATAAATACTGACGATCACGCGCTCGGCATGGCGGCGGGCAACGTCGATGAGGCTGAGGTGCCCGGCGTGCAGGCCGCCCATCGTCGGCACTAGCGCGACGCGCTCGCCGCGGGCGTGAAAGACATCGACCGCCCGCGCCAGCGCCTGGCGGTCGAAAACGCATTCGAGACCGCCGCCCGCCTGTGACGCACATGCCGCCTTCATGCCGGCGCCACCGGGCTGAGCCGGCCGTCAATCATATTGCTCATCCGGGCCCGGAAAATCGCCGCTGCGCACCGCCGCCGCAAAGGCGGCGAGGCCCTGCGCGATGCTGCCGCCGCCGGCGGCCATGAAATCGCGGACGAAACGCGGCGGCCGGGGATTGAGCCCTAGCGCGTCGTGCAGCACCAGCACCTGGCCGTCAACACCGGCCCCGGCCCCGATGCCGATCACCGGGATCGCCAGTTGCCGGGTCAGCTCAGCCGCCAGCGCCGCCGGCACGCATTCGAGGATCAGAAGCTGCGCCCCTGCCTGCTCCAGGGCCAGCGCTTCGCGGCCGATCAGCGCCGCGGCATCGGCACCGCGGCCCTGGACGCGATAACCGCCGAGGCGGTGCACCCATTGCGGGGTCAGTCCGAGGTGGCCACAGACTGCGGCGCCATAGGCGGCCAGGTGCGCGACACGATCGACCACCGCGCCTGCGCCTTCGAGCTTGACCATCGCCGCGCCGCCGGCGCCGATCAAGGTACGCGCCGCGGCGGCGGCACTGGCGTCGTCGTGGTAGCTCATGAATGGCATATCGGCGATCAGCAACGCCCGCCGCAGGCCGCGGCGGGCGGCGCGCGTGTGATAGGCCATCTCCTCGACGGTGACCGGCAGCGTCGATTCGCGCCCCTGGATCACCTGGCCGAGCGAATCGCCGACCAGCACGCAATCGGCTCCGGCCCGTTCGGCGGCGGCGGCAAACGTCGCATCGTAGGCGGTCAGCATGACAATTTTTTCGCCGCGCTGCTTGCACGCTTTGAGGTGCTCGACGGTGATGGGTTTATCGTGGCTCATGGCCAGGGTTCATACCTGCTGCGGAATGTCAATGATAAACGCTGCGGGATGCAGGCCGCGGCGGTCGGCGGCGGCGAGCAGTGCGGCAACCGGGCCGCAGCCGGGCAATACGAGGTCCGGCGCCAGGTCAGCGAGCGGCGCCAGGGCGAAAGCCCGTGCCGCCAGTTGCGGGTGCGGCACGTGCAGCCGGGGATGGCGTATGCAGCGCCCGCCGTAAGCCAGGATATCGATATCGAGGGTTCTCGGCCCCCAGCGCGTCCCGGCGCGGACCCGGCCGGCGCGGCGCTCGATGGCCAGCAGGCGATCGAGCAGTGGCAGTGGCGCCAGGCCGGTCACGATCTCGACCGCCAGATTGAGAAACGGCGGCTGCTCGGCCAGGCCCCACGGCGGCGTGTGCCACGGGCGCGAGACGGCAACGACACAAGTCCAGGGCAAGGCGACCAATTCGGCGAGGGCGAAACGCAGGTGATCTGCCACATCGCCCAGATTGCCGCCGAGGCCGAGGTAACAGGTGACAGGCCAAGGAGGGCTCGTCCCGGACATGCCTCACCGGCCATTCAAGCCGGATCATTCTCCGGCCGGTTGGATTCCGCCGCCGCGCCGCCGCCGGCCGCCGCGCCGCCGCACCCGCCGTGGGGGTGAGCCGCCCTCCCGCCGCGACGCACCGGCCAGGCTCTCGGCCGCCGCCTCGCCGGGCGCCAGACCGGCCATCTTTTCCTGCACTTCCAGCGGCGCTTCCTGGATCTTGGTCCACCACTCGGCAACCGGTTGCAGATCGGGGTCGGTCAGGACGCGGAGCAACAAAAAATCGTAGGCGGCGCGGAACCGCCGCTCGGCGATGAAACGCAACACGCGCCGGCCGCGCATACGGCGGAACCGGGGCTGCATCAGCCAGATGTCGCGGGAGATCATCGTGTAACGGCGCGGCACCGCAACCCGCTGCACCTGTTCGGCCAGCACCGCCTCCATCGCTTCATACACCGCATCCATGCCCTGCAATCCTTCGCTGTTCAACTGATCGATCTGCCGCTGCAGCGGCTGCCAGAGCAGGGCGGCGAAAAGAAAGCCCGGCGTGACCGGCTTGCCGGTGCGTACCCGGTGATCGGTGTTGGCAAAAGCGGTTTCGAGGATGGGATTGGCGCGCCAGTGCCCGTCTTCGCACCGCACCTCGATCAGCGGAAACAACTGCTGAAACAGACCGTATTCGGCCATCAGTTCGAAGGCCCGCTGCCCGTAGCCGCTCAAAAATACCTTGCACACCTCCTCGAACAGGCGGGCCGGGGCGACATCGGCGATCAGCGGCGCCAGCTGGGCGAGCGGCGCGCGGCCAGCGGCATCGAGTTCGAGGCCGCGGGCCGCGACAAAGCGGATGGCACGGATCATCCGCACCGGGTCTTCACGGTAACGGGTCTTTGGGTCACCGATCAATCTCAGCCGGCGCGCCTGCACATCGGCGAAGCCGCCGACGTGATCACGGATGGTCTCGTCGAGCGGATCGTACATCAGTGCGTTGACCGTAAAATCGCGGCGCCAGGCGTCCTCGGCTTCGGTTCCGAAGACGTTGTCGCGCACGATGCGGCCGTTCTCGACGTGGCGGTCGCCGAGGTCGCGCTCCACCCCGCTGTCATCGCCCTGGATTTCGCTATCGCCATCGGCGGCCGGCGCCGCGGCGGCACGGAAGGTGGCCACTTCGATGAATTCGCGGCCGAAATAGACATGGGCGATGCGAAAGCGGCGGCCGACCAGCCGGCAGCGGCGGAACAGGCGGACGATGTCGTCGGGGTGAGCGTCGGTGGCGATATCGAAGTCCTTGGGTTGATGACCCAGCAACAGGTCGCGCACCCCACCGCCGACCAGGTAAGCGGCAAAGCCGGCCTGCCTGAGACGCTGGATCACTTCGATGGCACGGGGGCAGATGCGCCCCGGATCGAGCCGGTGGACATCGCGGGGGATGATGAGGAGTTTGTCGTGCAAGATGAACCGTACTGTGGCGCCGCCGGGCGCAGGCTGCCTGGTCAGCAGGCGGCGGCGGGGATTGTCGTTGTTGCGTCTCTCAAGCGGCCTCCACCGGCCCGGTGATCGAAATCTGCGGCAGTCAGGGCCGGAACTTGGCTGCGGGAATAGAAAATTGTATCATGTCTCGCCCCGCTCCCTTCGTCTAGTGGCCCAGGACGTCGCCCTCTCAAGGCGAAAACACGAGTTCGAGTCTCGTAGGGAGCGCCAGTTTCGGTCGTGATCTGCAACCCCGACTCGCCCATGACCTTTGTCGTTACCGAAAACTGCATCAAGTGCAAGTACACCGATTGTGTCGAAGTCTGCCCGGTGGATTGTTTTCACGAAGGGCCGAACTTTCTGGTCATCGACCCCGAAGAGTGCATCGACTGCACGCTGTGCGAGCCTGAATGCCCGGCGAAAGCGATTTTCCCGGAAGACGACGTGCCCGACGGCCAGCAGGCGTTTTTGCCGCTCAACGCCGAACTCAGCCGGCTGTGGCCGGTGATCACCCGCCGCAAGGACCCACCGCCCGACGCCACCGAGTGGGACGGCAAACCGGACAAGCTGAAATATCTCGAGCGCTAGGCTGCGCGGTTCGTTGTTCGTTCCGCGTTGGTCGTCCCCGGTCATTCCCGTGCCTGGGAAGCGGCCCTGTCTTCATCATTCCCGCCTGCCTGTGCGTGTACGCCCACAGACAGGCGTAAGCGCAGGCAATGCACGAAGGGCGGTTTACTCGGACTGTCCTGTCCTCGCCCTGTCCCAACGGGCCGGCCCTGCGGCCGTTCAAATTGCGTTCCCGACGCATTTGTCGGGCAATCGGACAAGCTGTACTCACCCGCTTGACCGAGAATTCCGGGAATTGATGCAACAGTTGGGTTAACTTTGGGCTTCACCGTTTCCGAAATGACGGAAATGGGGGTAGCGGCGCGTCCGGAATGACAAGAGGGGAGCGCGCATCCGGAAGGGCAAAAACAGGGTGGGTACGGCCGTGTCCGGAATGAAGTGACCTGGCTGGACAAAAAACTCCAGGCCAGCGCCCTTTCACGCTATCCGAGGCGCTTCTGGATCACACCGGTGATATGGTCGGCGGCCTCGGCGTCGGCCGGCCGGCCGTCGCCGCGATAAAGATAGACCCGGGTATTGCCGGGTGTTTTGTCGTCGGGGCGCAGTTCGACCTGGTATTCGCCGGAAAAATCGACCATGTCGCTGCCGCGCCAGAAAAAGATCGTATCCCAAAAACCGCCTTCATCCGCGGGCGGCGGCTGGGTGTAAAAGAAGCTGTAGCGGTGACTGTCCGGGGCGGTATCGGTCAACCGCATCGCACCGCGGTTCAACGTGAAGCCGAGGCGGCGCCAGACGCTTGAGATCTCGTCCTCGACCAGCAGGTAAAGCGCGCCGGCGCCGTAACGCACCTGGGTATTGCTGATCGCCGCTTCTTCGCTGCTCAGCACCACCGGCGGCCTGGCTTCAGCCCGACCGGCCAGTTCGGCCGCCGGCGTGCCGGGGATGGCCAGCGCCAAACGCTGGTCGGGCGTGTCGAGATCCTCGGGGACGACCAGCGGCGGCAGTTCCTCGCTTTCGATATACAGTTTTTTGCCCGAACCGCAGGCCGCAAGAACCAGGGCGCTGAGCATCAGGACCGGAAGTGCCAGGACGGCAGAGCGCGGCGCGTATCCAAGCCTGATATATTTCATTTTTCTAAACACCCTTGTGCACATCGACTGCCCCGGACTCCGGGTCTATTGGATCCGCCGCTAACCAGTCGAGCGCGGCAAACAAGCGCTCGGCGCTCGCCGCGGCGGGAGCGGCGAGCGGGACCAGCGGCAGGCGCAGTGCCGGCCCGATCCGGCCCATCCGGTTAAGGCACCATTTGATCCCGGCCGGATTGCCGCCGAGCATCGCCAATTCGTGCAGCGCTTGCAGTTGCTGGTCGAGTTCCACCGCCCGGCCGCGATTCCCTGCCTTGGCCGCCCGTGCCCACTCGGCGCAACGGCGCGGCGCGGCATTAGCGATCACCGAGATCACGCCGTCGGCGCCGGCCATCATACTCTCGGCGGCGCTCGCATCGTCGCCACTCAGGACGGCGAACGACGGGCGACGCTCCTTGAGGGCCAGCAACGCGGCGAGGCGCCCCGGCTGGGTGTTGGCTTCCTTGATGCCGGCGAGGTTGGGCAGGTCGAACAGGCTCTCGACGGTCTTCGGCTGCAGATCCACGCCACTTCGACCCGGCACATTGTATAGCACGAGCGGCAGGTCGCAGGCCGCAGCCAGCGCCCGGTAATGCGCCGCCAGCCCGGCCTGCGACGGGCGGTTGTAATACGGCGTGACGGCGAGGATCGCATCGGCGCCCTTGGCCTTGGCGCGCCGCGCCAGGTCGGTCGCTTTGGCGGTTGAGGGCGACCCGGCGCCGGCGATAAGGGGGATGCGGCCTTTGACTTCCGCTACCGCAACCGCCAGCAAATGCTCATATTCCGCGGTTTCCAGCGTCGCCGATTCACCGGTCGTGCCAGCGACCACGATGCCGTCCGTCCCGGCTTCCAGGTGCCAGCCGACGAGTCGCCGCCAGGCGGCGAGGTCGAGCTCGCCGGCCGCCGAAAACGGCGTGACGAGCGCCACGATACTGCCGGTCAATTGCATCGCGAACCGCCCCGGGAGGTTGACATATTGCCGGGCATACTACTTGCCACGGACATGCGGGGCAAGTATGCTGCACGCAAGAACCGCCCGCAACATGTTATCGCCTCCGTTCGTCCACTGTGCAGCTCAATCGACCCGCTCCCGCCTTCGACCTGCCGGCCACCGGCGGCCGGCGTATCCGCCACCGCGACCTCGCCGGGCACCCGGCGGTGCTGTATTTCTATCCGCGTGACGACACGCCGGGCTGCACCCGCGAGGCCCTGGATTTCCGCGCGCGCTATCCGGATTTTCAGCGCCTGGGGGCGGTTGTGCTCGGCATCTCGCGCGATTCGCCGGCCCGCCACGAAAAGTTCAGGCAAAAATACGATTTGCCCTTCGACCTCATCAGCGACGAGGACGAGGCCGCCTGCCGCGCCTTCGACGTGATCCGCGACAAAACGATGTACGGCCGTAAGGTCCGCGGCATCGAGCGTAGCACCTTCCTGCTCGACGCCCGAGGCCTGATCCGCCGTGTCTGGCGCAAGGTCAAGGTCGAAGGCCACGCTGCAGAGGTGTTGGCCGCCCTTACCGAGTTGTGAAGCCGTACTCATTCATGACTCCACCCCGCCGCGCCCGGATGGGCCTTATCTGCAAAACACGATGACCGAACAGCGCCTTTACGTCCTCGACACCAACGTGCTGATGCACGATCCGACCGCCCTGTACCGTTTCGAGGAGCACGACGTCTATCTGCCGATGATCGTCCTCGAGGAGTTGGACCACGCCAAGATCGGCCTGACCGAAGTGGCCCGCAACACACGCCAGGTCAGCCGCTTCATCAACCAGATGATGCACGAGGACGCCTCGCTGGCAGACGGCCTCGAACTGACCCAGCCGGAAGGTCTCAGACTCGGCAACGCCCGCGGCCGGCTGTATTTCCAGACCGAACCCCTCAAAGACGAGGATCCGCTGATCGCCAACGGCTCGTTCGCCGACAGCCAGTTGCTGCGCGCCGTGCGCGATGTGGCGCGGCGCCTGCCCGACCGCCGGGTCATCCTGGTCTCCAAGGACATCAACCTGCGCATCAAGGCGGCGATCTACGGCATCCCGGCCGAGGATTACCACAACGACCGGGCACTCGACGACCTCAGCCTCCTCTATCAGGGGCAGGTGCACGCCCTCACCGACTTCTGGGAGCGCTACCCGCAGATCGAATCGTGGAGCGCCGGCGGCCGCACCTGGTACCGCTGCCCTCGCCGGCCCGGCGACGAGTGGTATCCCAACCAATGCCTGGCGATCCAGGGCGCCGGCGGGGAAACCGGCGACGGCAGCGTCGAGGCGCTGGTCAAGATCGTCGATGAAACCACTTTCGCCTTCGTCATCGCCGAGGACTACCGGACCACGGCGCACGCTGTGTGGGGCATCCAGGCACGCAACCGCGAACAGAACTTCGCCTTCAACCTGCTGCTCGACCCCGAAGTCGAGTTCGTCACCCTGATGGGTACGGCCGGCACCGGCAAAACGCTGTTGACCCTGGCCGCCGGCCTGGCCCAGACGCTCGACGACAAACGCTACCGCGAAATCATCATGACCCGCGCCGCAGTGCCGGTCGGCGAGGAAATCGGCTACCTGCCGGGCAGCGAGGAGGAAAAGATGACGCCGTGGATGGGGGCACTGACCGACAACCTCGAGGTGCTGACCAACCCCGAGGACGGCAGCGAGTGGGCGCGCGCCGTGACCAACGATCTTCTGACCAGCAAGATCAAGATCCGGGCGATGAATTTCATGCGCGGCCGGACTTTCCTGAACCGCTACGTGATCATCGACGAGACCCAGAACCTGACACCCAAGCAGATGAAAACCCTGATCACCCGCGCCGGGCCGGGCACCAAGATCGTCTGCCTCGGCAATGTCGAGCAGATCGATACGCCCTATCTCACCGAGACCACCTCGGGGTTGACCTTCACCGTCGATCGTTTCAAAACCTGGCAGCACAGCGGCCATATCACGCTGCGCCGCGGCGAGCGCTCGCGCCTCGCCGATTTTGCCTCGCAAAATCTTTAATCTATCTGTCTAATGACGGCATCTCCGATTTCGTCGCCCGGACACCAAGCCCGCGAGGCGGCGCTCGCCGCCTGGCTGCGCCGTGCGCCGCGGCTGAAGAGTGGAAACTGGCGCCTGGCCGCGGCGTCGGCCGACGCCAGTTTCCGGCGTTACCTGCGCCTGCACCACCCGGGCGGCACGCTGATCGTCATGGACGCACCGCCCGACCGCGAAGCGCTCGGCCCCTGGCTCGAGATTCGCGCCCGCCTCGCTGCCGCCGGTGTCAAGGTGCCCGAAGTCCACGCCGTCGATGAAACGCAGGGATTTGTGCTGCTCGAGGATTTCGGCTCGCTGACATTGCACGCTGCGCTGCACGCCGGCGGCGACCGGGAGGCGCTCTATGCCGCGGCGTTCGATACGCTGTTCAAAATACAACAGGCAACGGCAACTGCCGGGCTCGATCCCTATGACGAAACCCGGCTGCGTGACGAGCTGGAGCTGTTCCCGGTCTGGTTCCTCGCCCGCCACCTCGGCCTCGAGCCCGACTGCGATACCTGGGATTTGATCGAAACGGCCTTCCGCCTGCTGCTCAACGCGGCGCTCGGCCAGCGCAAGTCGTTCGTGCATCGCGATTACCACAGCCGCAACCTGATGGTGCTCGAGATGGTAACCGGCGCGCCGCGCCTCGGCGTCATCGATTTCCAAGATGCGGTGTACGGGCCGGTGACCTACGATCTGGTCTCACTGCTCAAGGATTGTTATGTGTCGCACGACAACGACTGGCGGCGGCACGCGCGGGCGCGGCACTGGCAACGGCTGAAAGCCGCCGGTCTGGTCACTTGTAGTGTCGATGATTTCGCCCGCAGTCACGAGCTGATGGGCGTGCAGCGCCATCTCAAGGTGCTCGGCATCTTCTGCCGGCTGTGCTACCGCGACGGCAAAACCGATTACCTCCAATACCTGCCGCACGTGCTCGACATGACGCAGGAAGCGGCGGCCGGCGAACCGGCCCTGGCCGGATTCGCGCACTGGCTCGAAAACCTCTGCCGCGGCCGGGATCTGACCCGGCAGAGCCCCGGCGGCAGCGCGGAGATCGGCCGGTGAAAGCGATGCTGCTCGCCGCCGGCCGCGGCCTGCGCCTCGGCGCGCTGACCGCCGAGCGGCCCAAGCCGCTGCTCGAAGTCGGCGGCCGGCCACTGATCGAACATCACCTCATGGCACTCAAACGCGCCGGCTTCACCGAGCTTGTGATCAACCTCGGCTGGCGCGGCGCGGCGATCCGCGAGCGGCTCGGCGACGGCGCAGATTTCGGCGTGACGATCGTTTACAGCGAAGAACCCGAGAACGAACCGTTGGAAACCGGCGGCGGCATCCACCGCGCCCTGCCGCTGCTCGGCACCGGGCCGTTCGCCGTCGTCAACAGCGACCTGTGGTGCGACTATCCGCTGCATCACCTGCGCTGGATCAAACCGCCGCTCGCCCACCTGATCCTGGTCGCCAACCCGGCGCATCACCCGGCCGGCGATTTCGTGCTGCGCGGCGGCTACGTGACCATGCCCGGCACTACGCCCGAAAATACGCCCGAAAAAACGGAACCCACGCTGACCTACGCCGGTATCGCGGTATTGCACCCGGAACTGTTCGCCGGCTGCGAACCCGGTCGCTACCGGCTCGCCCCCCTGCTCGCCGCCGCCGCCCGCCGCGGCCAGGTCACCGGCAGCGAACACCACGGCCTGTGGATCGATATCGGCACTCCCGAGCGCCTCGCCGCGGCCCGCCGGGCGGAAGAATCGAACGGTATCTGAAAAAAGCGGCCCGGCGCCTGCCGGGCCGCTTTGGCTCGGATCAGTTGACGACGACGGCCCGCGACTGCCGTTGCAGCAGCGCCAGACGCGACTGGTCGTAGAGCCGCAGGTCGCGCAGCTCGTAGGGCGGATTGAAGCCCTTTGCCGCCAGGACGGCGGCGTCGAAGGCCAGTTCGAGACGGCCGGTGCCGGGATTCAGCCAGGCGGCGCTGTGCGCGGCGCCCAGCGGCTTGAGGTCACCGTTTTTAACGGTGCCGTATAAAACACCGGAGGCTTGATAGCGCCCGGCAATGGTGTTTTGCACCCCCAGCCCGAAAGTCAGCCCGGCTGCCGTCCGCTCGGCGGTGACCTGACCGGTCAGGCGCGCCGTCGGCACCGCGACGTGGATGGCGGTCTTGACATCGCGTCGGACGTCAAGGCCGCGCGCCTGGCCATTGAACAATGCCTGGATCTCCCACAAGCCGGCGGTGGATGCGGCCCGGGCCGGCAGGTGTGCGCTGTAGCGGTCGCCGGCACCGCTGAAGGTCACAGGTTCGACCGTTTTACCGTCCGGCGAGACGGCGAAACCCGTCACGTCGCCTGCGGCATTGGTGACGGTAAACTCGATCGCCACCGACTCGCCGGCCAAATAGGCGCCGCGCCCGGTGCCGAGCGTGGCCACCACGTCGCTGGCCGGTTCGTGAACGTGGACAACGAACCGATCCTCCGGCTGCCCGGCATTGGCCAGACTGAGGCGCAGCGACCCGGGTTCGACTTCGGGGCGCAGGCGAAAGGCCAGCGTCCCGTCCGGGAAATCGGCACCGGCGGCGCGCAACGCATCGGCGGTGACCAGCGACGCCACGGCGTTTGCCCGGTCGAGTGTCCGGCCCCGGCTCAGGAGGCCAAGACCGGTGGCCGCAAGCTGCACGCCGGAATCGTCCAGCGGGCTGATCCGGACCACCGCGCCGCGGCTGACCGTGGCGATTTCCACCCCCTCGGCCAGTTCGCGGCCGGTGACATCCAGCCAGTACTGGCGACTTTCGCCGGTGTGGCCCGTGTCGGCAGCGGCCAGTGGGGCGTCCACCGCCAGCGGCCAACTGTATGCCGCCGCGACGCGATCCGTATTGAGCGGCACCGGAACCGCCGATGACGGTCCGGCGAGATCGGCCGGAATCATATCCCCGGCCTGGGCGGCCAGCCAGGTCGCCTTCACGGCCGCCGGCGGCGCGGCGGCGGGCTTGAGTTGGGCGTTGGCCGCCCAGGCCGCACCGAGGCCAACCGCCAGCGCGGTATAGAACATCGATTTGCTTTTCATTTCGACTCTCCCTGGCTCATAGATCGTTGCGCAAAATCACATCGAGGCCGAAGCATTTGCGCCGGCTTTGATTGTGACTGAGCGGTTCCCGGCCGATCGTCCGCTGGGTATCGAAGAACCAGACAAAGCCGGCGCCCGCCTGGCTGGAGCAGTCGAGGAAGCCGTCCGAACAACTGCTGAGCCAGGCCTGGGTGATCTCCAGGCCCAGGTTTTCGGTGTACCCGCCGCAATAGCTGTCGCTGTCGAAGATCGAGGTTTCGACATCGGTGCCGACGATGGCGTAAAAGCTCCGGGGCAGCGCCGGCCGGCCCGCCGTGCCGAGCAACCAGTTGGCGTTGTAAAAGGCCATCCAGCTCGGCTGTTGCTGGCGCACTGCGTCGTTCTTGAAACCGAGCAGCCAGCCGAGGGACTGTTCGAACACATTGCCCTGGATCACCGCTTCGGCCAGCGGCGTGCCGAGGCTGGAAGCGGCGATGGCATTGATCCAGCGGGTGTTGTTGATGATGGTCGGATAGCGGCTGTCCCACGTCGGATTGGAAAAAATCCAGCGCACGACATTGCCGCCGTTGGAGTGCGTGATGATGACCAAATCGTCGATGCCCCGGGTGGTGATGAAGTTGTGGAGCTGCCCGGCGAGACAGCCGGCGGCATCCGCTTCCCACATGAACTGCGTGAAGTTGCAGTTGACCACCAGGAAATTGGCGGAATTGGGCAATCCCTGACGGATGGAATTGACCATTCCGGCCGTCCAGTAATCGTTCAGGGCATCGCTCTGATTGCTGGTGCCGTGGACGAAGGCGACCCCGGTGACGGCGGATGCCGAACCGGCCGCGATCCAGAGCATCGCCGACAACACGATGCCGGGCCATGCCCGGGGCAATGCCTCGAGCGCGGTCCGGCGAAGGTGACAATTGACAAGTCGTTCCATGATTTCCCCCTTTGCAGGTTCCAGAAAACGCGCCCGAATTCCGGACGCGCAGCGATGATAGCAAGAGAACGAGGCGCCTGAGGGAAACCCGCAGGGCGCGAACGATGGCCCCACCCCACCCGCTGCCGCGGGCGCGGCCGGAATGCTGGCGGGCGGTCAGTGCAGCGCCTGGTCGAGATCGGCGATGAGATCGGCGGGGTCTTCTATGCCGACCGACAGGCGGATCAGGCTGTCGCTGATACCGAGCGCGGCGCGGCGTTCGGCCGGTACCGAAGCGTGGGTCATGATCGCCGGGTGGTTGACCAGGCTCTCGACGCCGCCCAGGCTCTCGGCCAGCGCAAACAGCGTGAACCGTTCGAGCACGCCGCGCGCCGCGGCCAGATCGCCGTCAAGTTCGAAGCTGACGATGCCGCCGCCCAGCCCGCCCATCTGCGAGCGGCACAGTGCCTGTTGCGGATGATCGGCCAAGGCCGGATAAATGACGCGCTTGACCCGCCGATGGCCGGCCAGGTACCCGGCAAGCCGCGCCCCGTTGTCGTTGTGCGCCCGCATGCGCAGGGCGAGCGTTTTCAGGCCGCGCAGGGCGAGGAAACTGTCGAACGGGCCGAGCACGGCACCGGTGGAGTTTTGGATGAACGCCAAACGCTCGGCCAGGGCGGGATCGCGGACCACGGCAACACCGCCGATCATATCGGAATGGCCGTTCAGATACTTGGTCGCCGAATGGACGACGATATCGGCGCCGAGGTTCAACGGCTGCTGGATCAGTGGCGTGGCGAAGGTGTTGTCAACCACCAACAGCGCACCCGCCTCCCGGGCGCGCGCCGCCAGAGCGGCGATATCGGCCAGGTTGAGCAGCGGGTTGGTCGGCGTCTCCAGCCACACCATCTTGGTGTTCTTTTTGAGATGACGGTCAATCTCGCCTTCCCGGTGCAGCGGTGCGAATGTGAAATCGAGGCCGCTGGAACGGCGCCGGACCCGCTCGAACAAGCGATAGGTACCGCCGTATAAATCGTCCATGGCCAGCACATGGCTGCCGCTGTCGATGAGTTCGAGCACCGAGGCGATCGCCGCCATTCCGGAAGCGAAAGCGAAACCGGCGGTGCCCTCCTCGAGATCGGCGATACAGCGCTCGAAAGCGAAACGCGTCGGGTTCTGGGTGCGCGAATACTCGAAGCCCTGGTGGACGCCGGGACTTTGCTGGACATAGGTCGAGGTGGCGTAAATCGGCGTCATCACGGCGCCGGTGGAAGCATCGGGGGCCTGGCCGGCGTGGATCACGCGGGTCGCCAAGGAGCGCGGCGGGGCGCTGGTCATGGGCTACTCCAGAGGTTCGGGTTTTGGTGAGCTGGGTTGTCGATATGCACCAATTATATCGGTCTTGCACAGACCATCCTTATTTATGTGAATGTATTAGTAACGCCCCTACGGCAAATCGAATATGCTGCCGTTACCGGCCGGGCCGGCAATTTCAAAAGTCGATGCACCATCCGGGTTGAAGCCTGATTTATGGAATCTTTCGAGGCATTGTGGCAGCGCCTGGCCGGGCCGATCCGGGCGGCGGTAGCCCGGGTTCGCCCGCCGGATGCGGCGCTGGACGCCGACGACCTGCTGCAGGAGGTCCGTATCCGGCTGTGGGAAGTGTACCGCGGTGACAATAATTCGGGCCTCAGCCCGTCTTATTATCTGCGGGTCGTCAACAGCGCGATCATCGACAGCCTGCGCCGGCACCGCAGCCGGCCCGCCGGCCGCGACGACGACGCCGAGGCGCTGGACAGCCTGCCCGACGACGCCCCGGGCCCCGAGGGCCGGCTCGCCGCCGAAATGCAGGCGCAGCGGCTCAAGACGGCGATCGACGACCTGCCGCCGGCTTACGGCACGGCCGTTGCGCTGTACCTGCAAGGCTACAACGTTGCCGAGATCGCCGGCCTGTTGCAGTGCAATCCGGATCGCGCCCACAATCTGACCTATCGGGCGATCCGGGAACTGAAAAAACGGATGAGCGAATGTGATGAGTGAACTCGACCCACGCTGGCGCCCGCTGTACCGCCGTCATACCGCGGCCCCGGACGCCTGTCCGACCGGCGAGCGGCTTGCCGGCCTCGCCGCCGGCCGCATCTGGCCGTGGCAGCGCCGGCGCCTCGTGGCGCACCTTACGGCCTGCACCGATTGTGCCGACGATGTCCGGGTGTTGCTGGACGCCCGCGCCGGCCTGGAAGCGGCGTTCGCCGCCCATCATGCGGCACTTAAACCCGCAGCCGAATCGCGACCCGCCCGGCCCTGGCAGCCACTGCTCCGCCCGCTACCGCTGGCCGCCACCGCGGCCGCGGCCGCGGTGGCCCTCGCCGTCGTCTTTTTGCCGCGGCCCGACCCGCAAACCTCCAGGCAGCTTGCCGGCGACGATCTGATCCTGGCCAACGATTTCGAAATCAGCATCGCCCGGAACGAGGACCCTCTCCTGTTCCAAAGCAGCTTCGACGGCGCGCCCGATCCCGAACCGGCGCTGTTCAAGGACAATTTCGGCGGCTGATGCGCCACTCCTTCCGGCAGGCGCCGGCAGGTCCCTGCATCGGAACGGCCTTTCCGCTCGGCGTGGCTCGTTACCTCCGTGTTACTTCGCCGTTCCGGCTTGTGGCTTTGTAAATCCTAACGGTCTTGGCGAGAGGCACTGTTTTTCACCAGTAGAGTAGGCGAGGAACCCGACGGATGCCGGGCCCTCGCCCCTCGTCGCACCGGACGTGCGGATTTCCCGCATCCGGCGCTCCCGGTGGATTCGTCACAAGCATGCACCCAACAGTTGCATAAATTTTGCTCGAATTTATATATTTCTTCATTAAATCAATAAGTTATGAGAATTTTAGTTCAAGCATCGAATTCACCTGGGGTGACGCGCCCGGTTTCTCGCCCAAGCGGGCGGCAGCTTTGCCTTGAACCGTAGGAATAACTACGCTGCCGCGGCAAATCGAACAAGCTGCACTCGCCCGCTTGACCGAGAATTCCGGGAATTTATGCAACAGTTGGGTTAACTTTGGGCTTCACCGTTTCCGAAATGACGGAAATGGGGGGGGGTAGCGGCGCGTCCGGAATGACGAAGAGGGGGTGGCGGGCGCGGCCGGAGTGACGAAGGGGGCTGTCCTTTGTCCTTCGCATTACCGGCAATCGTTACGGCGGCGCAGGTGGTTGAGCAGATCGACGCGGGTGATCAGGCCGAGAAACTGTTCGCCGTCCATGACGATGGCGACGTGGTCGCGGTCGAAGATCGGCAGCAGGTCGTCGAGCGGGGCGTGGACGTCGATCAGTTTCAGTTCGCTGACCATCGCGCTCTGCACCGGCTCGCGGAAGCGGCTGTGGTCGCGATAGACGGCGTGCAGGATGTCCGATTCGTCGATGATGCCGAGCAGCTTGCCGTCGTGCATCACCGGCAATTGCGAGACGTCGTAGAGCTTCATCCGCTGGTAGGCGTTGGCCAGCGGTTCGCCGGGGGTGACGACTATCGTCTCATGCTCGTCGACCGGACGGGCGATCAGGTCGCGCAAGGTACCTGTCGTCTCGCGTTCGATAAAACCAAAATCGCGCAACCACTGGTCGTTATACATTTTGGATAAATATTTGTTGCCGGTGTCGCAAACGAAGCTCAGCACCCGCTTCGGCGCGGTCTGCTCACGGCAATAACGCAGGGCGGCGGCGACCAGGGTGCCGGTCGAGGAACCGCCCAAGATGCCCTCGCTTTTCAAAAGCTCGCGGGCCGTCAGAAAACTCTCCCGGTCGTCGATACTGTACGCCTTGCCGACACGGCTGAAGTCGCTGATGGTCGGGAGGAAATCCTCGCCGATCCCCTCGACCATCCAGCTCGCGCTCTTGGTGCTCAAGGTGCCTTCATTGATGTATTCGGCGAGGATCGAACCGGCCGGGTCGGCGAGGATCAACTCGACCTCGGGCGCGACTTTGGCGAAATACCGCGACAGGCCGGTGATCGTGCCGCTCGATCCGACGCCGAGGACGATGGCGTCGAGCCGGCCGGCCATCTGCCGCCAGATTTCTGGCCCGGTGCCGTCCTGGTGGGCGAGCGGGTTGGACGGGTTGCCGAACTGGTTGATGAAGTACGCACCAGGGGTTTCGGCGGCGATGCGGGCGGCGAGATCCTGGTAGTACTCGGGGTGGCCCTTGGCGACATCGGAACGGGTGAGGACCACTTCGGCGCCCATCGCCTTGAGATTGGAGATTTTCTCGCGGCTCATTTTGTCGGGCACGACGAGGATCAGGCGATAGCCTTTCTGGGCGGCGACCAGGGCCAGCGCCAGGCCGGTGTTGCCGGCGGTGCCCTCGACGATGATCCCGCCGGGTTTCAGCCGCCCGGCGTGTTCGGCATCCTCGATCATCCTAAGACCGATGCGGTCCTTGATCGAACCGCCGGGGTTCTGGTTTTCGAGCTTGAGATACAGCTCGCACGGCCCGGTATCGAGCTGGTTGACGCGGACGATCGGCGTCTCGCCGATCAGTTGCAGGACGTTGTGGTGGATGGTCATTGCACTATTCAGCAGGCCGGGGTGAACATCTTAATACATTGTCCCCCTGTCCTCTTTACCCAACTGTTGCATCAATTCCCGGAATTCTCGGTCAAGCGGGTGAGTACAGCTTGGCCGATTGCCCAAAAAATACGTCGGGAACGCAATCTGAACGGCCGCAGCCCGGCCCGTTGGGACAGGGCGAGGGCAGGACTGCCCGAGTAAAAACCGTAGTCATTCTACGGTTCGAGGGCAAGCGGGCGCGTCACCCCAGGTGAATTCGATGCTTTGACTAATATTCTCATAACTTATTGATTTAATGAAGAAATATATAAATTCGAGCAAAATTTATGCACCTGTTGGGTTAACCAAGGGGCATTTGCCCTCGGCCCGAGACCGGGATTCGATGCCAGCGCCCTTCGGGCGCCGGGGGAGGAGTGTTATTGCGCTGCGGGCGGCAAAAACTGCAACGCCCGCGTTGCGGCGGGCGTTGCGATCTGTGACAAGAATGGCAGGTTTAATGTTGGGTGAGCTTAGCTTCCTCGAGTATCCGGGCCATGCGGTCCTTGGTCCAGAGTTTTTCCTTTTTTAACTGGTTGAGAGCGAGATCGGCCATCGGCGCGGTGCCGGTTTCGGCGGCCGCGACCCGTTTGTCGAGCTGCTGATGCTGGTTGTACAAGCGACGGAACTCTTCGTTTTCCTTGAGCAGACTTTCCATCTCAACCTGGTGGTGTTCGAACATCGGAAAACCTCCTTTCATTGGATCTGATCGGTGTTTTTGGGCGGCTGGGGGCCGCGATTCGGAACCCGCCATGCGGCCCCGGCCGAACGCATGCGGCCGGGTGCAACGGAGATGGGCGGGTGGGTGGTTGCGGGGCAGATGGCCCAGATGACAGGATGGGTCGGCGAACAAGCGCTCAGAGCGGCTGGCGTGGGTGATCTGCATGTCCCGGTGAGGCATCCTCTGGCTTATCCGGACCGTCGCCCCCGACTGTACTCCGATCGCCGGCCTGATGCAAGCCCCGCATTGAATGTGCCCCGGGGGGTGGAATTGGGGGCGTTACTAATAACATTAAATAGTATTACTCGCCGGCTGCGGCCGAATCGAGCAGGATCACGTCCACCCGGCGGTTCTGGGCCCGCCCTTCGGCGGTGTCGTTGCCGGCGATCGGGAAATCCTCGCCCATCCCGACGATGGTGATCCGCGCCGGGTCGATGCCGCGGGCGACCAGGGCATCGCGTACCGCGGCGGCCCGCCGTTCGGAGAGCGCCGTATTGAATTCCGCGTCGCCGCGGTCGTCGGTATGGCCCTCGATCCGGACCCGGCGGTCCGGCTCGCCAGCGAGCAGCTCGACCACGGTGTCGAGATTGCCGGCGCTCGCCGGCGTCAGTTCGGCCTGGCCGGTGGCGAACAGCACATCGCCCAGGGTGACGACGACGCCGCGGTCGGTCTGGCGGAGTTGCAGGCGATCCAGCCGGCGTTTCAGGGATTCGGCCTGTTCGTTGGCCAACGCGGCTTCGCGGCGCGCGAGTTTGGCAACCTCGCTTTGCGTTTCGGCCAGTTCGCGGGCCTTTTCGGCATCGCGCCGGGCCGCCTGGGCGGCGGCGGCGGCTTCCCGCTCGGCCTGCCGGGCTTGTGCAGCCCGCGCCCTGGCCTGGTCGGCCTCCTCGCCTTCAGCCAGTGACTGCACGCGGGCGCGCTCGGCCTCGGCCAGCGCCTGCTCGGCCTGCAAGCGGTTGAAGCGGACCAGCAAGGCGGCCTTGTCGCGCTCGAGGGCCAGCGCGTAGTCGGCTGCCTCGGCGCGCCGCGCCTCGGCGCGGGCGATGTCCATCCGCCGGGTCGCCAGATAGGCGAGGTGTTCGCGCAGTTCATTCTTTCCCGCTGCCTGGTCCAGGCGGCGGACGGCGCGCTCGGCTTCGGCCAGCGCCAGCGGGGCATGGCGCTTGACCGTCTCTTCCCGGCGCAGGTTGTCGAGATCGGATTTGAGGCGTTCGACCAGAAGATCCTGTTTGGGGACGCTGGCACAGGCGCCGAGCAGCATGGCGGCGGCCAGCAGCAGTGTCGTGACCGACAGCCGGCGGCTCATGGCCGCGGCTCCGGGCCGAAGCTTTCCTCGAGCTGGCGGCGCAACTCGGCGATTTCGGCGATCAGCTTTTCGTTGCCAAGGCGCACGACCTCGGCCTGGCTGCGGACCAGCGCCACCTCGGCATCGATTTCAGCCTGTTCCAATTGGCGGCGGGCCAGGTCGTACTCGCCGGCGGCGATCGCCGCCTCGGCGGCCTGCAATTTTTCCCGCGCAAAGCGCAATTCCAAAGGCGCGTATTGTTCGGCCTCGGCGGCGGCGGCACGGGCAATCGCCTGTTCGGCGCCCCGGTTCAACTCCGGTGATGGGGGCTGGCCGGCGCAGGCGGCGAGCGCCAGCAGCGCCACGGCGGGAGTGTGACGGATCGTAGTTTCAGGCTTCGGCATCGGGTTGCTCGGCTGGCGCGGTTTCGACAAACGCCGGTAAGGTCCGCAAATGCGCGGCGACACGGCTGACCCGCGGATAGGCCGCAAGGTCGAACGAAAATCGTTCGGCATTATAAACCTGCGGCAGAAGACAGCAATCGGCCAGCGTCGGTTCGCCGCCCAGGGCACAGGGGCCGCCACCGTCGCACAGCGCCTCGAGAGCGGAAAACCCCGCCGCCAGCCAATGGTGATACCAGGCCAGGCGCGCCTTGTCGCCCGCCCCGAGTTCGTCGCGCAGGTAGTTCAGCACGCGCAGATTGTTCAGCGGGTGCAGATCGCAGGCGATGACCTGGGCAAAAGCCCGGCACGCGGCCCGCGCCGCAGGATCGGCGGGCAAAAGCGGCGGCGCGGGGAAGACTTCTTCGAGATATTCGACAATGGCCAGTGACTGGCGGATCACCCGGCCCTTGTGGACCAGCACCGGTACCAGGTGCTGCGGCTGCAAGCGGACATAATCGGCGGCGTGCTGTTCGCCGCCGCCGCGCAGCAGATGCACCGGGCGCAGTTCGGCGCCCAGCCCCTTGACATGCAGTGCGATCCGGACCCGCCACGCGGCGGTGCTGCGCCAGTAGGTGTAAAGGATCAGTTCCGGCCCACTGCTCATCGTCACCACCGGACTACCCGAACTGGCGGACGACCACGGTCTGTTCGATGGCGCCGAAGATCGATTGCCCGGCGGCATTGCGCATTTCGATGCGCACGCGGTTGCCATGGCGCAGGAACGGGGTTATCGCCTGGCCGACGCGGACGATTTCGATCACCCGTTTTTCGGCCAGGCATGAGGCGCCGCGTGTTTCGTCGTCGTTGGCCACCGTGCCCGAGCCGATCAGGGTACCGGCGATGAGCGGCCGGGTTTTCGCCGCGTGGGCGATCAGTTCGGCAAAGCTGAACTGCATGTCCTCGCCGGCCTCGGGGCGGCCGAATTCGACATCGTCGATGAAACTGAAAAGCGGCAGGTGGACCTTGCAGTCGCGCCACGCCGGGCCGAGTTCGTCCGGCGTCACGAACACCGGGGCGAGCGCCGAGCGCGGTTTGCTCTGCAAAAATCCGAAACCCTTGGCCAACTCGCCGGGGATCAGGTTGCGCAGCGAGACGTCGTTGACCAGGCCGAGCAACTGGATGTGCGCCGCGGCATCCCCGGCCGTCACACCCATCGGCACATCGTCGGTAACGGCGACGATTTCCGCTTCGAGGTCGATGCCAAAGGCTTCGTCGGCGGCGACAAGCGGATCGCAGGGGCCGAGAAAACCGGCGCTGGTCGCCTGGTACATGAGCGGATCGGTATAAAAGCTCTCCGGCACTTCGGCGCCGCGCGCCTTGCGGACCCTGGCGACGTGCGGCAGGTAGGCGCTGCCGTCGAGAAATTCGTAGGCCCGCGGCAAGGGCGCGGCCAGCTCGGCAAAGCTGAGCGGTGCGGCATCCGGTAAGGCACCGTTTTGCAACGCCTCGTAAAGCGCCTTCAGACGCGGGGCCGTGTTCGACCAATCGTCGAGCGCCGCCTGCAGATGCGGGGCGATGCCGGCGGCGACGGCATAGCGCTCGAGATCGCCGCTGACGACGACCAGCGTGCCGTCGCGGCCGCCTTGTTTCAACGTGGCGAGTTTCATCCGGCGGCTTTCCAGGAATCGACGTAAGCGGTCCATTCGATGCCGTCGGCATCGGGCAGCACTTCGAGCGCGTCGCGGGCATCGATCATCACTGCGATCTCGTTGGTGCCCGGCGCCTTCTGTTCGAGCATGTTGGCCAGCGCCTTGGGGTGCGGGCCGTGCGTGAAACCGCACGGGTGCAGTGTGATCATGCCGGGGTGAATGTTGTCGCGCGAGAAGAACTCGCCGGCGTGATAGAAGAGCACCTCGTCGTAATCGTCGTTGTTGTGAAAGAACGGCACTTTCAACGCCCCCGGATCGGTCTCGAACGGCCGCGGCACGAACGTGCAGACGACGAAACGGCCGGCGACGAACGTGGTGTGCGCCGACGGCGGCAGATGGTAACGGTGGCTCATCAGCGGCCGGATGTCTTTGACGTTGAGGCGCACCGGCGCCAGGTCGCCGTGCCAGCCGATCGCGTCGAGCGGATTGAAGGGATAGCGGATCGTGCTCAGCGCGTTCCGCCGCTTGACGATGACCGCCCACGGCGTCTCGCCCTGCTGGGCCTGGAACGCCTCGTCGATTTGGGGTACGTCGAGTACCGCCGGATCGAAAATCGCGTGTGGCCCGACGAGGCCCTTGTCGGGCAACTGGTAACTGCTGTTCGTCGCCTCGATCAGCAAAAGATCGAGCGGCGCGGTGCATTCCAGACGCCACATCGTACCGCGCGGCAGCAACAGGTAATCGCCGGTGCCGAGACTCAAATGACCATAATCGCAGTACAGTTCGGCGGCGCCGGAGTGGACGAACAGCAATTCGTCGCCGTCGGCGTTACGCGCCAGATGCGTCATGCTCGCCGTGCAGCGCCAATGGCGCAACGCGAGATGCCGGTTGCCGATCAGGTGCGCCGCCTGCCACGGATCCGCGCCGCCGGCGGCGAGCTTGGTCGTATCGAAGGCGCGCGGCCGAAGCGGCCCCTCGAAGCTCTCCCAGCCGGTCGGCGGGTGGCTGTGGACCATGTGGCACGCTGGGCCGAAAAACCCTTCCTTGCCCAGTTCGCGCTCGAAGGTGCCGGCCGGCAGGTCGCAATGCGCCTGGCGTGACGCCTGCCCGGCGCTGAGCGGAAATGCAATCCACTTTTTCACAGCACGCCCCGTTTCTGCTGATCGCGTTCGATGGCCTCGAACAGCGCGGTGAAATTGCCTTCGCCGAAGCCCTTGTTGCCCTTGCGCTGGATGATCTCGAAAAAGATCGGGCCGATCACTGTCTGGGTGAAGATCTGCAGCAGTTGCTTGCTGCGGTCCATGTTGTCGGCATCGATCAGGATTTTATTGGCCTGCATGCGGGCCAGATCCTCGCCGTGGCCGGGGATGCGCTCGTCCACCGCCTCGTAATAGGTGTCGGGCGTGTCGAGAAATTCGATGCCCCGCTCGCGCATCGCCTCGACGGTGGGGTAGATGTCGTCGGTATAAAGCGCGATGTGCTGCACGCCCTCGCCGCGGTACTGGTCGAGGTACTCGTTGATCTGGCTTTTGGGATCGGACGATTCGTTGACCGGAATCGAAATCCGGCCGTGCGGCGCGGTCATGGCGCGCGAGCGCAGGCCGGTGACGGCACCGCGGATATCGAAATACTTCACTTCGTAAAAACCGAAATGGCGGGCGTAAAACTCGGCCCAGTGGTCCATGTTGCCGTCATAGACGTTGTGCGTCAGGTGGTCGATAAAGGTCAGGCCGAAACCGGCGGGCGCCGGCGGCGCGCCGGCGACGACCTCGAAACCGTGCTGCGTCAGGTCACTCAGCCGGCCGTCGGTAAGATACAGCATCGAGCCGCCGATGCCGCGAACACGCGGGCAGTCCACCGCCGGCCCGGGCGCCTGGCCGAGCGATGCGACACCGTCGGCCAGCAATTGTCGGTACGCCGCCTCGGCGTCGGCGACCCGGAGGCCGAAACCGGCGCAGCACGGGCCGTGTTCGGCGGCGAACGCCGCGGCGAAGGTCTGCGGTTCGCTGTTGAGCAGAAAGATGATATCGCCCTGGCGGTACAATTCGACCGCGCGCCGCGCGTGGCGGGCGGTCAGCGTAAACCCCAGCCGCCGGAACAGATCGCCGAGCGGCGCCGGATCGGGGGCGGCGAATTCGATAAAGCTGAAGCCTTCGAGGCCGAGCGGATTGGGGTGCATCTACAATCTCCTGGTCGACAACATGACCGGCCAACGCGCCGCCGCGGTGCATCCGGGGTTATTCATAATAGTTACAAATGAAACGATCGGCAAGTGCACCACACAAAACAGCGGGCGCGGCGGAGCTGAAACTCGACCTCGAGCACTTCCTGCCTTACCGGCTGTCGCTGCTCAGCAACCGGGTCAGCGCCGGGATCGCCCGTTGCTACCGCGACCGCTTCGGCCTCAGCGTCACCGAGTGGCGCATCATCGCCGTGCTCGGCCACCAGCCCGGATTGAGCGGCAGCGAACTGGCGGCCCGCACCGGCATGGACAAGGTCGCGGTCCACCGCGCGCTGCGCGGCCTCATCGCCCGCCAACTGGTCATCGACCGCCAGCCGGCCGGCGACCGGCGGCGGCAGTACCTGCACCTCAGCGCCGCCGGCCGGCAATTGCGTGCCCGTATCGTCCCTTTGGCCCAGGCCTACCAGAAAGATCTTATCGCCTGCCTCGAACCCGCCGATCGCCGGCGGCTGGGCCGCCTGCTGGACCGCCTCCTCGCCCGCGCCGGCGATCTGCTGAACGGCGAATGAAAATCGATTGACTTCCGGTCTCGTGGCATGGAATACTCGTCCGCCAACAACAACCCCAAAACAGGGAGGTTTGCATGTTCCGCCAGTCCGGCACACCGGCGCTCGCCACCGCCGTTCGTTACGCAGCGCTCCTGGCCGCGCTGCTTTACGCCGTCGGCGCCGGTGCGCAGCCTTTCGATCCCGAAGCTTTGGCCATCTCGGCGCTGCGCGACCGCGCCGCCGAAGCGGGCCTGAGTGCAGCCGATCTGGCCGATCTCGAAGTCACCGCGGCCTACCGCACCCGGCACAACGGCGTCCACCACGTTTATCTGCGCCAGCGGCTCGCCGGCCTGCCGGTCGTCAACGCCGTGGCCAACGTCAATATCCTGCGCGACGGAAAGATCTCCAGCGCCCATCAACGCTTTGCCGCCAATGCCGCGGCGCGGGTCAACCTCAGGGCGCCGCAGCTGACGGCGGCCGAGGCACTGAACCACTTCGCCACCGTGAAAAACATCGCGCTGGTCGTGCCGCCGCTGCCGAAATCGACACTCGATCCCGAAACCCAGGTGTTCACCGGTGGTTCGCTGTCGCGGGACGATATCCCGCTCGAACTGGTGTATTACCACGACGGCGGGCAACTTCGTCTCGCCTGGTCGCTGGTGGTCCGCGCCCAGCTCAGTGCCGACTGGTGGAACGCTTGGATCGACGCCGCCGACGGCCGCCTGCTCGACGAGGTCAACTGGACAGCCGAAGCCGGCTACCGGGTCTTCGCAGTGCCGAAGGAATCGCCGCTCGACGGCGGCCGAACGCTCGAAACCGATCCTGCCGACCCGGCCGCCTCGCCGCTCGGCTGGCACGATACAGGGCTCGCCGGCGGCCAGTTCACCGACACGCGCGGCAACAACGTCCAGGCGCAGGACGATTTCGATGCGAACAACTCCGGCGGCAGCCGCCCCGACGGCGGCGGCGGATTGAATTTCGATTTTCCGCTTGACCTGGCAACCCAGCAGCCGCCGGAATACATCGATTTCGCGGTGGCCAATCTTTTTTACTGGAACAACATCGTCCACGACGTGATGTACCGCTACGGCTTCGACGAGCCGGCGGGCAATTTCCAGCAGAACAATTTCGGCCTGGGCGGCAACGGCAACGACGCGGTGCGGGCCGACGCCCAGGACGGCTCGGGCACCAACAACGCCAATTTCAGCACTCCCGCGGACGGCTCGCCGGGCCGCATGCAGATGTTCGTCTGGACCGGCGGGCTGCCGGCCATCTTGCGTATCGAAACGCCGCCGGCGATCGCCGGCGACTTTGTCGCCGCCCCGGCCGGTTTCGGCGCGCCGATCGAGACGACTGGCACCAGCGGTCAACTGGAACTGGTCAGCGACGGCAGCGCCGACCCAACGCTGGGCTGCGGCGCTCTTGTCGGTTTCACACCGGGCAATATCGCCGTCGTTGACCGCGGCGTGTGCGAGTTCGGTGACAAGGGCGTCAACGCACAAAATGCCGGGGCGAGCGCGATGATCGTCGTCAACAATGTCCCCGGCAACGACACAATCTCGATGGGCGCCGGCATGCAGGGCGGCAATGTGACGATTCCGGCGGCAATGATCGGCAACGACGACGGCAACACGATCAAGGCCGAATTGCCGGGCGCCGTCAGCGGCACCCTGCTCGACCCCAACCCGGATGCGCCCAACCGCGACAGCGATCTCGACGCCGGGGTCATCGCCCACGAATACGGCCACGGCGTATCGACCCGCCTGACCGGCGGCCCGGCCAACTCCGGCTGCCTGTTCGGCGCGGAGCAGCAGGGCGAAGGCTGGAGCGATTTCATGGCGCTGTTTTTTACCGCCAAAGCCGGCGACACCGCCGACCAGCCGCGCGGCGTCGGCCGCTACCTGATCTTCGGCGACAACCAGCCGGCATCCGGCATCCGGCCGTTCCCGTACAGCCGCGACCTGGGCGTCAACCCCGAAACCTACGGCCTGATCGTCAACGCCGGCCAGCCGGGCGCGATCCTCACCGTCCCGCACGGCGTCGGCACGGTCTGGAATGCGGCGCTGTGGGACATGTACTGGAACCTGGTGGACCAGTTCGGTTTCGACCCCGACCTGCAAAACGGCAACGGCGGCAACAATCTGGCGATGCAGCTCGTCGTCGACGGCCTGAAGCTGCAACCTTGCGGCCCGACCTTCGTCACCAGCCGCGACGCGATCCTCGAAGCCGACCTGATCAACAACGGCGGCGCCAACGCCTGCGCCATCTGGAAGGCCTTTGCCCGGCGCGGCGTCGGGGTCAGCGCCGATGACGGCGGTAGCCCGAACACGCTGAACGTCACCGAAGCCTTCGACCTGCCGGCGGCCTGCGTGATCGACGAAATCCTCAAAGACAGCTTCGAGGATCCGGCGCCGTAACCGGCGCCGCCCACCCCAGCACGATCCTTCCCCCTTTTCGGGGGGGGGAAGGCATCACCCAGCCGGATCACACCGCGGGTGCCGCGCCGCACCGGTTTTCCAGGTTTTGTGGTAATATTGGTATTATTCTGTCCCGCTCCCTCACCCGGATGTGGAGCTGGCGCGGAAACAAGAAAGGCGTAATCGGCCGCCCCGGGTAAACGGGGCGTTATTCGACAGAAATCAACAGGGGATTACCACATGCGCATCTCAGTTCTGCTTCTCGCCGCCGCCGCGTCGCTGGCGATGGCTCAGGAAACCCTCGTGGAATGGGCACAGATCAACGGCACCGCTCCACTGCCCGCTCAACCCCCACCCGGCGAGGTACCGGCCGGCGGCATCGGCGTGCTGACGCCTTTTGCGACCCGGGCCGATTTCGACCTGGCGTTCCCGCCGGCGACCCAGACCTGCGAGGGATTCGAAAACGGCAACGTCGCGCCGGGAGCTATCCTCGGCTTTCCGGCGCCGCTGAACAACGCCACCAACAACACGGAGTTTCCAGCCGGTTCGATCGTCGCGGGCATCCAGCTTCAGGATAACCCTCTCAACGACGCCGGCGGCGGCAGCCCACTCGGCCTGGTCGCGGTCGGCGCCGGTGCCTTCGGTAACCCGAGCACCATCGTCGTGGCCAACACATTTGTCGACTCTCTCGATATCCTCCTGACCGGCGGCACAGACACGGCCGTCGCTCTGGATGCCTTTTCGTTCACCGCCGGCGGCAATGTCCAGGTGGCCTTCTTCGACACCACAGACGCCTTTCTCGGCGGTGTGACGGTCGCCGGCAGCCCGACAACCGGCGGTTTCGTCGGTGTCTCCTCGCCGGCGCCGATCGGCCGGATCAGCCTGTTCTCGCAGGATGGCGCCGGCAACAACGAAGCGGAAGGCGGTGACGATATCTGCTTTGCCGGCGCTGGTCAGCAATTACCGCCCCCGCCCTCGGTGCCGGCCTTGAATCCCACCGGCCTGATCGCGCTGGCCCTGGTGTTGCTGGCGCTCGGCGCCCTGGCCCTCAGCCGCCGGTTCGGCTGACTGCACCAGGCCGCCGCAGACCCCCGATATTTCATCCAATCCCGGTTTTCCTGCCTGCCGCCAGGCAGGGAAACCGCGGCGTATCGCCTTTCCAGCCGGATCGCACCGCTTTTGCCGGGCACCGGCCCATTGCCGGCGCGGTGCGCCTTGCCCGGGCACATGCCGCCCTTCTGCTGCTTTACGTACAGAAATCATGAAAAACAATGATCTCTCACTCGAAGCCGCTGGCGAAGACGAATTCGCATTGACCGAAGACATAGACCGCCGCAGCACCGGGGGCGGCGGCGGCGACGAAACGATCGCTGGCCGCGACGGCGGCGCCGAGCAGATCGCCGGAATCGATGACCGCCACCCCGGTACCGAAGCGGCCCTCGCCAGCGCCGCGGTCGAGTGTTTGTTGCAAACCGGACCCCGGGATCACGGCCCGGTAGATGTGCAGGCGCGAGGTGGTGCCGGCCCAATCGGGCGTCCGGCCCACGGCGAGCACCGGAAACGGTCCTTTGGAGACCGCCATGTTACCGCCGAAGCGCTCGCCGGTTTGCGGCGGGGCAGCAGTGAAAATGCCGTCGGAGCCCCAGGCGAAAAACGTCCCGGTCGAGTTGGCGCGGCGCACCGGCCGGATCACGCTGCCGTTGCCGATGCCGGGTGGGTCGAATTCGGTGGAGCCGATCAGCAGAAACTCGCCGCCGAGGGCGACTTCCTGGCCCCAGTTGTCGCCGATGACCGGTGTCGGATCGGCCAGACACCAATTATCGGCTTCGGGTATCCGGCACAGCGTCAGCGTCGATGCCCACGAGCCGGACTGGCCGCGCTCGAATACGAATGCAGCGCCGAAATTGCCACTGTTGATCTCGCCGAAATCGTAGTTCGGGGTACCCGCCACGGCGGTAAAAAGCGCCTCGCCCGACGGTGAGTTTTTCGGAACGCTGACATCGATGGCGACCGAGGTGCCGAGGAAATCGCTGCCGGCAGCACCGGCGAACACCTGGGTCCGGGTCCAGGTCGTGCCGCTGCGCTGATCAAAATGCACCGCGCCGGCGGTCAGTTTGGACGGCCCGTCGTCGCGCAAAGGGTCGCCGACGATGAGATGATCGCCCTCGATATCGATCACCGAGCCGAAATTGTTGAAGGTGTCCGGCTCCGGCGCCGGCAGCCGCTGCTCCAGCGACCAGGCGCCGGCGGTCTCGCGATACACGTACACCGCGCTGGCGAAGCGCCGTCAGTCATCCCAGCGTACCGAAATCTCTGAAAGCGCCGCCATTCCGGACAGGACAGCGAGCTGGCCCCGGTAATTTCCCAACTGCCGGATTACCAACGCTGTTGAAAGGGGTTTTGGACTGTCAGGCCGTCGTATCGACGGCCGTGCGTAAAGTCCTCGCTGTAGAGTACGTCACAACCACTGCGGATCGCCGCTTCCAGAATCAGCGCGTCAAACCAAGCCAGCCGCTCGCGCCCGGCCAGTTCGTGAGCATCGAGCACCAGATCGGGGTCGGCATCAACCACTTCGAACGCAGCCAAAGCTTCCAGCGCCGCGCGAGTATCGGCCGGCGACAGCGGTGGTGTCAGCTTCCGGATCACCGCCGAGCGTACTTCGACCATCACCTGGGTACTGACGATGATTTCATGCTCGGCTGCCAGTCGCGAACCCACACCGACTTCTCAGGCTCGCGCCGGTCAAGCCGATAAATCCAAAGGTTGGTGTCGACGAACGCGCGCAACCGTCAATTTTCCACCCGCTGATGCAGAGATTCGCGCGTCCACGACTTACGGCTGGCCGATGCGGTGCGCTCGGCCACCGTGTCGAGCCTGGCGAGCGCCTCCAGCCGGCGGTTCCGGCCATCTACATAGCGTTCGAGATAGGCGCGTACCAGGGCATTGACCGAGGTGTGCTCGCGCACCGCCGCTTCACGTGCTTTCTGCAGCAGATCATCGTCCAGACTCAATGTCAAATTAGCCATTGAATGAATCTCAGGTAACACAAAATCAGTGTAGCTCAGGCTGGTTACTCCTGAAACAGGCTGGTCCCGCAAGGCCGGCGCCAGTATCGCGGCCTGACGCTGGAGGCCGCCTGGGACTCCGTCTGTGGCGACCCGCGCTGCCGCGCCTGGAGGAGCGGGCCGAGTACGACCTGGCGCCCAGGCGCACCGATTCACGCCGCGGCGTTCTTCGGGTACGCCTCAGTGACGGAATTCCAGGATCCGCGGGTGCCGGCGGCGGATGCGGCGAAAGCGCTCCTCGATCGGGTGCCGCCGTGGTATACCTGCCAGCGCGGCTTAATCACCGTCTCCTTTCGCGTTCCAGCAACGCGGCCTTGCGTTCGAGGCCCCAGCGATAACCGGCCAGCTTGCCGTCGGAGCCCACAACGCGGTGGCAGGGAATCAGCAATGCCACCTTGTTGCGCGCGCAGGCGGACGCCACGGCACGCACGGCCTGCCTGCGGCCGAGTTTTTCCGCGACATCGGCATAGGAAACGGCCTCGCCCAGTGGAATCTTCCTGAGCACTTTCCACACGCTTGCCTGAAAGGCCGTGCCCTGGATATCCACCGGCAAATCCAGCGCTTCGCGCGGCAGCAGCACGAAATCGCGCACGCGGTCGAACCACTCGCGCAGGCGCGCCTCTTCGTTTCGAAAACGCGCTTTCGGAAACGCGGCCCGTAGTTCTTCCAGCATGGCGCCCGGTTCTTCGCCGAAAGCGAGCCAGCAGATGCCCCGCTCCGTCGCGGCCATCAGCATCCAGCCGAGATCGGAAAGCCCGAGCCACCAGCCGATGCCGATGTCCTTGCGCAATTTTCCGGGCGCAGCGCCGAGGCTGCTGGACGCGATGTCATAAGCCGCCGTCACCGATTCGAAACCGGCGTCATAGACCGCATCCAGCGTGTTGCCCGGGGCGCCGCGCGCGAGGCGGTGCAGTTTCAGCGCCTGGGCATAGGCTTTCGGGCTGATGCCGAGACGGCGCGTGAACTGCCGCTGGAATTCGTAGGGGCTGGCGCCGATCGTCGCCGCGAGTTCGCCGAGCGCCGGCGCGGTTTCCGAGCGTTCGATGATCCGGCAGGCCAAAAGCAGCGTGCGCGGCCAGTCGATTTTCACCTGGGTTCTCTTTTCACGAGTTTTCATTTCAGGAAAGCTCATTGCTGGAATGCGCATCGATGGGATAAGGGTATACCGTCGGCGCCAGCGGGATTCTTCGCAAGAAATTCCGGCCGTTTGCCTTCGCCTTCGAAAATGCACACCGGCACCGTTCGATATTCAATGCCGAGATGGTTCACCTTCCAGGCGTTCTGGGAAGGAAAGTAATCATGAAGCGTCAACATCGCGGTCACTCCATTGTTTGGGTGATTGCGATGTTGAGCGAATTCGGGGCGCCAATCTTCCGGATTCTTGCGGGGCCTTCACGAAGGCACCCTGTTTGATGCAATATGCAGCAGTTGGGTATACTGCCTAGGGATGCAGCAGTGGAGCGGCGCGATGGCCGGGAACGGAACGACTTTGCAGGCGGCGCACGGTTCGGCGTTGATTCTGGCCGCCGGTCTGGCCGCCGCCGGCTGGCTGCTCGGCGATGCGGTCAAGGCCTTCAAGTTTGCCGACCGTTACGTCACGGTCAAGGGGCTGGCCGAGCGCGAGGTCGAAGCCGACCTGGCGATCTGGCCGCTGGCTTTTACGGTCAGCGCCAACGATCTTCCGGCCTTGCAGGCTGGCATCGCCAAAACCACCGAAACCGTCACCGCCTATCTCAAGCTGCACGGCTTTAGCGATAGCGAGATTTCGCGCTCGCCGCCGCGCATCACCGACCACCAGGCCCAGACCTGGGGCCGCGACCGGCCGCCGGAGCGTTACCTCGCCGAACGCACGATCACCGTGCAGAGCGGCAATGTCGAGGCGGTGCTGGCGGCGATGGCCGGGGCCGCCGACCTGATCGGCGAGGGCGTGGTCCTGGCCAACACTTACGGCCCGAACGCCCAGTTTCTGTTCACCGGGCTGAATGCGATCAAGCCGGAGATGATCGCCGAGGCGACGCACAACGCCCGCCTGGCGGCCGAACAGTTCGCCCGCGATTCAAACAGCAAGACCGGCGCCATCCGCAATGCCAACCAGGGCCTGTTCACGATCGTCGAGCGCGACAACAACAGCCCGGAAATCAAAATCGTCCGCGTCGTCTCGACGGTCGATTTTTATCTCACCGATTGATGGCTAAACCCGCCGGCACTGCCAACAACCTTCGCCTGCGTTCCGCCGGCGCGGCTGACGCAGCAGTGATCCACGAGCTGATCCTGGCGCTCGCCGACTACGAGAAACTGCGCGCCGCGGTCGTCGTCACGGTCGAAGATCTCAGCGCCGCGCTGGCCGGCACACCGCCGGCGGTCGAGGTGATACTCGCCGAATGGCTGGGCGAGGTCGCCGGCTTCGCGCTTTATTTTCACAACTTTTCGACCTTCGCCGGGCGCCGCGGGCTGTACCTGGAAGATCTGTTCATCCGTCCCGAATACCGCGGCCACGGCATCGGCCTGGCCTTGCTCACCCACCTCGCAACACTGGCCGTTAAACGCGGCTGCGCCAGAATGGAGTGGGTCGTCCTGGACTGGAACCGGCCGGCGATCGACTTTTACAGCAAACTCGGCGCCCGGCCGCTCGCCGACTGGACTCTGTTCCGCCTCGACGGCACCGCGCTGTCGGCCCTGGCGGATCGCGCCAGGCAACAGTGATGACTGTCCGCGTTTCGTCTACGATAAAAATATGGTGCCGCAATCTGTCTGCGGCGGATGCGCCAGGTTTATCGGTTGATGGGCAACCCGCTCACTCGATAAATCGCAAGGCGTCGGATGTCGGGCGGCGCGGCGAGAACGGCATAGAGCCCCGGCCCCGGGACGAGCGGCCACAGATGCGGGATGCCCGGCCAGTCGGCCGGCGATCGGCTCACGCTCAGCGGGGCAAGCTCGCCTTGACGGCCTGCCGTGCCGGTGTCGATCGTGAACCGGTCGAGGCCGGAAGCCAGGCCGCCGCCGTGCCATTTGACGACCGCTTCTTTTGCCGCCCACAGACGAAGTGCTGCGTCGTGGTACCGGTCAGGTGACAGTGCGGCCAGGGCTTCGTACTCGGCGGCGGCGAAATATCGCCGGGCGAGCGCCAGCGGGTTGCCGATCCGGCGCGCCGTGTTTTCCAGGTCCACACCGAGCGGGCCGCGGGCGGCGGCGGCCACCAGCAGCCAGGGGCCGGTATGGGTCAGATTGAAGGCCAGGCGACCGCCCCCGGCGCCGGCCAGTTCCGGCTTGCCATGCCGGCCGCGGGTGAGGCGGATGGCGCGCGGCGGGATGGCGAGATAGGCGGCGAGCAGCAAGCGCAGAAAAAGATGCCGCATCAGGCGCCGCGCCCGGGGTGGAGCGAGATCGGCGGCGGCCGGCGGCAGGCCGCGGTCGAGATCGAACAACCAAAGCTCGGCCTGTTCCCCCGCCGGTACGGGCCGCGCGGTCAACGGCCAGGCTGCGGTTTCGACAGTGATATCCTGCACCACGCCTCACTCGGCGCGCCGCCGATCGCGGCGTTTGCGCCAGGCGCTGACCGCGGCCTCGAGGCGGCTGTAGCGCAGGATGCCGGGCTCGGCCGCCGCCGCTTTGGCGTAGTCGCCGCCGTGTTTGTGTTTGGCCCAGGCGTTGAGGTCGGTTTGCGCCAGGTAGTCGAACAGGGCATGATTGAGTGGGTGAAAGCCCGGCCGGCGGAGATGGGCCGTACCGAAATCGAGAATCCACGGCTGGCCGTCCTCGCCGGCACACAGGTTGGCCTTGCGCTTCAGGTCGCCGTGCGCGACGCCGCGGGCGTGGATCGTCAAGATCAACTCGTAAAGCCGCCGGAACCAATCCTCGCGGTCGGCGATTTTTGCCTGCCGGTACGGCACGGCGGTCAGGTGGTCGAGCACCAGGTAACGGCCGGCGGCCAGGCCGTGACAGACGGGGATGCCCGGCACGCCGGCCAGCCGGCGGTAAGCGCGAAACTCGCGCCGCAGGCCGGCGGCATGGAAACGCGCCGCAAGGCCCGAACCGCACGGGCACTTGACGGCCCAGTCGCGCCCGGCATCCCGAAACCGCAAAAGCACGCCCTGGTGGCCGGCGGCCAGGCGGTGCCGATCGCGATCGAGGTTCCCCACGATCCAGCGCAGGAATCCCGGGTCATCGAGGTCCGCGGCCGGTGTAATCTGCTGAACGATGGGCGTTTCCTATCTGTACCGGGTCGATGGGTTGCAAGACCTGTTCCCACAACCTGCCGGGATCATAATACCGGGTGACACCCGGCGTGGAAGGAATGGACTATGAAAACGATCACCAGCGCCACCGCGCTGTTCATGCTGGCCTGGATGACAGTCGTGGCCCAAGTGCCCGGAACGGCCGATCCCGCGCCACCTGAGGCCGCACCGCCGGCCGTCCCGCCGGCCGAAACGGCACCGCCGCCAGCCAGCGGGCCGATGACCGCCGAACGCCTCGGCGAACTCGTCCGGCGGGCCGATCCGGAGGCCGAACAGGAAGGCAACGGCTGGCGCTTCAGCTTCCAGGAACGGCCGATGATTCTGGTCTCTGATCCCGCCGCCGACCGCATGCGGATCATGACGCCGATCGCCCACACCGATGTGCTGAGCGACGACCTCATGTATCGTATGCTACAAGCCAATTACGATGCAGTGCTCGACAGCCGCTATGCGGTGGCCAACGGCATCGTCTGGAGTGCCTTCATCCACCCGCTGTCGCCGCTCGACGACGAGCAGTTCGCCAGTGCCGTGGTGCAGGTGTATTTCGCCGCCGCGACGTTCGGGACGACGTTCACCTCCGGCCTGTTCATGTTCGGCGGCGGCGACAGCGATGAAGAAAACCGAAAACTCATCGAAGAACTGCAAAAACGATTGCAACCGACGACTTGATGCTTAGTAAAAGGAACCGACCACGATGCAACGCATGTCACTTCCGCGGTGCCGTGGCCTGCTCGCTGTCCTGGTGCTGGCAGCAGTACAGGCCGGCGCGCAGCCGCTCGAAGATCCCTATGTCTCGACTTACCGGGCGCCGCCGGCGCCGGCCGTCGCGATCCGCGGCGCGACGATCCTGACCGGCAGCGGCGAGCGGCTCGACGCCGCGGATCTGCTGCTCGCCGATGGCAAAATCCAGGCACTCGGCGAGATCGGCGAGGTGCCGCCCGGCACGGTGGAGATCGACGCCGCCGGCCGCTGGGTGACACCGGGCCTGATCGACGTCCACTCGCACCTCGGCGTGTACCCCAGCCCGCAGGCCGCAGCCCACGCCGACGGCAACGAAATCACCGATCCAGTCACCGCCAATGTCTGGGCCGAGCACGGCATCTGGCCGCAGGATCCGGGTTTTGCAACGGCGCTCGCCGGCGGTGTGACCACCTTGCAGATCCTGCCCGGTTCGGCGAACCTTGTCGGCGGCCGCGGCGTGACGCTGAAAAACGTCCCGGCCGTCACCTACCAGGCGATGAAATTTCCCGGTGCACCGCAGGGTTTAAAAATGGCCTGCGGCGAAAACCCCAAGCGGGTTTACGGCGGCATGCTGAAACGGGCGCCCGGGACGCGGATGGGCAACGTCGCCGGCTACCGCCAGGCATGGGCCGACGCCCAGGATTACATGGCCCAATGGGCAAGCTATGAAGCCGCCAGACGCAAGGAGCCGGCCGCCAAGCCGCCAAAGCGCGACCTCAAGCTCGAAACCCTGGCCGCGGCCCTGAAAGGCGAGCTCCTCGTCCACATGCACTGTTACCGCGCCGACGAAATGGCCATCGTGCTCGACATGGCGCGCGAATTCGGCTACCACGTCAGCGCCTTCCACCACGGCGTCGAAGCCTACAAACTGGCCGATCGGCTCGCTGCCGAAGGCGTCTGCGGCGCACTGTGGGCCGACTGGTGGGGTTTCAAGATGGAAGCCTACGACGGCATCCTCGAGAACCTGGCGCTCGTCGACCGGCCGGCCGGCGGCTGCGCCATCGTCCATTCGGATTCGGAGGAAGGCATCCAGCGCCTGAACCAGGAGGCGGCCAAGGCGATGGCCGCCGGCAACCGCGCCGGGCTCGACATCCCGCCGGAACGTGCGATCCGCTGGCTCACCGAGAACCCGGCACGGGCGCTCGGTATCGCCGATCGAACCGGGACATTGGCGGTCGGCAAAATGGCCGATGTCGTGCTCTGGAGCGGCGACCCGTTCAGTGTCTACACCCACGCCGACCGGGTGTTTATCGACGGCGCAACGGTTTACGACCGTTTGGCTCCACCGGCCCGGCCGGACAGTGATTTCATGCTCGGCCAGCCGGCGGCACCGGGAGAATGACGATGCGTAAACCAGATTTCAATCACCCTGCGGTGATCGCCGCCCTGCTGGCAGCGTTCGTGGCCCCGCTCGCGGCGGCCCAGTCGTTTCTGATCCGCGGTGCGACGGTCCACACCGCCGCCGAGCGCGGCACGATCGAGGCGGCCGACGTGCTGGTCGAGAACGGCCGCATCGAAGCGGTCGGCACCGGTATCGAACTGGGTGGGTCAGCCCAGATCATCGATGGCGCAGGGCTGCACGTCACCCCCGGCCTGTTCGGCGGCCTGGCCGCTTTCGGCCTCGAAGAAGTCTCGCTCGAAGCCGCCACCGTCGATCACCGCGTGATCAGCAGCGAGGTGCCACCACCGGCAGCGCCGGTATTGCGGCCGGAATTCGACGTCACACGGGCCTACAATCCGTTCTCGGCGGCGATCGCCGAAAACCGCGCCTTCGGCGTGACCTATGCGCTGCTCCCGGCGACACCGTCAGCCGGCTCGGCGATCATCGCCGGCCAGGGCGCGCTGGCCACCCTCGACGGCCGCTACGATGCGCTACTGCCGCGCAGCCAGACCTTGTTCGTCTATTTCGGCGACGGGCAGGCGCAACTGACCGGCTACAGCCGGGCGGCGCAGTACATGCTGTTCGACCAGGCGGTACGCGAGGCGCAAAGCAGCGCCCGAACCATCGATAACGCACAGGCCTTGCTGACCCCGGCTGGTCGCGAGGCGCTGGCCGGTTTTCTCGGCGGCAACCGGATCGTTTTCGCCGTCGAGCGCGCCGCCGATATCCGCCAGGTGATACTGCTGACCGACCGCTTGCGCCTGCGCTCGGTGATCGCAGGCGGCGCCGAGGCATGGCGCCTCGCCGCGGAACTGGCCAAGGCCAATATCCCGGTGATCCTCGATCCACTGGCCAACCTGCCGGGCGATTTCGATCGGCTCGGGACGCGGCTCGACAATGCCGCGCTACTGCATCTTGCCGGTGTGACGATCCTGTTCTCGGCCCCCGGCAGCGCCCCGCACAACGCCCGCAAGATCCGTCAGCTCGCCGGCAATGCAGTGGCCAACGGACTGCCGTGGGAAGCAGCGTTGAAAGCCATCACCACCTGGCCGGCCGAGACGTTCGGCGCCGGCGACCGGCTGGGCAGCATCGAGCCGGGCAAGCAAGCCGATCTGGTGCTATGGGACGGCGATCCTTTGGAAGTGACCAGCGCCGTCCGGCGCGCCTGGATCGCCGGCCGCACGGTCGATCTCGACACCCGGCAAAAACGACTGCGCGACCGTTACCTGGCCGGCGACGCGGCCGAGGCGGCGGAATAAACCCAACTGTTTGGTGAACCCAATGACTTTCGCCACCCGCGACGAAGCCGATGACTTTTTGGCGCGCCACCCCGAAATCAAACTGATCGAGCTTTATCTGATCGATCTGAACGGCGTGCCGCGCGGCAAGTGGCTCAGGCGCGAGGAACTGCCGGCGTTATACGATACCGGCCGCGCCGTGCCGCACTCACTGCTCGCCACCGACATCCACGGCGTCGATGTGCCGGGCACCGGCCTTTTATGGGAAACCGGCGACGCCGACGGCTGGGTCCGGCCGCTCGCCGGCGGCCTGCAACCGATGCCGTGGCACCCGGAGCCGGCGGCCCAGGTGCAGGCGGCCTTCGATCCGGCGAGCCCGCCCGGCGCCGATGCCGAACCGCGGCAGGTGCTGGCGGCGGTCGAACAGCGGCTGAACGACGATGGCTATACCGCCGTGCTGGCCGCCGAACTCGAGTTCTATCTGCTCGCCGCCGGCCGGGATGCCACCGGCCGGCCGCGCCCGGCGGCGCCACCGGGCGGCGAGACGCCGCACGCCGCGCAGGTGTACGGTCTCGAACCGCTTGCTGCGTTTGCCGGCTTTTTCGACGATCTGTACCTGGCCTGCGACCGCCTCGAACTGCCGGCCCGCACCGCCATTTCCGAGGCCGCTCCCGGGCAGTTCGAGATCACGCTGCAACACCGGCCAGGCGCCGTCGCGGCGATCGACGAAGCGATCCGCTACAAACGTCTGGTCAAGGGGCTGGCGATGCGCCACGGCATGCGTGCCTCGTTCATGGCCAAGCCGTTTGCCGCTCTGCCCGGCAACGGCCTGCACCTGCACGTCAGCCTGGCCGGCGGCAGCGGGGCCAATCTGTTCGCCAGTCTACAGCCGCAGGGCAGCGAGCTGCTCCGCCACGGCATCGGCGGCCTTTTGGCCACGATGCGCGATTCGCTCGCCCTCCTTTGCCCACACGCCAATTCCTACCGCCGTTTCCAGGCCCACAGTTACGCGCCGCTCGCCCCGGCCTGGGGCGTCAACAACCGGACGGTGCCGCTGCGCATCCCGGCCGGACCGCCGGAAACCCGCCACCTCGAACACCGCATCGCCGGCGCCGACGCCAACCTCTATCTCGCCGCCGCGGCGTTGCTCGCCGGTCTGCACCACGGCATCCGCCGCCAACTCGACCCGGGCGAGCCGGTGAGCGGCGACGGTTACGCCGCGCAGAAGCCGCAACTGACGACCGTCTGGTCCCAGGCGCTGGCCGACTTCGCGGCTTCGGAATGGGCGGCCGATCATTTCAATCCGACGTTCCGCCGGGCGTTTACGACGATCAAAGAACACGAACAGGCGATGTTTTACGCCGAAGTCGGCGAACAGGACTGGCGCTGGTATCTTGACGTGGTTTAACTGGCGCCGCGAAGCGGCGTCCAGTTCACCGCCTTGTTCGATCATGTTTCTCACATAGGCACTAAGACACGGAGGATTTTCCCACCAGGTGCATAATTTTCCGTCTGAAATATCCTGAAATACCCGTAGTTACTGGCTTTGAGACCTGATTTCAGCCGAAGTCCAGAAACCGCTGTTTTTTATTGATTATTATGCTTTGTTGACCAAACTGAACTTCAAAGCCCGTCTCGCCCGCTGTTTCCGGCATCTGAAAGTCAACCCGATCTTTGGTCACCCGGTCGTGGTTTTAATGCTGGTTGTCCATCTGTTGCTCGCTTATCGCCAATTGCGCGATAGCCGCTATTATCACGACGATCCAATGGTCCAGCGGCTTTTTGGTTTGGCGCGGCTGCTGAATACGGCGACCCTGAGCCGCACCTTGGCCAGCTTGGACGCAACCAGCGCCGATCGGTTGCGGGCGCTGAATCGGGAATTGGTTGGCGAACGATTGGCTGCCTTCGGGTTGCGCCGGGGCATGCTGGACTTCGATGGTTCGGTACTGTCGACCGGCCGCTTCGCGGAAGGCAGCGCGGTTGGTTTCAATCCGAAAAGGAAGGATCAGCGCAGCAATTACCCGTTGTTCTGTACGATCGCCCAAACCGGCCAGGTATTCGATGTCTGGCACCGGCCGGGCAATGTCCATGACAGCCATGGGGCGCTGGACTTTATCCGCACCTGTGTCCGTGAAGTGCGGCAGTGTCTGGGTTTGGGGGTGGTGCTGGAAGTCCGGGCCGACAGTGCGTTCTTCGCCGACGAGATCGTCACGATGCTCGGTAATGAGGGGTGGAGTTTGCCCTGGCGGTGCCCTTCGAACGGTTCGGCGAACTCAAAAGTAGTGTCGAACAACGCCGCCGCTGGCCGCGGCTCAACGGCCGCTACAGCTTCTTCGAGCAGTGGTGGGCACCGAAATCGTGGGCCTACCGCTACCGTTTTGTGTTCAGCCGGGCGCGATATCCCCAGCGTGCCACAGGCCCGGTACAGCTCGATCTGTTCCAACCGGGCGATCCTGGCGATGACTTTCGCGCTGTGATCACCAACAAGTCGGTCTCGGCGCGCAAGGTGCTGCGCTTCTATCACGGCCGTGCGACCCAGGAAGGGGTGTTCGCCGAATTGAAATCGCAGATTCACCCAACTGTTGCATAAATTCCCGGAATTCGAGGTGCAAAACTGTGTCCAGACAATACGAGCCGGTACAAAATTCAGGCGTCTTTCCAGTACGCCGGGGTCAGCAGCACGAGCAGCGTGAAGATCTCCAGGCGGCCGAGCAGCATTGCGAAAACCAGCACCGACTTGGCAACGGCGTTGAGGTCGGCGAAGTGCGGCCCGGCGACGCCGAGGCTGGGGCCGAGATTGGTCAGACAGGTGGCGACCGCCGAGAACGAGGTTTCGAGATCGAGCCCGGTTGCATTGAGCAGCACCGACAAGATCGCGAAACTGGCGACGTAGATGAAAAAATAACCCCAGACGGCGGTGATGACGCGCGATTCGACGGCCCGGCTGCCGATCCGGATGATGCCGGCCGACGCCGGATGGATCACCCGCTGGATTTCGCTCACCGCCTGCTTGTAAAGCAGCATGATGCGGATTACCTTCATGCCGCCGCCGGTTGATCCGGCGCAGCCACCGATGAACACGATGAAGATGAAAAAGATCGGCAGAAAGCCCGGCCACAGATAAAATCCGGCTGTCGTATAGCCCGTCGAGGTCATGGTCGAGACCGCCTGGAACAACCCGAGGCGCAGGGCCGACGGCCAATGGGGCTCGACCCCGTAAAAAACGATCGCCGCCGTGGCGATGGCGGCGAAAACCAACAATAACGTCATATAGGTTCTGACCTCGGGATCCTGCTGGTACGGCACCAGGCTGGCCCGCCGCCAGGCCAGAAAGTGAATCGCAAAATTGATCCCGCCGAGGGTCATGAACACAATGGCGATCAGCTCGATCAGCAGGCTTTGAAAATGGGCGATGCTGGCATCGTAATTGGAATAACCACCGGTCGATAACGTGGTGAAGGCATGGGTCACGGCATCGAACCAACTCATGCCGGCAACGTGATAAGCGAGCATGCACAGCAACGTCAAACTGAAGTAAATCGTCCACAGGGCTTTTGCGGTATCGGCGATCCGCGGCGTCAGTTTGCTGTCCTTGACTGGCCCCGGCATTTCGGCGCGATAGAGTTGCAAGCCGCCGATGCGCAGCATGGGCAGTACCGCGACGGCAAGCACGACGATACCCATGCCGCCCAGCCATTGCAGCAACGCACGATGGAACAACAGACCAGGCGGCATCGCCTCGAGACCGATCAACACCGTCGCGCCGGTGGTCGTCAGGCCGGAAACCGATTCGAAGATCGCATCAACGACGCCGACTTGCGGAACCTTAAGCATTACTATCGGCAGCGCACCGGCCAGGCCGATCACAATCCAGCTCAGCGCCACGACCAAAAACCCGTCGCGTAGCCGCAAATCGATGCGCACCCGGCGCGCCGGCCACCAAGCCGCGGCGCCGATCAGCAACAACCCAGAACCGGAGAGGATAAATGTCGTAAAGCTCGAATCGTCATAAACCCAGGCGATCAGTGCCGGCAGAAACTGCAAAACCCCAGCCAGCAGCAGCAACAGACTGAGCAGCCGACAAAGGAGGTTCGGATTCATCAGACGTAGGTTGCCGACACCTCGAACAAGTGTTCGAGGTCGTGGATATGGCGTTTCTCGGTGGCCAGGATAATGACGTGATCGCCGGGTTCTATCGTGGTTTGGCGGTGGGCCATCAACACCTTTTCGCCGCGGACGATGCCACCGATCGTCGCCCCCGGCGGCAACTCGATCTCGGCGATCGCCCGGCCCACCACCCGCGAGGTGCCGGCGTCGCCCTTGGCCTCGGCCTCGATGGCCTCGGCTGCACCGCGGCGCAGCGAATGGACCCGCACCACGTTGCCACGGCGCATCCTGGCGAACAGGGCGCCGATCGTGATCTGCCGCGGTGAGACCGCGACGTCGATCTGCTGGCCTTCGACCAGGTCGGCGTAAACCGGGCGGTTGACGATGGTCACGACCTTCTTGGCGCCCAGGCGCTTGGCGACCATCGACGACAGGATGTTGGCCTCGTCGTCGTTGGTCAGGGCGCAATAGATGTCGATGCGATCGATGCCTTCGTCGCGCAACAGTTCGCTGTCGGCGCAATCGCCGACCAGGACGATGGCGTGCTCGAGATGTTCGGCGATGACTTTCGCCCGCTCGGTGCTGCGCTCGATGAGCTTGACGTGATAATCGCCGCCGAGTTTGACGGCCAGGCGTTCGCCGATATTGCCGCCGCCGGCCAGCATCACGCGCTTGATCGGCGCGACATTGCGGCATAGCTCGTTCATCACCCGGGGGATGTCGCGCCGGGCAGCGAGGAAAAACACCAGATCGTCGGCCTCGATCACCGTATCGCCTTCCGGAATCACCGCCTGCTCGCCGCGGAACAAGGCCACAACCCGCGTCTCGACCCCGGCTGGCATCTGTTCGGCCACGGCGCGCAATGGATGGCCGACCATCGGGCTGTCTGACGCGGCGCGTATGGCGACCATCTGCGCCTGGCCGTCGGCAAAATCGAGCACCTGCAAGGCACCGGGATATTCGATCAGGTGGTAGATGTGATCGGTGACCAGTTGTTCGGGGCTGATCAAAAGATCGATCGGGATGTGCTCGCGGGTGAATAGATTCGGCGTCTCGAGATATTCTGCGGCCCGGACGCGGGCGATGCGGGTTGGTGTGTTGTACAGGCTGTAGGCGATCTGGCAGGCCACCATGTTGACTTCGTCGCTGCTGGTCACCGCGACGATCATGTCGGCGTCCTCGATTCCGGCTCTGAGCAGCGTTGGCGGGTGTGCCGCATGGCCGCCGACTCCCTGGATATCGACCCGATCCTGGAGCTGGCGAAGCCGGCTTTCGTCGTGATCGACGACGCTGATATCGTAGTTCTCCCGCGCCAGGCTGACTGCCAGACCGGCCCCGACCTGGCCGGCACCGAGGATGATGATTTTCATAACGATTATTTTACGCGATCGCCGGCATCGCCCCGCCGCGGCTCGATCCCCAATGCCTTGAGCTTGCGGTAAAGATGCGTCCGCTCCATGCCGACCCGCGCGGCGAGCAGGCTGACGCTACCGCCGCAGTCATCGAGGTGATAGCGCAGATAATCGGTTTCGAAGCGCTCGCGGGCATCGCGCAGCGGCAAGCGGTACAGTTCACCGGCGGCCGCCGGCAGCGCCGCGTGCTGCGACATCGCCTGCAGCGCTTCGCGGACTTCGGCAAGCCCGATTTCGCCCTCGCCGCCGCCGATCAGGAGGCGGCGGACCAGATTGATCAACTCGCGCAGATCGCCGGGCCACCGGTACTGGCGTAAATAATTCAGTGCCGCGGTCGCAAACGGCCGGTAGGTCAGATGCTCGCGGCCCGGAATCGTCTCGGCGTAATGGCGCACGATATCGGGGATATCGTCGAGATGCTCGCTGAGCCCCGGCAGGCGCAGGGCGCCGGCCTGCAACACCAGGTGCAGCGATTCGTCGAAGGCGCCGGAGCGCACCAGGGCCGCCGGATCGCTGCTGGTGGCGGTCATCAAGCGCCCCTGCCAGAGGTGCTCTCCGGCAGCAGTGTTCAGCCGGCCCTTTTCCAGCACGCCGGCGATCCAGCGCTGGGCGCCGGGCGGCAGATTCTGCACTTCCTCGATGTACACCACGCCGCCGGTTGCGGTTTGGCGAAAGGCGCCGGGCAACGCCTCGTCACCGGCCAGGAAGTCGAACCAATCCTCGTTGCTGACCGCCTCCGGCTCGACTTCGATAAAGGGCATAGCCGCCTGTGGGCCGTGCTGGTAGAGCCAGCGAGCCAGCGAGCGGCGGCCGCTGCCCGGCTTGCCCTGGATCATCAGCGGCGTCGCCAAGCCGGCCAGGCGTTCGGCTTGCGCCCGCAGTTCCTGAACCGCAGGGTGTTTGCCGAGCGGCAAACGCGCCTCGTCCATCGCCGGTTTCGGCATGGCTTGCCGGCAACGCAGGCGGTGGGCTTCGAGCGCGTTGCCGACGGTGAGCAGCAGTTTGGCGATGCTGAGCGGTTTTTCGATGAAATCCCAGGCCCCGAGCCGCGTCGCCTCGACCGCCGTTTCCAGCGTCCCGTGGCCCGAAATCATCACCACCGTACTTTGCTCCAGCACCCCGGCGTCGCGCCAGTCACGCAACAGGCTGATGCCGTCGATATCCGGCATCCAGACATCGAGCAGGATCAGGTCGGGATGGAAGCTGGCGCGCAGTTCGCCGGCCGCGCCGCCGTTCGCCGCGGTGGCACAGACATAGCCCTCGTCCTCGAGAATGTCCTTCAGCATCTCGCGGATATCGGGTTCGTCATCGACAATCAGAATCCGTGCTTGGGCCATCACTCCACCGCTAGCGGGCCGCCAACTGTTGCAAATATGCAACATTTTACACGGCATCAAGGTGAGCCGCGCCCGTGTATCACCCAACCCCGACGCGCTGCACGATATCCTGAGCCCGGTCCACAATGTTTTTCCGCTTTTGTCTGAGAAATGGTCGCTACTCACTCCCCCGAGGGAAGTGGGACGACGCGCATCTTTTCTGTTTGGGATGACTCAAGGCGCTTTGGCATGTCGGCGGCTTTGAACAACGCGGCGCATTCGCACCAGCAAGGCGGCCGAAGGTATCACCTTGCCGTTGAGATACGTTGACAGCCGGCTGGCCGAGGTGCCGATTCGTTCGGCGAAGGCGGCGGCGCTCAGGCCTGATTGCTCCAGGCAATGCCGCACTTCCTCGGCGACCGCGGCGCGCTCGGATTCGCCGGCCGCCGCCCGCGCCCGTTGCAGCACGCGTTGCATCATTGCGGCAACCCCATAGGGCCGGCTGACCGCCAGCGCCGCTTCCACACGGCGCGCAACCGGCCCCCAGGGTTCGGCATGGATGGCGCGCGCCAGGCGGCGCCAATGTTCGAGGCTGCCGCGTTCCAGCGCCGCCAGCACCGCCTCGGTCGGCCACGTCTCGACCGGCGCGCTAGGAGCAACATCGACATTCCGGAACCTGAGATTCATGCCGCATCCAAGATTAGATCGGCCAGCTCTTGGCAGATGGCCACGGTTCGATTCCAGTCGTGCCAGCGGGCTTTCAGCCCTTTGTAGTGGCTCAACTCGGCGCTGACGCGCCGGTCGGCCGGGCATTGTCGCTGGCCGGTGCCTGGATAGACGCGGCGGCCATCGAACAGAACGCGATCCTGGTGCACAAGGATCCGGAACTCGGCGCGCTGAAACTGGAACAGGAAATGCTGCCGTTCAAAAACTAATCTGAAAGCAAAAACCAGCCGCGACAAACCGGCCTATCGCGTTCAGTTTCTGAAGGCTTACGAGCATTGCCTCGCCATCATCGACGAAATTTTCAGCATCGGTCTGTTACGAGTAAACACACAGTGCCGGGAATGCCGCAGCCGATGAGGCCACAGCGGCCGTGGTCAGCCAGCGACCGCGAGATCGGTATGTACGAAGTCCTCGCCCTTGAACAACAGCGCATGTCCGGTTGCGCTGGCCAGGGCATAGGCAAAGCAATCGCCGAAGTTCAGCGCGGCGCGATGCCGGCCCTTGCCGAAACGAACCCAGGCATCGCTCGCCAGGCGGCCCTGCTCCGCATCGACCGGGACGATCTCGATACCGGCCGACTCGATGAAGCGATCGAGATCGCGCGCGCCTTCGGCACCATAACGCGCTTCGATCATGATCGAGATTTCGACCCAGTTGGCAACCGACAGCAAGCGCGTTCCGGCCGCTTCGATGGCTTCGATGAACGGCCGGCGCTCCGGCTCGCCGAACAGGATCGCGGCCAACGCCGAGCTGTCGATGACCATCAGCCGGGCAGACCGCGATCGTCGTAGCCCAGGATTTCATCCGCTGCGCGCGCGTCGCGAACCGGCAGGCCGGCGCAGTGCGCGGCGATGGATTCCAGTTGATCGGCCAGCGAGCGGCCGTGCCGTTCCCAGCGCACACGCGCCAGGCGCTCGCGCAGCGCCCGCGTCACGGCCTCGGTCTTGGTCTCGCCGGTCTGCCCGGCCAGTTCTGCGGCCAGCCGCTCGGTTTCGGTATTACGAATGTTCAATGCCATTTCATTACAACATTACGGAAAGCTACATTGTAGCATCTCAATGCTGCTACGGCACGTATCACTCGAACCCATCGGCAAACACCACATCGTTGCTGCCGCGAAGTGCAACGAAATCCGGGCTGGATGGGGCGTTGGAATCGAGCCTGAGCGTGGCAGTACGCAAGCCCGGCACGCTCGGCGCAAAAGCGATATCGATGCCACAGAATGCGCCGCCGGCCAGTTGTGCCCCGGCGCAAGTATTCATCTCGATGCTGAAGTCGCCGGCATTCGGGCCTGCGATCATCACCGCACCCGGTTCCAGAATTCCGGCACCGGCGCTTTCGACAATCAGGGTTTCGACCGCCTGCATACCCAGCGCCACATCGCCGAAATCCAGCGGCTCGGGCATCAAGAGCACGGCCGGTGCGGGCTGGCCTGTGCCTTGCAGTAAAACCGAATCGGGGCTGGTCACCGAGGTGCCGGTGAAGGTCATCTGCGCCTGGACAAAACCGGATGACTGAGGCGTAAACCGCACATCGAGCGTGCAGCTTGCGCCGACGCGGATCCGGATCGGCACAGGCCCGCAACTGCCGCCGGTGATCGCGAAGGCATTGCCCGGCAGCGCGATACCCTCGATGCTCACCAGGCCGTTGCCGGGGTTGCTCAGCGTCAGCGTCTGGGGCGGGCTGGCCGTGCCGACGAACACTTCGCCGAACTCGATCAGCTTCATGCCACCGAAATCCAGCACCGGTATTCCGGTGACCCGCCCGAACACCACATAGCTGCTGCCGGAATCGGTGCCATTCGAGTCGGCACCGAAAGCCCCGACGATCAGGTCGCCGATGCCATCGCCATTGATATCCCCGACGGCGCTGACCGAGTAGCCGGAGAAGTCATCCGCCGCCGCGCCATCGAGGCGGAAGCCGTCTGTGCCGCTCAGGGTGGAAAGCGCCAGCGTCGGCGCAAACGGGCTGGTCTTGCCGAACACCACATAGCTGCTGCCGGAATAGCTGCCATTCGGGTCGGCGAAGGCAGCCCCGACGATCAGGTCGCCGATGCCATCGCCATTGATATCCCCGGCGGCACTGACCGAAATGCCGGAGTAGTCATACGCCGCCACGCCATCGAGGCGGAAGCCATCGCTGCCGCTTAAGCTGGAAAGCGCCAGCGTCGGCCCAAACCCGGTGGTCTTGCCGAACACCACATAGCTGCTGCTGGAATAGCTGCCATTCGGGTCGGCGCCGAAAGCCCCGACGATCAGATCGCCGATACCATCGCCATTGATATCCCCGGCGGCGCTGACCGAGTAGCCGGAGCGGTCATTCGCCGCCGCGCCATCAAGGCGGAAGCCATCGCTGCCGCTTAAGCTGGAAAGCGCCAGCGTCGGCCCAAACCCGGTGGTCTTGCCGAACACCACATAGCTGCTGCCGGAAAAACTGCCATTCGGGTCGGCGCCGTAAGCCCCGACGATCAGGTCGCCGATGCCATCGCCATTGATATCCCCGGCGGCGCTGACCGAAAGGCCGGACTGGTCACCCGCCGCCGCGCCATCAAGGCGGAAGCCATCGCTGCCGCTTAAGCTGGAAAGCGCCAGCGTCGGCGCAAACGGGCTGGTCTTGCCGAATACCACATAGCTGCTGCCGGAATAGCTGCCATTCGGGTCGGCGCCATAAGCCCCGACGATCAGATCGCCGATGCCATCGCCATTGATATCCCCGGCGGCGCTGACCGAAAGGCCGGAGCGGTCATTCGCCGCCGCGCCATCGAGGCGGAAGCCGTCGCTGCCGCTTAAGCTGGAAAGCGCCAGCGTCGGCCCAAACCCGGTGGTCTTGCCGAACACCACATAGCTGCTGCCGGAATAGCTGCCATTCGGGTCGGCGCCGAAAGCCCCGACGATCAGATCGCCGATACCATCGCCATTGATATCCCCGGCGGCGCTGACCGAGAAGCCGGAGCGGTCATTCGCCGCCGCGCCATCAAGGCGGAAGCCATCGCTGCCGTTCAACGCCGACAGCGCCAGCGTCGCCGCAAACGGGCTGCTCTTGCCGAACACCACATAGCTGCTGCCGGCGAAACTGTTGCCATTCGGGTCGGCGCCGACAGCCCCGACGATCAGATCGCCGATCCCATCGCCATTGATATCTCCGGCGGCGCTGACCGAGAAGCCGGAGAAGTCATTCGCCGCCGCGCCATCGAGGCGGAAGCCATCGCTGCCGTTCAGACTGCCCAGTGCAATCACCGGCGGAAACGCCTGCGCCTTGGCGGCAGTGCTGATCGCGCCGCCGAGCAGCAGCGCCGAGACCATCAAGGCCAACGGGCGCTGCGCCAGGACCCCTGGGGACGCCGCCACTCGGCTAGACGATGTGATCGACAACGGGGACTTTGACATATCAAAATCTCCTCACAAGGTAGCTGAAGCGTGGCCCCGATGCGGCGCAGCGGCTCGCCGCTGCGACTCGGCTAACTCCGAGGATTCCGGCAAATCATGCAGTCAATCAAAAAGTGTGATCGCCAGCGCCAAGGCCGGTAGATTAACCGCCGAGGCAGCGCGTGGCAGGACGGTTTTATGTGGGGGCGACGAAATGGCTTTTGTGGGAGCGACGCGAGCGTCGCTCCCACAAGGCCGCTGCGTCTGACGGGCAGGCTCAGCCGGCGCGCAGCGCCTCGCGACGCCGCCAGCCGAACCAGCCCAGCAGCAGGCTCAGCACGCCGAGGCCCCAGGCATTCAGGCCGGGCACCGCGACCGGGATGGGGATGGCCACGGCACCGCTCAGGCTGACCGTGTCCGGGCTGCTTGGGGCGTTACTCTGGATGTCGAAGCTGGCGTTGAACACGCCGACGACGCCACCCGGCGCAAAACTGACGGTGATCGTGCAGCTCGCCGCTGGCACCACGGTCACCGGCACGCCGGTGCAGGTGCCGCCGGTGATGGCGAATGGCGTGGCCGGGGCGGTGATGCTGGTGATCGTGAGATCGCCGCTGCCGTTGTTGGTAACTGTCACCGTGGCACTGGCGCTACCCCCGGCGGGCAGGGTGCCGAAGTTGATCGTGCTGGCGTCCAGACTCAAAATCGCTTGCACACCGTTCCCACTCAAGGGCACCGCATCGGGACTGCTGGCCGCGTTCGAGGGGATGTCGAGTTGTGCGCTACGCGCGCCGGGCGCTGCGGGCGTCAGCGTAACATCGGCCGTGCAGGTGGCGGCCGGTGCCAGGGTCTGGCCGCTGCAAGTATCGGCGCCGAGTGCAAACTCGGCGGCATTGGCACCGCTCAGAGCAAGCGCGCCAAAGGTGAGATTGGCGCTGCCGGTGTTTTCCAGGGTGACCGTCTGCGCCGCGCTGGTCTGGCCCACCGGCACATTGCCGAAGGCGAGGCTGGCCGGGCTGATGCCGACGCCGGGGGCGACGCCGCTGCCCTGCAAGGTGAACTGGCTATCGGCGGCCGGCGGGGCGTCCGAAGTCAGGGTAATGACCTGGCTGGCGGCACCAACGGCGCTGGGGCTGAAGCGGATACGGCCAGTTCGGCGGCGATCTCGGCCTCGGTGACGCCGCCGAAGTAGTGCATCTCGATCACCCGCCCGGCGCGCGGATGCAGGCGGCCGAGCAGCGTCAAACCATCGTCGAACTGCACGAGGTCGAGCGGGTCGCCGGCGGGCGCCGCCCCGGCCTGCGACAGCGTGACCGGGATCCAGCCGCCGCCGCGTTTTTCGGCCAGCAGCCGGCGCGCGTGATCGACCAGCACCTGGCGCATCACCCGCGCCGCCAGGGCCAGGAAATGGCGGCGGTGCGCGGCGTTCAGCCCGCCCCGATCCAGCCTGAGCCAGGCTTCGGCGACCAGTTCGGTCGGCTGTAAGTCCAAGGCCCCGCCCCGGTCGGGCGCCAGGCGCCGGGCCAGCAGGTGCAATTGCTCGTAGACCAGCGCCATCAACCGCTCCCTGGCGGCGCCGTCGCCGCTGTCCCAGCGGAGCAAAAGGCGCGTGATCTCCGGGCTGGTCTGGAACGGATCGTGAGCCGCGGCTCTCGGCATTGTGATTCGACCTCAGCGGCAAGAACAACGAATCTTACCCCGCATCCGGGTGCCGAAAGTGTATCGGCAGGCAGGCCGGTGCCGGGTGTATGGCCATCTCGTCCCCCAGCAGGTACACTTTTGCGTCATGCCACCCCTTGGAGGCTTCCATGGCCTCGCACCAGCGCGCTGAGCGCCGCTACCGGTACGCCGACTATCTCCACTGGCCGGAAGACGTGCGTTACGAACTGATCGACGGTATCGCCTGGCTGATCTCGCCGGCGCCATCGCGCCACCATCAGGAACTGGTCGGCGAAATTTTCCGCCAGTGCGCCAACGCATTGGCTGACGAACCTTGCCGCGCCTATGTCACCCCCTTCGATGTGCGCCTGCCCAAGGGCGACGAAGCCGACGAAGATATCGACACCGTGCTCCAACCCGATGTGCTGGTGGTGTGCGACCCGGTAAAACTCGACGCGCGCGGCCTGCGCGGGGCGCCGGACTGGGTGGTTGAAGTGCTGTCGCCGGCCAGCGCCGGGCACGACCAGACCCGCAAGTTCGCCGCCTACGAACGCGCCGGTGTTCCCGAGGTCTGGCTGGTGCACCCGGTGGATCTGGTGCTGACCGTCTATCGCCGCAGCGATAAAAGTGATGAGCGGAGATACGGCCGGCCCGCCGTGTCGGAACTGGCAGGCCAGACCACCGTCACCGCCGTGCCGGATGTGACCATCGACTGGGAGCGCACGCTGGCCGTGCTGGGCGAACCGGATTGATCATCACCCGGCCCCGGCGCAGTCCCGCCCGGTTGCGGCAGCAGCCGAGGTGGCGGCGGCGTGGCTAAGCACCGCAACGCCCGGCGTTTTTCGTCAGTCAGTCGAGAGGTTTTCTACTCGCTCAGCCTTGCGCTTTGCCCGAACCGGTGCACCGTTTTTGCCGGGCTAAGAAACCTACGGGCCGATTGTGCAGTCACTCGGGCCGCCTCTGCAATCGTCCGGCAGACGGCTGGATTCGGGGTATCCGGCCGTAAGATGGATTTCAGATCAATCTTTTGACCCCTGTCAAAGACACGGCCAGCGCCTGGCAGCTAGACTGCCGGCGCATTCCTGCACAGGCGGGCGGCCGATGACCGGTATCAGACAATTCAGTCTTTTCGTAATCCTGCTGCTCTCTCTGGGGCGGCCGGCGCCGGCCGCCGGCGGTGATGGCAGTGCCTCACCGGAGGCTCCCGACGGCGGCGAGGCGCCGCTGCCGCTCGACGAGATGGTCGTCGTCGCGGCCAAGAGCGCGCGGCCGCTGTACCGGGTCGCCGGCCAGGTGACGGTGATCGACCGCGAGCGGCTCGATCAAGAGCTGGTGCAGGATTTCGCCGATATCGCCCGTTACGAACCGGCGATTGAAGTCGATTTCGGCGGTGCCCGCTTTGGCAGTTCGGGGCTGTCGATCCGCGGCATCGGCGAAAACCGCGTCGCTTTCGAAATCGACGGCGTGCCGCTGCCGCAGCAGTTCGATGTCGGCAATTTCGCCGCTTCGAGTCGCCTGACGATCGACCCGGCGATCATCCAGCGTATCGAGATTCTGCGCGGCCCGGCGTCGGTGCTGTACGGCTCGGACGCGCTGGGCGGTGTCGTGGTCGTCACCACCGCCGACGCCGCCGACCTGGTCCAGCCCGGCCGTTCATATCATGCCGCGGCCGGCGGCGGCTTTTTCGGCGCCAACGACGCAACGATGGCGACCGCCACCGGCGCCTTTCAGAGCGGGCGCAACGGCATTGTGCTGTCGCTGACCCACCGCCAGGGCGACGAAATCGATAATGAAGCGCGCACCACGCCCAGCGATCTCATCGATTTCGACCAATACCAACTGTTCGCCAAATGGCTGCACGAGTTCCATCATGACGGTGAACTTCGGACCACGGTCGATTATTTTCACCGCGAAACCGCAAGCGACCTGCGCACCGTGCTCGGCTTCGACCGCTTCGCCAGCACCACGCAGATTCTGGGCGCCGATCGCCAGCGGCAGAGTCGGGTCACGGTCGAATACCGGGCGCCGGCGCTCGCTTGGCTCGACGAAGGATCGGCGCTGCTTTATCGGAGCGCCGACGACAACGAGCAACTGACCCGCGAGCGGCGCACCAGCCGCGGCACGCCGGTGGCGCTGGCCCGCGATTTTTTCATCCGCGAACAAGACATCGGCGGCGAAATCAAGGGGCGGCGCGATTTCACCACCGGCCCCTTGGCGCACGTCCTGGTCGCCGGCTTCGAATGGGACCGCGCCGAACTGCGCGAGCGGCGCGCCGGCAGCGAAACCAATCTCGTCACCGGCACCGTGGCCCCGGTGATCCTCGGCGAGCGTTTCCCACTGCGCGATTTTCCGCTGACCCGGACCCTTGAGACCGGGCTTTATCTGCAAGACGAGATCGCGCTCGGCCGTCTGACGCTGATCCCGGCGCTGCGCTGGGACCGTTACGACCTCGCTTCCCGGCCCGATGCCCTGCTCACCGACCCGGAGAATCTGACCAGCATCGAGCGCAACGAGTTGACCTTGCGCTTTGGCCTGACCTACAAGCTTGCCGCACCGCTCACCTGGTACGCGCACTACGCCGAAGGCTTCCGCGCCCCGCCGGCCGAGGACGTCAACCTGCTGCTCGATATCCCGGCGTTCAATATCCGGGCGATCCCGAACCCGGACCTCGAACCGGAGACCTCGCAGAACCTGGAAACCGGTTTCAGGCTGCGCCACAAGGGCTTCAACCTCGATGGCGCGTTCTACTATTCCGATTTCGACGATTTCATCGAAAGCCGCGTCAATCTCGGCCCCGAGCCGGAGACCGGCGTGCTGCTGTTCCAGTCGCGCAACCTGGCCAAAGCGACGATCTACGGCTTCGAAGCCGACGCCGGCTGGCAACTCGGCGACTGGTACCAGCCGCTCGCCGGCTGGCAGATCAACGCCGGCGTGCACTATGCGCGCGGCGAAGACGACACGACAAACCGCCCGCTGAACAGCATCAATCCGCTGAACGCCGTCTTTTCCTTCGGCTGGCGGCCTGCCGGCCTGCCGCTCGACGCGACTTTTCACGTGCGATACCTCGGCCGCCAGGACCGCACCGATTTCACCGCCGGCGAATTTTTCGTCCCGCCCCGGGCCACCGTGCTCGACCTCACCGCCCAGTGGGCGCCGTGGCCGTGGATGCAGTTCAACCTCGGCCTGTTCAATATCGCCGACAAACGTTACTGGCGCTTTGCCGACACCCGCGATTTCACCGCCGGCGACCCGCGCGTCGATGTCCTCAGTCGCCCCGGCCGCCACCTCGACCTGACCTTACGTCTGAGTTTCTGAGGCCGGGTCGGTTCGGGTGCCCGGCACCCGACCTTGATCGTCAGGGGCACTTGACAAAACAGACCAGTCGGTTTAATCTTACTCCATGGCCCGCATCACGGCAAAGGAAAAAATCCTCGAGACCGCGCTCGACTGCTTCTGCGCGTGCGGCTATCCGGCGACCAGCGTCGATGACATCATCGCCAAGGCTTGCGTTTCCAAAGGCAGCTTTTATCACGCCTTCAAATCCAAGGAGGACCTGGGCCTGGCGACGATCGAGCGCTATATCCAGCACCTCAACGAGGTGCTCGCCCAGGGTCCGCACCGCGAGATCCGCGAGCCGATTCCGAAGGCGCTGGCCTTTGTCGATCATGTCGCCGACAAAGCCTCCGAATTATGGGCCCGGGGCTGCCTGATGGGCAGCTTCGCCGTCGATCTGGCCCACGCCCAGCCGCGGGTTCAGCGCCTGCTGAAAAGCGTGTTTACCCGGCTGGAGCAGGATCTGCGGACCGTCTTCGACCCGTTCGCGGCGCACCTCGGCGCCGGCGCGCCGAGCGGTGCGGAACTGGCCCGCCAGTTCATCACCCAGGTTCAAGGTGCCATCGTGCTCGGCCACGCCCACGGCGATATGGCGATGACCAGCGAAAGCCTGCGCGGTTTCCGCCGCTATCTGGCCGGTCTGGCGCGGGCATGAGGGCCATCACGGGCCGACTTTGAACCGATATTTTTTTTGGACCCATAATAGACTGACCAGTCCGTTTACTTTCGCAAACCGCAGCGTCTATCGCTACACTTCTGGAGGTGGAACATGTTGATCATCAAGCGCAAATTCTCGAACCGGCGGGCCCTGGCCCTGGTCGTGATCTACGCCGCTTTCGCGGCCGCGGCGCTTTTCTCGTGAAAAGCGGCGGTTAGCAACCGGCTGAATGAACCGGCTGCGAATCGCAACCCACTTCGCCGTCGGCCGGCACCGGTGCCCTGCTCCCTGAGGCTGTATCATGACCAGCGACATTCATGACCTGCGTCATTAAGGGCCTGTCGGGGCAATGAAGATGAAACACCGAACCTGCACTCTGCCATCCGCCATTGCAGGCGCCGTATGGCTTGTCCCCGCCGCCGTCTCGGCGCAGCCGGCCGGCACCACCGATCTTGCCACGGTCCCGCCCACCGGCGGTGGGGTGCAGCGCATTTTTGGTTCCAGCGGCAACGGCTCTGCCGGTGTGCCGGTCGCCGGCGGTTTTGATGCCGACGGCGACGGCTTTGACGATTACGCCTTTGCCGCAATGCGCGCCTCGCCCCTCGGCCGCAACAACGCCGGCGAGATCTTTCTCGTGTTTGGCACCGGCGTCATCGACGGCGAGATCGACACTGCGGGCAGCAATCCCCGCGTCCTGCGCATCATTGGCGATCAGGTACAAGAAAATGCCGGCAGCGAATTGTGGATGGATGATGTCACCGGCGACGGCCTGGGTGATCTTTTGATCTGCCGGCAGAATTTCTCGCCTGACGGCGGCACGCGGATCGGCGCCGGCGCGTTAACCGTGATCCCCGGCTCGGCGCTGCTCCGCACGCTGGCCGCCAATTTGACGACCATCGACTTGCGGGCACCACCACCGGCGCTCAACTTGACGACTTTGCATGGGGCCGTCACCGGCGACCGCCTGGGCATCTGGGCCCGGACCGGTGACGTGACCGGCGACGGCATCGCCGACCTGGTCATCGGTGCCGACCGCCAGACACAAAACGGCGAAAGCGACGGCGGCGCGGCCTATCTGATCCGCGGCGGCACGCATCTGGCGAGCGGTCAGACGGTCGATCTCGCCGCCTTCGGCGCCGGTGCCCTGCCAGGCAACATCGCCCGCATGAGGCCGCCGCCGGGGAGCGCCAATTTCCATTTTGGCGCCACGGTTCAGATCGCCGATCTGGACGGCAACGGCCGCAGTGAGGTGCTCGCCGCAGCGGCTCTGAACCGGGCCGGTGCCGCGTTGCCGCCGCTCGGCGGCAGCGGCGAAGGCATCGGCGGCTCGCCGGACGGCACGGTTTATATCGCCTGGGACGATCACTTCACCGGCGACTGGCTGCCGGTGCTCGATTTCGTCATAGGCGCCGGGCCCGGTTCGCACACGATCATCGACGGCGGCGCCGATAACGTTTCATTCGGCGAGGAACTGCTCGCTGGCCTCGATTACGACAATGACGGCAACCCCGATCTGTTCGCCGGCGATCTCGTCGCCGGCGGTTTCGGTGGAATCAGCCGCCCGTTCGCCGGACTCGGCCACGTGTTCTATAACGCTGCCATGCTCAAGAACCAGGTATTCGACTTGGACGCCCCGCCGCCCGGCCTTATCACGGCGACGTTTCTCGGCCCGGCCGGCAGCGCGATCGCCGGCGACACCGCCTTGCACGGCGATTTCAACGGCGACGGGATTGCCGATCTCGCGATCGCCTCGCCGCACGATACACACTTCGGGCGGATCAATTCCGGGACGATTCACATCCTGCTCGGCCAGAACGGCGTCTGGCCGGCTTTTGTCGATCTGGCGCCCGCCAACTTCCCCACCCCGGCGCAGATCGTCATCCACGAGATCTACGGCGCCAACGGCAATACCGCCGGCAATCAGGGCGATACCTTAGCCTATAGCGCCGCCGCCGGCGATCTCGATGGTGATGGCATCACCGACCTCATCACCAATGAAATGACCGGCGACGGCCTCGCTCCCGGTTCGATCGACGTCGGCAACCTAATTCTCATCAATGGCGCCGCAGTGGTGCACCTGTTGTTCCGCGACGGGTTTGAAGCGCAGGCGGCGTTCAGTGAACCTTCCCCGCAGCGCCAAGCCAGCCGGTTGTGAATGAGTGACGACCTCGTCTTCGCCGACCGGTGTGCCGCCGGTCGATCATTGGCGGCGACGCTGCGCGACAAATATCGCGCCGCGCCCGACCTTCTGGTGCTGGCACTGCCGCGCGGCGGGGTGCCGGTCGCTTTCGAGGTGGCGCGTGAACTGCACGCTGAACTCGATATCCTGATTGTCCGCAAACTCGGGGCGCCGATGCAGCCGGAACTGGCGATCGGCGCAATCGCTTCAGGCGGCGCCACAGTGCTGAACCACGATCTGATCGCCGGCCTCGGCCTGACCAGCAGTGATATCGCCGCGATCACCGCCGCCGAAACCGAGGAATTGCAAAGGCGGGAAACCGCTTACCGCGGCAATCGCCCGCTACCGGCGATCGAGGGCCGCACCGTCATCGTGGTCGATGACGGTCTGGCGACCGGAGCGACGATGAAAGCGGCGATCGCGGCGCTGCGCCAGCGCGGCGCGGCGCGCATCGTCGCCGCCGTCCCGGTCGCGCCGCGCGACACCATCGCCCGTCTCGCTCTGCTGGCCGACGACATTGTCTGCCTGAGCACACCGCGCTATTTTCAGGCCGTCGGCCAGTGGTACCGCGATTTCCGCCAGACCGAAGACCGCGAAGTCCGCGAGCTGCTGGCGAAGGCCCGAACACCTGCCACGAGCGACGAATAGACCGTTCTTCATTCTTCATTTTTTACCGGTTTGTCAGCGTCCGCACCGGCGTTATACTGCCCGGCATGGTCGTTATAGCGACATCGATTCTGCTCGCCGTCCTCGGCCTGTGGCTGATGGTCGGCGCATTCGGCCGCCTGCGCCGGCGGCCGATGCGCGGGGTGTTGCGGCTGATGACCGGCGGCACGCTGGCCGCGCTCGCCGCATTGCTGTGGCTGGCCTCGCTCAGCCTGCACGGCTTTTACCGGCTGACCGGCGAGGCACCGGTGGCCGAGATCCGGTTCACGCAGATCGCGCCCCAGCGTTACGCAGCAATGCTGACCACCACCGGCGGCGACGGGGTGACCTACGAGCTGGCCGGCGACGAATGGCAACTCGACGCCCGGATCCTGAAATGGCGGGGCTACGCCCAGGTGCTCGGTTTCGCCAACCGCTATCGCCTCGAACGGCTCGGCGGCCGCTACCGCGACCTCGCCGCCGAACGCCGCGCACCGCGCACCGTCGTCGATCTGGCGGCCGACCCGCCGCTCGATCTGTGGGCCATCATCGACCGCCACCCGCGCTGGCTGCCGCTGGTCGATACGGTGTACGGCAGTGCCGCCTATCTGCCGATGCGTGACGGGGCACGGTATCTGATCACGCTTGGCGCCAGCGGCCTTATCGCCCGCGAGGCGGAGTGATTCCGGCGGTTTTGGTCAGCGCGGCGAATCGCCGCCGGGCCGGGGATGTTAGGATAGTGCGGTCGCATTCGACCGGTACGGTGTAATCCCATGATCCGGCTGCCACGCTTCCACGCCGGAGCGAAGGTTTGGAGCATGCTGCTGCTCGTCGCCACCATCGCCGCACTGGCGCTGATGTGGTGGGCGAGCCGCGAGCCGGCGTCTTTCGACATTATGGCCAACGCCGCGGCACGTGCCGAACGGCACGACCAACGGCTGGTGACCGGCTATGTGACCACCGCGACACTGATCCGCGTCGCCCGCACACTGCTCGACAAACGCGGCGGTTATCTCAGCAACGACCGCCTGCCGCCCTGGATTTTTCTCGACAATATCCCGAACTGGGAGTTCGGCGCACTGGTGCAGGTGCGCGATCTGACCCGCGCCCTGCGCAACGATTTCAGCCGCTCGCAGACCCAATCACTAGAAAACGAACACCTCGCCACGGCCGATCCGCAATTTCATATCGACCACAATTCCTGGATCATACCGGCCAGCGAACGCGAATACCGCAAGGGCATCGCGGCGCTCGGCCGCTACCTCGACCAACTCGCCGACCCGGCGCATCCCGAAGCCCAGTTCTATGCCCGCGCCGACAACCTGCGCGACTGGCTGGCCATCGTCGAAAAGCGCCTCGGCGGCCTCGGCCAAAGACTCTCGGCCAGCGTCGGCCAGGTGCGGATCAACACCGATCTAGCGGGCGACCGCAGCGCCCAGCAATCGACCGTCACCGCAGCGCAGCAGGTCGTCAAAACGCCGTGGCTCGAAATCGACGATGTGTTTTACGAAGCGCGCGGCGCAACCTGGGCCCTGCTGCACTTTCTAAAAGCGATGGAAACCGATCTTACCGACGTGCTGGTCGACAAAAACGCCGAGATCAGTCTCCGCCAAATCATCCGCGAACTGGAAGCGGCGCAGCAGCCGCTCGGCAGCCCGATCATCCTGAACGGCAGGCCATACGGCATATTCGCCAACCATTCCCTGGTGATGGCCAATTACATCGCCCGCGCCAATGCCGCGCTGATCGATCTGCGCCGCCTGCTGGCCGAGGGTTGAACAAGGACAAAGGTCGAACGATGACGAACATGCTCTGCAAACGATTCTTCTTCGGTATTTTCGCGACGGCGATCTGCCCATTGTTTTGGACGACGCCGGCAGCAGCTGAAACCGTCGTCTTCGACCAGGTTCTTATCGTCACGATGCTGGCCCCTGACGAAGTTCTGCGCGACCAGCGCCTGGTGATCGAAAACGGGCGCCTTGCCCGTCTCGGGCCGGCGGGCGAAATACCGATCCCCGACGGCGCCCGGGTCATTGCCGCGGGCGGTTATCTGATCCCCGGCCTGACCGAAATGCACGCCCACGTGCCGCCCGAACGCGGCGGTGAACAGCGCGCGCGCGACGTGCTGATGCTCTATCTCGCCAACGGCATCACCACGGTGCGCGGCATGCTCGGCGAGCCGTGGCACCTGGAACTGCGCGCCAAGCTCGCGGCCGGCGAATGGGAAGGGCCGAGCCTTGTCACCAGCGGCCCATCGTTCAACGGCACGAGCGTCGATGGCCCGGCAGCGGCGCGCCGGATGGTCCGCGCCCAGGCGGCCGCCGGTTACGACTTTCTCAAACTCCACCCCGGCCTCGGGCCGCTCGAATACGAGGCGATCACGACCACCGCCAGGGCCGCTGGCATCCCCTTCGCCGGCCATGTCTCGACCGATGTCGGCATCGCCCGGACGCTGGCTGCCAAGCAGGCGACGATCGACCATCTGGATGGCTACGCCCTCGATCTGCTGCCGGCCGACAGCCCATATCAAGGCCGCGACCCCGGCTTTTTCGGCATCGCCATCGCCGCCGGGCTCGACGGCGGGCGCATCCCGGAACTGGCGCAGGCCACGGTCAAAGCCGGCGTCTGGAACGTACCGACCGAAAGCCTGATGGCCAATATCCTCGGCGAAACGCCGGTCGAGGATCTGCTGGCCCGGCCGGAGATGGTTTACATCGATGCCGCAACCCGCGACCAGTGGCGGCGCGCCGTCGAAGCGCAACGCGCCGATCATTCCCTTGAGGCCCGGCGCAAGTTTCTGCATCTGCGAAAAACGCTGCTCATCGAGCTGCACCGCGCCGGCGCCGGCCTGTTGCTCGGTTCGGACGCGCCGCAGATCATGAACGTGCCGGGCTTCTCGCTGCACCAGGAACTGGCACTGATGGTCGAGGCCGGCCTGACACCCTACGAGGCGCTGGCCATGGGCACGCGAAACCCGGCGCAGTTTTTCGACGCCCCCGAGCGCGGCACGATCGCCACAGGTCAAATCGCCGACCTGGTGCTGCTCGCCGCCGATCCCATCGCCGATATCGCCAACAGCCGCAAGATCCTCGGCGTTTACCACCAGGGCCGCTGGCTCGACCGTACCCTGCTCGATGCGCGCCTAGCCGACATCGCCAAACGCGCCGCGGCGGCGCAAGAGTAGAACTGCTCACCGGCATGAACCCCGCTGCCAGCCTATTGGTGACGAACGCGCTCATCGCCTGTCAGCCCCTGCCCTATACCGAGCGGCTGGCGGTACGGCCGCTCGCCGATATCGAACTTATCGTCATCCACGCCACCGAAACGCCGACCCTGGCGCTGGCCCGTGAACTGGCGCTCGACATCCGCTACCCAAAATCGCACACCGGCAATTCGGGACATTACTACATCGACCGCGACGGTAGCATAGTGCAATATGTCCCCGACGAGCGCACCGCCCACCACGTTGCCGGCTGCAATGCCCGCAGCATCGGCATCGAGATGGTCAATCCCGGGCGTTACCCAAACTGGTTCGACAGCCGCGCGCAGGACTGGACCGCGGCTTATCCCGAAGTTCAAATCGCCGCGCTGCACCGCTTGCTGCAAGTGCTCAAACGCCGGTTGCCGAACCTTGGCCAAATCGCCCGCCACAGCGATCTCGACCGCCGGCGCATTCCCGCCAAGGACAACCCGGATCTCGAGATCGCCCGCAAACTCGACCCCGGCCCGACGTTCCCGTGGGCGGAAGTGGTGGCCGCCAGCGGCCTTGATGCCAGCGACCACTGCCCGAACCATAGCCCGGACGGCTCGCGACAAGCGGAATGAATCGTGACTTTTCCGCAGAACCCATGCCTTGTTGCGTAACGGTTACAACAGATAAGCCCATCCCGGATTCACCACGAAGGGTGGCATTTGACGAGTTGTCGAATACAAAGCGATCAGCTGGGATTGCAGCCAGCGCGTTTTCCTCGCGAAGCTCTTTCGTGTTCTTCGGTGTGCCAGGCGAAGTCTGGTCCACCCAACGATCTGAGAGGAGATCGTCCATGTCATTGGCCGTTCGACAAGGTAGCTGAAGGAGCGGCGGCTCGGGGTAACCTGGCTGTCGAAGCCTCTGGAAGCAAACCCGTGAGCCGTAATGCCAGTGAACTCGATTCGGCCTCGTTACACAAGTGCAGGTGGCCAGCCTTCCGGAGATGGTGAAGCCCAAGACCGGTGATGAAGCAACGGACACGAGCAATCATCGGGCCTGCCGGGGTGATTGGGCCCAACAGTTGCATAAATTTTGCTTGAATTTATAGATTTCTTCATTAAATCAATAAGTTATGAGAATTTTAGTTAAAGAATCGAATTCACCTGGGGTGACGCGCCCGGTTTCTCACCCGCTTGACCGAGAATTCCGGGAATTTATGCAACAGTTGGGTGAAGCCATCGCCCATGAGCATTGAAATCGAGCAATAGCAGATGAGTTTCAAAACCCTGCGCATCGCGGTACTGCTCGCCATCCTCGGCCTGACGCTTTACAGCGTCGCCTTCGACCGCGCCGGCATCGCCGCCTGGGACGCGCCGTTGCGGGTTGTGATTTACCCGTACAACGCCACTCCCGGCAGCGGCAACGCTTTTATCACGGGGTTGAAAGAAGCACATTTCAAGGAGATCGAACGTTACTTCGCGGGCCAGGCAAAACGTTACAAGCTGCCTGTGGACACACCCTTTTACATCGAGCTGGCCAATGAAATCAGCACCCCGCCACCGGGCGTACCGGCCAGCGGTAACCTGCTTGCCCGGCTGGCCTGGGTGGCCCGCCTGCGCTGGTGGCACTGGCGCTTCGATGCGCAGGGAAAAGCGCCGCAGATCACCGTGATCGCGGCCTTCCACGATGCCCGAACCGGGGTACTCGGGCATTCCACCGGCCTCGAGCGCGTCCGTGTCGCGTTGGTCAACCTGTTCGCCGATCCGCGGATGATCCGCGACAACCAGGTCATCCTGGCGCACGAAATCCTGCACACGGTAGGCGCCCGCGACAAATACGACCCGGCGACCAACCTGCCGCGTTACCCGGAAGGTTACGCCGCACCGGCGCAAAACCCGCTGTATCCGCAACGCCAGGCCGAAATCATGGGCGGCCGCATCCCGCACAGTGCGACGCGCGCCGCGCAGCCGGCCAACCTGGCGCAAACCCTGATCGGCGAGGCGACGGCGGCAGAAATCGGCTGGCTTAAACCGGAATAGTAAGCCGCTTCACGAACGGTGACACGCCCGGTAACCCTGCCTACCGGCAGGCAGGTCGGCCAATTCGATTCTTCGTGTCCTTCGTGGTGAAGTCCATTCTGTTTCGATCCATTGCAAAAAACATTCAATCTTCGCGATCTTGGCGTCTTGGCAAGAGATGTCCTCTTGCGGTGGGTTCAGTGAAATCCATTTTACCGGATGCCCGGTCAGGCCGGGCACGCCGATCAGAACATTCGCAATGCCGGGTTTATTTTTTCGCCGCGAAATAAGCCGCGAGATTGGCGATATCCTCATCGCTCAGCATCTGGGAGATCGGCGACATCAAAGGATCGTTGCGGGCACCGGATTTGTAATCGCCGATCGCTTTGACGATATACGCCTCATGCTGGCCGGCGATATTCGGCCACAGCGGGTTAGTGCTGATTCCGGCCGGACCGTGGCAGGCGGCGCACACGGTCTGCGCTTTCTGTTCTCCGGCCGCCGGGTCGGCGGCGTGGGCGGCGACCATGCCGCCGAGCAGAAGGAGAGGCAAGAACAAAACTTCGATTTTCATTTGGCAAATTTCCACAAGTTGAACGATTCGGAACGACATGAATGATATGGAGACTCCGGATAAACCGGAGCATATGCAAGCCGGGAGTATTCTGCCCGCATACCGAACACACCGTGTGCAATTCGCGTAACAAAACCGTACGTATGCCCCATCTTGGGCGCACCGAAAAACCCGGAGACTACTTCTCACACAGCACAAAAAACATTATATAAAAAACCGCCCCCGCCGGGGGCGGGCGGGGGCAGTATAAAGGCCATCCGTGGTCAGGCCGGGGCCGCCTCAGTGGGAAGCAACTGGACCCGGCGTTCATCCTTGCCGATGGTCAGGAGATCCCAAATCAAAAGTACGGTGCCGGCGGCGAACAGCCAGCCGAAGACCTGGCGCCAGAAAAGTCCCTGGACGAACCACGTGTCCTGCTGGGCCTGGAAAAAGGCACTCCACGTCGAGCCGCCGAGCGCCCGTTCGACGAAGGACTGCTCGTAGCCGGAGATCAACAGCGCCACGGTCATACCGATCATGCCGAGATTGAGCAGACCGAGCGACCACTTCCACCGCCAGCCGCCGGCCAGGCCGCCCGACATCCAGACGTTACCGCGCCATTTCTGCACCGCCAGATAAAACATCGCAATGTTGATCGTTGCATAGGCGCCGAAAAAGGCGAGGTGGCCGTGCGACGCGGACCATTGCGTGCCGTGCGTGTATAGATTGATCTGCGGCAGCGTGTGCATGAAGCCCCAGATGCCGGCGCCGAAGAAATTGCCGAAAGCGTGGGCGATCAGCCAGGCGAGCGCCGGGTGGTTGTCGCTCTTGAAGCGGTGGACGCCGGAATCGTACACCGCGTGCACGACCATCGCGACCAGCGGCACCGGTTCGAGGGCCGAGAAAAAGCCGCCGACTGTCAGCCAGTATTCCGGCGTGCCAATCCAGAAATAATGGTGCCCGAGACCGAGGATGCCCGAGCCGAACATCAAGGCGACTTCGATGTACAGCCAAGTGGTGACGATCCGGCGGTTGGCATTGATCGTCTTGATCAGCCCCCAGGCCATGATGCAGCCGACCAGCACTTCCCAGGTCGCCTCGACCCACAGGTGGATCACCCACCACCACCAGTACTGGTCCATCGAGATATTGGTGGCATAGAACATGCCAGCGAGATACAAACCGGCGAGGGCCACCAGGTCGAGCACCAGTACGCCGGAGATGCCGCTCCACCGGCCTTTCATGAAGGTCGCGGCGATGTTGTAAAAAAAGCCAAGCATGCAGGCGACGATGCCGATATCGGCCCAGCGTGGCGCCTCGATATATTCGCGGCCTTCGTTGATCAGCCACAGCGATGTCATGTCGCCCGGCCCGTACTGGACGACGAGATAGACCACGACGACCACGGCAACGGCGATCGTGAGAACCCAGAACACCAAGTTGGCCAGCCACTGGCCGACCAGCGGTGCCCCGGCTTCGTCTTCGACCAGCCAGTAGATCGCGCCGATGAAACCGAACAACATCCATACCACCATGGCGTTGATATGCACCATGCGTGCGGTGCTGAAATCGAGCGTGTTGTAGAACAACTCCGGTTTGAGATATTGCAAGCCGATGAGCAGGCCGAATGCCACCTGGGCAAGGAACAGCACCAGGGCGGCGATGAAATACTTGACCGCAACCTTCTGGCCGGGGCTGAGGTTGCGGCTGTCCAGGATTCCGGGTTGCATGTCAGTCTCCAGGCTGGGTGATGGGTTTGAAATTGCGCGGGAAGCCGTTGGTGTCGATCGCCGACATCCACTTCAGGTAGGCGATGAGACCGCGCGCCTCTTCTTCGCTCAGCCCCAGGTTCGGCATCTTGCGCGTGCTGCCGAAACCACGGGCGTTGTTCGTCGGGTCGAGCAGGAACTGCATCATCAGCATCTCGCGCACCGCCTCGGCGCCCCATGCCGGGTCGAGCCAAGCCTTGGTCAGATCCGGCGCGTAATAGGCACCGTTGCCAAGCAGCGTGTGGCAGTTCATGCAGTTGCGCGCCTGGATCGTCATTTTCCCCTTGTCAATCAGCGCATAGGCGGCGTCGGCGTCGAGTTTTTGCCCAAACAGCGGCGCCTCGTCGCCGATCACCGGCACCTGCATGCCGCGTTCGTCGTTCCAGCGGTAATAGATGCGCTGGTTGATGACGGTGTAATCCGGAACGCGGCCGTTGCCGGCCACGATCTTCGAGACCGAATCGAAACTGAGAAAGATCAGCACCACCGCCATGAACGCGGTGATCCAGATCGCCGTTTTGCGCCATAATGCTTCGCTGGCCCACCAGGGTGTCGTGGTCATACCCAAATCTCCTGTCGAGCGGATTGTTGAAAACGTTTATTTTTCCGAAGGATCGTCAAGCAATATCGGGCCCGGCGTGTGCGCCGCCGGGCACAGCCCTGGCGCGGTGCGTGCCGGTGCACAGATACCAGATGCCCCACGGGGCGATGAGATAACCGAGCAGCATGACGGCCACCAGCCAGGTCCAATAACCGGTCAGGTGCAGCGCCGCGGCGAGCACGAACACGGCGCCGGCCAGTGCCCCGTAGGCGGCAAACGCCAGAGCGAGCAGCGGGCGCGAGCCGTGCAGGCGGCCGAGGGCGAAAAGCAGCGCGTACAGCGCGCCGGTGAGGATCACCACCGCCCCGGCGATCACCGCCTGCATGATCTGGCCTGCCGCGACCGGCTCCATCGAGACACTCCCCCGCCGGGCTCAGGCCGGCTGTAAAAAGATGTAAATAAGATATATGAATTGAAAAACCGGAACTTGATACAGATCAAAAAACGGCCGTGCCCTGATGATTCTTGATCCCGGCTCAGCCGGACAGCGGAATCGCCAGCGTCTCCTTGATCTCCTCCATCACGACGTAACTGCGCGAGGCGTTGACGCCCGGCAGCGGCAGTATCCGGTCGCCGAGCAGCCGGCGATAGGCCTCCATGTCGCGCACCCGGGCCTTGATCAGGTAATCGAAATTCCCCGAGACGAGGTGGCAATCGAGCACCTCGGGGAACTTTTGCACCGCCTGGCGGAACTCGCGGAACAGTTCCGGGGCGTTGCGGTTCAGCGTGATCTCGACGAAGACCAGAAGACCGGCGCCGAGCCGGTGCGGATCGAGCACGGCGCGGTAGCCTTTGATATAGCCGAGCTTTTCCAGCCGCCGGACGCGCTCCAGGCAGGGGGTCGGCGTCAGGTTCACCCGGCGGGCCAGCACCGCGTTGGCGAGCCGCCCGTCGGCTTGCAGGCACTCCAGTATCTTGAGGTCGATCCGGTCGAGTTCACGCCGCCGTTTTGACATACTATTTTGCTATATCCTCGATAATTGGAATATTATCCTGTTTATTGTTCGATTCATAGTCCACACTGCGCCCGGCGTCGCCCTAACATGGACGCCGATCCACCGCTGCCCGGAGCCTGCCATGAAAATCGGCGTCCCGAAGGAAATCAAAAATCACGAATACCGTGTCGGCCTGGTCCCGGCCGCAGTGCGCGAGTTGACCCGGCGCAGCCATGAGGTACAGGTCGAAACCGGCGCCGGCGCCGGCATCGGCATCGCCGATGCCGATTACCAGGCCGCCGGCGCAACAATCGCCGCGACCGCCGCCGAGATCTTCGAGCGGGCCGAGATGATCGTCAAGGTCAAGGAGCCGCAAGCGCAAGAAAGGGCGCTGCTGCGCGCCGGCCAGGTGCTGTTCACCTATCTGCACCTGGCGCCCGACCCCGAACAGACCGCCGATCTGGTGCGCTCCGGCGCCACCTGTATCGCTTACGAGACGGTCACCGACGAGCACGGCCGGCTGCCGTTGCTCGCCCCGATGTCGGAAGTCGCCGGCCGCCTGTCGATCCAGGCAGGGGCGCATTGCCTGGAAAAAGCGCGCGGCGGTTCGGGCATCCTGCTCGGCGGCGTACCCGGCGTGCAGCCGGCCAAGGTGCTGGTGATCGGCGGCGGCGTCGTCGGCCATAACGCGATCCGGATGGCGGTCGGCAGCGGTGCCCGGGTCGTTGTGCTCGACCGCAACCTCGACGTGCTGCGCCGGCTCGACGACCTCTACGAAAGCCGGATCGAAACGGTCTATTCCAGCACCGACGCGATCGCCGAACACATCGCCACCAGCGATCTGGTCATCGGCGCCGTACTGATCCCCGGCGCCGCGGCGCCCAAGCTGGTGAGTCGCGGGCACCTGGCAACGATGCGCCCCGGCTCGGTCATCGTCGATGTCGCGATCGACCAGGGCGGCTGCTTCGAAACCTCGCACCCGACCACCCACGACCGGCCGACCTTCGTCGAAGAAGGCGTCGTCCATTACTGCGTCGCCAATATGCCGGGCGCCGTGGCCCGCACCTCGACCTTCGCCCTGAACAACGCCACCTTGCCCTACACCTTGCAACTCGCCGACCTGGGCTGGCGCGAGGCACTCGCCGCCAACCCCCATCTGCGCCACGGCCTCAACGTCCACCAGGGCAAGGTCACCTGCCGCGAGGTGGCGCACAACCTCGGCTACGATTACGTCGCGGCGGAAAAAGTACTGGCCGGCTGACGGCAGGGCTGACGAGGCCCCGCCATCCCGGCGCCAGCCGTGACTCATCCGGATTGCGGATCGCATTCGTTGTGACGCGCGCCTCCGGAATGACATAAATCGACCCGGCGATTTGCGACAATACGCAATTCACCTCAGGTATGCGCCAGGAGAGCCCGCAATGCAGTCCAGCACGGTCAAAACCTTTCTCCGCCACCACTTCCGGCATTTCAACGCCGCGGCACTGGTCCGCGCCGCCGAGGACTACGAGCGCCATCTCGCCGCTGGCGGCAAAATGATGGTGACCCTGGCCGGGGCGATGAGCACCGGCGAACTCGGCCTGTCGCTGGCCGAGATGATCCGCCGGGACAAAGTCCACGCCATAAGCTGCACCGGCGCCAATCTCGAGGAGGACGTGTTCAATCTGGTCGCCCACGACCATTATGAAATGGTGCCGAATTATCGCGATCTGACGCCGGAGCAGGAACGCGATCTGCTCGACCGTCATCTCAATCGGGTCACCGACACCTGCATCCCAGAAGAAGAAGCGATGCGCCGCATCGAGCGCGCCGTGCTCGATGAATGGCAGGCCGCCGAGCGGCGTGGTGAACGGCTGTTCCCGCACGAGTTCATGTACCGCATTTTGAACTCCGGCACGCTCGCCGCCAGCTACCAGATCGATCCTAGGGATTCCTGGCTCGTCGCCGCGGCTGAAAAAAACCTGCCGATGGTCGTTCCCGGCTGGGAGGACGCAACGCTCGGCAACATGTACGCCGGCCATTGCCTGAAAGGCGATATCGAAAACGTCCACACCGTGCGCACCGGCATCGAGTACATGATGGAACTGGCGAAGTGGTACCGGGAGACCAGCGCCGCTTCATCCATCGGTTTTTTCCAGATCGGCGGCGGCATCGCCGGCGACTTTCCGATCTGCGTCGTCCCCATGCTCTACCAGGACATGGGCCTCACCGATATCCCGTGCTGGGGCTATTTCTGCCAGATCAGCGATTCGACAACCAGCTACGGCTCCTATTCCGGCGCCGTCCCCAACGAAAAAATCACCTGGGGCAAACTCGACGTCACCACCCCGAAACACATCATCGAATCCGACGCCACGATCGTCGCGCCTTTGATCTTCGCCTGGCTTTTGGATTGGTAATTTTCAGACTCCGAAAATAAAACCGGCGCCGTATCGAAACACGGCGCCGGTTTTTACGGCCGCTTGCCCTGCATTCGCCATGCTCAGGGTGCGCGCACTGCAACGGTCATATGAGCATCCGGCGCCTGGGCGCCGTTTTCGCTCAAAGTCACCTCACCGAAACCGAGCACGCCGCCGCCCGGCACGCCGCTGGCCGTAATGGTCAGTGTCTGGAACGAACTTGCTGGACCGCTGGGATCCTCGCCGCCGTCTTTCAAATAGATATCACCCGGCAAAAGCGAGAAGGACGCCGGCTGGACATCGACCGTGAATCCGTTGCCCGAACCGGATGCGGTCCAGTCACTGACGAATTCCTGGCCGTTTCGTACAGTGCGTGTCCAGACGCAATTCGGCGTGCAGTTGGTATGCCTCATGCTGGGCAGATTGAGATTGCGCGGCTGGCCGGAGTTCGCCGGGTTGGCAGCCAAGAAGTTTTCAAATGTCTCGTGCAGGACGACGCCGGACAGCGCCGCCTGGCGAAGATCAGCGCGGCCGTTGCCGACATCGTCGGGATCGACCGGGGTCAGATTGTCCTCCCGGCGGCCTGTCAGATCGGCTGTCAGTTGCAGTGCCGACTTCACTTCCATCGCCGACCACTCAGGCCGCGCCTGGCGAACCAGCGCCGCGCTACCCGCAGTGTGCGGACTCGACATCGAAGTGCCGCTCAAGAACCCGATCTCGGCGCTGCCCGGCGGCGTCGCCGGATCGTCGCTGACCGCAGCGATGATCGATACCCCCGGATTGGTGATGTCGGGTTTGGTGACGTCGAATGTGTTGTTTGGCCCGCGCAGGCTGAAACCGGCAAGCACATCGGCTTGTGACGGATCCGAACCGCCGGCCGGGCCGGTCAGGGTTGCGCGGTGATTGCTGCCGCTCGCCAGCCAGGCACGGATCGTGTCGCCATCACTGAGATTCACGTTGATCGCCGGGATCACATGAAAATCGGCAACCGGGCTGGTACCCGCCGCGGTATCGGCCAGGATCAGGCCGGCGGCCCCACCGGCCGCGACGTTGACGCCTTTCAATACACGGGCGATCGTACCGCGGTCACAATGGACGATTTCGTCGTTGGTCCAAGTACCTGCCGGAAACGGATTCAGACATTGCACCGGGTTCGGATCACCGTTGGAGAAATTGGCTGCTGTGACCACCGGTGAATCAGGCAGTCCCGAAGTCAGACTGGCGCCGGAGATGGAACCGGCCGGTGGCGCAGCACCGCCGGTCATGCTCGACAACGTCGCGACCCCGTCGCGGTCATGGGTACTCGCCGCAACGGTCAAGACCCGCGGCCCGCGATGATTCACGGCGCCGACTGGGTTGGGAATGCTGGTGCTCGTATTGCCGGCGCTGGCCGCAACGATGATGCCGGCCCCGACCGCATCGAGAAACAGCCGATCATTGTCATTCCACGGGTTTTGACCACCGGAAATCGAGAAATTGATCACATCGACACCATCCATAATCGCCTGATCGATACCGGCCGAGGTGGCGCTGCAAGTCTGGCCTTCGCAGACGTCGTACATGATCAGGTTGGCGTGTGGTGCGACGCCGGAGATCTGGCCGGGGTTGATCGCCGATTGAGTTAACGGATCGAAAAAAGGGCCGTTCTGGATATTGCCAGAGGTTGTGCTGGAAGTATGCGACCCGTGCCCATCGCTATCTTCCGGCCCGGCAGGATCGGCAGCAGGGTTTGCGAACATCCAGGCTCCGACAAGCTTGTTGTTGCAGGGAATCGGGCCGTTCGGTGCACCGGCTTCGTCGGTGCCACCGATGCAATGGCCGATGAACTGGCCGAATGGATTGCTGAAGACGAAACTATCGACCGGGCCGACCTCGGCGTAGGCCGGATGATCGCTGTTGACCCCGGTATCGATCACCCCGATCACAATGCCTTCGCCGCGGTAAGACTGACCGTCGGGAGTGGCCGTTCCCGACCATATCTCGGGCGCACCAATCCAGGTCGGCCCGCGTTCGGTATCGATGTGTAAAATCGGCTCTGCCGCCACGGACACCACGTCCGGATGTAGCCGCAGACTGGCGGCTTCCTCGTCCGTCAAATCGAGCAACAGCCCGTGACGGGTGGCGCGGTAATGATACCGCGGCTTGAGTGTCCGCCCCAGGACTTGGGCGAATGATTCAAGTCGTTGGTTTTTCAATTGAACGAATTCAGCAACCAACGCTTTCGCCTCCGGCGTCCGGGAATCGAATTTGGCCCCGAAGGCCGGCGCGGTTGCCTTCGACCCGGCGATCTATTGCTGATTGTGCAACAGCCCGGGTTCGGCGAAGGTAACAACATAAGCGCGAGTTTGATCCTGGGCGAGCACGCTCACAACCCCCAATGCCATGCCCAGCATGGCAAGTGAAAATGCATATCTCAACATCGGGTTCTCCTCACCTTACGGCACGTTGATATCTATGTAAAAAACGGTTTACCGCCTGCCCTCCGGTCGGCGCGGCTGGTGTGTCAAACCGGAACCTTACGGCACGCCGCCAACGGCCGCCCGCGCGATCGTACCACGGGACGTAAGTGAGGTTTATTCGCCGATCGAAATTTCCGACGAGCGGGCTGCGCCCAGCGCTTGCAGCGCGTCGATCCCGGCTGACGGTAAACCGCCGGGCGCCAGTAGCAACGGGGGCGGAAAGCGATCTGTATCGGACCCCAGGCCGAGAACCGGCCAGCGGCGCAACAATTCGGCCAGCGCTCGATTCCGCGCTGCGCGCTCGGCGATGAAATCGAACGCCTCAAGGGCGCCGGCAAACGACTCGTCCTGCCAGGCCACCGCGTTAAGCGCGCCAAGGCTCTGCGCCGCAAACCGGCGGATCGCCGGGTAGCCGTCGGTCATCGCCGCCAGCAGGTGGCCGGCCCAGTATTCCGGCCTTTGTGCACCGCGGGCCACCGCTTCGCCGATCGCGAACGCTGTTACCGCGCGTTGTACAGGATCCCCGGCATACAACGAGGCAACGCCGTCGGCGATGGCCGGATCGGCGCCATCGGCGCGGACGACATCGGCGGCCTCGTTCCCCGGCCACAGGCTGTTGACCTGCTCCGCCGCCCACTCGGGGCTGCGATCCAGATGGCAAAGATTGCAGGCATTCGGGCGGCCGGCCGCGGTGTGGGCGGCCGGGTCGGGGATTTCGATCCGGTGGCTGCGGTGCAAGGTCATCACGCCGTAAACGATGTTCGGCATGTGGCAGTCCTGGCAATCCGGATCGGCCGGATTCGCGCCGTGCCGGCTGTGCGCTGCGGGATCGGCGGCAATTTCGCGGTGGCAGGCCAGGCAGGGTGCCCCGGCCCGGCTGTCGGCGTTCAGCATGCCGGCCGGCTCGCCGGCGTGCATGCTGTGGCAGGTGATGCACGAAACTTCCGAAGCGGCGTAGCAGGCGCTTTGCCTTAGGCCCTGGTATTCATAGGCCGTCAGACGCGGGGTGCCGTCGGCCCAGAAGCGTTTCCGGTAAAGCTCTGGATCGGCGGGGGGCGGCGGTGTGTCGATGGTCACAGGCCTGACGCCGGTCAGCAACTCGTCGCCGGCGCGGTAGGGCGGCCCCTGGTAGAGCCACGATAACGCCGTGCGTACTTCACGCGGCGTGCGCTGGCCGTGGCATTGCCCGCAGACCTCGACGCTGCGCTCGCGGGGCAACTTCTCGGGCTGCACGATGCTGACATCGCGGCCGATAAAGCGCCGCCACCAGCGGGTCGGTAAAAATTGATTCTCGGCGACGTGCCGTGCCCCCGGACCATGGCAGGTTTCGCAGGCAATTCCGAGTTCGGCAACTTTCGAATCGTAGATCGCCGCCTCGAGATCGACCACCGAAGCGCCGCCTTGCATCTGCGCCCGCAGTTCATCCTCGTTCAGCAGGCCGGGCTCAGGACCGGTGTTGTGGCAGAAGATGCAGTTGTGATTCCAGATCGTGACCTGCGCGTCGAACGGCTGCGTATCCGGCCCCAGGAATACACCGTTCATGTGCACCCAGCGGCGGTCTTCGATATGCCAGAGCAGATGCAGCCGGTAATAGGTGCCGGCAGCGCCGGGCACCCGCGTCAGATATTGCTGATAACGATGCGAACCGACGGTGCGCAGCACCTCGTATTCGGCGATTTTCTCGCCATTTTGCGGAGCGAGATACTCGAAGAAGAAACGGCCGCCGCGCCGTACCGGGCGGATCGTCATCCCCCAATACGTTACCGGCTCGCCGTCGAAGCGCCCGAGCACGCTCGCCGTGCCGGCCTCCTGCGTCATCGTCCGGTGATACGTGCGGTACCAGCTTTCGTGTCGGTCTTTGTGACACTCGATACAGGAATCGGAGCCGGCCCATTCGTCACCGGCAGCCGCGACGACCATCGACGCGACGGCCAGGATCGACAATGTCAGGAACGATTGTTTCATTCAGAAATTCCGAAAAGACGGGCAGGTTGCGGACCGCGGCCGCCAAGAAGATTGGCGGCGCCGCACTTGACCTTGCGGGCGCTCGATCCGCACAGTGCGAAATGAATCTGGCGGTTCTCGATCAGCCAGTGGACCTCGTCGGGGAGTTGCGGCACCTTCTGGATTTCGTCGATCACCACCTGGCGAGCCGGCGTCTCCGCAAGTTCCTCGCGCAGCCGTTCCGGGTACTGGAGATGGCGGCGGTATTCCTCGCCTTTGAGCAGATCAATCCAGAATGCCCCAGGGCAGAACTCGCGCAGCAGTGTGGTCTTGCCGGTCTGGCGGGGACCCTAGAGAAAAAAGTCTCAGCGCCGGGCGCTGGAAGGCGTAGCGATCGCCCGATCTTGATATTCACTTTATCATGATAAAATGAATTAACGACTCATATCAACCACCCGCCGTTCCACCCCCATCAACAACGGTACCCGGATCGCGGCCATTACGGAATCCGAACGCCGCGGCGGCGCCATGGAGGCGCCGCCGGGTTGTTGTACCTAACCGGTCCGTCTCAGGTCGGCGGTGTCGGCGGCACCGCAGCGCTGCACGCGATCGTGATCCTGGCATCCGGGGCCTGCGCCCCGTTTTCGGCCATCGTGATTTCACCGAAGGCCATCGCCGCGGTGTTGCTGCACGCATCGACCTCAATATCCAGCGTCTGGAACGAACTGGCAGGCTCGCTGACATCCTCGGCGCCATCGCGCAAAAAGACATCGCCGGGCAACAGCTCGAAGCTGGTGGGTGTCACCGTAACATTGAAGCCCGTGCCCACTGCAGCGACATTCCAACTGCTGTTGACCTCCAGGCTGTTGCGGATCGTGCGCTGCCACGAACAGCCGGCGCCGCAATCGGTGCTCCGGGTACTCGGGACGTTCACGGTACGCGGGTCACCGCCGATTGCCGGATCGGCAGCAAGCATGTTGTCCACGGTCTCGTGCATCACCAGGCCGGCAAGCGCCGCCTTGCTGAGATCGACCATGCCCGAACCGACCTCGTCGGGGTTCGCCTGCGTCACGCCATTAGTCGCTTTCGTGTTCTTGTTCGCGGTCATCATCATCGCCGATTTGATCTCCATCACCGTCCAGTCAGGATGCTCGGCCATCATCAATGCCGCCGAACCGGCGAGGTGCGGGCTGGACATCGAGGTGCCGCTGAGGAAACGGAAGACACTTGAGCCGCCGTCGGCAGAAGCGGCGAAAATGTTCGTGCCCGGCCCGGTGATCGACGGCTTGGTCAGATCGAAATTGAGATTCGGCCCTTGCAGGCTGCTGCTGTTCAATACGTTGCCCGATTCCGGTTCGAGGGCAACGATGGTATCCGATTCGATCATCCCCGCTGCGCCCGGGTTGGTAGCGAGAAACGCTTCAACCGCCTGACCGTTGGCCTGGCCGATCATCACCGACGGAATCGTCGTATTTTCCAGCGCCCCCATCACGATCGGGACATTGCTCTGGTTGTTGAATACGACGACCGCTTGCGCCCCAGCTGCCGCAGCGTTATCGACTTTGACCGAGAAATTACAACCACCGCGGCTGATCAGTGCGATGCTGCCGGCAAACGGCGTGCCGGCCCAGGCGTTGCAGCCTTCGAAATTCGCCTGATCGACATCCGATGCAGCGACGATCGGTGCATTGACGTCGGCGCCGAACGCCGGGCCGGTGCCGAGCAGGCCGAACATGTTCTGCAAGTTGGCCGGCGCACCGGGTTCAGTGACGCTGACCGGGTTGCTGTTGACCCGGTCATGCGAACTGTTGGCGACGGTCATGATCCACGGGCCCTTGTGCGCAACATCGGCCTGTGGGTTCGGATTCGCAGTGCCGGTATTGCCGGCGCTGGCCGCCGGAAAAATGCCGGCGGCGACAAAGCTCAAAAAGGCGATGTCGTCGAACTGCGTCCACGGGCTGAGCCCCTGGCCGCCGTTACCCGGGCCGATCGAGTAATTGGTCACATCGGCCAGACCGTCCATCAATACTTGATCCAGGCCGGCAGTCAATGCAGCTCCGGGACAGTTGTCGGCACATACCTCGTACATGATGATATTGGCGTGCGGCGCCACGCCCGAGATTTTCGGCACATTGAACAGCGTTCCGTTCTGCTGGACGACGAACGGCCCGTTGACGACATTGCCTCCGGCGGTCGATGTGGTATGGCTGCCATGACCGACGCCGAGCGGCAGATCGTCTTCGGGACCATCGGCAAAACCCCAGGCCCCGATCAGTTTGTTGTTGCAGGTAATCTGCGTTCCGGGGCCGCCCGGATTGCAGTCGCCGAGGAACACCCCGGCACCAAGCGGATTGGTGACGGTAAAGCTGTCGCCGCCGGTTGCCGCGAAGGATGGATGATCTGAGTTCACACCGGTGTCCAGCACACCGATGACGATGCCCTCGCCCATGTTGCCGATGCCGCTCGGGGTCGCCGAGCCGTCCCAAATCGTTCCAGCGCCGATGAATTCCGGCCCACGGTCGGTCGTTGGCACCCGGTTGATGACTTTTTCGACCGCGCGCACCCCATCGAGCGACGCTACCGCCGGCACTTCCCCGGCGGTCAATTCGACCAGCACGCCGTTGCCGGCCAGCCGCATGCGGCTCAGCACTGGCACTTGCCGGCCCAGGGCCTGTTCGATGGCCTGCACCCGGGCGTTCTGCTTGGCCAGCATCGCCTCCTGGGCGGCAACCGCCGCCGGCGCCCGGGCGTCGAACTTGAGCCGCCCGAGGCTCGAACGGCGCTGCGTGCCTGGATTGGCAAAGCCGCCGAGCTGGATCGCGACACTGGGCTCGACGAAGTGGATGAAATATTGCTCCCGCTGCTGAATCTTGGACTTGGGATTTTGCCCGTACACAACCGGTACGGTGAGCAAAATAACGAATAGTATCAATAATTTACTGGTCATACGAGATTCTCCGTGGACCTGGATCTATGTCTCGATACCCGACTCCGCTGCTCACGAAACAGTCATCGTTATCATCATTTTTTTGTAGTTATATCACGTTACATCGGCCTTTGGAAGTGCCAGTAAAACACCGTTGGCCTAAGCCGCCCTCCTAGTGAGACATCCCTCTCGCCAAGACGACAAGATTTACGAAGCCACATGCGGATGGCATTCCGCTCTGGCTGATCAGCCTGCACCTGGATCGAATGGTTCGCCAACGCCGATCACAGAATGGGTTCAACCACGAACACGTGGAAGCGCACGAAGGTCTCGTTTCGGCAGATTCCATTCTTCGTGACCCTGCGTTTCCTTCATGGTGAAAAATAGTTTTACTGGATATTGCACACCATCCTCGGCGCGCACCCCTCAAACGACAAAACAACCTGGCGCGGCACACGCCGGCGGCTGGGCAAGAGCGCGATTCAACGCGCTTTTTTGCTTCGCACTTTGTGTTTTCTGATATATAAAGCGCTCAATAAAACAAATAGCACAAGAACCGACAGCCCGAATGGGCTTGTTGTTATTTAATGATTTTTTCCGGCGCCCGATCGAGAGCCCAATCGGGGTGTGACATTGTCTATTCCCGCCACAGCAACACCGCCTGGCGGCCGGTGGTCCGAGCGCGGCGGTACGAGAAGAAATGGCCGGCTTCCCGGTAGGTGCAGCGGTCGGCGCCGCAGATCGCGGTGACGCCGCAGGCTTGCAGTTGGTGGCGGGCGATGCCGTACAGATCGGCGTGCCAGCGACCGCCGATGCGCTTGAAACACGGGGCGAGTTTTGAGCTGCCGGCGATAAACCGATCGCGCACTTCGTCGCCCACCGGGTAGTGCGCGACACAGATCGCCGGCCCGAGCCAGGCGCTCGCCCCAGCACCGGCCGCCGGCAACGCGGCCAAGGTCTTTTCGATGATGCCCGCCGCCAGGCCGCGCCAGCCGGCGTGCAGCGCCGCGAGCCAATCGCCCCCGGCACCGGCAATCAACACCGGCAGGCAGTCGGCAGTCAGGATGGCGAGCACCGCCGCTGGCCGGTCGGTCCAGATCGCGTCGGCGACGATGCCGGGCCGCCACTTAGCAGCGTCGATCAGTTGCGTGCCGTGCACCTGATGCAGCCAGAGCGGCGGCGCGGGTAGATGGGCGTTCAGCCGGCGGCGGTTTTCTTCGACCGCGGCCGGGACATCGCCGCAGCCCGTTCCGAGGTTCAATTCCGCCCAAGGGCCTGTGCTGACACCGCCGGCCCGCGTTGTGTAACACGCCCGGACGCCGCCCGGCGCCGGCCACTCGGCGCGGGTCAGCAACAGTTGGGTTAACACCGGATTATTCATTGCCTTCTCTGCGGCGACGGCTGCATGTGCCGCATCTATGCCATTTCGCTCGGTCGCGCATCTTCACCGGACCGTCAAGTGCCGCCGGCGGTTGTGCTCTGCGGCCCGGCGTCGTGTTCGCGAAAGGCGGCGATCAAGGCTTCGAGATCGGGCGGCCGGGGCGCCTTGAACGCCAATGCCGCACCGCTGACCGGATGCGTGAAGCGGATTTCGCGGGCGTGGAGTGCCTGGCGTTTGAAGGCGGCGAGTTGTCCGGCCAGCGGCGCAGCGAGATCGGCCGGCGGTTTGCGCCGGCCATAGACCGGGTCGCCGGCGAGCGGCAAGCCGAGGTGCGCGGCATGGACCCGGATCTGGTGGGTGCGGCCGGTTTCCAATTCGGCGATGAGCCACGCCGCGTGATGCCATTGTTCACGCCGGCGGAAATGGGTGCGGGCCGGCTTGCCGCCCGCAGTGACCGCCATCCGCGTCCGGCGCCGCGGGTCGCGGCCGATCGGGGCATCGACGGTGACTTCTGCCGGCGGCCGGCCCCAGACGAGCGCATCGTAACGGCGGTGGATGTCCCGCGCCTTGAGCTGTTCGGCCAGCCGCCGGCGCACTTCGTCGCGCCGCGCGACAAGCAAGAGGCCCGAGGTGTCTTTATCGAGGCGGTGGACCAACCCGGCGCGCGGCAGCGCGGCGAGCGCCGGGTCGAAGTGCAAAAGCGCGTTCTGCAACGTGCCAGACCAGTTACCGGCGGCCGGATGGACGACCAGCCCCGGCGGTTTGGCGATGACCAGCAGATCCGCATCTTCGTACAGCACGGCCAGCGGGATCGATTCCGGACGGTGTTCGTCATGCGCGACGATCCGGGTCGAGAGCTCGAGCCGCTCACCGCCGGCGAGGCGCTGACCGGGCCTGACCCGGCGACCGTCGAGGGTCAGCGCCCCGTCGAGGATCCACTGCTGTAACTGGCTGCGGGAAAATTCCGCCAGTAACGCCGCGGCTGTCCGATCGAAGCGCTGGCCGGCGGCCGTGGCCGGCACCACGGCCCGGCGATGGAGCGGGGTGCCGGGCACGCTGGCCGGGCGGGTGGTGGGCGGCGCGCCGCTGCTCACCGGCCCATCTGGCAGCCGGCGCCGGGCTGGGTTAAGATGCTGATATGGACACCGAAAAGCTGCATGACCCGGCTATTTTAGCTCTCCCGAATTCGCCCTCCGCCGCGTCCGTACCGGCCGCTGCCGGACGGCGGCCGCTTTGCCCGCCGCTCGTCACCAGTGCCCTGATGCTGCTCGCCCTTTTGGCCGGTTGCGGCGGTAAGGAAAACAAGGAAATCGTCGAGGACAACCGCGGTGCGCAACAGATGTACGACGAGGCCAAGTCCTCGCTCGACGCTCACGATTTCAGCAACGCCATCATCAAATACAAAACCCTGCAGTCGCGCTACCCGTTCGGCCGCCACGCCGAACAGGCGCAGCTCGATCTGGCCTACGCCTATTACAAATCGGGCGAACCGGAAAACGTCACCAGCACACTCGACCGCTTCGTCAGAACCTTTCCCAGCCATCCCAACGTCGATTACGCCTATTACCTGAAGGGTTTGAGCTACTACGAACAGAACATCGGCTTTCTGCAGAACATGTTTCCGGGGCGCATCGAGGACCGCGACCAGAGCGGCGCGCGCCAGGCGTTCGACAGTTTCAACGAGTTGCTCCGCCTGCACCCGGAAAGCCGTTACGCACCGGACGCCCGCCAGCGCATGGTCTTCCTGCGCAATAACCTTGCCGCCTACGAGATCGCGGTCGCCCGTTATTACCACAAGCGCAAGGCGTATATCGCGGCCCTGAACCGCGCCAGATACGTGCTCGAAACCTATCCCGGCACCTACGCCACCGGCGATGCGCTGGCGGCGATGGCCAGGGCCTACACCGCACTCGATATGCCCGAACTGGCGGCCGACGCCAAACGGGTGCTCGAACTCAACGATCCCGACCACCCCTATCTCACCGGCAAGGAAGACAAAAAGAGCTTCTTCAGCCGCTTGTGGGTCTTCGACTGACAGGACATAACCCATGCACTGGCGTGAACTGCTGCCGCTTTGCGCGGCGTGCGGCGGTGTGGCCTGCGGTGTCGTCATCGCGATGAACGACGCCTGTGCCGCAACCGATCCGCACAGCTTCAGCCGGCCCGAAGAAGTGGCCGTAACGCACCTCGACCTCGACCTGGCGGCCGATTTCACGGCACGCCGGCTGGCCGGCGAGGCCGTTTTCCGGGTTCAGCGGCACGCCGCCAGCGCCGATCGGCTGATCCTCGATAGCCGCGATCTCGACATCTCAGCGGTCGAAGCCAGGACCGGCGGCGCCTGGCAGGCGGTGGACTGGCATCTGGGCGAAGCCGATGCCGTACTCGGAGCGCCGCTCGAAATCGCGTTGCCGGCCGGTGCCGACCGGGTCCGCGTCCAATACCGCACGAGGCCGGAAGCCTCGGGCCTGCAATGGCTGGCGCCGGAGCAGACGGCGGGTAAACGCCAACCTTTCCTGTTCAGCCAATCGCAGGCGATCCATGCGCGGAGCTGGGTGCCGCTGCAAGACACCCCCGCCGTCCGCTTTACGTTCACTGCCAAGATCACGACGCCGGCCGGCCTGAAAGCCGTGATGGGCGCCGACAACGATGCGGCCGACCGCGACGGCGATTACCATTTCACGATGCGCCAGCCGGTCCCGTCGTACCTGCTGGCGCTGGCGATCGGCGATCTGGCGTTCAAGCCGCTCGGCCCGCGGACCGGCGTGTATGCCGAGCCGTCGATGCTCGACGCCGCGGCCGCCGAATTTGCCGCCACCGAGGACATGGTCAAGGCGATCGAGCAACGCTTCGGCCCGTATGCCTGGGAGCGCTACGATCTATTGATCCTGCCGCCGAGCTTTCCGTTCGGCGGCATGGAAAACCCGCGTCTGTCCTTCATCACGCCGACGGTGATCGCCGGCGACCGCAGCCTGGTATCGCTGATCGCCCACGAGCTGGCCCATTCGTGGTCGGGCAACCTGGTGACCAACGCCACCTGGGGCGATCTGTGGCTCAATGAAGGTTTCACGACCTACCTCGAACGGCGCATCGTCGAGGATCTCTTCGGCAGCCGCCAGGCCGGCATGGAGGCGGTGCTCGGCTACCGCGACCTGCTCGCCGAAATCGACAGGAAGCCGGCGGCCGATTCGGCCCTCAGTGTCGATCTTGCCGGCCGTGACCCCGACGACGGTTTCAGCGACATCCCGTATGAAAAAGGGCGGTTGTTCCTCGCCTGGCTGGAGCAGTGTTTCGGGCGCGAGGCGTTCGACCGCTGGCTGAAAGGTTATTTCGCCCGCCACCGGTTCCAGACGATCACCAGCACAGCGCTGCTCGCCGAACTCGAACAATACCTGCTCGCCACCGCCCCGGGCACTGTCACGATGGGCCAGCTCCGCGAATGGATTTACGGCCCCGGCCTGCCGGATTTCCACCCCGTACCCGTTTCGGCCGCTTTCGAGCCGATCGACACGGCGCGGAATGAGTTCATCGCCGGCCGGCGCGCCGCCGCGGATTTGCCAGCCGCGAGCTGGTCCACCCAGGAATGGCTGTATTTTCTCGACGGCTTCGGCGACGGGCTGGATGCCGCCCGGATGGCCGAACTGGACCGCACGTTCAAGCTGACTGCGAGCGGCAACAGCGAAATCGCCCACCTTTGGCTGAAACATGCGGTCCGCGCCGGCTACCCGGCGGCGGACCGGCGTCTGGAGCAGTACCTGATCGGCATCGGGCGGCGTAAACTGATCGTGCCGCTGTACGAGGAACTACTCAAGACGGCGGCCGGCCGGGAGCGCGCCGCGGCAATCTACGCCAAGGCCCGCGCCGGCTACCACCCGGTGGCGCAGGTCACGATCGACAAACTGTTCCAACCTGGCGGGGAAGGCGAGTGAAACGCCTTCTGCCGCCGGTTGTGTGATCGAAACCGCCGCGTGGCGGTCTTAGTCCCGATGCCGGCCGGACCAGATGGTCTGACCCGTATGCCGGACTGACAACAACTCCAGTAGAGCATGACCACGGATTCTTTGGACGGCGCCCCACCGGCGGTGATCGAACTTAACGATGTGACGTTCCATCGCGACCAGCGGCGGATCCTGCACCGCGTTTCGATGCGCGTGGCGCGCGGCCGGATCACGGCGCTGATGGGGCCGAGCGGCGTCGGCAAAAGCACGGTGCTGAAACTGGTCACCGGCCAGTTGCGCCCGAGTTCCGGCACCGTGACCGTCAACGGCCGCGACGTCCACCGCCTGTCCGGCGGCGAGCTGAAACGCCTCAGGCGCAGCATCGGCGTGTTGCTACAAAACGGCGCGCTGTTCACCGACCTCACGTGCTTTGAAAACGTCGCACTGCCGCTACGCGAGCACACCCGGCTCGCCGAATCGCTGATCCGCACCGTGGTGCTCGGCAAGCTGCACGCCGTCGGCCTGCGCGGCGCCCAGGGCCTGCTGCCCCGCGAATTGTCGGGCGGCATGGCGCGCCGCGTGGCGCTGGCCCGCGCCATCGCCCTCGATCCGGCAGTGATCCTCTACGACGAGCCGCTCGCCGGCCTCGACCCGGTCTCGCTCGCCGCCGCGATGCGGTTGATCAAAACCTTCAACCAAGCACTCGGCCTGACCAGCGTCGTGATCACGCACAATGTCGAGGAAATGCAGCAGCTTGCCGACGACGCTTACCTGATGATCGGCGGCGAGATCGCCGCCTGCGGCACGCCGGACGAGCTGGCCGCCAATCCCTCGCCGCTGGTCAGGCAATTCATCCGCGGCGAACCGGACGGTCCGGTACCGTTCCACTACCCGGCGCCCGATATCGCCGCCGACCTCATCGGAGCCGCGGTATGAGCGGCACCCCCGGCCTGCTCGCCGCGCCGTGGGCCGAGCCGTTACGCAACCTCGGCCGCGCCGGGCTGTTTTTACCGCGGATACTCGGCTGCCTGCGCCCCTGGCCCAGGCAGATCGCCGAGATTCTGCGCCAGACGTATTTCGTCGGCATCCGCTCGCTGGTCATCATCATGACCGGCGGCCTGTTCGTCGGCCTCGTCCTCGCCTTGCAGACCTATGATGTGCTCAGCGATTTCGGCGCCGTCGAAGCGGTCGGCACAGTGCTCGGCAAATCGCTGTACCGCGAGCTCGGCCCGGTGCTCGCCGCCCTGCTCTTCGCCGGCCGGGCCGGCACCTCGATCACCGCCGAAATCGGCCTGATGAAGGCCACCGAACAGCTCGACGCGCTGGAACTGATGGCCATCGATCCGGTCGAGCGCATCGTGCTGCCGCGCTTTGTCGCGGCACTCATCACCCTGCCGGTACTGACGCTGGTCTTCGAGCTTTTGGCCATCCTCGGCGGCTATGCCTACGCCGTGCTGTGGATGGGGTTGGACAACGGCATCTACTGGGGTAACATGCAGGCCAACGTCGAGCTGATGTCCGAGTTCATCCCCGGTTTTGCCAAGTCGATCGCCTTCGGCGGCATCTGCGGTCTGATTGCGGTCTATTATGGCTACTTCTGCCGTGCCACCGGCGAGGGTGTCGGCAGCGCGACGACGCAAACGGTGATCATCAGTTCGATACTGGTACTGATGTTCGATTTCATCCTTTCCGCTTTTTCACTGAACCTCATTTGACGGGGCCCCGGATGCGCACCTCACACACGATCGAATTCACCTCCGGCCTGTTCCTTTTGCTCGGCATCGCCGCGCTGATGGTGCTCGCCCTGCAATCCACCGACATGGGCGGCGTGCTGCGCGAGGGCAGCTACCGGATCAGCGCCCGCTTCAGCAACATCGGTGACCTCAAAGTCCGCGCTCCGGTATCGATGGCCGGAGTCACCATCGGCAGTGTCGAGTCGGTCACCCTCGACCCGGCGACCTTCGAGGCGATCGTCACGATGCGCGTCAGCACGCGTTTTTCCGAGATTCCGGAGGACACCTCGGCCAGCATCTTCACCAAAGGCGTGCTCGGCGATCAATACATCAGTCTCGAAGCCGGCGGCTCACCGGTAACGCTCGGCGACGGCGACGAGCTGTTTGTCACCCAATCGGCAGTGGTGCTCGAACAACTGATCAGCAAATATCTGTTCAACAGCGACGACAAGAAAGAGGATGGAGATAAATGACTATGGCGACTTCTCTCAATAGAACCGGCATGACCTCATTATTCGCCGCCGCCCTGGCGGTGCTCGGCCCGGCGGCCGGTGTGGCGCGCGCCGCCGATCTGGCGCAAACGCCGGATGCGATCATCGAGCAGATCAGCGACGAGCTTTTGACCGACCTCGACCAGAACCGCGAGTTCTATCGCAAGAATCAGGCGGCGCTCGAAGAATCCGTGCGCCAGCATTTCCTGCCGGCGATCGACATGCCATTCGCCTCGCGCCTGATCCTCGGTCGCGAAACGCGCAACCTCAAACCCGAACAGGTCGATGAGTTCGCCACCGCGCTCAGCGACCTTCTGATCCGCCGCTACGCCGAGGCCCTGCTCGATTTCAAATCACGCGACCAGATGAAAACCCTACCGCTGGTCGCGGGGCAGAGCGAAAAGATGACCCGCGTGCGCACCCGCGTGCGCCTGAACAGCGGGGTCGAAACGCCGGTCGATTACATCTTCCGCAAAACCCCGGATGGCTGGATGGTCTTCGATGTCGTCATCGAGGGCATTTCCTATGTCACCACCTACCGCAACCAGTTCGGTGAGGAGATCCGCCGCGACGGTTTCGACGCCGTGCTCGACCGGGTGCGCAAGGGCGAGGTCGAGACCGATTTCAGCAACCATGACAAAGACGCCTGAAACCGGGGAGGCGGTGATGAAGCTCACCGGCGATCTGAAATTCGATAACGTGGCGAAGCTGTGGCGGACACTGCGCCGCCGGCGGCAACCGTGGCCGGCGGCGGTCGATCTTGGCGCTGTCGGCGAAGCCGATTCGAGCGCTCTGGCACTGCTCGTCGAATTTCACGTCCGGGCGGCGCGCCGCGGCCGAACCTTGCAGATCACCGGCACGCCGCCGGCGCTGAACACGCTGGCCCGCCTGACCGGGATCGATCAATTGCTCGATTTACAACCGCGCGAAAAACGCAACTGACTGGCCGCGGCCAGGCTGGGGAGGAAATATGATCAAGCTTCTGAAACCGACACTGCTCGCCCTGTTGCTCACCGCCTGCGCCACCGACCCGTCGCTGCGTACGCCCGACCCGACCGATCCGTGGGAGGGTTTCAACCGCAACGTCTATGCGATGAACCGCACGCTCGACGTGTATCTGCTCAAGCCGGTGGCCCAGGGCTACAAGGCAGCGATGCCCAAACCGCTGCGCCAGGGCATCAGCAACGGCATGCGCAACCTGCGCGCCCCGGTGACGCTGGTCAACCAGTGGCTGCAGGGCAAATTTGCCGAATCGGCGACGACGCTCGGCCGTTTTCTGCTCAACAGCATTTTCGGCATCGGCGGCCTGTTCGACGTCGCCAGCCGCGAGGGCATCCCCGAGTACGACGAGGATTTCGGCCAGACCTTCGCCGCCTGGGGCTGGAACAACAGCAACTACCTCGTCATCCCGTTCCTCGGCCCCTCGACGCTGCGCGACGGTGTCGGCCTGGCGCCCGAGATCTGGACCAACGGCGTCAGCATCATCACCCGTTACGCTGACGTCACCTGGTTCTATGGTGTCGATATCATCAATTTGCGCTATGAACTTCTGCCGCAGGAAGACGCGCTGAAAGATGCCTCCGACGAATACCTGCTGGTCCGCGACGCCTACCTGCAACGCCGCGAGTATCTGATCACCGACGGCGAAAGCGAACTGCCCGATTACGACGAATACCTGCTCGACGAGGAAGAATTCGAGGAAGACGAGACAAGCGATTCCGGGGATAAATAATCGGGGTTGAATCGGGCGCCATCGACAATATCAGATTTCTCCGAGTCCGATCACATTCCCATTAAGGAATGGGTGCGCAGCCACTTTTGCCTAAAACTTCAGATCGGCAGTAACTACCGGATATTGGCTATTGATCGCAAGTGCCAGATAGGCGCAGTCGTACACCGGATGATCGAGTTCGCGCGCCAGGCGTGCCGCCGAGGGCAGAAGTGATTGCATCGGAGTACGAACCAAAAGCGGCGCTTCGGCCAGCAATCCGCTTGCCTCGACAAAGGCCGATTCGTCGAGATCGCCCCGCCGGGTCATCACCCAGAGTACGTTTCCGGTCTCCACATAAATCAATCCGGGGGCCAACAGCTGACTTGTCCCGGTCAGCAGCCCGGCAGCCTGCTCAGAATCCGGTTCGCTAACCAGCTACTTAACCGCAACGCTGGCGTCAACGACGAAGCCGCTCATTGCGCAGAGTCTCGATCACGCTCGGCGCGGATCAGGGCCGTGCTGTCGCCGCGTGATTTAAGACGGGAGCGCAATGCGACCGCCCGTTCCGCAAACGATCTCTGTCCCCGCCCATCACCCAAAAGCGACTGGCGCAGAATTTCCCGGTGCTCGCCTTCTGCCGAGCGATTGTGCTTTGCCGCACGCTCCTTGAGCAGGCGAACTAATTCTTCACCGAGATTGCGAACGGTGAGTTGCATACTGACGGTGATTTCATTGACAGCGCTTTAATGAATGCATTCTGCACGACAAAGCCCGCTTGTCAAACCCGACTCCAAACCCTCCTGCAGCGGCTATGAAGATTGCCGGTCGAACGCAACCGGTTTTCGCGGCAGCACAGGCAGATGCACTTGAACGACCAATTTTCCGCACTGGTCCTGAATCCACCGGCGATCAATCGGCGGCGCGATAGACCGGATAGACCTGGTAACGCTCATCAAAATACGGGGTTTGCTCGTAAAACCAGTGCAGCCGGGCGCTGGGATCGGCGGCGAATGAGGGATCGGCCAGCAGTTTCTGCAAAAAGCGCTGCCGGAGGTCATCATCGGCGGCAAGCATCCGGGCGGCTTCCGGCTCCATCGCGTAGCGTTCGAAATACTCGGTCGGCTGGAGAATTTCGGCCAGATAACCCCACTGGAAAAAACTGTCGGGCGATCCCGGTTCGAGCAGCAATACCGCCAGCGTGCCGAGCGACTGGCGGGTATCGACGCGGAAGCTGCCGGCCGGCATCTCGACCGTCGCTTTTTCGAGTTGCAGCGGACCGGCGGTGAAGCGCGCCCGGCCTTCGAACGGCGTATTGGCGGTATCGAGTGCCGCCTCGGGCAGGCGGTAGCGTTCGACCTCGAGCGAGCGTGGCTGATCGAGCACATCGACCAAGATGCCCTGCTGCCGCAGCTTATCGGCGAGCGGATACCAGGCGGGCGGCAGGTAGTAATAATTCGGGACGCTGACCGCCGCCGCCTGGCGATCCATCACGATCAACGGAATCCGCTCGCTGACCGGCTCGCCGCTCCAGCGCACTTCCGGCCGGCCGCTGACCGGCGACAATTCAACGGTTGAGCGGATGCCGAGAAAGTCGATCTCGCCGGCCGCCTCGCCGGCCTCGAAAGCCAGCGGCACGGCATCGCGTTCAGCGTAACGGTCGGCGGTCACCGCCTGGCGCAGCGACTGGCGCTCGTCGCCGGCGAGGCGCAGCACTTCGACGAGCAGCACGTAGGTGCCGAGGACACGCCGGCGATACGGTTTCAACGAATGGTTCTCGACCAGGATCGACGGCAGGTGGCGGGCGTCGCCCCAGCCGTTGGAAAATCGCGGCCCGGCCGTCCAGCTCAGCATGCCGTCTTTCATATCGCGGCCGTTGGCGGCGAAGATCAGCGGCCCGGGGACATGCCCGGCAGTACGCAACGCCGCGTTCACCGCCGGCCGGAGATGTTCGTCGAGCCAGTCGGCGATGCGCGGCGACCAGCCGTGCGGGCCGTTCCAGCCGTAGGTGATGTCGTATTGATAGTCGGCGCCGTCGGTGACGTGCAGGTCGAGATACAGATCAGGCTGCCAGAGATTGACGGTGCGGACCAGGGCTGCGACCTCTTCGGTTTCGAGCTTGGCGAAATCGCGGTTGAGATTGAGGTTGCGGCCGTTTGTCCGCCAGCCCATTTCCTCCGGCCCGCGCTGGTTGATCCGGCCGTAAGGTCCGAAGCGTTCGTGGCCATCGACATTGAGGATCGGGATGAAAAGCCAGGTCGCCTTGTCGAGCAGGGCGGCGTGCCGGCGGCCGGCGGTCAGGTCGCGCAGCAGCATCAGCCCGGCGTCCTTGCCGTCGATCTCGCCGGCGTGGATGCCGCCGTGCGCCAGGATGACGGCGCGGCCGCTGGCGGCGATCTTTTCCGGATCGGTGAGCCCGTCGCGATCGGCGATCGCCATCCAGATCTCACGCCCCTCGGCGCTTTTGCCGATCGAAACCAGGTTCAATTCGGGAAAGGCCGCGGCCAGCCGTTCGAGCCAGGCCATCGTCTCGGCGTAACGCGGCGTCGCGGTCAAACCACTCGCTTCCGACGGCGTGATCCACGGATCGTCGGGCGCAGCGATCAGTGCCTCGCTGGCGCCGTTCCACGGTTGTACGGGTGGCAAGACGGGGCCGGCCGCGGCGGCCGGCACAGGGCCGCTCAACGCGACGGCGAACACCATCAACGGCATGACACAGCGGCCGGTGGAACGACTGGGGCGTTGGATAAAGCCGTGGATAAAACCGGACATCTTAGATTCCTGGTCGGCAGCGCAAATGTGACAGGCTATCATGTTTGCCGATGCTTCAAAACCGTTCCCGCCGGCGGCGAAAACCGCAACCTCCAAACCGCCCGAGGCGGCCGGCCGCTCGCCGCTTGTGGCGCCGTGTGCTGTGGCTTCTGGTGCTGCCCTGGCTTGCCGCGGCACTCGCCATCTTCGCGTTGCGCTGGCTGCCGCCGCCGGCCACCTCCTTCATGCTGCAATCGCCGGTCAAACCGGTGAACTTTCGCTGGGTCGATTGGCCGGACATCGCCCCGGCACTCAAACTGGCCGTCGTCGCCGCCGAAGACCAGCGTTTCGTCCGCCACCACGGCTTCGATTTCGAGGCCATTTCCGACGCTATGGACGACCACCGCCGCCGGCGCGGCGCCTCGACGATCAGCCAGCAGGTTGCGAAGAATCTGTTTCTGTGGCCGGGCGGCGGTTATTTCCGCAAGGGCCTCGAAGCTTGGCTGACCGTGCTCATCGAAACCGCACTGCCCAAGCGGCGGATCCTCGAACTTTATCTGAATATCGCCGAATTCGGGCCCGGCATCTACGGCGCCGAGGCCGCGGCGCAGCGGTATTTCGGCAGCCGCGCTCGGTACCTCACCCCCCACCAGGCAGCGCTGCTGGCCGCCGTCCTGCCGAGTCCCGGGCGTTACGACCCGGCCGACCCTAGCCCTTACCACCGCCGCCGGGCGGACTGGATCGAAGCCCAGATGCGCCGGCTCGGCCCCAGCTGGCTGGCGCCACTGGCTGAGGTACGATGAAATGAACTCATACGCCGGTGAAACACGCCCCTCACACGCGCTACCTTGTCATTCCGGACGCGCTCGTCCCCTATCGTCATTCCGGACGTGCCCGCGGCGGTTTGGTTATGATCGCCGTTTTTCGGCCGTACTGGACGGGGTGATATTTTGAACGATCTCGGCTCGACCCGGAACCCGGCGCTCGCCCGCTGGGTGGACGAAGTGGCGGCGCACACGCAGCCCGAGCGCGTCCACTGGTGCGACGGATCGCCTGAAGAATATGCTGTCCTGTGCGCTGAAATGACGGCCGCCGGGACGCTGCTGGCGCTGAACCCGGACACCCACCCGCGCTGTTACTTGCACCGCTCCCATCCCGACGATGTCGCCAGGGTCGAGCATCTGACGTTCGTCTGCACCCGCCATGAAGAGGCGGCCGGGCCCAATAACCACTGGCGCGACCCGGCCGAGATGCGGGCCATGATGACGGCGCTGTTCGCCGGCTGCATGCGCCACCGAACGCTGTACGTCATCCCGTACTGCATGGGCCCGGAGGGTTCGCCGTATGCCCGCTACGGCGTCGAATTGACCGACAGCCCCTATGTCGTGGCGAACATGTACCTGATGACCCGGATGGGTGCGGCGGCGCGGCGGCAGATCGAAGCTGGCGCGCAGTACGTCCGCGGCATCCATTCGACCGGCACGCTCGATCCCGCGCGGCGGTATATCGTCCATTTCCCCGAAAGCCGCGAGATCATGAGCTTCGGTTCAGGTTACGGCGGCAACGCCTTGCTCGGCAAAAAATGCCACGCGCTCAGGATCGCGAGCTGGCAGGCGCACGAAGAGGGCTGGCTCGCCGAGCACATGCTGCTGATGGGCGTCGAGTCACCGGACGGCGAGGTGCACTATATCGCCGGCGCCTTCCCGTCGGCCTGCGGCAAGACCAACCTGGCGATGCTGGTGCCGCCGGCCGCCTACCGCGGCTGGAAAATCCACACCCTCGGCGATGATATCGTCTGGCTGCACCCCGGCGACGACGGGCGCCTGTGGGCGATCAATCCCGAGGCCGGGTTTTTCGGTGTCGCGCCCGGTACCGGCAAGCGCACCAATCCCAACGCCGTGGCCATGCTGCACCACGACACGATTTTCACCAATAGCGCATTGACCGCCGACGGCCGGCCGTGGTGGGAGGGGCTCGACGAAGGCGAGCCGGCGGTCGACTGGCAGGGCCGGCCGTACACGCCCGGCAGCGGACCGGCGGCGCATCCCAATTCCCGCTTCACGGTCTCGATCAGGCAATGCCCGAGCTATTCGCCGCGCGCCGAAGATCCAGCCGGCGTCCCGCTCAGCGCCATCTTGTTCGGCGGCCGGCGCGCGGCGCTCGCACCGCTCGTGCTCGAAGCCGAGGATTTCACCCACGGCGTGCTGCTCGGTGCGGCGATGGCCTCGGAAACCACCGCCGCCGCGACCGGCGAGGTCGGCATCGTGCGCCGCGACCCGATGGCGATGCAGCCGTTCTGCGGCTACCACTTCGGCGATTACTGGGCGCACTGGCTCGATATCGGCCGGCGCCTCAGCCGCCCGCCGGGAATCTATCAGGTGAACTGGTTTCGCAAGGACGACGCCGGGCGGTTTTTGTGGCCCGGCTTCGGCGACAACCTCAGGGTTCTGGAGTGGATCGTCGGCCGCTGCCGGAAAACCGCCGAGGCGCGGACCACGCCAGCCGGCCGGGTGCCGGCACCGGGCGCGCTCAACGTGCATGGCCTCGATCTGCCCGCCGGCACGCTCGAGCGCTTGCTCCACATCGAGCCTGCGGCCTGGCGGCGGGAATGCTCGGCGATCAGTCTCCATCTGGCGCACTACGGCCTAAGGGTACCCGAGGACTTGCACGACAAGCTGGAAGCCATCCGCCGGGCGCTACCTCCCGACTGAACGTTAGAATGCCGCTTGATGGACGATGACCTGATCACCACCGTCGAGCGGCGCTGCGCCGAACAGGGGCTGCGCCTGACCCCGCTCAGGCGCGACGTGCTGCAACTCATCGCCGCGGCCGAGGGGCCGGTCAAAGCCTATGAGCTGCTCGACCGTCTGGGCCGGCGCCGGGCCTCGTCCTCGGCCCCGCCAACAGTGTACCGGGCGCTCGATTTCCTGCTCGCCCACCATTTCATCCACCGCCTCGAGACCCTGAACGCCTACGTCTGCTGCGTCCAACCCGACGACCGGCACGCCATCGGCCACAGCGGGCAGTTTCTGATCTGCGAACGCTGTGCCCAGGTCACCGAGGTGCCGGCCGGCGAAATTGCCGGCAGCGTCCGCGAGGCTGCCGAACGCGAGCATTTCACGCCGCGCAAACAAGTCATCGAGGTTTACGGCGAGTGCCGCAAATGCCACCCGCCCAGAACCCGGCGCCCGGCCCGGCGGAGCACAACCCGAACCTGACCGGCCACAACGATGCAAGATCCGGAACAATACGGCGCAAGGAACCTGCGCACTGCGCGGTCTTCAAATCGATGATGCGACAGCATATCTTTCCGGCAGCGACGATCACCCCGCGGCTTGTAGCGCCGCTTTTGTTGTTTGTCTCATCGACTGCTTCCGCCGCCGATCCGGCGAGCCCGTTTACGCCGCCACCGGTCTGCGAAGCGGCTCGCGAGGAAACGCCGCCGGCCGCAAGCGGCGCACAAAACGCCGACTCGAGCGGCGGCGAAAACCGGGAACAAGACCGCCCGCCGCCTCTGCCCACAGGTCTGGCCGACTACGCCCTCCGGCCGGTCGCCGAAGGCGGTTTCGAGGTCACGGCCGCGATCGTCATCGCCGCGCCGCGCGGTCTGGTCCGCGAAACGCTGACCGATTGCGGCGAGGCATTCCGTTACATGCCCGGCATGCGCCTTTGCAAGGTGCTCGACAGCGGCCCGGATTACGATGTCACGCGCCACAAGATCAAACGCTACTGGCTGTTGCCCGGCGCCGATTTCATTTTCCGCGCCCGATACCACCTGCCCGAACGCATCGACGTCAAACTGGTCGAGGGCAACCTGCGCCGCCTCGAGGCGCGCTGGTCGTTCTGCGCGGTGGACGAGAACACGACGCGCCTGGTTTACCAGGCCAGCATCGAAGCGGGCTGGTATGTCTCGCAGCGCGCCGAGCGCCGCACGCTCGAACGAGACCTGCCGGAAATGCTGCGCCGGATGAAAAGCCAAAGTGAAGCGCGCCGCGCGATGATCGAGAATTCGCCTGCATTGCCGGCGGATGACATCAACTCCGATACAACCGGCAAGCCGTCAAACGGATAGACAAGGAGCTCCGCCATGCAGGTCAAAGCCGCTGTGGCGCATCGCGCCGGTACACCGCTGGCGATCGAAACCGTCGATCTCGAAGGCCCACGGGCCGGCGAGGTGCTGGTCGAGATCAAGGCGACCGGGATTTGTCATACCGACGCTTACACGCTGTCCGGCAAGGATCCCGAAGGGCTGTTCCCGGTGATCCTCGGCCACTCGGCCACGAAGGCGCCGGCGTCGTCGTCGAAACCGGCCCCGAGGTCAAGTCGCTCAAACCCGGCGATCATGTCATAGCGCTGTACACGCCCGAATGCCGCGAGTGCGAGTATTGCCTGAACCCCAAAACCAACCTCTGCCAGGCGATCCGCGACACCCAGGGGTGCGGCGTGATGCCCGACGGCACGAGCCGCTTGTCGCTCGGCGGCAAAAAGCTGCACCACTACATGGGCACCTCGACGTTCGCGCAATACACCGTACTGCCGGAGATCGCGCTGGCCAGGATCCGCGATGACGCGCCGTTCGACAAGGTGTGCTACATCGGCTGCGGCGTCACGACCGGTATCGGCGCCGTGCTGTTCACCGCCAAGGTCGAGCCGGGCTCGCGGGTCGTCGTGTTCGGCCTCGGCGGCATCGGCCTCAATGTGATCCAGGGCGCCTGGCTGGCCGGCGCGGCACAGATCGTCGGTGTCGATATCAACCCGGCGCGCCGGCCGCTGGCCGAGCGCTTCGGCCTGGCCGCTTTCGTCAACCCGGCCGAAGTCGAAGGCGACCTGGTACCGTACCTCGTGCACCTGACCCGCGGCGGCGCCGCCGGCGAGGAGATTTCGACCCGGCCGTTTCAACTGGTCACCGGCCGCAACTGGCGGGGCAGCGCCTTCGGCGGGGCGCGCGGCCGCACCGACTTGCCGCGCCTCGTCGATTGGTACATGGAAGGGCGGATCGCGATCGACGAGATGATCACGCACACGCTCACACTCGAAGACATCAACCGCGGCTTCGAACTGATGCAGCGCAGCGAATCGATCCGTTCGGTGGTGGTTTACTGATGGCACTCGATACCGTCGAAGCGCACCGTGCCTTCAGCGGCGTGCAGGGTTATTACCGGCACGCATCGGCGGCCTGCGGCGGGCCGATGGCCTTTGCGGTCTTCGTGCCGCCGGGCACGGGGCCTTTCCCGGTCTTGTATTTTTTAGCCAGATTGACCTGCACAGAACAGACGTTCCCGATCAAGGCCGGGGCACAACGGCTGGCCGCTGAACTCGGCGTGGTGCTGATCGCCCCCGACACCAGCCCGCGCGACACCGGCATCCCCGGTGCGATCGGCGATTGGGAGTTCGGTGAAGGCGCCGGTTTCTACCTCGACGCGACCGCCCGGCCGTGGTCTGAGCGTTTCAGAATGCACAGCTTCGTCGTCGAGGAACTGCCGGCGATCGTCGCCCGGTATTTCCCGGTCGATACCGCGCGGCGGCATCTTCGGTCACTCGATGGGTGGCCACGGCGCCTTGACCATCGCCTTGAAAAACCCCGAGCGTTACCGCTCCGTCTCGGCCTTCGCGCCAAGCGCCGCGCCGGCGGCGGTACCGTGGGGCGAAAATGCCTTTTTCCGCTACCTCGGCGCCGACCGCGTCGCGTGGGCCGAATACGACGCATCGCAACTCGTCGCCCGCCGGCCATTCCCCGGCCCCATCCTGATCGACCAGGGACTGGCCGATCCTTTTCTAAAAACCCAACTCCGCCCCGAACTGTTCGAGCACGCCGCCGCCGAAGCCGGTCAGAAACTCGTGCTTCGCCACCACGAAGGCTACGATCACGGCTACTACTTCATCCAGACCATTATCGCCGCTCACCTGCGCCATCACGCCGCCTTTCTGTGCGCCGAATGAATGGGTTAACCCAACACGTGGGTTAACCCAACACGGGCCGGCCTGCGACCGATCAACTTGCGTTCCCGACGCATTTGTCGGGGAATCGGACAAGCTGTACTCGCCCGCTTGACCGAAAATCCCGGGAATTTATGCAGCAGTTGGGTTAACGATCGTCGCCCGCCTGCCGGCGATTGAGTTTTTTGCGCGCGATATCAGTACTCGCCTTGTCCTGGTGAATATGCAAGCTGGCGCGTTCGCGGCCGGTCACTTCGCCATCGGCCTTGACACGGGCTTCGTGGCGCTCGATTCGCGCCTGCTGCGCTTCCAGGCGGGCCAGCTCGGCGGCCGTCAGTTGCCCGTTTTCGACACCCGCTTCGATCCTTCTCTCTTGCCGTGCCTGCCGGCGATCGACCCGCGGCGTCACGTCTCCACGCTCGTGGGCCACAACAATACCGGATACAAAGAGCAAGGCGGCCAATGCGATCAGTGCTCTGATTTTCATATCGTTGACTCCTGATGGTGGTCGATGGTACCGCTTCACAACGCGCTGCTCGCCGTGCGGTTGACGCCGCCGGCGCTTGCAATCCGTGCGGGCAGAGCGCGCGGCAAGGTACACTACGGCGCGTTGCCCGTCGACCGGAGTTTCTCGATGACTGCCCTGTCCCCAACTCGCTTCGCCTGGCTGCCGCTATTGTTCTGCGTTTCGCTGGCGGCGGCCGAACCGCCCGAGCTGACGGCCATCATGGCCGACCCGGACTGGATCGGCCCGCCGGTCGAGGCGGCGTGGTGGGCGCTCGACGGCGAGGCGGTGTATTACCGCGCCAAACGGCCGGGCGAACCGGCACGGGACACGCACAAAATCACTCTGGCCGGCGGCGGAGATGAAGTGCTCGATCCGGCGGCACTGGCGCTCATCGACGGCCCGCGCCCGGTTTTCAATGCATCGCGCACGGCCGCGGTGTTCGTCCGCGACGGCGATGTGCTGCTCCGCGAAACGGCTTCCGGCCGCCTGCGGCGGCTGACCGGCAGCGCCGACGCCGAATCGGACGCGGCTTTCAGTACCGGCGACCACGCCGTCCATTATTTCGCCGGCGGCCAATGGTGGTCCTACGATCTCGCTGCCGGTTTCGCGCGGCAATTGACGAATCTGCAATTTTCCAAAGACCCGCTGGCCGAACCGGAGGACGAGCTGGCAAAGGACCAATTGCGGTTGTTTTCGACGCTGGCCAAGGACGCCGAAGAGGCCAAAGCCAGCCGCACCGAACAAGCAGCGGCGGCCGCCGCCGATCACGGCCGGGCCGCAATACCGTGGCATCTGGGCGACGAATGGGTGCCGGCCGGCGATCCCGGTGAGGATGCCGCGGGCCTCAGCCGGGCGAGCAAGCTCTCGCCGGACGGCCGCTGGCTCGCCCTGGTCGTGCAAAAAGCCGGCGCCGACCGCGGGCAGGGCGGCAAGATGCCGAACTACGTAACGGTTTCGGGTTATATCGAAATCGAGGATGTCCGCACCCGGGTCGGGCGCCGCCCGCCGGTGCCGCAGCGGCTCTGGCTGCTCGATCTCGAAAAGCGCGTCAAACATGAATTGGACGTCACCGCCCTGCCCGGCATCACCGACGATCCGCTGGCCTTTCTCGACCAGGAATCGAAGGAGGTGCAGGACAAACAATCCCGCACCGCCAAAAAACCGGAGCAGCATGAACCGCGCGGCCTGATCGTCATGGGGCTCGAATGGAACCGGGCGGGAACATCCCTTGCCGTCCAATTGCAGGCGATCGACAACAAGGACCGCTGGCTGGCGGTCGCCACGCCCGGCGAAGCACAGCTCAAACCGCGTCACCGGCTGCACGATGAGACCTGGATCAACTGGGATTTCAACGATTTCGGCTGGCTCGAAGACGACCGGACGCTGTGGCTGCTCTCCGAGGAAAGCGGTTACAACCATTTATATACCGTCGATGCCGAACGCGGCGGGGCGCGGCAGAGAACAAAAGGAAAATTCGAGGTGATGGCGCCGGAGCGGGCCCCGGGAAGCGATGTTTTCTACCTGCTCAGCAACCGCGCCCATCCCACCGAATACGATCTGTACCGGCTCGATCTCGCAGACGATGCGCTGCACCGTCTGACCGAACTGCGCGGCGTCGAGGATTTCACGCTCGGCCCGGCCGGTGAGCGCCTGCTGCTGCGCTACTCGGGAAGTTATCTTCCGGCGCAGCTTGCCGTACTGAACCTGGCTTCAGGCGAAGTAGCCAAACTGACCGATACGCGCACCGAACGCTACCGGGCGATCGACTGGCAAGCGCCGGATTATGTCGCCGTGCCCTCGACCCACGGCGCGCCGGGGCCGATCTGGTCCAAGTTCTATCCGGCGCGCGCGGGCGCGGGGCCGCGCCCGGCGGTGCTGTTCGTCCACGGGGCCGGCTACACCCAGAACACGCACCACCGCTTCCCGTATTACTTCCGCGAGCAGATGTTCCACAACCTGCTCACGGCGCGCGGCTACCACGTGCTCGACATGGATTACCGGGCGAGCAAAGGCTACGGCCGCGCCTGGCGCGGTGCAATCTACCGGCAAATGGGGCACCCCGAACTCGACGATCTGCTCGACGGCGTCAAATGGCTGATCGAGGAGCGCGGCGCCGACGCCGAGCGCATCGGGTTGTACGGCGGCTCCTACGGCGGTTTCATGACCCTGATGGCGATGTTCCGCGCGCCCGAAACCTTCAAGGCCGGCGCCGCGCTCAGGCCGGTCACCGACTGGGCGCATTACAACCACGGCTACACCTCGCGAATACTGAATACCCCGGAACGCGACCCGCAAGCCTACCTCAAAAGTTCACCGATCGAATACGCCGCCGGTCTCGAGGGTCATCTTTTGATCGCCCACGGCATGCTCGACGACAACGTGTTCTACCAGGATTCGGTGCGCCTGGCGCAGCGCCTGATCGAACTCGAAAAGGAAAACTGGGAACTGGCTTCCTACCCGCTCGAGCCGCACGGGTTTGTCCATGCCGCAAGCTGGCTCGACGAATACCGCCGGCTCCTGAAACTGTTCGAGACCACGATCGGCGAGAGGCGGTAAACGACCGCCGCGGACCTTCGCTTGTCCCTCCGGGTCATAGCGGTTAACCCAACTTTTGTACCAGTGGAATGAGTGACGATGAAAAATCCCGAAAAGCCGGACAATGCGGCAAGCAAAATCCAGGCCCACAACAAGGCGACGCAGCGCTTCATCGACCTGGCCAACCAGATGGTCGGCGACGGCCTGGAGCGGCAGCTCGTCTCGGCCGCGCTGATGAGCGCTTCCGGCATCTACTCGACTTACATCGCCGCCGGCAACGAGGGTTTTCTGCAATCTTCGGGCGTCGAGCGGGTCAGCGAGATCTTCCGCCGCAACCTGGCCTACATCCAGGAGCGCAAAAAGGAAGAACTGACCGCCAAGGGCATCTACAAGCCGGAGGAACAGCCCGGCTCCTGACCTGGACGGCTCGTTCCACGGCCCACCCGGCGCAACACGCTTGCCCTCGGGCCGGGGCGGCAGTGTCAACCATAACGATTTCTTAGCATTGAGTGCAGTAGATTCACCGGGACCTGCGGCAACCGGCACGGCACCGGTCCGCGGAACGGCGAGGTAATCGGGGATGCGGATTACGGGGGGCGCCGTTGCGCACCATGTTTGGGGGTGCCGGCCCGGCATGGATGCGGTGCCATCTGACGACGTTGATCTCCGGGCACAGGTACCTTGGGTTAAGGAGTACGCCACACATGACTACACGCCACAACGAACGCCGCGATTTTCTCAAACTCGGTATCGCCGCCTCGGCTTCGGCCGCAGCATTTCGTTTCAGCACGACAGCCGGCGAGGCCGCGCCGCTCGACCTGCTGGCGCCGCTGTGGCCGGTACCGGACAGGAACAACCGCGCGCCCGGCAGCACGCCGCCGCTCGCCTTCCGGGTGTTCCATAAACTGGCCTTCGGTCCCAAGCCGGGCGACATCCAGAGTTTTCTCGCCCTCGGGGCCAACGACGACGCGCGGCTGCAAAACTGGCTCGACCTGCAACTGGCGCCGACCGGCGTCGATCCCGGAGTCGACAGCCGACTGAGCGCCGCGAACAACTTCGTCACACTCGATAAAACGCTGACCCAGTTGTGGAACGATCATTACCGCAACCCGCTGTCGCCCGAATACCTGTACAGCAAACGGCCGTTCTGGGAAACGCAGCTTGGCACTCTGACCCGGATGGTGCACAGCCAGTGGCAACTGCGCGAGGTGCTCGCCGACTTCTGGCACAACCATTTCAACGTCGACGGCGAGGAGGATGTGGTCAAAAGCATCCTCACCGATTACGACGAAAACGTCATCCGGCCGCACCTGTTCGGCAATTTCCGCCAGATGCTGGAAGCCAACGCGCGCAGTACAGCGATGCTGTATTACCTCGACAACCGGGCCAACGCCACGCCGTTTCCGAACGAGAATTACGCCCGCGAAATCCTGGAGCTGCACACCGTCGGCGCGGTGGAAAACTATTTCGGGTTCACCCCGCCGCAGAACGTGCCGCTCAACATCGACGGTGTGCCGAAGGGCTACGTCGAGGCCGACGTCATCGAACTGGCGCGCGTACTGACCGGCTGGGGCGTCGCCGACGGCGATGATGGCGCCCCCGATACCGGGACGTTCCTGTTCCGCCCACAGTGGCACGACAACGGCACCAAGACGGTGATGGGCCAAACGATCGTCCCGACCAACCCGCCCGAAAACGAAGTACTGGATTTTCTCGACTTTCTCGCCAGCCACCGCGGCACCGCCGAATTCATCTGCTGGAAACTCGCCACCCGGCTGATCGCTGACGGCTACACGGCCGCCGACCAGCTGATCCAGCAGGCGGCGGACGTCTTTCAGAACAACTGGCAGGCGCAAAATCAACTGGAACTGGTGTATCGGACCTTGCTGACCTCGAATGACTTCAAGACCCGCTGGGCCGAAAAGGCCAAGCGGCCGCTCGAAATCGTCGTCGCCGCACTGCGCGCCGCCGGCGCCGCGGACGATCCCGATTTCGTCTTGCAGCTCGACAACCCCGGCGCGGACAGTTACCCGTTCGGCTATCTCGACGACCTCGAGCGCACCGGCCAGGCCCCGCACGCCACGCCGCCGCCGACCGGCTATCCGGAAGACCGTGCGATCTGGCAGGGTTCCGGACCGCTGGTGATGTCGTGGCGGACGATCACGCGGATGATCCGTGATACCGACACCGCTTCGATCAACAGCCATTTCATCAATGTCGCAGCCCAGACTAACACCGGCTTGCCGCTGGCCGCCGACCGCACACCGGTCAATATCGTCGCTTACTGGCTCGACCGCGTGCTCGGCCCGGGCTTCGTCTTCGATCCGGCGAAACGCGGCAAACTCGAGGCCTTCGTCGCCCAGGGCGGCGCACCCGCCTCGCCGCTCAACGTCGATACCACCGATACCACCGGCAACAGCGCTTACCAGCGGCGGATCAGGACGCTGGTCGGCCTGATCACGATGTTGCCCGAAGTCACCGTACGTTAGGAGCCCGCCATGACCATCAATCGCCGACATTTTTTACAAGGCGCCGGTGGCGCGGCACTGGCCGGAACGCTGCCACGTCTGACCTTTGCCCAAAACGGCCCCGGCTTCAACGACGAGATCCTGATCTACGTCTTTCTGCGCGGCGGCATCGACGGCCTGAGCCTCTATGCCCCGGGCAGCGGCCACCCGGACCGCGGTTTTTACGAGAATCTAAGACCCAGCCTCAGCGTCCGCCTGCCGGTTTCCGGCGCCAACGCCATGCTGCCGCTGGCCGACGGCTTCGGCATCAACCGCGCCGCGACGGGCCTGCGTGATCTGTGGCTCGAGGGCGATCTGGCCATCGTCCACGCCACCGGCCTGCCGATCGTCAACCGCAGCCACTTCGAAGCCGAGCGCTTTATCGAACTCGGCACGCCGGGAGCCACCGCCGGCCTGACCACGCCGGGCGAGATTCCCGGCACCCGCCTGACCCCGACCGGCTGGCTGACCCGCCACCTGAACACCGCGACCAACCTGCCGCCGGCGATCACCTTGCCGGCCGTCGTCACCGAGAGCACGATGAGCTTTTCGCTGTCCGGCTCGGGCGCCGCGGTGGCGCTGCGCACGCCGTCGCAATTCGACTTCAACGAAAGCGACTCGGCGCTCGAGGAGGCGATGGAAACGACCATCAAGGAGATCTATCAACTCGACGCCACCCAGGTCGGCATCGCCGGCGAACAGGCGATGGTGGCCCAGGAGGCGGTTGAAACGACATTCGCCGGGCTGTCGAATTTCGATTACAACCAAAACCTGGTGCCGGCCGCCCGTTATCCGACGTTCACCAATAACGAGGGTAATCTCCAGTTGTTCTCTATCGCCGACAAACTGCTCACGCTGTCGCGGCTGATCAAGGCGGATATCGGTTTGAGAATCGCCCAGGTCGATGTGAACGGCTGGGACGACCACACCGACCAAGGATCACTGCCGGCGGGTGTCAACGGCTCGACCGGCAACTTCTACAACCGGCTGGATGCGGTGTCGCGTTCGGTGCGCGCCTTCTGGAACGATATGCGCGGCCTGGCGGACAACCCGGCCGATTTCACGCCGAAGATTACGGTGGTGTTTCACAGCGAGTTCGGCCGGCGGGCCTTCAGCAACAACGACAACGGCACCGACCACGGCTCCGGCAACCCGATGATGTTGCTCGGCGGCAATGTCAACGGCGGGCAGTTCCACGGCACATGGCCCGGCCTGGCACCGAACCAATTGTTTCAAAACGCCGATGTGGCCACGACCAATGATTTCCGCCGAGTACTCAGCGAGGTGCTGATTCGCCGGCTGGGCAACAACCGCCTGGGCCTGATCTTCCCTTTCTATTACAACTACGAACCACTCGGCGCCGTCAACGGCCCCGACCTGCCACCCGACTACGGGCCGGATGACGAACTGACCCGCGACAGCTTCGAAAGTTGAGGCCGGAGTACAGCGGGTAACGGCGGCTGAACGGCCGGGCGCTTCAGGCGCCGGCCGCAGTGCGCTCTTTTTCCAGAAATTCGAGGCTTTCGGCCGCGTGCCGGGCGTGCGGGATGACGATGGAACCGCCGACCATCAGCGCCACGGCGAGCGCTTCGTCGAGTTCGGGCCGCGTGCAGCCTTCCTCGATGCAGCGTTCGAGGTGGTAATCGATGCAGTCATTGCAGCGCAGGACCAGCGAGGCCGTAAGGCCGAGCAGTTCCTTGGTTTTGGCCGGCAGGACACCGGCGGTATAGACGGTTTTGTCCAGGCCGAAAAAACGCTTGACCGCCAGATTGTCGGTGGCCAGCACCTTGGCGTTGCCGGCGGCGCGGCGGGCGCGGAATTGTTCGAAGGGATGGGTCATGAGGGCGGCTTGTCAACGATTGAAGATCAGGGGCGGCGACGATGATAACGCCGCCCGACCCCGCTCGCTTCAGGCATCGAAAAAACGCATGATTTCGTCGCGCCGGGCGCGGGCGTCGTCGCGGCCCATTTCGAGCAGGGCTTCGCAGAACGGCTTTTCGAACAAAAGGTAACTCGGCATCCGCATCCCGGCACCCCAGGCGCCGATGCTGCTGAGCAGATAGCGCACGGTGGAAGGCATCCGGTGGGAGTGGGCCGCCGCCAGGGTGCGCAGGTCGCGGCCGGGGCGCAAGAGCAGTGTCCGGATCGGTTTGAGCGGCGTTTCGGCCGCCTTCTCGGGCGGCAGCAGGCTCAAGGTATGGTTGATGCGGTTGAGACGCGCCAGGTCGGCCTGCAGGTTATCCATGAAAATGATATCCAGCATATGGGCGCCGATCTCGCCGAGGCCGGGGTATGCGGCGGCTCTGGGTTCGGGATCGGGCTGCTCGTCGCGCGTGCCGATGATCAACAGCTTGCGCGCCCCGAGGTGGATCGCCGGGCTGAGCGGCGCGGTCTGGCGCAGGCCACCGTCGCCGAAATACTCGTAGCCGATACATTCGGCCGGAAACAGCAGCGGCAGCGAGGCCGAAGCCATCAGGTGCGCGACACCGATTTTCGCCGGCCGGCCGAGGCGCCGCGGCCTGTGCCACGGAACGATGTCATCCGTGCCCTGGTAGAAACTGATCGCCGCGCTCGTCGTATAAGCCGAGGCGGTCACCGCCAGGGCGCGCAGCGCCCCGGAAGCGAGCGCTTCGGCGATGCCCTCGGGTTGGAATTCGCCTTCCAACAGGCGGCGCAGCGGCGCGTTGTCGAGCAGCGAACGCGGCTTGAACGGCCCGCGGCCGCCGGTCACCAGCGTGCTCAACCAGCACAGGCCGCTTTTCAGCACGGCGCCAAGGTCGGTGCGGTAGATATGATGGCAGGCCATGTTCGACCAGAAATGATCGAGCCGCTCCAGGCCGTGCATGAAGCGCCCGGCATGGCTGGCCAGCACCGCGGCATTGATCGCCCCGGCCGAGGTACCGGTGATGATCGGAAACGGGTTCGCGGGCTCGCCGCGCATCTCCATGATCGCCTCCAGGGCACCGACCTGGTAGGCCGCCCGCGCCCCGCCGCCGGGCAGCATCAGGGCGCAACTGGGACATTCGGGCTGGTTCATTCCGGACTCCTATCGAAGGGGGCAGGCGCGGGGCCTTCAGCCACTACGGGCGCGCCAGCCGGCCACGGACGGCAAAGAAAGGGGACCGCCCAATCGGCTTTCATACCACAAACCGCCCGCCGGCGCGACTTGCACCGCCCCCGGCGGTCTGCGATGATGGCCCGATGGTGACATCCGGCAGTGTAAGCATTTTTCAGGAATCCCGGTCATGAGGAGCACGGCCGAAAGGCAACGCCGTTTCGACGTTCTGGCGCGGCAGTACGCCAACGACCTCTACCGCTATGCGCTGTGGTTGTGCGGCGATCCGACCCAGGCGCACGATCTGGTGCAGGAGACGTTTTTACGGGCCTGGCGGGCGCTCGACAGTCTGAAAGAGCAAAAAGCCGCCAAGGGCTGGTTGATCACGATCCTGCGCCGCGAACATGCGCGGGGCTTCGAGCGCAAGAACCTGCCGCTGACCGACATCGAGGATGTGGTGATCGCCGATGAAGGCGAAATGGCGCCTGACGACCAGGCCGAGGTGCACTTGCTGCGACAGGAAATCGCCAAGTTGCCTCGAAAATACCGCGAGCCGCTGCTCCTGCAAGTGATCGGCGGCTACAGTTGCGAGGAAATTTCCGAACAACTCGGTCTGAGTAAAAGCGCGGTGATGACCCAATTGTTCCGGGCTCGCGAAAAGCTGAAAGCGGTCCTGAACACCGGCGATGGAACGATGAGCAATGTCCATGAACTACCTTGAATTCAAGCGCCAACTGATGGTCGATCCCTACACCCGGGATGCGGCGTTTCAGGAGGCAAAAGCGAACGACCCGCAGTGCGCCCGCGCCTGGCGCGAGGCGTCGGTCTTCGAGCACAAGCTGCGCGCCGCGCTGAACGTCGGTGTGCCCGGCGGGCTGGCCGAGCAGATCATTCTGCACCAATCGCTGAAGGCGGTCCGGCGCCCCATCTGGCCGCAGACGCTGGCCGCCAGCTTTGCCGCGGCGGCACTGACCTTCGGGCTTCTGACCTGGATGCACCAGCGGGAAATCGACCAGTTCCGCACCTTCGTCGCCGAGCACTGGCACAGCGACGGCGGCGAAATCCTCGGCCGGGCGACCAGCGGCGTGCCGATCGATGCCGCCGAGTTCCGCGCCGTGCTCGCCGCTGCCGGCCTCGACGCCGACGAAGCGCTGGTCCGGCAGGTGGCCTACGCCAAAAACTGCCCGACGCCGAATGCCCTCGGCGTTCACCTGGTGCTGCGCACCTCTGAGGGCCTGGTGACCGTGTTCTACGCCCCGGGCCTGGTCAACCGCAAGGCGCGCGAAATGACCGTCGATGATTTCACGGCCCTGCTCGTCGGCCTGCAGGACGGCAGCATCGCGGTGATCGGCAAAACCAGGGCGGGCCGCGACGAGGCGCGCGCCGCGGTGGCCCGGTCGTTCAAACCGCTGGCCACGACGCGGACCTGAGCGCCCGCCGCTCAACCCCGACCCACTCTCACATCTCCTTAATCGTCATTCCGGACGCGCCCGCGGCAGCGGGCGCGATCCGGACAAATTCGTCGGGAAAGAATTTGGACGCACCAAAGGCGACCTCGCAGGGGTACGCGCCAGAACGGCGCGCATATATCCAGATAAAAGATTCCTCTCGCCAAGACCGTCGGGATATACAAAGTCACACGCGGACGGAATTCCGGTCTGGCATATCAGCCTGCACCTGGATCGAATGGTTCGCAAACGCCGGTCACTGATTGGATTCCACCACGAACACGAAGCGCACTAAGGTCTCGCTTCGGCAGATTCTATCCTTCGTGATCCTTCGTGACCTTCGTGGTGAAAAATAATTTTACTGGATTCCCGCTTTCGCGGGAATGACAAAAATAAGGTGGGGTCCGCTTTCGTCTGTCTGCGTGCGTATACACACAGGCAGGCGGGAATGACGAAAGCAGGGGATTTCGGCAATCCCTGCCGGAATGACCAATCGCCGAAACGGAGGCGAGTACACCCACCCCCGGAACGGTCGAATTTCGTATACCCACCGGCAGAGCCAGTGATTTTGCTCAATAAAAGATGATCGGGTGAGCCGTTGCCCGCCCGGATCATTCATCCGGCGGCCGGTGCAGGGATGCACCGCCGCCAGCGGTTTCAGCGCGGTTTGACGATTCTCCGGCCCACGGCGCGGGCGACGATGCGCAGCCGGTCGCGCAGCGGGAAGCGTCCCAGCACGGTTTTCACAACACCCTGAGTGAAGCGCGTGCGCTTGCGATAATCGATCCGGACATCGACGACGACCGGCCGGCCAGTATCGGCGACCTTGAATGCCTCGTCCAGCGCCGCGCCGATCGCCGCATCGTTTTCGATCACCAGATACGCCGCGCCCGTCGCCTCGGCGATCCCCGCCAGGCGCACCTCGCCAAGCACGGTGCAGGTCTTGCGGTTGTACGGAATCTCCTGGCCCTGGGCGATCTGCGACAGTTCGCCGTCGTTGAACACGAAAATCACGACCCCGGCGCCGTAGCTGGCGGCGGTCGTCAATTCCATGCCGGTCATCAAAAACGCGCCGTCGCCGGCGATGCCGACCACCCGCCGTTCGGGCCGGGCCAGCTTGGCGCCGATCGCCGCCGGCACGCAATAGCCCATCGCATTGAAATCGGTCGGACAGATCACGGTCCTGGGCCCGGCTACCTGAAACAGCTCGGCCGTCAGATAGGTATGGTTGCCATCGTCGATGGTGACGATCGCCTCGTCGCCGAGCGCCCGGCGGAGGGCATCGAAAAAACGCAGCGGATTGACCCTATCGCTGCCGATGGCCAGCCATTCGTCGCGGTAGGATCGCTTGTCACGGGCAATCTCGGCCGCAACCGCTTCCCGCCGCGCCGCGGCGTCAATGCCCGCCGCCTCGAGGCGGCGGCGCAACGCCGGGATCAGCACCCGGGCGTCGCCTTCGATCGCGACCTTGGCCGGGAAATTGCGCCCCAGCACCTCGCCGTCGATATCGAGGTGCACCAGGTTTTCGGGCACCCGGCAGCCGAAGCTGCCGGTCGGGATTTCGGCGAAACGGGTGCCGATCGCGAGCAGCGCGTCGATTTCGGCGAAGGCCCGCTCCGCAGCCGGCACCGCGGCCCGGCTGAACCCCATCCCGGCATGCAGCGGGTGCGCCGCGGGAAAGGCGCTCAGGCCCTGCAACGTGGTGCTGACCGGTGCCCCCAGGCAATCGGCGATGGCGATCGTCTCGGCAACGACATCGACCGCGCCCCAACCGACGAACAACCCCGGACGGCGCGCCGCGACGAGCAGTTCTACAGCAGCATCGAGCTGCGCTTCCTGTTCCGGGGTCAGGGCCGGCAGCACCGGCGGCTCGCATGCCGGTACGGCCCCGGCTTCGCCCTTGACCAGTTGCACATTGACCGGAATCTCGACCATCACCGGCCCCGGCCGGCCGCTGACCGCCAGGCGGTAGGCGGCGAAGATCGCCGGCACGATCTCCTCGTGGCGGCTGACCTTCCACGTCTGCTTGGTCAGGCTGGCCAGCAGGACGTGCTGGTCGATCTCGTGGATCTGGTAGCGATAGCGAAGATCGGTTCTGATGCCGCCGGTGATGATCAGAAGCGGGATACCGCCGAGCCAGGCTTCGCCGATGCCGCTTAAGGCATGCGTGATCCCGGCCGCCGGTACGGTCACCATCACTCCGATTTCGCCGGCCGCAGTCCGGCTGACGGCATCGGCCATGAACGCGGCGCTCATCTCGTGGGTGACTAGAATCGGGGTGATCTTCGACGATTGGCCAAGCTCGTCGTAGATCTCGGTGTTGTGGACGCCGGGTATGCCGAATGTCCGGCCGACCGGCAGGCATTCAAGCGCCTCGCGCACCAGCCGGGCGCCGGTTCTGGTGGGTCCGGGATTCATCTCGCAATGGCCTCGCTCACTGGAATAAACGGTGCGGCCGGCCGTCTCAAGAGCCCGGTTTCAAACCACTTCAACGACCAGGGCCGGATCGAAATCGGGATTCAGCGCCTGCGGAAAATAACCGCGCGGATTGCACACGACCCGCGTTGCCGCAATCTTGTAATCATAACTGGTATGGGTGTGGCCATGGATCCACAGCGCCGGGCGGTGGCGGGTGATCAGCGCTTCGAGGTCACTGGCATAGGCGGCGCTGAGCAGGTCGCCGGCATACCGCCCCGGCACCGAATGGGCGCTCGGCGCGTGGTGGGTCACGACGACCGTCGGCCCGCCGAACGGCTCGGCCAGCCGCGCCTCCAGCCAGGCGCGGGAGGCGCGATGCCGGCGATACGCCGCGGCCGGGGTAAATGCCGCGCCATGATCGGCGATCAGGCGGAAATCGTTCATCATCATCGCCGCGCGCAGCATCGCCAGCTCGCGCTCCTCGGCCCCGAACAAGGCGAAATCGGTCCACAGCATGGTGCCGAGAAAGCGCACGCCGCCGATCCGCACTTCCTCGTCTTCGAGCAGATGCACCTTGGGCGGCGCGGCGCGGCGCAGTTCGGCCAACAGCGATAAATCCTGGCGGTAGAACTCGTGGTTGCCGGGCACATAGACAACCGGCCGGGCCGCCTGCGCAGCGAACGCCAGCCCGCGGTTACCGACGCCGACATCGCCGGCCAGGATCAGGACATCGGCCCCGACCTCCGGGAGCGAAAAAGCGCCGAATTCGGTGTGCAGATCGCTGAGGACATGGAGTTTCACGCGGCAAGGTTACCTGTTTCCGGGCGGGCAGAACCCGGCGCAGTCCGAATCGGACCTATCATGTATACCCAACTGTTGCATAAATTCCCGGAATTCTCGGTCAAGCGGGCGAGTGCAGCTTGTCCGATTTGCCGCGGCAGCGTAGTTATTCCTACGGTTCAAGGCAAAGCTGCCGCCCGCTTGGGCGAGAAACCGGGCGCGTCACCCCAGGTGAATTCGATGCTTTAACTAACATTCTCATAACTTATTGATTTAATGAAGAAATCTATAAATTCAAGCACAATATATGCAACTGTTTGGTATATATAACGGATTTTTCGATCAAAAAGCGTCAACAACCTGCATCGACGCTGGTCAAGGAACGCGTGGCCGGAGAAATGTCACCCACCGTGGCGCAGTTCGCGGCTGATCAGTGAGGCCAGGTAGTCGCGGTAGCGGGTCAGATAATCGTCGCCGCCTTCGGCGTTACGCAGCCACGGGTTCATCAGCGTGTGGCGGATCAGGTACACGTGATCGGCGTCGCGCGCCGGATCGCGGATATCGGTGGTGAATGTCGCAGTATCGACGCCGAGCCGGCCGGCCAGGTCGGCGGCCGCCTCGGCGCCCAGCGCCCGGCGGGAGATCGTCGTATGCGAGCCGATGAACTGGCGGGTTTGCAGCGGCTGGGCGTTGTCCACCGCCAAGTGGCGATAAAGCCGCCGGCTAAATTCGTTGACGACGGCGAGGTGGCGATTGCCGGCCGGATTGACCGCCAAGCAGATCAAGTTGGTGTCCGGTTCCACCGGAATCAACAGCCGGCAATACGTCTCGAGCCGAACCGCCAACTCGCGCAAAAGATCGTAGAGCTTTTCGCTGGCCCGCACCGTCTGCCGGCAGAGCCGGCCGAAATGATCGCAATCGAGCGGCACCACCTGGTGCGTCAGCCACACCGCGGCGGCGTGCGAGCCGGCTTTCGACCCTTCTAGGATGTAATCGCCGAGTTCGCGCAGCCGGCGGTGGCCGCTGGCATCGTCGTCGCTCTGTCCGTCGTAGAGATACGGCGGGCGTTCGCCGACCAGCTCGGTCAGGCGGTGGTCGCGGGCGACCAGCGCCCCGGCCCCGAACGGCACATAGCCGAGTTTGTGCGGGTCGATGGTGACGGTATCGGCGGTGGCGAGCGCGGTAAAGGCACGATAGACCGGTTCGCTCGGAAAATAACGGAATTGCTCGCGCAGCCGCTCGCGGGCGACCCGTGTACCGTCCACGGCGCGGAACATCGTCGTCAGATAACCACCCCAGGCGGCATCGATGTGGACCGCGAAACCGAAGCCGCGCGCCGCCCACTGATCGCGCTGGCGCATGATTTCATCGACCGGATCGATGCTGCCGAATTCGGTCGTGCCGAGCACCCCGACCACGGCCAGCACCGGCTGTTTCTGCTTTTCGGCCGCGGCGAGCCGTTCAGCCAGCGCCCCGCTATCGAGCCGCATCCGCCGATCGGTCGGGATCAGCTCGAGCTGGTCGCGGCCGATGCCGAGCAGGGTCATCGCTTTTTTCCACGAATAATGCGCCGTCGCCGGCGCCAGTACGCGCGGCGGCGTGATCCGGTGGTGGGCGAAGTACGCCGCACCGAGCTGTTCGTGGCGGGCCGCTTCGACCAAGCCCTGCCAACGGGTGCGTTCGGCCGGGGCCATTGCCGTGAGGAGCGCAAGATAGCGCCGGTGCAGATCCAGCGCCTGGGTCACCGTGAAATTGGCCAACTGCCAAGGATCGAGCGCGGCGAGCGCCGGCTCGCCGGGCAACGGGGCGGCAAGTGGTAAACCGGCGCGCGCCACCACCGCTAGCGCCGGGGGATAGAGCCGGGCGGCACGCAGCAACCACAAGGCTTCGAAATTGGCCAGTGTGCCGCCGGAGGTGATATGGCCGAAAGCGCGCGGCCCCGCAGCGCCATCGGGATCCATGCCGAGCAGGGTCGCCAGTTGCCGGCCGACCTCGAGTTCTAGATCGAGCGTGGTCGGCGCCGCCTCGTGCGCGACGTTGTTCGGGTTGTACAAGGTCGTGACAAGCTGCGCCAGAAGACCGGCGAGCAGCGGATCGGAGGCCATGTGGCCGATGTAGCGCGGCGCAAAAAACGGCACCGATTTTTTGAGGTCGGCCGACAATTTGAACAGCGCCTGTTCGAGGCGGGCCATCGCCTGTTCGTAATCGGCAAGGTAGCGCATGGCGACCGGAATCGCCGGGGTGTCCTCGGGGTGGAAATTGCGCCGCCAGTAAACGTGGTCGCGGACAAACCCGGTCAGCAGGTTTTCCAGCATCGTGCCGTTTTCGCCGGCCGGGCCGACAAACAGCGGCGCAAGGTAAGCATGGTCGGCCGTATCGAGCGCATCGCCGGCCTCCGGCCGGCGGGCGATGGCCCGCACCCGCCCCGGCGGCAGAGCCGGCGGCGGCCCGGCCGGTGGGGCGGTGACCATCAGGCCGAACCGATACCGGCCAGTTCGGCGAGCACGGCGTGGTCCGGAATCGCCAGCCGCTTGCCATGGACCTTGAGCAGGCCCTCGTTTTGCAGACGGTGCAGCGAGCGGCTGACGGTCTCGATCGTCATGCCGAGATAGTTGGCGATATCGCGGCGGTCCATGCCGAGCTTCAACTCACCGCCGGCCACCGGGCCGCGGGCCGAACGGCAGGCCAGATCGGCGATGAAAGCCGCGACCCGGCGCCGCGCCTCGAGCCGGTTGTGGACGCTCGCCTGGCGGCGCCCGGCGGCCAGACGCCGGGCGACGACGGCCGGCAGATCGCGCTGCAGCGAAGCGATCTTCGGCAGCCAGCGCAACATCTCGCCGACCCGTATCTCGCAGTACTCGACCGCTTCCAGGGCGACGGCGAAATCGTCGCGCTGTTCCTGGGCCAGCGCTTCCAGGCCGACCAGTTCGCCGGGCAGATGAAAACCTTCGACGATCTCCTCGCCGCCGGCGCTGAGCATATAGGTCTTCAGCGTGCCCGAGCGGACGGCGTAGATCGACCGCGCCGGCTGGCCGGCGTGATAGAGCACCTCGCCACGGCCGAGCCGGCGGCGCTGGCGGATGCAGTTGCAGAACACGGCCTGCTGCTCGCGGCTCAAGCCGCGTGGCAGGCACAGTGGATAAAGGTCGCATTCGGCGCAGGCCACCGCCGAGCGCGGCGGCACCGTCGCCGGAGCGGCAGCCGAATGAGGCGTGGTATCCATGTCGAGGCACCGGTGATGGTCAAATGAATAATCCGTGCTTGACAGGATGCCATGCCGCGATGCATGTAAATTGACCTCGATCAAAATCGCCTCTGGACCGGGTTTACAGTCCGAGCGGCGCGAGCAGTTCGGCAGCGCGCGCCGCAGCGGCGGGATCGGGGGTGGCGCAACGCCGCCACGGGCGGTCGCACTCCCCCGGCCACTTGCGCGTCGCATCCAGCCCCAGCTTGCCGCCAAGGCCGGCGACCGGGCTGGCGAAATCGAGATAGTCGATCGGACTTTTGTCGATCGTCAGGGTATCGCGCACCGGATCGGCGCGCGTCGCGACCGCCCACAACACCTGGTCGGCGGCGCGCACGTCGATATCGTCGTCGGTGACGATGATGTATTTGGTGTAGGTGAACTGCCTGAGCCACGACCAGATACCCAGCATCACGCGCCGCGCGTGACCAGCATACTGCTTGCGGATGCTGACCAGCGCCAGGCGGTAGGAACAGGCCGCCGGCGGCAGATAAAAATCGACGATCTCGGGGAACTCGGTGTGCAGCAGCGGGATGAACATTTCGTTGAACGCCGCGGCCAGCACCGAGGGCTCGTCGTCCGGCGGGCGGCCCATGTAACTGGTGTGATAGACCGCATCGGCGCGGCGGCTGATGCGGCTGACGGTAAATACCGGAAAATCGCCGGTCTCGCCGTAATGCCCGGTGTGGTCGCAGAACGGCCCTTCGCGGGCCAGGTCGCCCGGCGCGATCCGGCCTTCGAGCACGATCTCGGCGTGTGCCGGCACCCAAAGATCGTGTTCCGTGCAGCGCGCCAGCTCGTTCGCGCCACCGCGCAGCAAGGCGGCGAGTTGATACTCCGACACCGTATCTGGCGCCGGCGCGACGGCGGCGAGCTGCATCGCCGGGTCGGCGCCGATCACCACCGCCAACGGGAACGGCTCGCTCGGCCGGTCCGCCGTGAAATCGCGAAAATCCAGCGCCCCGCCGCGGTGCGGCAGCCAGCGCATGATCAAGCGGTTGCGGCCGATCACCTGCTGGCGATAGATCGCCACGTTGTGCCGGGTGCGGCGGGTGCCGCGGGTCACGACCAGGCCGAAGGTCAAAAGCGGCCCGGCATCCCCGGGCCAGCAGGTCGTGATCGGCAGCACCGAAAGGTCCACCGCCTCACCCGTGGTCACGACCTCACGCCACGGCGGGTCGGTAATCCGCCGCGGCCTGAGGTGGCGTAATTTCGCCCAGCGGAGCAAAGCGGCGCCGGCGAGCGGGCTTTCATCGGCCGCCCCCGGCGATCTGAAAAAGGCCAGAAGGTGGCCCAGGTCGCGCAGGCCTTTCCGGTCTTCGACACCGAGGGCGCGCCACACGCGCCGTTCGCTACCCCACAGGTTACCGAGCACCGGCAACTCGGCGCCCGGCACCTGGTCGAAACGCAGCGCCGGGCCGCCGCGTTGCAGGCTGTGCCGGCAACAGGCGGCAACTTCCAGGACGCGATCGACCGGCTGGGCCAGGCGCTTGAGATCGCCGTGCCGTTCGAGATCGGCGGTGAACTCGCGCAGGTCGCGCCAGACGGGGCGGGCCGCCTGCGCCGCCAGAGCCGAAAGCGGCCGAGCGGCGGCGAGCGCCTCAAGCATCGCCATCCCGCGTTCCATTTGCGGCGCCGCCGGCCCGATCCGATCCATGACTGTCCCCGATCGTCCCGGACGGGCCGATTTCATGGCATCTCATGACGACATCTCATGACTGTCCCCGATTGTGGTCCATGACTGTCCCCGATTGTGGTCCCGGATTGCCGGGGGCCCGGCTGTGCCGCTTCGGTGACTGTCCCTGATGGCCGATGACTGTCCCCGATCGTCCCGGACGGGCCGATTTCATGGCATCTCATGAC
>JBDIVS010000007.1:0-122667 GCA_039794245.1 Candidatus Jinrbaksania sp.
AACATTCCGAGCCCGACGGGCGCGCGCCGCGCGCCGGGCTCATAACCCGAAGTCGAAGCCTCAGTGGCCAATTACTCCGAGCCTTCAAACTGGTAGCGGGGGCAGGATTTGAACCTGCGACCTTCGGCCACCTAATCAACATTCCGAGCCCGACGGGCGCGCGCCGCGCGCCGGGCTCATAACCCGAAGTCGAAGCCTCAGTGGCCAATTACTCCGAGCCTTCAAACTGGTAGCGGGGGCAGGATTTGAACCTGCGACCTTCGGGTTATGAGCCCGACGAGCTGCCAGACTGCTCCACCCCGCAACAGGCAAAACGAAATTATAGCCGACATCTCAACGCGATGCAAAACGGAGCGCCGGGCGAGGGTCAACCGGCGGCGATGCTCAACCGGCGGCGGCGAGCGCCCGGTAGAGGTAAGGCAAGGAGTGATCGAGCCGCCAGTCCAGCGCGCGATGACCACCATCAAACGTTTCGTATGTATGGGCGATGCCGGCCGCAGTCAACTGGCGGTGCAACTGGCGTAGTCCGAACTGGATGTGGTACTCATCCCGCTCGCCAGCATCGAGCCACAATCCGGCGAGACGACCCAAGTGCTCGCCGCCGGTGCAGCAGAAATGCAGTGGATCGAACGCCGTCCAGCGCGCCCAGGCGGCGGCGTCCAGTTCGCAGGTATCGAGCGTGAACGGCAGGCGGAGCCGCTCCGGCGTCGCCGGATCCGGATCGTAACTGGCCGCCAGGCACAAAATCAGCAGCGCCCGCCACTGGTCGCCGCCGACCTCGCGCTGCTGCCAGAAATCGGCGACAAAACCGGCCAGATCGCCGGCATACGGGGCGAGCACCCGGCAGGCTGCCGGAAATTCGGGAAGGTATACCCGATCGAAGCCGCAATCCGGGGCATGAGCGGCGGCCGCGCCCCAGACCCCCGGCCGCCGGCAGACGAGGGACAGTGCACCGTAACCGCCCGACGACTTGCCGAACAGCGCCCGGCCCGCAGCAAACGGTATCGTCTTGAAGCTGGCATCGACCAGCGGCACCAGTTCGTCGGCCAGGTAATCGGCATAGCGCCCGACGGCCGGCGAATTGACGTACTGGTTGCCACCCAGGCTGGTATAGCAATCGGGCAGCACGCAGATCAGCGGCCCGATCGCACCGGCGGCGAGCAGGCGATCGAGACGCTCAGGCAGATTCTCACCGTGCTGCCGCCAGTTGAGGTGAGCCGGCCCCGAACTGCTGTAAGCGGCCAGGTCCCAGAACACCGGGTAGCGCTGCCCCGCCGTCCCGGGGTAGCCCGGTGGCAGATAGACGTGCAACAGGCGGTCCACCGGATCGCCCCACGGATTGCCGGCGAGCAGCGCGGAGCGATGCTCGACCGTGACGACGGTGCCGGCCGGCACCTCCGGGAGACGGCGGAGCGGCGGCCGGCCGGGTGGCGATCTCATCCGGATTTAACCCCGTCATTGCCGGGCGGCGGCCAGGCGATATGCGCGGCGCGCATCGCCGCCGCGAACGCCCCGGACAATACCTCATCGTCGCTGTCCAGCGCCGATGCCAGACGATCGACGGCGGCGGTGAAAACGGTCCAGTCGATCGGCTCGTGGCCGGCGCGGAGGATCTTCGGATGGCGGGTGGGCCTGAGCTGCTCGTTTTCGTGGAACAGCTCTTCGCTGAGCTTCTCGCCCGGCCGCAGGCCGGTGAACACGAGCGGAATGTCGCGCTCCGGTTCTTTTCCGGCAAGGCGGATCAACTGGTGGGCGATATCGATGATGCGCACCGGCTCGCCCATATCGAGTACCAGGATGTCGCTTTTTTCGCCGATCACCGTGGCTTGCAGGATCAATTGCGCCGCTTCGGGGATGGTCATGAAATAACGCTCGATCCGGGGGTCGGTGACCGTCACCGGCCCGCCGGCGGCGATCTGCTGCTGGAACAGCGGCACCACGCTGCCGCTCGAATTGAGCACGTTGCCGAAGCGGACGGTGATGAAGCGGGTGGCGGTGCGCCGGCCTAGTCCCTCGCAGTACAGTTCGGCGGCGCGTTTGGTGGCACCCATCACATTGCGCGGCCGGACCGCCTTGTCGGTGGAGATCAGCACGAAACACGGAACGCCGGCCGCGCTCGCGGCATCGGCCAGCACTCGGGTCGCCAGCAGGTTGTTGCGGACCGCCGCCCGCACCTGCGCCTGCAACAGCGGCAGGTGTTTGTAGGCCGCGGCGTGGAAGACGATATCGGGCCGCTCGGCGGCAAGCAGCGCCCGCATGCCGTGTGGGTCGCCGGCATCGGCCAGCACATAACGCACCGCGGCGGGCGGCAGCCCACTGTCCAATTCGCGCTGGATGGTGAACAGGTTGTATTCGTTCTGTTCGACGATGATGAGTTTTGCCGGCGCCAAACGCCGGATCTGCCTGCCCAGTTCCGCGCCGATCGAACCGCCGCCACCGGTGATCAATACTTTCCGCCCCCGCAAGCCCTTCGCGATGGCCTGCCAATCCAGTTCGACCGGGGCCCGGCCGAGCAGATCCTCGATCCTGACCGGCTTGAGATCGTCCCACCGCGCCCCCTGCTGCCGATCGCGCAGACTGGGCATCATGCGAAACTCGATCCCGCTGTCCACGCAAATTCCGACGATGCGCCGCATCTGTGTTTCATCGAGCGACGGCATCGCGATGATCGCGGTTTCGGCCGCCGTTTCCGCGGCGATGCGCGGCAACTGGTCGATCGTGCCGAGCACCGGTATACCGTGGATCCGCGCGCCGCGCAGCGCCGGGGCATCGTCGAGAAAACCGACCACACGATAACGGCCGGAGGGATTGAGCTCGCGCGCCAGCATGACGCCGCTGTGCCCGGCGCCGAGCAGCAACGCCCGCCGGCACACCCCGCCGTTGCGCCGCCCGGAACTGTAATCCTTCCAACTGCGATAAAGCAGCCGCGGCCCGCCGAGCAACAGCACGAGGGCCAGCGGGTAGATCAGCAGCAGGCGGGGTTGGAGCAGGGCCGATCCCGGAAACCACAGCCACAACCCGGCGGCGACCAGCAAGGTGCCGGCGACGGCGCCGCGCACCAGGTTCCATAAATCGGGCAGGCTGGCGAAGCGCCACAGGCCGCGATACAGGCCGGTCACCCAGAAAACCGCACCTTGCACCCCGATCACCAGCGGCAACTCGCTGAGGAACAGCGCCGAGAGCGGCAAATCGAACCCCTGGCGTCCGGGGTTGGCGATCGCCCGCGCCGCCAGCCATCCCCCCCAGATCATCACCAGATCGTGAAGGACGACACCCCAGCGGGGGTGGATAAGCCGGCGCAACCACGCCCTGCCTGGAGACGTTACCGTTGCCGCTCGGCCAGAGTAGTCCGTCATCGCCGATCACCGGCAAACGGCGCAGGGCCATCACCCACGATGCGGCGCGCTGCCCGCCGTCCACGAAACCAATCGCCGCGCTGGAGCGCGGCCGCAACAGGATGCACCCCCGGCATCAGCCACCCGGCCACGTTCAAAGCCCGCCGCCCGCCGCTGCCGGGTGTGTGGTGTCCCAGCGCTTGCAGCTTGGGCATTGCCAGTGGTGCGTCTGCCCGCCGTAGCCGCACTGCGTGCAGCGGAAGCGCGGCCGGGCATGCAGCATCGCCGTCGCGGCGGCGGCGATCAGCGGCAGCAATTCATCCCCGTGGGCGCTGAAATGATGGCGATCGGCGAGGTTGAAATAAGCGCTGAACAATTCGAGGCTGGGCCGTTTGGGCAATTGTTCGAGCAGCACCTGCGCCGCGGCGGCGTGTTGCCCCCGCTCGCCCAACAGGTTGGCGAGCATGATCGCCACCGCCGGATCGGACGCCTGGTGAACCCAGCGCCCCAATTCCTCGACCAGATCGGCCGCCCCGGCGGCGCAGGCGGCGGCGAGCGGCGCCAGCAGGACGCCGATTTCGTCCGGCTTGCGGGCCGCGGCGCGGCGCAACAGGGCGAGCGCAGCGGCAGCCTCGCCTTCGGCCAGGTGGAGGCGGGCGCGCAGCACGTGGGCGCGCAGACAATCCGGATCGTCGCGCAATGCCTGGCCGATCCGGCGCCCGGCGCCTACCGTGTCCCCGTCGCTGAGGCTCTGTTCGGCCAGTTCGCAGTGATAATGCGCGAGCGGCGGCCGCTCACCGCTGGCGCAGTTGTGCAGCAGGCGCTCGGCGGTGTCGATAGCCCGCGGCCAATCGCGCTCCTGCTCGTAGATTTCGAGCAGGCGCTCGAGCGCGCCGCGGGACATCGTCTCGTGCGCCGCAAGTTCGCGGTACAGATCTTCGGCCCGATCGAACAGCCCCGAACGGCGATAGTCCTCGGCCAGCTCGCCGAGGGCGTGCAGCCGTTCTTCCGGGGTCAGCGTCTCGCGCTGGATGACGTTCTCGTGGCAGCGGATCGCATGCTCCACCTCACCGCGGCGGCGAAACAGGCTGCCCAGCGCGAGATGGGTCTCGATCGTATTGTGGTTGACTTCGGCGAGTTCAAGAAACACCTCGAGCGCCTTGTCCGGCTGCTCGTTGAGCAGGTAGTTGAGGCCGCGGAAATAATGACTGCCGAACTCCTGGCCGCGCCGCGCCCGGCGGCCGGCCCACAAGCGCCAGCCGAGTACGGCGGCGAGCACCGCCAGGGCGAGGATGATCAGGGATTGTAATGCCGCGCCTTCGGGCATCGCCGGTCTCGATCGCGCTTTAGCCCGGATTATTCATGACCCGGTCGTCACGAGACGGCTCCAGGCCCTGTAGCTGCGGCATTTCGCGACCGCCCTGCCTGCCGGCAGGCAGGGCGCACCGGAAACGTACTTGACTGTACGGTGAGGATGCGCGACCGAGCGAAATGTCGCAGATGCGGGGCATGGGGCCGGCGCAGTAGATAGGGTCATGAATAATCCGGGTTTAGTCGCGAACCGGCAGGGAAGACGGTTTGCCGTCCCCCGCCGCGCCACCGGTGACAGGCGGCGGCCGGCGGCGGCCCGCGGACAACACCCCCCATGCCAGTCCGCCGAGCACCCCGCCGGCGAAAGCGCCGAGCAACGCCACCCCGAGCCGGGTCTCGAAACGGAGCCAGACAAGATCGACGGTGACGAGCGCGTTGTTGAGATAGCCGACGACTCCGCCGGCCACCAGCGCCGCGATCGCCAACAGCCGGCCGCCCCAGGATTTCATGCCGCCCCGCCCCGCGCCAGCGATTCCGGTATCCCCGGCAGCCCGCTCATGAGCGGCCGTCGTTGACAAGCTGGCGGACGGTTTTACCGGGCTTGAAATGCGGCACGTGCTTGCCGGGCAGCGCTACGGCATCGCCGGTTCGCGGGTTGCGCCCGATCCGCGGCCGGCGATGGCGCAAGGCGAAACTTCCGAACCCCCGAATTTCGATCCGCTCCCCTTCGGCCAGGGCTTGCGTCATGCTCTCGAGAATGACGCGCACCGACATCTCGACGTCCCCCATCTCGAGATGCCCCTGGCGCGCGGCGAGGTACTGAATCAGATCGGATTTGTTCATCGGTTGTTCCATCTGCAATATCAGCGCTCCACGCCGCGAAAAACCCGGCCCGGGATCCATGACTTACGCCACCAACTCAGATAAGGTCAAAAATGCCCTCGCCGCCGCCGACAAAATCCCTTGCGGGCAACGTTCCCGCCACGCTTGCCAGATAAGCGCCGGGCGGGCGGCGCGCACCGTGTTCAAAGGAATCTCTGATTGATTCTGAGTTTCACTAACCTTTCTGTTCCAATTGCTCGCGGAGCAGGTCGCCGAGTTTGGCACCACTGGCCTCGGCCGCTTCGCGGTAATCGTCGATCGCTTCGGCCAGTTCGTCGTTGAGCCGCGCCCGGATCGAGAGGTTCAGGGCCCGGGTCTTGCGGTCGAGCGTGACAAATTTGGCTTCAACCGCATCCCCGACGTTCAGCACCTTGGTGGCGTCGTCGATTTTTTCCTTGGCAATCTCCGAGGCCTTGATATAACCCTCGATGCCGTCGCCGAGATCGATCACTGCGCCTTTGGGCTCGACCGATTTGACCGTGCCTTTCAACACTGAGCCGCGCGGGTGCGCCGCCATGAACACGGCGAACGGATCCTGTTCGATCTGCTTGATACCGAGGGAGATGCGCTCGCGTTCGGGATCGATGGCCAGGACCATGGCCTCGATTTCCTCGCCCTTGCGGTAGTTGCGCACTGCCTCCTCGCCGCCTTGCAGCCAGGAGATATCGGAGAGGTGGACGAGGCCGTCGATGCCGCCATCGAGGCCGATGAAAATCCCAAAATCGGTGATCGATTTGATCTGGCCGCGCACCAGGTCGCCCTTGGCGTGGCTCGCGGCGAAGGCGTCCCACGGGTTCGGCTGGCACTGCTTCATGCCCAGTGAGATGCGCCGCCGATCTTCGTCCACTTCGAGGATCATGACCTCGACCTCGTCGCCGATATGGACGACCTTGGCCGGATTGACGTTCTTGTTGGTCCAGTCCATTTCCGAGACGTGGACCAGGCCTTCGACGCCGCCTTCGATCTCGACGAAACAGCCGTAATCGGTAATGTTGGTGATCTTGCCGAAAATCCGAGCGCCCGGCGGGTAGCGGCGCGCCAGGTCCTGCCACGGATCCTCGCCGAGCTGCTTGAGCCCGAGCGAGACGCGCATCCGCTCGCGATCGAAACGCAGCACCCTGACTTCCAGTTCATCGCCGACTTCGACCACTTCGGAAGGATGGCGGACCCGCTTCCAGGCCATGTCGGTGATGTGCAGCAGGCCGTCGATGCCACCGAGGTCGAGGAAAGCGCCGTAATCGGTGAGGTTTTTGACCACGCCTTTGACCACCGCGCCTTCCTGCAGGCGGTCGAGCAGCGTTTCGCGCTCGGCGCTGAATTCGGACTCGACGACGGCGCGGCGCGAGACGACCAGATTGTTGCGTTTGCTGTCGAGCTTGATGATCTTGAATTCGAGATCCTTGCCTTCGAGATAGCCTGGATCGCGCACCGGCCGGATATCGACCAGGGAACCCGGCAGGAAAGCGCGGATACCGTCGATATCGACGGTGAAACCACCTTTGACCTTGCCGCTGATCTTGCCGCTGACCGTCAGGTCTTTTTCCATCGCCTCCTCGAGCTTGTCCCAGACGCGGGCCCGCTTGGCCTTCTCGCGCGACAGCCGGGTCTCGCCGAAGCCGTCTTCGATTGCGTCGAGCAAAAGCTCGACTTCGTCGCCGACCTTGACTTCGAGTTCACCGTCGAAATTGCGGAATTGCTGAATGGGGACAACGCCTTCGGTTTTCAGGCCGGCGTTGACGATGACCATATCGGAACGGATTTCCATCACCTGGCCGGTGATGATGGCGCCGGGTTTCAGTTTGGTCGCGGCGATAGATTGTTCGAACAGTTCAGCAAATGATTCAGTCATTGAGTGGTCCACATGGAGCATACGGGCTCCGCCTCTTTACAGGTTGGTGCCGGCAACGGATTGCCGGGTTGGTTGACGATCAAAACCGCACCCGGACGTGCCGGGGCGCCCATGGCCGCGTGATTCACCCGCGGCCCTGCCATATTGCAAACACCTCGATCCTTGCGGCCTGCCCCAGGTTCTCGACGCCAGCCGCCTTCAGCCGGACACCAATCCCCGTGCACGCAGCGCCGCCCAGGCTTCCGCCGCCACTGCCGGCGGCGTACGGCCGGTCGAATCGATCCGGACAGCACCCGCGGCAGGGACAAGGGGCGAAAGCGCTCTTTCGCGATCACGGCGATCGCGTGACTCGATGTCCCGCAAAAGATTGGAAATTTTAACATTTTCACCCCTGCCGAGCAACTGCCGGCGGCGGCGGCGGGCGCGCTCTTCGGCGCTGGCGGTCAAAAAGAACTTGACCGCGGCCTCGGGGAAAACGACCGTTCCCATATCCCGGCCGTCGGCGATCAGGCCCGGGGGGCGGCGGTAGCCGCGCTGCAGGGCGAGCAGCGCCCGGCGTACCGCGGGCCTGGCCGCGATTTCGGAAGCCAGCCGTCCGGCCCGTTCAGAACGCAATTCGGCCAGCAGCGGTTCGCCGGCCGGGAATCCGGCCGGAAGCCCGGCCGGATCGATCTCGATCCCGTCGCGGCCGGGGACAAAGCGGACCGCCAGGCGCGCCGCCAGGGCGCCAAGCGCCGTATCGTCGTCCAGCGCGACGCCTTCGGCAGCAGCGCACAGACCCAGCAGGCGATACAGCGCGCCGCTGTCGAGCAGGTGCCAACCCGTGCGCCTCGCCAGCGTCGCCGACAACAGCCCCTTGCCGGCGCCGCTCGGGCCATCGACCGTGACCACCGGCGCCACCGCAGGTCCGGGCAATGACGATCTCATCGGCTTTCGATCCGCGCCCCGAGGGCGGCGAAATCCGCGGCGAAACCGGGATAGGACGTCGCGATCTGCTCGGCGCCCTGCACTTCGAGCGGGGCCGGAAGCAAGGTGGCGAACACCGCAAAGCTCATCGCGCAGCGGTGATCGCCGGCCCCGTCGACGACGCCGCCGCGCAAACCGGCGCCGCCCGGCCGGCCGGTGATATCGGCACCGTCCGGGTATTCGACCAGATCAACGCCGCGCGCCGCCAGGCCGCGGCACATCACCGCCAGCCGGTCGCTTTCCTTGACTCGAAGTTCGGCGGCACCACGGAGCCGGGTGGTACCCTCGGCCAGCGCTGCGGCGGCCATCAGCACCGGTAACTCGTCGATCGCCCTGACCACGTCGTCATGCTCGATCGCGATCCCCTTGAGTGCCGCGCTGCGCACGATCAGGTCGGCCCGCGGTTCGGCGGCGCCGGGCCGGGATACGAGGGTGATGTCGGCACCCATGCGGCGCAACAGATCGATGACGCCGGTGCGGGTCGGGTTGACTCCGACGTCTTTGAGCACGATTTCCGAACCGGGATTCAATGTCGCAGCGACGATCATGAAGGCGGCCGACGACAAGTCGCCCGGCACGGCAACCTGCGCGGCGCGCAGCCGCTGCCAGCCTTCGACCGCCACTTGCAGGCCGTCGCGGGCCAGCCGGGCGCCGAACATGGTCAATAATCGCTCGCTGTGGTCGCGGCTCGGCCCCGGTTCGCGGATCACCGTCCGGCCTGCGGCGTGCAACCCGGCGAGCAGCAGCGCCGATTTGACCTGGGCGCTGGCGACCGGCAGGTCGTGCCGGCCGCCGGTCAGCGGCCGGCCGCGAACGGTGACCGGCAAAAAGCGCCCATCGCGGGCGGTGCAATCCGCCCCCATCCGGGACAAAGGTCCGATCACGCGGTCCATCGGCCGCCGGCTCAGAGATTCATCGCCGACGATCGTCGCAACCGCCGGCGACGCAGCCAGCGCGCCGAGCAATAACCGGGCGCCGGTTCCCGAATTGCGAAGATCGAGCGCCGCCTCCGGTGAGCGCCACGCCGCAAGGCCCGCGCCACGGACCAGGATGCGGCCGGCTGTCTCGTCGATCCCGGCGCCGAGCGCCCGGCAGGCGGCGAGCGTCGCCCGGGTATCGGCGGCGTCGAGAAAACCGTCGATTTCGCTCGTCCCATGGGCCAGCGCCGCGAACAACACCGCGCGGTGCGAAATCGACTTGTCGCCCGGCGGTCGCAACTCGCCGCACAACGGCCCGCCCGCGGGTTCCAGAAAAAGTCGCATCCGCTGCCTCAGCCCAGCGCCAGGGCGCCGAGCGCGGCGAGTAAACGGTCGATTTCGGCCGCTGTACCGACCGTGATCCGCAGGTGATTCGGCAGGCCGTAATTGCCGACCCGCCGAACGATCACACCACGGCGCAGAAGCGATTGATACAACGGTTCCGCCGGGCCGCCGGTATCGACCAGCACGAAGTTGCCGGCGGTGGGGTACGGCCGCAGCCCGTGGCCGGGCAAAGCGGCAGCCAGGCGTTCCAGCCCGGCGCGATTGACGTCGAGCGAGCGGGCGATAAAGCCCTGGTCGGCGAGCGCCGCCTCGGCCGCGGCCAGCGCCGCGCTGTTGACATTGAACGGCTGGCGGATGCGGTTCAAAAGATCGGCGATCGCCGGATCGGACAACGCATAGCCGATCCGCAGTCCGGCCAGGCCATAGACCTTGGAAAACGTCCGGGTGACGACCAGGTGCGGGTAACGGGCCAGCCAGCCTGCCGCGTCAGCCGCCGCGGCGCCGTGCCGCGCCTGGTGGTACTCGAAATAGGCCTCGTCGATCACTACGACGACATGGCCGGGCAGCGCCGCGACAAAGGATTCCAGTGCCGCCGGCCGGAGCCAGGTGCCGGTCGGGTTGTTCGGGTTGGCGATGAACACCAGCCGGGTGGCCGGCGTGACGGCCGCAGCCAGCGCCTCGAGGTCGTGGCCGAGCGGCATCGCCGGGTGGTCGTCGGGCAGGGCCGGCGCGGCCCGGCCGATCCCGCCGGCGGCCTGCACGGCGAGCGGATAGACGGCAAAACAATGGGCCGAATACACCGCCTCGCGGCCCGGAGCGAGAAAGGCCTGGGCGATCAGGACGAGGACGTCATTGGAACCGTTGCCGAGCGTGACACAGGCCGGATCGACGCCGTGGCGCTTGGCCAGCGCCCGTTTCAGATGAAAGCCGCCGCCGTCCGGATAGCGGCTGCACTCGGCCAGCGCCGCCCGCGCCGCGGCAAGACCGGCGGGGCTCGGGCCGAGCGGGTTTTCGTTCGACGCCAACTTGACCGCATCGCCGATGCCGAGTTCGCGTTCGAGTTCGTCAAGCGGCTTGCCCGGCTGGTAGGGCTCGAGCGCGGCGATCGCCGGCACCGCCAGAGCGTGCGGCGCGAAGCGTGCCGTCATTGGCCGGCGCCCGGCAACACGGCGCGGGGATAAGTGCCGAGCACGGTGACCAGCCGGGACACCGCTTGCAGCCGGGTGAGCGCCGTTTTCAGCGGCGCCTCGTCGGCGTGGCCGTCAACGTCGATAAAAAACACATAATCCCATTTGCCGCGCCGCGACGGCCGCGACTCGATACGCGACATATTGACGCCCTGCTCGGCAAGCGGCGCGAGCATCCGGTACAGCGCCCCGGGGCCGTCGAGGCCGGCGAGCAGCAGCGTCGTCTTGTCATCGCCGCTCGGCGGAAAAAGCCGGTTGCCGAGCACGAAAAAGCGCGTGGAATTGTCCGGGTGGTCCTCGATTTCGCCGAACAACACTGGCAGGCCGTACACCTCGGCGGCATTCAGCCCGGCGATCGCCGCCGCGTCCGGGGCATGGCGGGCGCGCCGCGCGGCCTCGGCGTTGCTGCTGACCGCGATCGTCTCGATCCCCGGCAGGTGCCGGCGCAGCCAGACCCGGCACTGCGCGAAACTCTGCGGATGGGAATAAACCCGCTCGATTTCGCCCAGGCTGCGGGCCAGTGTCAAAAGATTCTGGTGGACGCGCAATTCCACTTCGGCGCAGATCTTGAGCGGTGAATCGAGCAGAAGGTCGAGGGTGTGCGTCACCATCCCCTGCGCCGAGTTCTCAATCGGCACGACGCCGAAATCGGCTTCGCGGGCCTGGACCTGTTGGAACACGTCCTCGATCGAGGCCTGGGCCACGGCGCGCACGGCGTGACCGAAATGTTCGCTCACCGCCTGTTGCGTAAACGTCCCCTCGGGCCCGAGGTAGGCAACTCTGAGCGGTTCCTGCTGCGCCAGACAAGAGGCCATGATTTCGCGAAACAGGCGGACCATCTCGCGATCGCTGAGCGGCCCCTGGTTGCGCGCGACGACGCCGCGCAGCACCTGTGCCTCGCGTTCGGGGCGGTAAAAATCGGCGGTATCCGGCAGAGCTCCGGCATCCCCCTTGGCTTCGCCGACCGCCCTGGCCAGCGTCGCACGCTCGTTGATCAAGCGCTGGATTTCGCTGTCCAGCGCATCGATCCGCTGGCGCAGGTCGAGCAATTCCGGGGCGGAATCAGCCTGTTTGGAGCGTGTCATCGCGGGCGGGGTCAGCCATGGCGGCGGCGGAAATCGGCCATCCATTCTAGCAGAGCGGCAAGCGCCGCCTCGTCGATCGCGTTGTACAAACTGGCCCTCAGGCCGCCTGTCGCGCGGTGGCCGGCGAGGCCGAGCAGGCCGGCTTTTTCGGCCGCCGCCAGAAACTCGGGTTCGAGCCTTCGATCGTGGATGAAAAACGGCACGTTCATCCACGAGCGGTCGGCGGGTGCGACCGGGTTGTGATAAAAATCGTCGTCGTCGATCAGGGCATAAAGCGCCTCTGCTTTACGCCGGTTGCGCTCGCCGACCGCCGCCAGGCCGCCTTGTTGCTGCACCCAGGCGATGACCAGATCGGCGGCGATGATGGCCAGCACCGGCGGCGTATTGACCAGCGAGTTCGCCGCCGCCTGGGCGCGGTAACTGAAGACCGGCGGCAGGTCGCGGCGGCAGCGGTCGAGCAGTCGTTCGTGGATCAGGACCAGCGTGACGCCGGCGATGCCGAGATTCTTCTGCGCCCCGGCATACAGCAGGTCGAAATCGCCGATCACCGGCGGCCGGGACAGGATATCGGACGAGGCATCGACGACCAGCGGCGCCGGATGCGGCGGCGGCGGGTGGTGAAACTGCACGCCGTCGATCGTCTCGTTGCTGGTGATATGCCGGTAACCGGCTTCCGGCGCGGCACGCCACGCATCCGGCGGCGGTATGCCGCGGTAATCCGGTCCGCCGTCGCAGCAGATCTCGGGCCGGCCGTGAAATGCGGCAACTTCGCAGGCTTTTTTCGCCCAATGACCGGTCAGCGCGTAACACCCGGCGCCTCCGAGGTTCATCGGCAGCAGGCTGAACTCAGCCGTCGCGCCACCGGCCAGCCACAGGACGCGGTACTCGTCGCCGAGCGCCAGAAGCTGCCGCACGCCGATGGCCGCCCTTTCCAGCACCTCGCCGAACGCCGCGCCGCGGTGGCTGAGTTCGAACAAGGCCGGATGCGCCGCGTGCGCCCCGGGGATCGCCTCGCGCAGTTGTTGCCGGACTGCCGGCGGCAGCGCCGATGGTCCGGCCGAGAAGTTATAGATCGCCATTGGTCCGCCGGTGATGATGCGAGCCGATTATTATGCCGCTTTGTCCCAGGGCCGATCCGATGCCGATTCTCCGCAATCCGATACCCGGTCAAACACCGCCGGCGCAACCGCCGCTGCCGGCCGGCGACGGCCATTACACCGCGCCCTTGTTGCAGCTCGGCCGCGCCCTGCTCGCCCTCGGTATGCCGGCGCACCGCGTCGAGGGGGCGCTCGGCGTGATGGCGGACCGGCTGGGCCTGAGCGCGCAATTTTATTCGACCCCGACAGCGCTGTTCGTCGCCCTCGGCGAGGACCGCGAACAACAGACCTACCTGGCCCGCGTCGCGCCCGGCGGCGCCGACCTTGGCAAGGTCGCCGAGATCACCGAAGTGATGGAGCAACTCGCCGGCCGCCGGCTGGATCCGGAACAGGCGGCGCGCCGGGTGCAGGACATCTACCGGACCCCACCGCGCTACGGCCGCTTGGCGACCTTTTTCGGTTTTCCACTGGTCGCCGTCCCGGCGACCGTCCTGCTCGGCGGCCACCTCAAGGAAATCCTGCTCGGCGCCGTGCTCAGTTTCATGGTCGGCCTATTGGCGATCGGCACCGCGGGGCGGGCCGCCGAACGCATCTTCATCCCGCTCAGCGCCATGCTGGTTGCCCTGGGTGCCGGGCTGGGGGCGGTGCTGGCCGGCAATATCGCTTTCGCCCCGGCCCTACTCGGCGGTCTGATCGTGCTGCTGCCCGGGCTCGATATCACGACCGCGACCCGTGAACTGGCCACCGGGCACCTGGTGTCCGGCAGCGCCCGGCTCGCCGGGGCTGGCCTGGTGCTGCTGATGCTCGCTTTCGGCCTGGCCCTCGGCAAGGCATTGGCCTTCTGGCTGGCCGGCCCGCCGCCGGTGGTCACCCCGCCGGCGGTGCCGTGGTGGATCGTGCCGCCGTTGATCCTGCTCGCCGCCAGTGGCTTTTTGCTGCTCTTTAGGATTCGCCGCCGGCAATGGGTGTGGGTCGCTTTATCGTGCCTGATCGCCTGGTCGAGCGCGCTGGTCACCGGCGACATTCTCGGCCGGCCGCTCGGCGCCTTCAGCGGCGCCCTGCTCGTCGGCCTGGCCGGCAACGCCTATGCCAATCGCAGCGGCCAGCCGAGCAGCATCCTGCACATTCCCGGATTGATGCTGCTGGTACCCGGCAGCATGGGAATGCGCGGCATGGCCGCCTTGCTCGAAGCCGACGTCACCAGCGGCGTCGAGGGCGTTTTCGCCGCCCTGCTCACTGCGGTCGCGATGACCACCGGCCTGTTGCTGGCCAGCGTGCTGCTGCCGCCGCGCCAGGAGCTGTAACCCCGGATTATTCATGACCCACTTTACTCCGACGGCCCCATGCCCCGCATCTGCAACATTTCGTTCGGTCGCTCATCCTCACCGTACCGGCAAGTACGTTTCCGGTGCGCTCGGTCACGAAATGCCGCAGCTACGGGACCTGGAACCGTCTCGCGACAAGCAGGTCATGAATAATCCGGGGTAACCGCCTCAAAAGCCGGCGCTTTCCAGCCGGTAGCCATATTGGTAAACCGATTGCAGGCGCCAGCCGTTTTCCGGGTGCAGATCAAGCTTCTGCCGAAGGCGGCTGACGTGGGTATCGACGGTACGGGTCTTCAGCCCGGCGCTCGACCCCCAGACCTGGCGCAATAAAGTATCGCGCGGCAGAATCTCGCCCAGGTGCTCGAAGAAATACAAGGCGAGGTCGTATTCCCGGGTGGTCAACGGCACCACCTGACCTTGCACCTCGCAGCAGCGGGAGTGGCGCACGAAACGGATGGCCCCGGCGACCAGATCGCCGGCGGCCAGCGCGCCGATCCCGCTGCGCCGGGCCAGGGTCTTGACGCGGGCGAGAAACACCGCCTTGGCCAGCGGTTTGACCAGGTAATCGTCGGCGCCGGCGGTCAGGGCGCTGACCACCGAGTCTTCTTCGTCACGGCCGGTGATGAAAATCACCGGCAGTGCCCAGCCGAGGTGGTGGCGGATCCAGTCGAGGACGGCCATGCCGTCCATATCCGGCACGTTCCAGTCGAGCAGCACCATGTCGAAGTGATCGGTTTTCAGAGCCCGGACGAGCGCCGCGCCGAGCGCGAAACTACAGACCTCGCCGGCCACCCCATCCAGCCAGCGGCTCAGCAGGTAGGCCTGGTCTTGTTCGTCCTCGAGTATCGCGATCCGCATCGTCATTTCCGGATCCGTCTTGGTCGTGCCTCGTAGCCGTGACCATCATAACGCGGCCTCCGCCCCGGGGATCACCCCCGCCGCTGATGGCCCCGGATCCCGCTCTTGACCTCGCGGGCCATTCGGCCGATGATGCGCGCACCTTGGAACCTCGGCATGAGCGAAATGTCCAGCATCGAGATCAGCCGCAGCCACCGCTTGGGGAAAGAGAAAGCCCGCTCCGCCGCCGACCGCCTGGTCGGCGAGCTGGCCGAAGAATTCGAGGTCGATTACGCCTGGCAGGGCGACCACTTGCACTTCGAGCGCCCCGGCGTCAGCGGCGTCGTCGAAGTCGGCGCCCACGCCATCCACATCCATGTCGATCTCGGCCTGTTCCTGTTCGCCCTCAAAAGCTCGATCGAAAACGAAATCCGCCGCTACCTCGACCAGCATTTTGCCTGAGCCCGGATCATTCATGACCCAGCAGCGCTAAGGCGCGCCGGCCAACTGCCACCCCGGCAGTTGCATAAATTTTGCCCTACTAATACATTCATAAATATTGCCTCGTTCAGGGCCTAGGGCGGATTCGCCTGCAAGGCAAAGCGGCGCCGGCATAGTACTCCTATGTCAAGCCGCTTTAACGCCGCAGACGGATTCGTCCACAGTCCACGCAGGGCTTGGCTCTCGGCGCCTCTGGGCAACGTTGTCAATAGTGGAGGTCAGGGCGCTAAATTTGACGCACCTGCGCCCTGCCCAGTACGCCGAGAGACAAGCTGAATGTGGTCATATTTATGAATGTATTAGTAATGCGTTACCGTTGCCCACCCGCCGCCGCTCGCCGGGCGAGTTCCAGGTCCAGGCGGTGCAAGGTGCGCTCCAGGTGGCGGCTGACGGCGGCGTGGTGGCGCGGTTCGTGGGCGAGGCTGTCGTTCAGGGTGCGGGGCTGGGCCAGCAGCGCGTGGTCGAGGCTGAGGCCGTAAGGGGCAAGGAAAGCATCGAGATCACCGGCGCGGGCGGCGAGTTCGGCGCGCGTCGTCTGGTAGGCATGCTCGCAAAGCTGGGTGCGGCTGGCGTAGCTGAAGATGTTGGTGAAAAACATCACTTCGTCGTCGCGGTTGGGTTCGACGAGCAAGATGGCGCTGTGCGGGAAATCGGTGGCGTATTTGCCAAGCCCGACCTGCATGCGCGACTGGATCAGGGCGCGAAAAGTCTGTGCCAGTACCAGCGGCAGGCCCTCGCTGACCAGGTGGTGCGCCGGGCCGGCGCGGCGCGGCGCGGCAAACGGCACGAGCGGGTTGATGCCGATCAGCAGATCCAGTCCTTCGCGCAGCGCCACCGAAGCGTGCAGCGTCCGGCGCAGCGCGCCGTCAACATAATCGCGCTCGCCGATCCTGACCGGCGGATACAGGCCCGGCAAGGCGGCGCTGGCCTGCACGGCGCGCGAGATCGGCACTTCGGGAAACTCGTCGGCGCCGAAGCGCACGGCCTGGCCGCTGTCGAGATCGACGGCGACGATGAACAGCCGGGCGTCGAGCTTGCGAAAATCGTTGGTCCGGCCGGGTTTTTCGAGCACTTTGAGGATGAAACGGTGAATCGTTTCGTTGTCGAAAATCCCGGTCGGGATCGCCCGGCTGAAGGCATTCAGCGATTCGGTCAGACCATAGCGCCGCGGGTGGCGGACGAGATCCCACAGCGTACCGGCAATGATCCGCGGCAGGGTCAAAAGCCGCCTGCCGTATTCGCGGTAGGCCGGGCGCAGAAAGTGTTCCGGGCTGAACGACAGTTCGGCTTCCGGCCGGCCCATGAAAATCCGGCTCATCTGCGCCGTCGAAACGTGGTTGGCGAGGCAGGCGGCGACAAACGAGCCGGCACTGACCCCGACGTACACATCCAGCTCGTGGAGGTGGAGGCCGGTAATGCTCTCGTCGATGGCCCGCAGGGCGCCGAGCTCGTAGATCGCACCGAGCGGGCCGCCGCCGGCAACCGCCAGGCCGATGCGGGGCGGGCGGTGGATCTGAGGCTGGGGTGCGGCTTGCAGTTTCAACATGGTGACGGCGGAGTGTACAACAGATGGCCTGGGCCGTGACAAGTGGGCGGCGGCGCGGGGTTACAATGGCGCACAGCCCGTAGCAGACCTCGACCATGACATTGCAAACCGGCGATCCGGCCCCGGATTTCACTTTGACCGATCAGGACGGCACGCCATTCACGCTTTCCGCCCGGCGCGGCGAACGGCTGCTTTTGGTGTTTTATCCCGGTGACAACACGCCGGTGTGCACCCGCCAGCTTTGCGAATACCGCGATGGAATCGAGGAGTTCAGCGAACTCGGCGTCAGCGTGGTCGGCATCAGCCGAGATGACGCCGAATCGCACCGCAAGTTCCGCGCCCGCCACGCCCTGCCCTTCACGCTGCTCAGCGACCCGGATCTGGAGGTCGCGGCGCTGTACGGCTGCCGCGGCCCCCTGGGCATGAAGCGTGCCGTCTTCCTGGTCGATGTCGCCGGCATCATCTCTTACGCCCATGTCGAGGCGCTCAGCCTGTTCCGGCGCCGCAAGGACGAATTACTCGCCGTGCTGGCGGCGGAGTAAGCGCACCACGCCCGCTCCATTGCCGGTCTGACAGCGCTTCGTACTCCATGCCGCTGGCCGCTGCACTCGACGCCAACCTGAAGCTCGCCGAACGGCTCCGCACGGCGCTCACGCCCGCTCTCGCCCGGTGTTTCGCCGCCGTTCAGGAATGGCAGCACCGCCGCCTCAAAGCCACCTACGCCGACCTCCGTGCCCTGCCCCGCTTCCGGCCGGCGTGCAATTTTTTTCTCGATGAACTGTACGGCGGCAAGGACTTCCTGCCGCGCAACCGCGAACTGGCCGGAGCCCTGCCGATCATGCGGCGGACGATGCCGGCACGCCTGTTGCAGACCGTCGCCGAGGCGCTGGACGTGCAGGCGCTGAGCATTGAACTCGATCTGGCGCTGGCCGCGGCGCTGCCGGATGCCGCGATCGATGAGACGAACTACGCCGCGGCGTGGCGGGCGATCGACCGCGAAGCCGACCGCGCCCGGCAACTGGCGATGATCATGGATGTCGGTCACGCGCTCGACGCCGTGGTCCACAAGAACTGGGTCTATCACCTGCTCCGCCTGCTGCGCACCCCGGCCCACGCCGCCGGTTTTGGCGAATTGCAGGAATTTCTCGAAAGCGGTTTCGCCGCCTTCCGCAAACTCGAAGGCGCCGGCGATTTTCTCGATATCATCTTCGCGCGTGAAACCGTCATCCGCCAAAGGATCGAATGCCGCGACCCAGAACCCTTCAAACCAACGTGGCCGGCGGTGGCCGAACGATAGAAGCCACGATCACACGTGGATGGTCACGGCTCACCCCTTCATCCCCCATCTTGCCCCTCAGTCATTCCCGCCGGCCTGTGCGGTTACGCACACAGACAAGCGGGCGCGGGACAAATTCGCCGGAAACGGATCTGGACGTGCCGCAGGCGACCTGGCAGCGATGCACGCCGAGGACGGCGAGTTTACGACATGGCCGCAAAAAGCACAAAGTGCCTTGATATTTATTCAGAAAATTTCGGCGATACAGCAGCGCAGGCTGCCGCCGGCTTTTTCGATTTCGTCGAGTTCGACGGTGTGTATCGTAAAGCCCCAAGCGGCAAGCCGCTGCAACTTGCGCTCGCCCAGGGCGCGCGCCGCGGTGGCGCTGAAGAACACATCGTTGTCGCCGAGCGCGATGCCGTTGCCGGCGAAAGCGTTTTTTTCGCGCTCGTCGATTTCCAGCACCCGTTCGCCGTAAACGCCGGCAATGGCCGCCGCATCTGCCGGATCGGCAAAAGCCGAAGGGCAGATGACCAGCGCCCGGCCGGCGAATACCGCCATCACGACATTGGTGTGATATTCCGCCGGCTTGAGCGGAAAACAATATGTCAGATCGAGCCCGAACGCCTCGTCCATCGCCGCGGCGCCGGCAGCGTTGACCCGCTCGGTCATGCCGCAGTAACCGATGTTACGGCAATGGTCGATGACCAGTGCCCCGGTCAGTTCGGCGACGACGCCGGGCGCCGCCAGTTCGACCGTTCGATAACCGAGCAGGCCGGTGAAAAAAGCGCGGATATCGGGCCGCTCGCTTTCCCGGCGGCGTTCGGCGTGGTGCATCGCGCCGACGATCAGGCGGCCGGGGCAGGTGGCGAAGACGTTATTCGGGAAGATGTCGTCGGGCGTCTCGGGCCGACCGGTGAAGCGGATGGCGGGCAGGCCGATGACGGCGATCGCCGCGGCGAGATCGCGGTGCTGACGCCGGGCTTTTTCCTCGTCCACCGCTTGCCCGGCCGCCATATAGACGTTGTCCCTGGCGGTTTCGTCCGATACTCTAAAACCGCATGGCTCGACCATCAGCACCGCTTTCGGCCGGCTGAGTGGACCGCAGGCGACGTCGCGCACGGCACGTGTGAAATCAACGGCGTTGTCAATGATCATGATCCATCTGACCGATTGAGTAATTTAGCGTGCACCCGATTATAGATGCGCTCGAGGCGTACGGCAGGCGGCGTTTCGAGGGCGGTCAACCAACCTGTCGCGGCCAATTCAGCGGCGGCGGCAGCGCGTTGTTCAGTGGTCAACGCCCGCCAGGCATCGCGGGCGCGCTGCCATTTCCACAACCCATGCGGCAGCACGGCGCGCTCCGCTTCGACGCCGCCGAGTGTGAAACGGTGCGTGCCGAGCCGCCGCGGCACCTCGACAAACTCACCCGCACCGCGGTCCCGCAGCCAGGCGGCAAGCGCCGTTTCGCCGGCGGCGAGCACCGGTAAAAATTCGCCGGCAAGTCGTTTCAGGATCGCCGGCAGCATGCCAGGCAGCACCGCCGGCCAGTTGCTGGAAGGCGCAGCGGCCTGCTCCGCCGACAAGGTCCGTTCGATCCAGGCGGCAACCGCCGGCGACCCGGCGCGCAGTTCGGCACCGGACACCGGATCGCGGTATAGATGCGCATAAAACGGCCCCATCCAGGCACAGTCGCCGATGCAAGGCCTGTCGCCGAGCAAAAAATCATGCGCTGCGAAATGTGCCTCCAGTTGGTCTAACAGTTCGCCGTACCACGCATCGAGCGCCGCCGTGGTCTCCGGCGTGATGCCGAGCGCCGGGAGGTAGTCTCTGAACCGCGCCCCGACCCGCCGCCCGAGCCGGCGCTGGACAAACCCGGGCGCCCACGGCAACAGCATGCCGCCAAATTCGCCGTCGATAAAGTCGCGCTGCTTGGGATAATCGCGCCACCGCCGGTAAAGGGCGATGATGAGCAGCCATTCGTCACCGCTCAGCTCGAGCAGCAGGGCGGCGATCCGCGCCACCGGCGGCGCCGGCAGCAGCGCCGGCTCGGGGTGGTGCGCTTCGAGCCGGTCGATGATGTCGCTGGTCTCCTGCCAGACCTCGTCGCCGGGCGTCAACAGCACCGGGATATAACGCACACCGGTACGGCGCACGATCAACCGGCGATACGCCCTGATCGTCGCCCGGCGCTCGGCGAACGGCAGACCCTTGCGGCGCAGGTAACAACGCAGCTTCGCCGAGTAATAGGAAAACTCGGCGCCGTACATCACATAGCACCCGGGTTCGGGGCGATGGCGCAGGGCGCGAAAAATGGACATGGTGTATTTAGATTATATTATTTAATTGCGGTGCGGGCCGGGGCCGGGGAATCGGGCGATATTCGAGACGAATTTTTCGCCGCTTTCGTGGTCGCGGATGGCGCACTGGCCGCGGCGTTTGACCTGTTCGACGCGCAACACGGAATGGAACGGCAGGTGCAGCACTTCGACGTCGGCGAATTCCTCGCGGATCTTCTCCTCGACCGGATCGACGACCAGTTGGTTGTCCTGCGAAAAAACCAGATCGCCGATTTCGATAAAGCCGTAGAGCCCGGCGCTCGCCACCCGCCGGGCATAAAGTTCATACACCTTGCCGTGGTTCAGAAAGACAATCTTGTAAAGCACTTTGCCGGCCATACTGTTACCTGTACCCAACAGTTGCATAAATTTTGCTTGAATTTATATATTTCTTCATTAAATCAATAAGTTATGAGAATTTTAGTTAAAGCATCGAATTCACCTGGGGTGACGCGCCCGGTTTCTCGCCCAAGCGGGCGGCAGCTTTGCCTTAAACCGTAGGAATAACTACGCTTCCGCGGCAAATCGAACAAGCTGCACTCACCCACTTGACCGAGAATCCCGGGAATTTATGCAACTGTTGGGTGTACTCACCGCCGCGGCCATCGTAACACGAGCAGCACGACGGCCAGCAGCATGCCGCCGGCGAAGCCGGTGATGTGCACGCGCCAGGCCACCGCGCCGCTCAACGGCCCGTAAACCGTATAGATCATCTGCAGCAGGAACCACGAACCGATCACCAGCAACCCGGGCACCCGGACGAATTGCAGATAAAAACCGAGCGGCAGGTAAAACCCGATGCGCTGGCCGGGGAGGAGCAAAAGGTAGGCCCCGATGACCGCCGAAACCCCGCCGCTGGCGCCGATCACCGGGGTTGCGGCGTTCGGCGCATCAAAGGCTGCGGCGAGGTTGGCCGCACCGCCGAGAATCACGAACAGAACCAGCAACAAAGCGGCGCCGTAACGCCGCTCGACCGGCATGCCGAAGACCCACAGATAGGCCATGTTGCCAAGCAGGTGCAGCCAGCCAGCATGGACGAACTGGGTCGTGACCATCGTCGCCCCATCAGTGCCGAACCACGCGGTCCACGGCCGGGCCCACAGGGCATCGAGCCGCGCCGGGCTCATGCCCCAGCGGCTGATCAATTCGGTTCTGCCCGCCTCACCGCCGACGGCGCAGACCAGCGCGATCGTGGTGCTCGCCAGGATGATCGCCAGTGTCAGCCACGGCCAATGGCCATGGTGCCGTTGCTCACCGAGAGGCACGACGATGCTCATCACCGCTGCCGCCAGACGAACAGATAATCCCTGAACTCCAACACCAGGCCGTCGCGCCGGATGTCATTGAGCCGCACGCCCGGCACCAGATCGTCGCCGATCCGGAAGCGCTGATGGTCGATCAACACAAAACGTTTGTCGGGGTCGTCGTCGTAAACGCTGATCGTGATTTTCAACGCCGGCAATTCGCGGCGGATCGCCGGCGGCAGGTCGTCATAGCCGAGGGGGCCGGCGGTGGGCGGCGGTGAATGAGCGGCGGGCGGTTCAGCGCCCGCTTCGTCCCCCGGTTCGAGGTCAGGCCCGGCGCCGGGCTGCCCGGCCTCCGGCAACGGCGGCATCACCGGCAACGAGCGCGGCGGTGGGTCCGCCGTTTCGCGGCCGGCCCCGGCCGGCTGGTTCAGGCGCTCAGTAGTGAGGTAGTCGAGGTTGAGCGGATCGACTTTTTTGCCCGGTGCCGCCGGCTCGGCGGCCGGAGTCGCGGCGGCGCGCGCCGCCGGCCGCGTGTATTCGTCGTATGACGGTGAAACGTCGCGGCTCCGGCCACCGCTCGCCGCTTCGTTCGAGATGGCGTCGGGGCGCGCCGCGCCCGAACGGGCCACATCGGACTGGTAGGCTGTCTTTTCGGCGTCGGCCGCCGGCGCCTTTTGGACATCTCGCCCGCTCGCCGCCTGAGCACGCGGCTCCGCGCCGGGTTGCAAACTGATCGGGCCCGACTCGCCGCGCTCGCCGAACCAGCCGCGAACGGCGAACAAAATCGCGATGCCGGCCGCCGCAGCAAGCCACAGATTCCAGCGCGGCGCGCGGCGCGCCGGCAGCGGCCGGCTGATGCCTTCGTCCAGCGTGAGCGGCGTGCCCAACTGGCGCTGGCGCGCCGATTTCTGCAGCGCCTCGAGCAGTAAAGACACTACCACTCCTCCTGTAAACGCGGGCTATTTGCAGCCCGCGCCACGAGGTAGACCCGGGTCGCGGCGCCGACGACGCCGTCCTGGCGCAAGCCCTCGAAACGCTGAAATTCCCGCACCCAGGCGGCGAAATCGGCATCGTAACGCTGATCTGCCGGGCCGTTGTAAGGTGCCGCCGGCACGGAGGCGGCCAGTGCCTTGACCCGGCGCACTGGTTCGCGCAGATCGCCTTCACCGAGCACAGCCCCATCGCCGGGCACCAGGACATGGAATCCGCCGCGCCAGCGCCGTTCGAGCGCGGCGCGCGAAAAACTCTGTTCGCTCCGGCCATTGTCCAATAGCACACGCTCGGCATCCAGGCCGCGCAGCAGCAGTGGGCGGCCGCCGGGGCCGTTGAGCATCACCGGCAACCCGAGGTGGGCGACTTTGGCCAAGGTGCCTTCGAACTTGACGCACAGGTAACCGGCCGGGCCAGCACCCTGCCCGCAACCCGTCTCCGGCAATGCGGCATCGGCCATTCCCCACATCGCCCCGTATCGGCTCCACGCTGCAGCCGGCTCGCCGGCCGCGATAAACGCCTCGATCAGCCGTACTTCCTCGCCGGCCACCGCCGCCGGTGCCACGGGGGGCCACTGCGGCGTGATATACCAGTACAGCGCGCCGCCCAGGACGAGCAGCGCGAGCGCTGCCGCGGCCGGACGAAGCACCCGCCGCGCCGCCGGCTTGACACCGGTCACCTCACGGGCCGCCCGCCGCACCAGGCGCGTCCCGACCCGTTCTCGGTCGGTGGCGTAAGCGCCCATCAAGGCCCGGTCGGCGATGATGTTGACCAGCCGCGGCACGCCGCGTGACACCCGGCACAGCGCCCGGATGCCGGCTGCGGTAAACGGCAGGCGAACCGCCCCGGCCACCGCCAGGCGATGGCGGATATAGGCCCGGCATTCGTCGTCGGCGAGCGGTTCGAGGTGGTAGCGGGCAGTGATCCGTTGCGCCAGTTGGCGCAGATCGTCCTTGGCCAGCAGCCGCCGCAGTTCCGGCTGGCCGATCAGCACGATCTGCAACAGCTTGTCGGTCGTCGTTTCGAGGTTGGTCAAAAGCCGGACCTGCTCCAGCGCATCGCGGCTCAGGTTCTGCGCTTCGTCGATGACGACGACGACTTTTTCGCCGGCGCTGTGCGCGGTGAGCAGAAAACGGGCCAGCGCATCGAACAGCTCCTTGCCGCCGGCCCCCGCAGGATAGGTCACAGCCAGTTCGTCGCAGATCGCGGCGAGCAGCTCGCGCGGGCTGAGCAGCGGGTTCAGGATCAGCGCCAGGCGCGTCTGCTCCGGCGTCTGTTCGAGCAGCGAGCGGCACAGCGTCGTCTTGCCGGTTCCCACCTCGCCGGTCAACTGGACGAAACCGCCGCTGCCGCCGCGATTGATGCCGTACAACAGATGCGCCATGCCTTCCTGATGCCGGCGGCTGAGGTACAGGTAGCGCGGGTCGGGTGTCAACGCGAAAGGCGGCTCGTTGAGACCGAAAAATTTCAGGTACATCGGCAATCGGCTCTGCTCACCATCATCATCAATCCGCGATCGGTCAATCGGCCAGCGCCAGCAGCCGGGCATTACCGCCGACCGCAGCGGTGTTGACGGTCAATGTCCGTTCGCCGGCAAAACGCAGCAAGTAATGAGGACCGCCAGCTTTCGGGCCGGTTCCCGACAATCCCTCGCCGCCGAACGGCTGCACGCCGACGACCGCACCGATCATATTGCGGTTGACGTAAACGTTGCCGGCCCGCAGCCGGTGGGCGATGTGCCGGATCGTGCGCTCGATGCGGCTATGGATACCGAGCGTCAGACCGTAGCCGAGGGCATTGATTCGGTCGATCAATTCGTCTAGGCCGCTCGCCGGGTAGCGGACGATGTGCAATATCGGCCCGAACACTTCGTGCTCCAGGGTGGAGACGTCGTCGATTTCATAAGCCACCGGCGCGAAATAGTGGCCGTGGAGACCAGCCGGCAGGGCGGCGCGGCCGATCAGCCGGCCGCGCTCCGCCAGATCGCGGTCATGCGCCTTGACGCGGGCCAGCGCCGCCTCGTCGATCAGCGGACCGATATCGCTTTCCAGATCGCCAGGGTCGCCGATCTTCAACTCCGCCATCGCCCCGGCCAGCATTTCGCAAACACGGTCGGCGATCTCCTGCTGCACGGCGAGGATGCGCAGCGCCGAACAGCGCTGTCCGGCGCTGCCGAAGGCCGAGAGCACGACATCCTTGATCAATTGCTCGGGCAGCGCCGAGCTGTCGGCGATCATCGCGTTCTGGCCGCCGGTCTCGGCGATCAGCACGGCCAGCGGGCCATCGCGGGCCGCCAGCGTCCGGGCGATGGTGCGGGCGGCCGCCGTCGAACCGGTAAACGCCACGCCAGCGAGGCGCGGCTCGGCCACCAGGGCGGCACCGGTCCCGGCCCCGCCCGGCAGTAGGTGCAACACGTCCGGCGGCAGGCCGGCTTGCGCCAGCAGCGCGCTGGCGCGGGCGGCGATCAACGGCGTCTGCGGCGCCGGTTTGGCAACCACCGTGTTACCGGCGGCCAGTGCGGCGGCGACCTGGCCGGTGAAAATGGCCAGCGGAAAATTCCACGGACTGATACAGGCGAACACGCCGCGGCCGTGCAGCGCCAGTTCGTTGTGCTCGCCGGTCGGCCCGGGCAGGGTTTGCGGCGCGCCGAACCAGCGCCGGGCCTCAAGCGCGTAATAGCGGCAGAAATCGGCGGCTTCACGCACTTCGGCGACGCTGTCGCGCAGCGTCTTGCCGGCCTCGCGGACCAAAAGCGCGATGAGTTCGGTCTGCCGTTCTTCGATGAGGTCGGCGGTACGTTCAAGAATGCCGGCCCGCGCCTCGGCCCCCAAATGGTCGAAGGCAGGCTGCGCCGCAGCAGCAGCCTCGACCGCCGCCGCGACAGCCTTCTCGGCAGGCACCGCAACACGGGCCAGGATCGTCCCGTGGGCCGGATCATGGACCGGCAGAACGGCTGCGGCATCGCCGCCGCTCGCCGGCGGCGGCAGCGCGTGCAAATGCTCGTTGACCGCCTGCTGCAAGGATGCAACCTGGCGGCCGTCGGCGAAATGGAGGCCGGCTGAATTGCGCCGCGCGGAGTAAAGCGCACGCGGCACGGGCAATCGCGGGTGGGGGATCTCGGCCAACCCGGCAAAGATCTCGATAGGATCCTCGATGACCGCCGCCGGCGGCAGCGCCGGGTCGGTGATCCGGTTGACGAAGGAACTGTTGGCACCGTTTTCGAGCAGCCGGCGAACCAGGTAGGGCAGCAGATCCTCGTGCCGGCCGACCGGGGCGTAGATCCGGCAGGCCGGATTGAACGGCCCGGCGGCGCGCACCGCGGCATACAGCTCGCGGCCCATCCCCTTCAGGCGCTGATACTCGAAATCGCGGCCGGCCTCGCCGCCCTCCAGATCGGCCAATTCGGCAAGCGCCGCGATGGTGTGGGCGTTGTGCGTCGCGAACTGCGGATAAAACGCCTGCGGCGCGGCGAACAACCGCCGGGCGCAGGCCAAATAGCTGATGTCGGTATTGCACTTGCGGGTGAACACCGGGTAATCGTCGAGCCCCTCGACCTGGGCGTGCTTGATCTCGCTGTCCCAGTAGGCGCCCTTGACCAGGCGCAGCGGAATGCGGCGCCGGTCGCGTCCGGCCACCGCGGCAAGCCAGGCGAGCTGTTCATACGCCCGCTTCTGATACGCCTGGACCGCCAGGCCAAGCCCGTTCCAGCCGGCCAGTTCCGGCGCCGCCGACAGGCCGGCGAAGATTTCCAGGGCGAGTTCCAGCCGGTCGGCCTCCTCGGCATCGATCGTCAGGCCGAGATTGGCCTCGCGGGCCACCGCCGCCAGGGCGAGCAGGCGGGGCGGCAATTCGGCCACGAGCCGCCGCCTGTGGCTGAATTCGTAACGCGGATGCAGTGCCGAGAGCTTGATCGAGATGCTCGGCGCGGCAAAGACGTCTTCCCGGCGCCCGCCGCGGGCCAGTTCGGCGATCGCGCCACGATAGGCCGTGAAATAACGCTCGGCATCGGCCGCCGTCAGCGCCGCCTCACCGAGCATGTCATAGGAAAAACGATCGTCCGCTGCGGCGCTGCGCTGGGCGCGCTGCACGGCCTTGGCGATCGTCCGGCCCATCACGTATTGCTGCCCCATGATGCGCATGGCCTGGTTGAGCGCCAGCCGGACCACCGGTTCGCCGCTGCGGTTGGCGAGGCGGGCGAGCACGGCGCGGTAATCACGCTTGACGTCGTCGGCGATCTTGATCAGCCGGCCGGTCAGCATCAGGCCCCAAGTCGAGGCGTTGACGAACAACGACGAACTATGCCCGAGGTGCGCCTCCCAGTCCGCCTGCCCGAGTTTTTCGTTGATCAGTTTTTCGGCCGTTTCGTCATCGGGAATCCTGAGCAGCGCTTCAGCCAGGCACATCAGCACGATGCCTTCCTCGGACGACAGGTCGTATTCGCGCATGAACGCCTCCATCATGCCCTGGTCGGCGGCCTGCTCGCGGACCGCTTCGACCAGGGCCACGGCCCGCTGCCGGGCCCGGGCGCGGCGCCCGTCATCGAGGCCGATGGCACCGGCCAGGCGGTGTGTCAGCTCGCTTTCATCGGCCAGCCAGGCGCGCCGCATCGGCTCCCATTCGGGCGCATACGGCGACGGCGCGATCAGCGGTAATGGAACAGCGGATTGGGGCGGCATCGGAGACTCCGGAATGGGCTGGAGACACGCACATCGCCGTCCGGCGGCAAGCGGTAAACCACGACACGCATTGCCGCCGGCGGGGCGCGCGCCAGACGATCGGTCTGGACTTGTTCAAACGTCCGAGTAGTTTATAATACCGCCCTGCCCGGCCGGCCGGGGGTGCAGCAAACAACGTGACCGTCTCGCCGCGGCGACCTGGTGCCGGCCGTGGGCGGCCGGTTTACAGCGGCCCGCGGCTGCGATCCAGTCCAAATGAGCAACAGGCAATTTTCAGCGATGAAAAAGAATCATTATCCGGTCGTCGTCCTGGCCGCGCTGGCGGCGATGGCGGCGGCGGTCTGGGGCATGTTCGCGATCGGCGACAACATGACGCGCGGCGTCACCGCCTTCAGCCTCGATGTTTACAACCTGCACATGATCATCCTGTGGGTGTGCATCGTGATCGGGGTGCTGGTTTTCGGCGCGATGTTCGTCGCGATCGTGCTGCACCGCAAAAGCCGCGGCGTCGAGGCGGCCCAGTTCAGTCACAGCACGAAGGCCGAAATCGCCTGGACCATCATTCCGATCCTGATCCTCGTGGCGATGGCGGTGCCGGCCACAAAAACCCTGATCCTGATGGAAACCACCGGCGGCGCCGCTCTGAACATCAAGATCACCGGCTACCAGTGGAAATGGCGCTACGATTATCTCGAAGACGGCATCGGCTTCATGAGTTCCCTGCACCCGGCGAGCAACGCCGCCCGGCAATTGCGTTCCGGCATCGATCCGGCGACGATCGACAATTACCTGCTCGACGTCGACAACCCGCTGGTCGTTCCGATCAACACCAAGATCCGCTTCCTGCTGACCGCCGGCGACGTGATTCACTCGTGGTGGGTGCCCAACTTCGGCTGGAAGCGCGACGCGATACCCGGCTTCATCAATGAAGCATGGACCGAGATCGACGAGCCGGGCATCTACCGCGGCCAATGCGCCGAGCTGTGCGGCAAGGATCACGGTTTCATGCCGATCGTCGTCCAAGCCCTCAGCCGCCAGGACTATGCCGCCTGGGTGGCATCGCAAAAGTCGGAGCAGCAAAGCGCGGCGGCGGAGATCAACCGCCTGTGGAACCGTGACGAGTTATACGCCCGCGGCCGCGGAGTCTATGAAATGCAGTGCGCAACCTGTCACCAGAGCGACGGCAGCGGCCTGGCCCCGGCCTTCCCGGCGCTGGCCGGCAGCGCGGTGGCAACCGGCGATCTCGAACGGCACCTCGAGGTCGTGCTCGACGGCCGGGCCGGAACCGCGATGCGCGGCTTTTCCGAACTCGACCCGCGGGACATCGCCGCGGCGCTGACCTATACCCGCAACGCCTGGGGCAACGATACCGGCGATTCGGTCCAACCGGCCGTCATCGCCCGGCGTATCGCCGGCCATCAAGACAACGGCTAACGAGGCTTTTCGCGATGAGCACAACCACTTTGACCGCCGGCGCCGTCGGCCACTCGGATCACTCAGGCCACGACCATCCAGGCGGCGGTCTTTGGCGCTGGGCTTTCACCACCAACCACAAGGACATCGGCACGCTGTACCTGGTGTTCTCGCTCGTGATGTTCCTGCTCGGCGGGGCGATGGCGATGGTCATTCGCCTCGAGCTGTTCCAGCCAGGCCTGCAGTACGTCAAACCCGAGTTCTTCAACCAGATGACCACGCTGCACGCGCTTGTGATGATTTTCGGCGCCGTGATGCCGGCATTCGTCGGGTTCGCCAACTGGATGGTGCCGCTGATGGTCGGAGCGCCGGACATGGCGCTGCCGCGGCTGAACAACTGGAGCTTCTGGCTGCTGCCCTTCGCCTTCGTTATGCTCCTCGCCCCAACCGTGCTGCAGGTCGTCTTCGGCATCGGCGGCGGCGGCCCGGCCGCCGGCTGGACGCTCTATCCGCCACTCAGCATGCAATCCGGCGACAGCTTTGCCTTCACGATCTTCGCAATCCACATCATGGGCATCTCGTCGATCATGGGGGCGATCAACATCATCGCCACCATCTTCAACATGCGCGCCCCGGGGATGACGCTGATGCGCATGCCGCTGTTCGTCTGGACCTGGCTGATCACCGCCTTCCTGCTGATCGCCGTGATGCCGGTGCTGGCCGGCGCGGTGACCATGCTGCTCACCGACCGTTTTGCCGGCACCAGCTTCTTCAACGCCGCCGGCGGCGGCGACCCGGTGATGTTCCAGCACATCTTCTGGTTCTTCGGCCACCCCGAAGTCTATATCATGATCCTGCCGGCCTTCGGCATCGTCTCGCAGATCATTCCGACCTTCGCCCGCAAGCCGCTGTTCGGATATACCGCGATGGTCTACGCCACGGCGAGCATCGCCTTTCTGTCGCTCATCGTCTGGGCGCACCACATGTTCACCGTCGGCATGCCGCTCGGCGGCGAGCTGTTTTTCATGTACGCGACGATGGTCATCGCCGTGCCGACCGGGGTCAAGGTCTTCAACTGGGTATCGACGATGTGGCGCGGCGCGATGACCTTCGAAACCCCGATGCTGTTCGCGCTGGCTTTCGTCGTGCTGTTCACGATCGGCGGTTTCTCGGGGCTGATGCTGGCCATCGTACCCGCCGATTTCCAGTACCACGACACCTATTTCGTCGTCGCCCATTTCCATTACGTGCTGGTCACCGGCGCCGTGTTTGCGATCATGGCCGGCGTTTATTACTGGCTGCCGAAATGGACCGGCCACATGTACAACGAAACGCTCGGCAAGCTCCATTTCTGGTGGTCGGCGATCTGGGTCAACGTGCTGTTCTTCCCGCAGCACTACCTCGGGCTCGCCGGCATGCCGCGCCGGATACCCGACTACGCCGTACAGTTCGCCGATTTCAACATGATCTCGTCGATCGGCGGTTTCATGTTCGGGATCGGCCAGTTGCTCTTCGCGTTCATCATCTGGCAAACGATCCGCGGCGGCGCAAAAGCCACGGCCCAGGTCTGGGAAGGGGCGCACGGCCTCGAATGGACCGTGCCCTCGCCGCCGCCCTACCACACGTTTGAAGAGCCGCCCAAAATCGACGATACCATCGTCCGCTATGGGCACTGACGGGCGCCGCGACAAAGATGCCGAGCGGCGGGGCATCCGCCGCACGGCGCTGCTGCTGGCACTGATCGCCGCGGCAATCTACTTTGGATTTCTGCTCTCCGGTATCTGGCACACGTAAACGATGAAGGCGAAAGACAACCACGGCCGTCACACCGCCAACCGGCGGCTGCTGCGCTACCTGCTGCTCGCCACGGTGGCGATGTTCGGTTTCGGCTACGCCCTGGTACCGCTGTACCGGGTGTTCTGCGATATCACCGGCATCGGCGGCCAAACACAGATCGCAACCGCCGCCGACCTGCCAGCCGCCACCGCCGCCGAGCGCTGGGTCGAGGTCACCTTCGATGCCAATACCGACCCTGCACTGCCGTGGGATTTCGCGCCGGAACAAAAAAAGCTCAGGGTGAAAATCGGCGAGCTGTACGATGCCTCGTACTTCGCAGCCAACCGCAGCGCTCACGAGATTACGGCGCGCGCCGTACCCAGCGTCGCTCCTGGCCAGGCCGGACTTTACTTCAATAAAATCGAATGTTTTTGCTTCACCGAGCAGACACTGGCCGCCGGCGAGCGGCAGCAGATGCCGGTAAAATTCTTCATCGATCCCAAGCTGCCGGCAGGGATCGACATCATCACATTGTCTTACACGTTTTTCCCCCAAGATGCGCTGCCGGGCGGCGCCCCGGCCGCGGCCCATGACGGTCACGCGCCAGTCGCCTCCACGCTGCCGAGGAATTCAACACCATGAGTTATGCCGCCGCGCCCGCTCGCTATTACGTTCCGCACCACGCCCATTGGCCGATCGCCGGCTCCATCGGGCTGTTCACGCTGCTCGGCGGCGCCGGGCTTTTACTCACCGGCCACGACATCGGCCGCTGGAGCATGCTCGCCGGCGCCGCAATCTTCATCACGATGCTGTTCGGCTGGTTCGGCGAAGTGATCCGCGAAAGCCGCGGCGGGCTGTACAACACCCAGGTCGATACCTCCTACCGGCTGGGGATGATCTGGTTCATTTTCTCCGAAGTGATGTTCTTCGCCGCCTTTTTCGGCGCCTTGTTCTACGCCCGCACCTTCGTCGTACTGTGGCTCGGCGGCCAGGGGAGCGGGGCGTTGACCAACGAGTTGCTGTGGCCCGGCTTCGAGGCGGTGTGGCCGAGCAACGGCCCGGCCGGCGTCGGCGGGCCATTCGAAACGATCCCGGCTGACGACGTGCCGCTGCTCAACACCTTCTTACTGTTCAGTTCGAGCTTTACGATCATGATGGCGCACAAGGCGCTGAAAAAAGGCACGCGCCGGGCGCTGGCCCTGTGGATGGCGGCCACCATCACCCTCGGCGCGCTGTTTCTGTATTACCAGGCCAGCGAATACATCCACGCCTACCATGAACTCGGCCTGACGCTGGGTTCGGGCATCTACGGTTCGACCTTCTTCATGCTCACCGGCTTTCACGGTATGCACGTCACGCTCGGCGCGATCATGCTCACCGTGATCCTGCTGCGCATCCTGGCTGGCCATTTTACGGCGAAAAACCATTTCGCCTTCGAGGCGGTGGCCTGGTACTGGCACTTTGTCGATGTCGTCTGGCTCGGCCTGTTCTTCTTCGTCTATGTGTTGTAGCGCGCAATATCGGCCACAGTCCGGCGCCGCAGCGCGGCGATGGCCATATTCCGCCGGCTGCTGCTGAACAGCAGCATCCGGCGCCATCCCGGCCGCGAAGCGCTCAAATGGCTCAGATACGCCCTGCGTGGCTTCCGGCGCCGCGGTTACTGCCCAATCTGCGAGCGCCGCACCCGCTTTTACGATACCGGTGACTGGGGGCGCGAACACTCGCGCTGCATCCGTTGCCACGGTACGGCACGCTGGCGCGCCGTATGCCACGTGCTCGATCTGGAATTCCCAAACTGGCGCACGCTCAAGATTCATGAATCCTCGCCCGGCGGCGGCGCCTCGGATAAATTGGCGCGCTGCTGCCCAGGATATACGGCGTCGCATTATTTTCCAGATGTCGAACCGGGTACAGAGCACCGCGGCTTTCGCTGCGAGAATCTCGAAGCGCTGACCTTTGCCGGCGAGACATTTGATCTCGTCATCACCCAGGATGTGTTCGAGCACCTGCTGGCACCCGAACGAGCTTTCGCCGAAATCGCCCGCGTCCTGAAACCCGGAGGCGCGCACCTTTTCACGATCCCCTGGCACGGCTTCCCCGTCTCCCGGCGCCGCGCCATACTCGACGGCGACACCATCCGCCACCTCGAACCGCCCGAATACCACGGCAACCCCATCGACAACAAAGGCAGCCTGGTGACCATCGACTGGGGGCAGGACCTGTTCGACGTCATCGCCCGCACCAGCGGCATGACAACCCGCCTGGTCCAGCCGGACGACCCCCACCTCGGCCTCGATCACCCCGGCCTGCAAGTGTTTATCAGCCACAAACCTTCGGCGTAAAAGTCGTTATTCGTTGTTCTCCCAAATCATCAACTTGCAAAGGAGTCCGAAACCGCGAAATAATCACCCCGTTTGGAGTGCGACAGTCGCCGATTCAAGCGATACCGAAGCGCTCGGCGACGCGCATAGTGATTCGCGTGGGTTAACCTGAAAGGCAATATGGAACAGGGCCAACTGAACTGGATCGCCAACTTCATCTGGGGCATCGCCGACGATGTCCTGCGGGACCTCTACGTCCGCGGCAAGTACCGCGACGTGATCCTGCCGATGACCGTCCTGCGCCGGCTCGACGCCGTGTTGGAGCCAACCAAGCAGGCCGTGCTCGAGATGAAGGATTCGCTCGACAAGGCGAAGATCGTCCACCAGGACCAGGCACTTCGGTAGGCCGCCGGCCAGGCGTTCTACAACACCTCGAAGTTCACGCTGCGCGACCTCCGGGCCCGGGCCAGCCAGCAGCAGCTCAAGGCCGACTTCGAGGCTTACCTCGACTGCTTTTCGCCCAACGTGCAGGACATCCTCGAGAACTTCGAGTTCCGCAACCAGATCCCGCGCCTCTCGAGGGCCGACGCGCTCGGCACGCTGATCGAAAAGCTGCTCTCGCCGGATATCAACCTGAGCCCCAATCCGGTGAAGAACGGCGACGGCTCGGTCAAGTACCCGGGCCTCGACAACCACGGCATGGGCACCGTATTCGAGGAGCTGGTCCGGCGCTTCAACGAGGAGAACAACGAGGAGGCCGGCGACACCGAAGCCGGGTCGGAGGCAGCGGCATGAGCGCGGCGCCCGCATTCCAGGTTCCTGGCGCGAACGTTGCCGAATCGGGTATGATCGTTCCCGATATGGGAACGACTGATCCCGGCATCCCGCCGGCGGCCACCGCGCTGGCCGACGTGCTGTTCACGCCAGTGCAGCAGCGCGTGCTCGGCCTTTTGTTCGGTCAGCCGGGGCGGCGCTTCCAGAGCGCGGAGCTGATCCGGCTGGCCGGGGCCGGCACCGGCGCGGTGCACCGGTTTGTCACCCGGCTGGCCACGGCGGGTCTGGTGACGGTGGAGACGCTCGGCAACCAGAAGTTCTACCAGGCCAATGCCGCCTCGCCGGTGTTCGCCGAGCTGTGCGGGCTGGTGCTCAAGACCGTGGCCTGACCGGGCCGCTGCGGGCGGCCCTGGCCCCGCTCGCCGAGCGGATCGCCGCGGCCTTCGTGTATGGCTCAATCGCCAAGGGCAGGGATCGCGCCGAGAGCGACATCGACCTGATGGTGATCGCAGATGGGCTCGATTACGCCCGCTTATTTTCGGCCCTGTCGGAGGTCGAAGCAATGCTCGGGCGGCCGCTCAACCCAAACCTGATGGGCCGGGAGGAGTGGCGGCGCAAGCGTGCGGACTCCGACAGCTTTGCCGCACGCATCGCGGCACAGCCCAGACTGTTCGTGCTCGGGTCAGACGATGACCTCGACTGAGATCGAGAACCTGACCCGGATCGGCCGGCTCAAACGCGAGCCGCCGTCGGCGCGCGAGTTGCGCGGTTTGCTGGGCTCGGCGCAGGCTCGCCTGGACGATGCCGGCAGCAAGTCGTTGTCCTTCGACAGCCGTTTCGACCTGGCCTACAACGGCGCGCACGCGCTGGCACTGTATGCGCTGCGCCGGATGGGCTACCGTTCCGATAACCGCTATCTGGTCTTCCAGGCGCTGCCGCACACGCTGGGTCTGTCTCCGGAGGCGTGGCGCGTGCTGGCCAAGGCGCACGAGCCGCGCAATCTGGCCGAATACGAGGGGCACCTGGAGCGCGACGATCGCTTGTGCTGGTCGATCTCCTGGCCGCGGCTGCGCGTGTGCGCGATGCGGTGGAGGCGCTGCCGCGGGCATAGTGCCGCCAGCCAGTCAGGTGCGCGAGCGACCGGCCACCTACGCGGCAGGCTGGATCGGCGGCCGCCCCGACGACTACGACCGCGAGTACTGCGTGGACCTGGCACAGCTCTCGGCCTTCCTGCGCAAGACGCAGCCGGAGGTCGCTGACGCGCTCGACCTGGGCCGGGACGGTCCGACGCGGCGCAAGTTCCTGGCTCGGCTGCAGGGCGAGATCACCAAGCGCGGCACCATCGACGTACTGCGCCACGGGCTCAAGCACGGGCCGCACCACATCGACCTCTTCTACGGCACGCCGTCGCCCGGGAACACGAAGGCCACCGAGCGCTATGCGGCCAACCGCTTCAGCGTTACGCGACAACTGCGCTACAGCCGCAACGAGACGCAGCGCGCGCTCGACCTCGGCCTGTTCATCAATGGCCTTCCGGTCGCCACCTTCGAGTTGAAAAACAGCCTGACCAAGCAGACGGTCGCCGACGCCGTCCTGCAATACCAACGCGACCGCGACCCGCGCGAGCGGCTGTTCGAGTTCGGCCGCTGCGTGGTGCACTTCGCAGTGGATGACCATGAGGTGCGCTTCTGCACACACCTGAAGGGCAAGGGCTCCTGGTTTCTGCCCTTCAACCAAGGCTGGAACGACGGGGCCGGGAATCCGCCCAACCCGCACGGGCTCAAGACTGATTATCTCTGGAACCGCATCCTCACGCGCGACGGTCTGACCGACATCCTCGAGAACTACGCCCAGGTCGTCGAGATCAAGGACGAGAAGACCGGCAAGAAGAAGGCGACCCAGATCTGGCCGCGCTTCCACCAGCTCGATGTGGTGCGCAAGCTGCTGGCTGACGCTGGCGAACACGGCGCGGGCCGGCGCTACCTGATCCAGCACTCGGCCGGGAGCGGCAAGTCCAACTCCATCGCGTGGCTCGCGCACCAGCTCATCGGCCTCACTTGCCAGCCGTCACACCCGCGCAAGCGGGTGTCCAGTGAAATGCAGCGCCTGGATTCCCGCTTGCGCGGGAATGACGCAGAAGAGTCAGAGCAGGTCTCCTCCCAGATCATGGGCGAGACGGTGTTCGACTCGATCCTGGTCGTCACCGACCGCAAGATCCTCGACCAGCAGATCAAGGACACGATCAAACAGTTCGCCCAGGTGGGCGCCACCGTCGGGCATGCCGAGCGCTCGGGCGACCTGCGCCGGTTCATCGCCGAGGGAAAGAAGATCATCATCTCGACGGTGCAGAAGTTCCCGTTCATCCTCGACGAGATCGGCAGCGAGCACCGCGGCCGGCGCTTCGCCATCGTCATCGACGAGGCGCACTCGAGCCAGGGCGGGCGCACGTCGGCGGCGCTGTCACAGGCGCTCTCGGCCGACGGTGCCGCGGAAGAAGATGAAACGATCGAGGACAAGATCAACCGGCTCATGGAGGCAAAAAAGCTGCTGTCCAACGCCAGCTACTTCGCCTTCACCGCCACGCCCAAGAACAAGACCCTCGAGATCTTCGGCGAGCCCGAGTCGCAGGCCGACGGCACGGTGAAGCACCGCCCCTTCCACAGCTACACAATGAAACAGGCCATCCAGGAGAGCTTCATCCTGGACGTGCTCAGGCACTACACGCCGGTCGAGAGCTACTACAAGCTGGTCAAGAAGGTGGAGGGCGACCCGGAGTTCGACACCAAGCGGGCGAAGAAAAAACTGCGCCGCTACGTCGAGAGCCACGACCACGCCATCCGCCTGAAGGCCGAGATCATGGTCGATCACTTCCACGAGCAAGTGCTGGCGCTGAACAGGATCGGCGGTGAGGCGCGGGCGATGGTGGTGACCAGCGGCATCGAGCGCGCCATCCAGTACTTCCACGCGATCCGCGACTACCTGGTCGAGCGCAAGAGCCGCTACCAGGCGATCGTGGCCTTTTCGGGCGAGCACGAGTACTGCGGCGCGAAGGTGACCGAGGCGTCGCTCAACGGCTTCCCGTCGAGCCAGATCGCCGACCAGATCCAGCAGGACCCGTACCGCTTCCTCATCTGCGCCGACAAGTTCCAGACCGGCTACGACGAGCCGCTGCTGCACACGATGTACGTGGACAAGATCCTCTCGGGCATCAAGGCCGTGCAGACGCTCTCGCGGCTCAACCGGGCGCACCCGAAGAAGCACGACGTGTTCGTGCTCGACTTCATGAACAACGCCGACACCATCGAGGAGGCGTTCGCCGACTACTACCGCACCACGATCCTGGCCGAGGAGACCGATCCGAACAAGCTACACGACTTAAAGGCCGCGCTCGACGGCTACCAGATCTATGCCCCGGCACAGGTGGACGACTTCGTGGCGCTCTACCTCGGCGGAGCAGACCGTGACCGGCTCGATCCCATCCTCGATGCACGCGTCGCCGACTACTGCGAGCGGCTCGACGAGGACGGCCAGGTGGACTTCAAGGGCAAGGCCAAGGCGTTCCTGCGGGCCTACGGGTTCCTGTCGCAGGTCCTGCCCTATACCAACGCCGAGTGGGAAAAGTTGTCTATCTTCCTCACCTTCCTCGTGCCCAAGCTGCCGGCGCCGATCGAGGAGGACCTGTCCAAGGGTATCCTCGAGGCCATCGACATGGACAGCTACCGGGTCGAGAAACAGGCCGCGGTGAAGATCCAGCTTCCGGACTCGGATGCGCAGATCGAGCCGATGCCGACCACCGGCGGCGGTGGCAAGCCCGAGCCGGAGCTGGACCAGCTGTCGAACATCCTCAAGGCATTCAACGATCAGTTTGGCAACGTCGCCTGGCAGGACGCCGACCGGGTATACCGAAAAATCACCCAGGAAATCCCCGAGCGCGTCGCCGCCGATGCTGCCTACCGCAACGCACAGTTGAATTCCGACCGACAGAATGCCCGGATTGAGCACGACAACGCGCTGCGACGGGTGATGACGGCGCTAATGAAGGACGACACCGAACTGTTCAAGCAGTATGTCGACAACGAGGGTTTCCGGCGCTGGATGACCGATACCGTGTTCGGGCTAACCTACGAAAGCCCGGCGCCGGGAGGCCAGGCAAGCCGCTGAAGCTGGCGGTGGGCTTCGACGCCCGCCGCCAATCGCCAAGGCGTTCGCCGGCGTGCCAATGAAATATTTTCGCTAGCCGGCGAAAACGGCTGTGCACAGGGCGATCAGCGGGCCGGGGAACAGGCCGAGGGCGAGTTGGGCAAGGCTGTTGGCGCTGAGGATGAGGCGGAAGTCGGCCGGGGCGGTGACCGGTTGTTCGCTGCGCGGCTCGTCGAAGTACATCAGTTTGATGACCCGCAGGTAATAGAAGGCGCCGACCACGGAAAAGACCAGGGCGAGTATCGCGAGCCAGGTGAAGCCGGCGTCGAGTACAGCCTGGATCACCAGCCACTTGGCGAAGAAGCCGGCGAGCACCGGGATACCAGCCATCGACGCCATCAGCAGCAGCATCATGAACGCATACCACGGGTGGCGCTGGTTCAGGCCCTTGAAATCGTCCAGGTTCTCGGCTTCGATGCCGTGCCCGGAAAGCAGGATCACGACGCCGAAGGCGCCGGCCGACATCAGGGCGTAGATGATGGCGTAAAACATCGCGGCGGAAAAACCGGCGGCGTTGCCGGCGAGCACGCCGAGGAGCAGGAAGCCCATGTGCGAGATCGTCGAATAGGCCAGCATGCGCTTGATGTTGCTCTGCGCGATGGCTACGAGATTGCCGAGGATGATCGACAGCGCCGCAACGATGACCAGCATCCCCTGCCACTGCACGAAAAGCGGGACGAGCGCTTCGTGCAAGAGGCGGTAAGCCATCGCGAAAGCGGCGAGTTTGGGCAGCGAGGAGAGCATCAGGGTCACCGCCGCCGGCGCCCCGTGGTAGACGTCAGGCACCCACAGGTGGAACGGCGCGGCGCCGAGCTTGAAGGCGATGCCGGCGATGATGAAGACCAGTGCGAAGGTGGCGATCCACTGGTCGCCCCACAAGGTGGCGGCAGCGATGTTTGCCAGGTGCAACGAACCGCTCAGGCCGTAGAGCAGCGACATGCCGTAGAGCAGCAGGCCGGAGGCCAGCGAGCCGAGGATGAAATACTTCAGTGCCGCTTCGGAGCAACGCGGCAGGTCGCGGTTGAAGGCCACCAGGGCATACGACGACAGCGCGATCAGCTCGAGCCCGAGATAGACCGTCACCAGGTTGGCGGCCGAGATCAGCACCATCACGCCGAGCAGGACGAACAGCACCAGGGCGTGAAACTCGCCGCGAAACAGTTTGAACACCTGCAGATAATGCTTGGCGTAAACGAAGATCACCGCCGTGACGACATAGGCGAACAGTTTCAGCACATCGCCGAGCCGGTCGCGGACCATCGTGCCGCTGAACAGGTGCTGCGCCTTGTCCACCGCCGTCAATTCGCCGAGGGTGGTCATCGCCGCGAACAGCAGGCCGAGCAGCGAGATGAAATGCAGCATGCCGCGGCGGCGCGGATCGATATACAGATCGAGCAGCAGCACCGTCGAGGCGAGCAAAAGGACGATCAGCTCGGGAATGGCGAAGTGCAGGTCGGCAGGTGTCATCGGGTCATACCTTGCTGATGGTGATGTGCGCCAAAAGTCCGTTCACCGATTGCGCCATGATGTCGAGCAGCGGCGCCGGCCAGACGCCGAGCAGCAGCACGCCGGCGGCGATGATGCCGAGGACCAGCGCTTCGCGGCCGCCGATATCCTTGAGCCCGGCAACTTCGCTGTTGGCGACATCGCCGAAGATCACGCGCTTGACCAGCCACAGGCTGTACGCCGCGCCGAGGATCAGCGTCAGGCCGGCGATCGCCCCGTACCACGGGTTGGCCTTGAAGGCGGCGACGATGACCAGGACTTCGCCGACAAAGCCGCTGGTTCCGGGCAGGCCGCTGTTGGCCATGAAAAAGAGCACGGCAAGCAGGGCGAACCAGGGCATGACGTTGACCACGCCGCCGTAATCGGCGATCTGCCGGGTGTGCATGCGATCGTAGAGCACACCGACGACCAGGAACAGGGCGCCGGAAACCAGGCCGTGCGAGATCATCTGCACCATCGCACCGTTGACACCGAGCGCCGCGCCGGCCAGCGTCGGATCGCGGCGGGCGATCGTAAAAGCGATGAACAGGCCGAGCGTCACGAAGCCCATGTGCGAGATGGAGCTGTAGGCGATCAGCTTTTTCATGTCCTGCTGGGCGAGCGCCACGAAGCCGATGTACACGACGGCGATCAGCGACAGCACGATCATCAGCAAATCGAGCGCCGCGCCGGCGTCGGGGGCGATCGGCAGGCTGAAGCGGATGAAACCGTAACCGCCGATTTTCAGCATGATCGCGGCCAGAATCACCGAACCGCCGGTCGGCGCCTCGACGTGGGCGTCGGGCAGCCAGGTGTGCACCGGCCACATCGGCACCTTGACGGCGAACGCCGCGAGAAAGCCTAAAAACAGCCAGATCTGCGGGCCGAGGGCGAGCGGCGCGTGGTGCCAGGCGAGGACGCTGAAGGTGCCGGTATGGAGGTAAAGCCAGATCAGGCCGATCAGCATGAAGATCGAACCAAGGAAGGTGTAAAGAAAGAACTTGATCGTCGCGTACACCCGCCGCGTCCCGCCCCAGATGCCGATGACCAGGAACATCGGAATCAGCATGGCCTCGAAAAAGACATAGAACAGCAGACCGTCGAGCGCCGCGAAAACGCCGGTCATCAGACCCTGCAGGGCGAGGAACGAGGCCATGTACTGGTGGACGCGGGAGGTGATCGAGCGCCAGCCGGCGATCACCACCAGCACGCCGAACAGTGTGGTCAGCAGGATCAGGGGCACGGCGAAGCCGTCAACCCCGAGCAGATAGTGAATATCAAACGTCGGCATCCACGGCCGGCATTCAATGAACTGCATCGTTTGGTGCAGCGCCGGATCGACCAACTCCGGGGCGCAGCGGCCGAGCGCCGCGGCCGCACCAGTGCCCGTCACCTCGTGCTCGAAGCCGGTATACAGCTCGGTGCTGAGCAGCAAAGTGACGGCGGCGGTCAACAGAGCCAGCCAGCGCGCCAGGTTCGGGCGCTGGCCGCCGGCCAGCAGCACCAGGAGCGCGCCACCGAGCGGCAGCCAGATCAGGGTCGAAAGCAAGGGCCAGGAGGCGATCATCGGCTTGTCTTGTTCAGGTTACACGAGAACGACGAATGCGCCGGCAATGACGATCAACGCCACGATCATCATGAACGCATAGTGATAGAGATAACCGGATTGCAGGTGGCGGAACAGGCCGGCCAGGTGCGCCGCCAGGCGGGCGCTGCCATTGACCAGCCAGCCGTCGATCAGGCCGGCGTCGGCGTAGCGCCACAAACCGGTGCCGAAGCGGACGCTGCCGCGGGCGAACACCGCCTGATACAACTCGTCGGCGTAATATTTACGGTCGAGCAGGCGGTAAACCGGATTGAACCGTTCGACGGCCCAATCGGCGAGTGCCGGTTTGCGGAGATAAACCAGGCTGGCCAGAGCGACGCCGGCTATCGCCAGCCAGAACACCGGCGTGGCGAGCGCGTGCAGGGCCATCGCCGCGGCGCCGTGGTAATGGTGGGCGAGCTCGGCCAGCACGTCGTTTTCCGGCCGGACGGCGATCGCCTCGCCGAACCAGCCGCCAAAGAGCAACGGTTCGATCGTCAGGGCGCCGATGGCGAGCGATGGAATCGCCAGCATGATCAGCGGCCCTTTGACGACCCAGCCCGGTTCATGCAGGTGTTCGCGGGCCTGGGCCTCGACCCGGCACCGCCCGTGGAAAACCAGGTACAGCAAGCGAAAGCTGTAGAACGCGGTGACCAGCACACCGGCCAGCACCAGCCAGTAGGCGACACCGGCGCCGTAACGGTGGCTGGCGCCGATCGCTTCGATGATCAGATCCTTGGAATAAAAACCGGCAAAGCCGGGAAAGCCGATCAACGCCAAAGAGCCGATCCAGGCGGTGGCCGCGGTCACCGGCAGGTAGCGGCCGAGGCCGCCCATCTCGCGCATGTCCTGGCGGTGGTGCAGCGCGATGATCACCGAACCGGCGCCGAGGAACAGCAGCGCCTTGAAAAAGGCGTGGGTCATCAGATGAAAAATCGCCGCGGCGTAGGCCGAAGCGCCGAGCGCCGCGGTCATGTAGCCAAGCTGCGACAGGGTCGAATAGGCGATGACCCGCTTGATGTCGTTCTGTACGATGCCGACCAGGCCCATGGTGAATGCCGTCACCGAACCGATGATCAGCACGAAACTCAACGCCGCCTCGCTGAGCTCGAACAGCGGCGACATCCGGGCGACCATGAAAATGCCGGCGGTGACCATCGTCGCGGCGTGGATCAACGCCGAAATCGGCGTCGGGCCTTCCATCGAATCGGGCAGCCAGACGTGCAGCGGTACCTGTGCCGATTTGCCCATCGCGCCGACGAACAGCGCCAGGCAGATGAAGGTGAGTGCCGGCCAGACACCGAGGCCGGGAACCGTAATCGTCGCCTCGCTCATCGCCGGCGCGGCGGCGAACACCGCGGCGTAATCGAGGCTGTTGAAGGTTGCGACGACCGCCGCGATGCCGAGCAGGAAACCGAAATCGCCGACGCGGTTGACGAGGAACGCCTTGAGGCCGGCGAAAATCGCCGACTGCCGTTTGAACCAGAAGCCGATCAACAGGTACGATACCAGGCCGACCGCCTCCCAGCCGAAGAACAACATCAGGAAGTTGTTGGCCATGACCAGCATCAGCATGGCAAACGTGAACAGGTTGATGTAGCTGAAAAAGCGCTGGTATCCCGGGTCGTCGTGCATGTAGCCGATGGTGTAGATGTGGACCATCAGCGAAACGAACGTGACCACCGCCATCATCAGGCCGCTCAGGCGGTCGATCAGAAAACCGATCTCGAAGTGAAGGCCGTCGATCAGCGCCCAGGTATAGAGCGGCACATTGACCGGCGCCATACCGGCGGCCAGCCGCCACAACACTTCCAGGGACAAGGCGCACGAGGCGGCAACCGCCAGGATCGTGATCCAGTGGGCGCCGCGCCGGCCGACCTGGCGGCGCAGCAGCCCGGCGGCCAGGCTGCCGGCCAAAGGCAACAGCGGGATCAGGATAAGCAGCGTCTTGAGTGCCATGATCAGCCTTTCAATTCGTCCAGTTCGCGGACGTCGATCGTCCGGCGGTTGCGGAACAACAACACCAGGATCGCCAGGCCGATCGCTGCTTCGGCCGCCGCCACCGTCAGAATGAAGAACACGAAGACCTGGCCGTCGAGCTTGCCGAGAAAACGCGAGAAGGCGACGAAATTCATATTCACCGCGAGCAGCATCAACTCGAGCGCCATCAACAGCACGATGACGTTGCGGCGGTTGAGGAACAGGCCGGCAACGGCGAGCGAGAAAAGGATCGCGCCGAGCGTCAGGAAGTGGGCCAGAGTCAAAGGCATCATGCGTCGTCCTCCCGGCGGCCGGCAACCGGCAGCGAAACCAGGCGGACGCGTTCGGTGCTTTTCACCTGCACCTGGCGCGACGGATTCTGCGCCTTGGTTTCCGGCCGGCGGCGCAAAGTCAAAACAATGGCCGCGACGATGGCCACCAGCAGGATCACCGCGGCAATTTCGAATGGATAAAGGTATTGGCTGTAGAGCAGCTCACCGAGCGCCCGGGTATTGCTGTAATCCTTGGCACCCGGCGCCGGCAACGCCGCTTGGCGGTAGCCGCGCGTCCAGATGGCGATGAACAGCTCGGCGGCCATCGCCAGTGCCACCGTCAAGCCAAGCGGCAGGTAGGCCGCCAGGCGGCGCCTGATATCGAGTTCGCGGATATCGAGCATCATCACGACGAACAGGAACAGCACCATCACCGCGCCGACATAGACCAGCACCAGGGTCACGGCCAGAAACTCGGCTTCGAGCAACAGCCAGATCGCGGCGCTGCTGAAAAAAGCAAGCACCAGAAAAAGCGCGGCGTGGACCGGATTGCGGACGGTGATCACTGCCGCCGCCGCGGCGACCAGTATGGCCGAGAACAGGTAGAACACGATTTCGAGAACAGGAATGTTCATAATGGCGGCTCAGCGGTAAGGCGCATCGGCGCGGCGCGCCTCGGCGATCTGTTTTTCGTAACGGTCGCCGATGGCCAGCAACTGTTTCTTGGTGATCACGTTCTCGCCGCGCTTCTCGAAATGGAACTCGTGGATATCGGTCTCGACGATCGAATCGACAGGACACGATTCCTCGCAAAAACCGCAATAAACGCACTTGAAAAGATCGATGTCGTAGCGTGTCGTCCGCCGCGTGCCGTCGGCGCGCTGCTCCGAGTCGATGGTGATCGCCAGCGCCGGGCAGACCGCCTCGCACAGTTTGCAGGCAATACAGCGCTCCTCGCCGTTAGGGTAGCGGCGCAGCGCGTGCAGGCCGCGGAAGCGCGGCGATTTCGGCGTTTTCTCGTCGGGGTAGCGCAGCGTGAACTTGGGTTTGAACAGGTAGCGCAGCGTCACCGCCAGGCCCTGGAACAGTTCGATCAGGAGAAGCGATTTGAAATAGCGGACGACGGCCTGCACGGTCACGCCCCCCGTTCCACGATGCCGGTCACCAGAAAGACGGCGGCAACGAGCAGCCAGACGATGGTGATCGGGATGAACACTTTCCAGCCGAGGCGCATGATCTGGTCGTAGCGATAGCGCGGGAACGTGGCCCTGAACCACAAAAACAGGAACATGAAAAACGCCGTTTTGCCGAACATCCACATAGAATGCGGCGCGGCGAGCGCCGTCTGCCCCAGCACCGGCAAGCCCTCGAACGGCGACAGCCAGCCGCCGAAAAACAGCAGCGTGGTCAGCACCGAGACCAGGATCATGTTGGCGTATTCGGCAAGGAAGAACAGCGAGAACGAGGCGCCGGCGTAATCGACGTGGAAGCCGGCGACGATCTCTGATTCCCCTTCGGCGACGTCGAACGGCGCGCGGTTGGTCTCAGCGACGCCGGAGATGAAATAAACGCCGAACAACGGCAGAAGCGGCAGCCAGAACCAGTCGAACGGCCCGCCCTGCTGGGCGAGCACGATGTGCTTCAGATTCAGGCTGCCGGCCAGGATGATCACACCGACCAGCGCAAAGCCCATGGCGATCTCATAGGAGACGATCTGCGCCGCCGAGCGCAGGGCGCCCAGAAAAGCGTATTTGGAATTCGACGCCCAACCGGCGATGATCACACCATAGACGGCAAGCGAGGTCATCGCCAGAATGAACAGCAGACCGGCGTCGAGATCGGCGAGCACCAGCCAGTCGCTCCACGGCACGACGGCCCAGGCGGTGAACGCCGGGGCGAGCGCCAGCACCGGGGCGAGCAGGAACAAAAAGCGGTTGGCGTTGGCCGGGATGACGATTTCCTTGAGCACCAATTTGATGACATCGGCGAACGGCTGGAACAGCCCCCACGGCCCGACGCGGTTCGGGCCCATCCGCACCTGCATGTAGCCGATCACCTTGCGTTCGGCGTAGGTGTAATAAGCAACCGCGATGGTCAGTGGAAAAAGAATGATGGCGATTTTAGCCAAAGTCCAGGCCAGCACCAGCAAGGCTTCCATCAGGCTTCCTCCTCAAGGCCGGCGGCGGGAGCGATGGCGAGCGGCCCGAAAGCGCTGCCGAGCCTCGCCCCGGCGGCGGTCGCGGCGCGCAGCCAGACGCCGCCCGGTGGCACGCCGTCGAGCCTGAGGACCGGCAATACGGCCCGCACCCCGTCCTGCTCCACCGCGGCGTAGTCGCCGATACCGAGCCGTTCGGCATCGGCTGGATTGAGCGCCGCGTGGCGGTTGTCGCCGTGGATCGTCTCTTGCAGCGGCCGGGCGCGGCGCAGCTCAGCGTCGCCGGCATAGGCCGGTACATCGCCGATCCGCCAGAATTCCTGGGCTGCCGATCCGCTTTGCGGTGCCGGTGACTCCACCGTCCTGACCGGCAGCGTGTTTTCTTCGGCGCTGACGGCCGCATCGAACTCGCGCTGCACATCGTCGAGGTGGATAAAGGAAAAACCCTCGAGCGCCAGGCGATCGGCCAGCGCTTTTAGAATTTTCCAGCCGGGCCGCGCCTCGCCCGGCGGCGGCACCGCGGTCGCAACACGCTGCATGCGGCCCTCGATATTGTGGAACGTACCGCCGGCCTCGGCGAACGTGGCGAGCGGCAACAGGATATCGGCCGCGGCCCGCAAATCGGCGCCGGCGAAGGCGCAGATCGCAACGACGCTTTCGGCCGCCTCGCAAGCTTTCAACGCCAGGCGCGGCGAAGCGAAATCGTAGCCCGGCTCGCAGCCGTAGAGCAGATAACCGCGGCGCGGCCGGCGCAGCATCTGTTCGACAGTCAAGCCCGGCTCGGGCGCCGGCGCCCCGCCCGGCAGGCGGTGTGGCACGGCGCCGGCCAGCCAGGCGCCAACACCGTTGCCGAACGTCGTGGTGCCGAGTGTCGCGCCGCAGGTCTTGGCGAGTGATGCGGCAATCCGCCTGAGATCGGCGGCAGCCGGATGCTGCAACACCTGGTCGCCGAGCAGAATCAGCGGCCGCACCGCGGCCTTCAGATTTTTGGCGATGGCTTGAACCGCGCCGCTGCCCTGCCTGGTCTCGAGTGCCCGGCGCACGGCGTCGAGTTCGCCGGCCAGGAGTTGCGGCGCGACGATCCGTTTGGCCGCCAGGTCGAAGGTAAACTCGTAATCCAATGAATTGAGCGCCATGATCCGGGCGCCGTGCCGGCGCCACGCCGCCCGCAGCCTGGTGGCTAAAAGCGGCTGCTCGTGGCGCAGGTTCGAGCCGACCAGCAGCACCGCATCGGCGGTGCCGAGCGCGGCGATCGGCAGACCCAGCGCCGGGTGGCGGGGCAAGGTGTCTTGATCGCGGAAATCTTCTTCGCGCAAGCGGTGATCGACATTGCCCGAACCGAGCGCGCGGGCCAGTTTCTGCATCAGGTAATGCGCTTCACCGGCCGCCTGGGGGGCGATCAGAAAACCGAGTTCCGCTGCGCCGTGCCGGTCGCGGATGCGGCCGAACGCGCCGGCCGCGGCCTCCAGGGCTTTTTCCCAGGTGCACGGCTGCCATTGGCCGTCTATCTTGATTTCGGGCGCCGCCAGGCGCTCGGCATCGTCCAGTGCCGTCAGGCTGTAGCGGTCGCGGTCGCTGAGCCAGGTTTCGTTGATCTCCTCGTTATCGCGCGGCACGGCGCGCAGCAGGCGGCCGTTGCGGGCGTGGTACCACAGGTTGGAACCGAGGCAGTCGTGGGCGGCAACGCCCGCCCGGGCGACGAGTTCCCACGGCCGGGCGCGGAAGCGGAATGGTTTGTTGGTCAGTGCGCCGACCGGGCAAAGGTCGATGATATTGCCGGAGATTTCACTGTCCACCGAACGGCCGATAAAAGTCTTGATCTCGAGTTTCTCGCCGCGGCCGATACCGGCCAGCTCGCGGCTGCCGGCAATCTCGTTGAGAAAGCGGATGCAGCGCGTGCACTGGATGCAGCGCGTCATCTCGGTGGCGATCAAAGGGCCGAGATCCTCGTCGGCGACGACCCGCTTGCGCTCGGCAAACCGCGACAGCGAACGGCCGTAACCGAGCGCCAGATCCTGTAGTTCGCATTCGCCACCCTGGTCGCACACCGGGCAATCGAGCGGATGGTTGATCAGCAAAAACTCCATCACCCCCTGCTGCGCGGCGAGCGCGCGGCGCGAATCGGTGAAGACCTTCATGCCCTCGGCAACCGGCGTGGCGCAGGCCGGCACCGGTTTCGGGGCGCGTTCGACATCGACCAGGCACATCCGGCAGTTGGCCGCGATCGACAGTTTGCGGTGATAGCAAAAGCGCGGGATGGCGATCCCGGCGCGGTCGGCGGCCTCGATGATCATCGACCCTTTCGGCGCCTCGACGGCGACGCCGTCGATCTCGAAACGGACCGCCTCGCTCGACTGCTGCACCGTCGCGTTCATGCCGCTTCTCCCAGCCGGTTCTCAACCCGCGACCGTTTATGGACCACGAAATACTCGAACTCGTCGAAGAAGTGGCGCAACATCCCCTGCACCGGCCACGCCGCGGCTTCGCCGAAAGCACAGATCGTATGCCCTTCGATCTGCCCGGCCGCAGCGCGCAACAATTCCAGATCGTTCATCTCCGCCTTGCCGTCGAGGATGCGTTTGAGCACCCGGTACATCCAGCCCGTGCCCTCGCGGCACGGCGTGCACTGGCCACAGCTCTCGGCCATGTAAAAGCGCGCGATCCGGGTCAGGGTGCGGACCATGCACGTCGTATCGTCCATCACGATCACCGCGCCCGAACCGAGGCCGGAGCCGGCCTTGGCCAGCGCGTCGTAATCCATCGTGATGCCCATCATCACCGCCGCCGGCAGCACCGGCATCGACGAACCGCCGGGTATCACCGCTTTCAAGGTCCGCCCCGGCCTGAGGCCGCCGGCCATCTCGAGAAGGTCGGCAAACGGCGTGCCGAGCGGCACCTCGTAATTGCCGGGTTTTTGGACATGCCCCGACACCGAGAAAATCTTCGGCCCGCCGTTGTTCGGCTTGCCGATGTGCAAAAACCATTCGGCGCCGTGGCGCATGATCGCCGGCACCGAAGCCAGGGTTTCGGTGTTGTTGATCGTGCTCGGTTTGCCGTACAGGCCGTAATTGGCGGGGAACGGCGGCTTGTAGCGCGGTTGGCCTTTTTTACCTTCCAGCGATTCCATCAGCGCCGTTTCCTCGCCGCAGATATAGGCGCCGGCGCCGAGCACGGCGTGGATCTCCATGTCGATCCCCGAACCTTTGATGTCGGCGCCCAGCCAGCCGGCCTCATAGGCTTCCTTCAGCGCCGCTTCGAAACGTTCGTAAGGCTCGTGGTGGAACTCGCCGCGCAGGTAGTTGTAACCGACCGTCGCCCCCATCGCGTAACCGGCGATCGCCATCCCCTCGATGACGGCGTGCGGGTTGTAGCGCAGGATGTCGCGGTCGTGACAGGTACCGGGCTCGGATTCGTCCGAATTGCACAAAATGTATTTCTGGCCGGCTGCCTCGCGCGGCATGAACGACCACTTGAGCCCGGTGGGAAAACCGGCGCCGCCGCGGCCGCGCAGCGCCGAGGCCTTGACCGCCTCGATGATCTCGCCGCGCGGCGTTTTCTCGCGCAGGATCTTCTCCCAGGCGCGGTAACCGTCGTGTTTCAGATACGCGGCGAGCGACCAGCACTCTGCCTCATTGAGGTGCGTGAAACACACGTGGTGCGACGCGGTGTTCATTGCAGATTCGCCAGGATCTCATCGACGCGCTCGGGCGTCAGGTTTTCGTGGTAGTGGCCATCGACCACCATCATCGGCGCACCGCAGCAGGCGGCCAGGCATTCCTCCTCGATTTTCAGCGTGATCCGGCCGTCGGGGGTCGTTTCACCGAGCTTGATGCCGAGGCGCCGCTCGAGATGGGCGGCGATTTCTTCACCGCCGCACAGCATGCAGGAAATATTGGTGCACACCGAGATCTTGTGGCGGCCGACCGGCTCGAGATCGAACATCGAATAAAACGAGGCGACCTCGAAAGCCCAGGCCGGCGGCAGATCGAGATAATCGGCAACCGCGCCGATCAGCTCGCGGCTCAGCCAGCCGCCGTTCTGCTCCTGGGCCGCCATCAGCGCCTGGATCAGCGCCGAGCGATTGCCTTCGATGCCGGGCGGAAACTTGGCGCGCCAGCGATCGATCCGGGCGCAGGTGGCGTCGTCCAGCAGCCGGCCCTGGCCGGCGACCGGATTGGTCGAAAGCTTCATCGATCGATTTCCCCGAAAACGACATCCAAACTGCCGATCACCGCGACGACATCGGCCAGCATGTGGCCGCGCGTCATCTCGTCGAGCGCCGCAAGGTGGGCGAAACCGGGGGCGCGGAGGTGGACGCGGAACGGCTTGTTGGCACCGTCCGAGACCAGGTAGCAGCCGAATTCGCCCTTTGGCGCCTCGACCGCGGCATAAACCTCGCCGGCCGGCACACAATACCCCTCGGTGAACAATTTGAAATGATGGATCAGCGATTCCATGTCGCGTTTCATCATCGCTCTCGGCGGCGGCGCAACCTTGTGTTCGGCGACCATCACCGGCCCGGGGTTGCGGCGCAGCCATTCGAGGCACTGGCCGATGATCCGGTTCGCCTGGCGCATCTCGGCAACCCGCACCAGGTAACGGTCATAGCAGTCGCCGGTGGCGCCGACCGGAACGTCGAACTCGACTTCGTCGTAGGCGGCATAGGGCTGCATCTTGCGCAGATCCCAGGGCACCCCCGAAGCGCGCAGCATCGGGCCGGTGAAACCCAACGCCCGGGCCTGTTCGGCACTGACCACGCCGATACCCACATTGCGCTGCTTCCAGATCCGGTTTTCGGTGAGCAGCGTTTCGTATTCATCGACCTTGTTGTCGAAATCGCGGCTGAAGGCGTCGAGAAAATCGAGCAGCGAACCCTCGCGCCAGGCGTTGGCGCGCTTCAGATCCTTGCCCTTGAGCCAGCGGCTTTCGGCGATTTTGGGCATCGTCTCGGGCAGATCGCGGTACACGCCGCCCGGCCGGTAATAAGTGGCGTGCATGCGCGCCCCGGAAACCGCCTCGTAACAGTCGAGCAGTTGCTCGCGTTCGCGGAAAGCGTAAAGAAACAACGTCATCGCCCCGAGGTCGAGGCCGTTGGCGCCGATCCACAGCAGATGATTGAGGATTCGCGTGATCTCGTCGAACAGCGTTCTGATGTACTCGGCGCGACGCGGCGGCGTGATGCCGAGCAGCATTTCGATGGCCCGCACGTAGGCGTGCTCGTTGCACATCATCGACATGTAGTCGAGGCGGTCCATGTAACCGATCGACTGGTTGTAGGGCTTGCTCTCGGCGAGTTTCTCGGTGGCCCGGTGCAGAAGGCCGATATGCGGATCGGCGCGCTGCACCACTTCGCCGTCAAGTTCGAGCACCAGGCGCAGCACGCCGTGCGCCGCCGGGTGCTGCGGCCCGAAATTCATCGTGTAGTTGCGGATTTCGGTCATCAGCGCCGCCCTTCCCCGCCGTCCGCGGCGGGCCGGCCGGCGGTGCCGGCGCGGATCACCTTCGGTACCAGAACGCGCGGTTCGATCTCGACCGGCCCGTACACCACTCGCCGCTGTTCGGGATCATAGTGCACCGTGGCGTTGCCGATCAGCGGGAAATCCTTGCGGAACGGGTGGCCGATGAAACCGTAGTCGGTGAGGATGCGGCGCAGATCCGGGTGGCCATCGAAAACGATGCCGAAAAGATCGAAAGCCTCGCGCTCGAACCAATTGGCGCTCGGCCACACCTTGACCAGGCTCGGCACCAGCGGCAGAGCGTCGTCCGATGCGTAGCAGCGCATTCTAAGCCGGCGGTTGTGCTCGTGCGACAAAAGGTGGGCGACCACCGCGAATCGCCGCGGTTTATCGCCGGCCTCCGGGCGCTCGTCCCAACTGAAACGGCCCGGTCCGAGAGTATCTACGCCGCGGCTGAAGCCGCTGCCGGTCGCCTCGTCGCTGGTCGCCCATTCGTCCTGGCCGTAGGTCAGATAGTCGAGGCCGCATAAATCGGTAAGCTGGTGGAAAGCGAACGTCTCACCGTCGCGCAGATCGAGGGCCACCTCGCGCCAGCGGGTGGCAGGCAATTCGAGCGTAACGATGCCGTCGGCGCCGATCGCCACACCGTCGAGGCGGTCACCAAAAAACGAAGCGAGGCGGGCGGCAAAAGACGGTTTGACCGATTCGTTCATGCGCGCGGCCTGGCGATCGTATTGGTGCGGCGGATTTTTTTCTGCAACTGCATGATGCCCCAGATCAGCGCCTCGGCGGTCGGCGGGCAGCCGGGAACGTAGATATCGACCGGCACGATGCGATCGCAACCGCGCGTCACGGCGTAGGAATAGTGGTAATAACCGCCGCCATTGGCGCACGAGCCCATCGAAATGACCCATTTGGGATCGGGCATCTGGTCATAGACCTTGCGCAGTGCCGGCGCCATCTTGTTGACCAGCGTGCCGGCGACGATCATCACATCCGACTGGCGCGGGCTGGGGCGGAAGACGACGCCGAAACGGTCGAGATCGTACCGCGCTGCGCCGGCGTGCATCATTTCAATGGCGCAGCAGGCCAGGCCGAAGGTCATCGGCCACATCGACCCGGTACGCGCCCAGTTGATCAGAAAATCCAGCGTCGTCGTCACGTAACCCCGTTCGGGCGGCGCCTCGCCGCCGCCGGGGCGCAGGATGTCATCGACCGGGCCGGCGGCGATCACTCCCATTGCAGCGCTCCTTTCCGCCACTCGTAAATAAAGCCGACGACGAGCAGCAGCAGAAAGAAAGCCATCGCCAGAAGCGCCGTAAGACCGAGGCCGTCGAGGGCCACCGCCCACGGAAAAAGAAAGGCGATTTCAAGATCGAAGATGATGAACAAGATGGCGACCAAGTAATAACGCACGTCGAACTTGAGCCGGGCGTCCTCGAACGCTTCGAAGCCGCATTCGTATGGCGAGAGTTTTTCCGGATCGGGGCGGCGCGGGCCGAGCACAAAGCCGACGACCAGCATGCCGGCGCCGACGATGATGGCGATGATCAGAAACAGCAGAACCGGAAAATATTGTTCAAGCATTTCGTTTCCAGACGCAAGATGGCACAAGCTGGTGCCGAAGGCCGGACTCGAACCGGCACGGGTTGCCCCACTGCCCCCTCAAGACAGCGTGTCTACCAATTCCACCACTTCGGCATGTTGCGAGGATATCCAATAGAGCCCCTTCCAGCCCCCGCAAGCGGGGGATGGCCGGCGTGGCGGCAGCTTATGGTGAGGGTGCGCCGCCCGCCGGGTCTGGCCCGCCGTTCCCGTCACTGCCACTGTCATCGCCGGCTTCATCGCCGGCTTCATCGCCGCCGGCCGGCGGCGGAGCGGTGGCTGGATCGGCGGCGGCATCGGCGGCGGTCTGTTCGGCCGGTGTCGCGAGCACCCCAAGATCGCCGCCGCTGAGCTTTCTCGCCTGGTCGGCGGCGAGCACCGCCATCAACAGCGTGATGACGAAAAACGCGGTGGCCAGCGCGCCGGTCGTGCGGCTGAGAAAATTGGCCGAACCGCGGGCCCCGAACACGGTGCCCGAGGCACCGCTGCCGAACGCCGCACCGACGGTGGCACCGGGGCCGCGCTGTAGCAGGATCAGGGCGATCATCGCGATCGCGATCAGCACATCCAGGATGATCAAAACTTGCAGCATAAATACTCAACCAGTCTCATGCAGTGAGCGTGCCGGCCTTGCCTTCAAGGGCCGCTGCCGGCCGCCCGGACGATCGCGACAAACTGCTCCGCGTTCAATGACGCGCCACCGATCAGACCGCCATCGATCTCGGATTCGGCGAAAAGCTGAGCGGCGTTGTCGGGCTTGACACTGCCGCCGTACAGTAGGCGCAGGCCGACGGCTATTGTATCATCCAGCGCGGCGCAAAACGAGCGGATACGGCCGTGCACCTCGGCCGCCTGTGCGGGCGTTGCGGTCAGCCCGCTGCCGATCGCCCACACCGGCTCGTAGGCGACCACCGCGGCGGCGAAGGCGTCGATCCCGTTGTGGTCGATCACCGCTTCGAGCTGGCGCTCGACGACGGCGAAGGTATTGCCCGCCTCGCGCTCGTCCTGCGTTTCGCCGACGCACAAAACCGGCGTCAGCCCGGCGCGCCGGGCGGCGGCGAATTTGGCGGCCACCAGGCGGTCGTCCTCGCCGAGGTCATGGCGCCGTTCGGAGTGGCCGACAAGGACGAAACGGCAGCCGAACTCGGCGAGCATCACCGCCGCCACCTCGCCGGTGTGGGCCCCCTCGTCATGGGCCGAGACGTCCTGCGCCCCCCACGCCAGCGCGCTCCCGGCGGCCAGGTCGCGCACCTGGGCGAGGTAGGGGAACGGCGGCAGGACCGCGACTTCGACCGGGTCCGCGGGCGTAAGGTGCTTGCCGGCGACGCTGACCAGAGCGTTCACTTTGGGCACCGAGCCGTGCATTTTCCAGTTGCCGATCACCAGTTTGCGGCGCATGGCCTTTTCCTTTCACCCGCCAGCGGCGGGCTTCGGCGGGAAAGTATAGGTGCCCGGGGGCGTAAAATGAACCGCCACTTCAGGTCGCAGCCCGCAAGCGATGTTTATCGAATACCACCGTACCCTGCTCGCCGACCGGCGGCGCAACGCAGCCTGGGAACGGGCCCTGGCGGCGGCCATCGTTCCCGGCGAGAGCATTGTCGTCGATATCGGTGCCGGCACCGGGTTTCTCGGCTTTCTGGCGCGCCGCCTCGGGGCGCGCGAAGTGTTTCTGATCGACGACGGGCCGGTACTGGCCCTCGCCGAACAGCTCGCCGCGGACAACGGCCTCGACCGGCTGGTTTTCCTCAACGACCACTCGACCGCGGTCGGCGGCCTGCCGCCGGCCGATGTCGTCGTCTCCGAGACCCTCGGCAATTTCGCCCTCGAAGAACAGATCGTCGAGACCCTGAACGATGCCCGCCGCCTGCTCAAACCCGGCGGCGTGATGCTGCCCGCCGGGCTCGAACAATACGTCGCACCGGTGACCGATCCGGTTTTCAGGGAGGAATTGTGCGTCTGGGATCGTGTCGGTTACGACCTCGACCTGAGCGCCGCCCGGCGCATGAGCCTGAACAATCTTTATGTGCGCCGTATCGAGCCGGCGCAACTTTGGCCCGCCGCCACCCGCCAGTGGGACAAGATCGACTTTTGCGCCGCCCGGCCGCCAGCCAGCGCCCGGTGCGGCCGGGTTTCCTGGTCGCTCACCGGCAAGGCACCGTCGCCGGTGGTCGTTTACGGCTTTGCCGCCTGGTGGCGCTGCACCATCCACGCCGGCATCACGCTCGACACCGCCCCCGGCGCCCCGCCGACGCACTGGGAACAGATCTACCTGCCGCTCAGCGAACCGCTCGCCCTCGCCGCCGGCGAGATGCTGGAACTGGAACTCCTCGTCAACGCCTCCCCGGCTGCAGGAACCCAGGTCCGGTGGCGCACCCGGCGGCGGGCGGCCGGCGGCCGCGTGGCCGCCGAGTTCGAACAGGATATTCAAGCCGGCGGCGGCTGGTGAGGGCCGGGAACGGGCATCTCACCCCCGCCCCGCTGCGAACCATCCGTCATTCAAATGATTCGATCAGCAGTGAGCGGCGATGCTTTCACGGAAATGCACAGCGCCGGCGGGTGCATTCACCCGCCGGCTTAGACTGTCTAGCGCCTGGCTTCAGGCGCGCCGGAAGCGCAGCGAAACGGCTCCCAGGGTGACCATAATCAGCGCAAAAATAAGCAGGCTGAGGGGATTCAGCGCCGGCACCTCGGCGGGCTCCGGCAATTGCTGCTGACCGCCGCCGAACGGGAAGTTCGGGTGGAAGAAACACACGGCGGTATTGTCGGGAATCGACGCCGCTGAATTGCAGGCGTAGGTCAGCGCATCATCGGGCACCTCATTCTGGATGCCGGTGGTCGATCCGGAACCCTGTTCAGGATTGCCCGGGCCGATCTGATAGACGATACCAAAGCTGGTGTCGTACAGCAGCGCCTGCATATCGAACATTACACCGGTTCCGCCGAAATGCTCTACACCATTCCATTGGAAAACATAACAGCCTTCGCCGGCAACCGCGCCGCTGGCGCGCGGGCACGGCGTGATGTGCTCAAACAGCCCGCTCCCGGTGATCAGGTCGTCATGCAGCGGGTAAAGCCGGGCGCCGCCGCCGCTACTGGGCGTGGCGGGCAACGGGCAGTCGTTCGAAAGATCCGGGCCGGTATCGGTCGGGTCGGTGCTGATATAGCCGTTGGTCGCCATCACCAATTGCGTGTAATTGGTGCCGTAAAAGTTGAACGCCGGACCGGGCAGGGCAATCGGTCCTGACGAAGCATCGTCTCCCGACGTGACCACCGTGCCGGTAGCGGAGATATCGACGAAACTGAAATCGCACTCCGGCTGGGAGCCGTCGAACCAGACATAGCCAAAGGCATCGGGCCCGCCTGTCGGGGCGGGCGGAACGGCTACGCCTTGCGGCTGGTCTCCGGCGCCTTTGTTTTCCTGGGCCAAAGTCGGGTTGGCAAGCGCCAAAGCCAGTATTACAAGGAAAGATCGAGACACGATCATGACCAAACCTCCTGCGTTGATAGTTTATTCGCACATTTAAGAGGCATTTTGATTTCAAAACTCCCCATACGCAGGCCGAGTATATCGCTTTTCATGACCAATGTCATCAGGCCACAAACCGGATATCCGGCCCGCGGCTGATCGCCATTTCGGCGCCGGCCGGCAGGCGGTGGCTTTCGCCGTCGAGATGGAACACCAGTTCCTCGCCGGCGATCAGCCGAAGTTCGCTGGCCGGATCGCTGAGATAACCGGGGGCGCCGCGGTAGCGCCCGCCGCGGCCGAGCAGCAGGTTCGGCAGGCGGCGCTGAAAACCTTCTGCCTCGCCGCCGATTACCGTCGCCTTGAGTTCACCCTCGGCGGCACCCCAGTATGGCTGGACTCCGAGCGGCAGACGCCGGTGGGTTGTGGCACTGAGCACGTAAAGGCGGTCGGCGACCGGCCGGCCGTCCCAGATCAGGGCGGCGGCGAAGCTTTGCAACACCGGCCGGCCGAGGCTGGCGGCCAGCAGTTTTTTGGCCACCCAGGTGCCGGTCCCGGCGCCGCCGTGCATGCCGAAATGGCGGTAGCGCCGGCGGAAAGCCCAGCAGTCCTCGATCGCCGCCGCCAGGCCGGCGGCATTCAACAAGAAACCGTGGCAAGTCTCGCCGCCGCCCAGGCGCAACTGCAAACAGGGGCGGACCGTCTCGCGGCCCTGACCCTGCCGCCAGGCGGTGAGCCTGCTGCCGAGCCGGGCCAGGCGCCGCCCGCCCGTCCCCAGGTCGGCGGCGATGACATTGGTCCGCCCGCCGCTCAACACCAGAAGCGGCACATCGTGCCGGCCGGCGGCCACCAACCGGTGAACGATACCATGGACCGTCCCGTCACCACCGTTGACCGCTAAAAACGCAACCGTCTCTTTCAGGGCCAGGGCCACCGCGGTATCCAGCTCGGTTTCGCTGGCAGCGCGCAAAACAATCCCCCCGGCCTCCAGGGTCAACGCTTCGAGCGCCACCGCCCCGCTCTGCGCGTTGGTGAAACTCGTTGGATTGCTGATCAGGACAGGAAGCGCACCGCTCACGATGCACCTGCGCCGGCGGACGAAGGCGTGACCGGTTGGGGATATGCGACAATAATCAATGAACCGCTCCGGTAAATCGACCGGTGCATTTTATCCGCTCACCGCACCTCGTACATCGTCATGCGACTTTTACTCAGCCTGGCCCGCCAATATCGGGCGCGCACTGTTTTCATGCTTGTCGCGCTCGCCCTGTCGGGGGTGTTCGACGGAATCGGGCTGACCGCCCTGTTTCCGATGCTCGAGCTGGCCCAGGATCCGCAGGCCGCCGGCAAGATGCCGGAATGGCTGGCGGCGATCATGGACGGCCTTGGTCTGGCGCCGACGATCGGTAACCTGATGCTGCTGTTCGCCGGCGGCATGTGGCTGAAAGCGGTGTTGCTGATGGTCGCCAACACCCAAGTCGGTTTCACCGTCGCCCGCGCCGCGACCGATCTCAGGCTCGAACTGCTGCACGCCCTGACCGAAGCCAGGTGGAGCTATTTTCACCGGCAGGCGACCGGCGCGCTGGCCAACGCCGTGGCCACCGAAGCGATGCGCGCCTCCGAAGCCTATCTGCAGGGCGCGCGGATGATCGCCTGGTTCATGCAGGCGCTGGTCGCCGGCGGAGTCGCGATCTATGTCTCGTGGCGCGTCGCATTGGTCGCCATCGCCGGCGGCGCATTGGTGCTGGCGATGTTGAACTGGCTGGTCCGCATAACGCGCCGCGCCGGTCTTAGACAAACTGAACTACAACGCCAACTGCTCGCCGGCCTGACCGATCTTCTGCACTCGGTCAAACCGCTGAAAGCGATGGCCCGCGAACATCAAGGTGACCAGGTGCTGCAAAATCAGACGCGCGATCTCAACCGGACGCTGCAAAAGCAGGTTCTGAGCAAGGAAGCGTTGCGCTCGGGGCAGGAACCGCTGCTCGTCACGCTCGGCATGTTCGGCCTGTATTTCGCGGTGGTTCGCGAGGGGCTGCTGGTCGCGCCATTGACTTTTTTGCTGCTGATTCTGGTCCGGGCGCTGCTCCATCTCAACAAGACGCAGCGTCAATACCAGGAAATGGCCGGCAGCGAAAGCGCCTATTTCGCGATCCGCGCCGCGATCGACGAGGCGCGGCACGCGCAGGAAGCGCACCACGGCACCGCACCGCCGGTTTTCGAACGCGAAATCCGCCTGCAAAAGGTGACCGTGAACTACGACCGCGAACGGGTTTTGCAGGACATCGACCTCGTCATTCCGGCCGGCCGGATCACGACGCTGACCGGGCCTTCGGGCAGCGGCAAGACGACCATCGTCGATCTGATCGCCGGCCTGGTGACCCCGGAATCGGGCCGGGTACTGATCGACGACCGGCCGCTGGCCGAACTGGACATCCGCACCTGGCGGCGGCGGCTCGGTTACGTGCCGCAGGAGACGGTGCTGCTGCACGATACGGTGCGCCACAACATCACGCTCGGCGATCCGGCGCTCGGCCGCGCCGAGGTCGAAGCGGCACTGCGCGCCGCCGAGGCGTGGGATTTCGTCAGTGATTTACCGCACGGCATGGAAACGCCGGTCGGCGAACGCGGCGGGTTGTTGTCCGGCGGCCAGCGCCAGCGCATCGTGATCGCCCGCGCCCTGGTCCACCGCCCGCTGCTTCTGATCCTCGACGAAGCGACCAGCGCCTTGGATCCGCTCAGCGAAACCGGCATCGGCCGCACGCTGCTAAGGCTGCGCGGCGAACTGACCATCCTTGCCGTCTCGCACCGGCCGGCGCTGATCGAGATTGCCGACCAGGTCTACCGCGTCGAAAACGGCAGCGTGTATCCCGCCGCCACCCCTACCTGATCCGGCCGCTGCGATACAAACGCCACAGCACAACCCAACCACCCAGCCACGGGCGGCGGCGGGCGGCCTCCGGAATGTCGAGCGGCCGGCCGGTATGACGTTCGATTTTCCAGGCAGCGTAATCGACCGCGCCGTCGAAAGTGAACAAGGTTTTGAACAAGCGGGCGACCGAGACGAGTTTGCCGGCGGCGGCTCGCACCGCCCACAACGCCGCGGCGCGCCGCTGCCGCCAGCGGCCCGGCGCGATCCGGTAACGGCCGCCGGCCCGTAACGTCAGGCCCGGCAGGCCCGGCAGGATGCCGGCGGCGATTGCGCACAAATCCGCTTCGCCGGCGGCGACCAGCGAGGCGAGCCGCTCGACCGGTTCGGCCCGCAGTTCGGTGCGGTAACTGAGGCGAAGGCCGTGTTGCCAGATCTCCGGCACGGTGTACTCGCCATCCAGCGTCGCCGTCACGGCATCGAGAAAATGCCGGCGGCCGCGGGCGATGGCCCGGGTCAGGGTTTCCTCGAGGGCCGCATCGGCGCACCAGAGCAGGCGGTAGGGCTGGGCGAAGCGCCCCCACAGATACGGCAGCAACCAGCACCCGGCCACGCCGCGCAAGAAGGCACGCTCGCGAAACATCGCGTATTTGGCGCGCAGCGTCCGTGCCGGGCGGCCGGCGCCGGCTGTCTCAGGCGTTTCCAGGTAAAACACGTTGGGCGGCAATAAATCGTTGAAAAGCGATGCCATCCAGCCTTGCCCGGCGGCACGCGGCGAGGTGACCAGCACATGAAAATCGACGATGCCGGCGGCCGGATCGCCGCCGCGTAGGCACGAGCCGTAATACAGCACGGCGCGCAGCGCCGGCCCGTGGCGCCGCCGGAGCGCCGCCAGCAATGTGTCGAGTGCGGCCGTTTCCGCAGTGTAATCCGCCACCTTCACGCCCGGGCTATTCAAGCCGGCCGACCAGCACCAGGGCAACGAGCAGCAAGGCGGCGATCGGCGCGAATGTGGTCACCACTGGCGAGATCGCGGCCAAAAGCCCGAGATAACCGGCCGCCTGGTTGACCAACACAAACAACAGGCCGAGCAGCGCCGCGAGAAACAGCCGCTGTCCCGATTTGCCGCCGCGGCCGCCACCGAAGGCCACCGGCACGGCGAGCAGGGCCATGACCAGCGCCCCGAAAGGCAGCGAGATTTTCCGCCACAAAGCCAGCTCGTAACGATCATAGGCCTGGCCGCGCGTTTTCAAGGACTGGATATATCCCCACAGGCTGCTCGGCGCCAGGCTTTCCGGCGGCATCTCCAGCACCCCGAGCTGCGCCGCCGGCAAAAACGACGTCCAGCGCCAGCGGTCGTGGTGCGTCGTGCTGCTCAGCGGCCCGCGGACTTCCTTGATCACCACGTCTTCGAGCAGCCAGTTTTGCTCATCGACGATCTCCGCCTCACGGGCATGGATGAAACGGACCAGTCCCTCCGCCGGCGCAAACTGGTAGATATCGATATCGAGCGGGATACGGCCGAAACGGAAATCGCGGATATTGACAAAGCGCCAACCGTCCCTGGCCCAATAACCGCCGGGTTCACTGAACGCCGCGTGGTCGGCCAAGGAGGCGGTGCGCATCAGCCAGGCGCTTTCGTCAAGCTTGGGGGTCACGAATTCGACAACGATCAGGGCCAGGCCGATACCCGCCAGACTGGCCCGCAGCACCGCGCGGGTGATATCACCGGCCGCCGTGCCCAGGGCACGGGCCGCGATGATCTCGCGGTTGGCGGCCAGCACCCCGAGACCGAGCGCGCTGCCGAGCAGCACGATCGTCAGCAACTGTTCGACCAGCCGGCCGGGCGCGGTCATCAGCACGAATTGCAGCGCCCGATCGAGCGTATAGCTACCGTCGCCGACACGGCTCAATTGCTCGATCAACTCGAGCAGGCTGAACAGTGCGAACAGCACCAGCGCAGTCAACCCCTGCCAGCGCCAGACTTCGCGCCCGATGTGCCGGCTGAGCAGTTGCATCAGCGACGAGCCAGCCCGGCAAACCACTGCCGGCGCTGATCGAGCAGCAGCAGCAGCGCCACAATGCACAGCAAAGCCAGCGGCAGCGTGTACAAACCGGGGATCACCGGCAGGAAACCGCTTTTCACCCAGCCCTTGGCGATGACATACAAGTTGAGATAGGCGACGAGCACGAGCAGCGAAAAGAGCAGCCGGTGGTAACGGCCGCCACGCGGCGCGTAGCGGCTGAGCACCGTCGCCAGAAGACCGAGGGCGATCGTGATCAGCGGCGTCGTGAAGCGGCCCTGCAACTCCGCCTGGGCAACCCGGTCCGGATCGCCGATCAGTTCCGTGCTCGCCAGGGCCTTAAGCCGCCGCTCCGTGGGGATGGCGTTTTCGCTGTCGAGCACCAGGCGCAGGTGGCCGACACTCATCTGCCAGCCGGGATCGAGCGTACGCGCCATTTGATAAAGAAACCCCTGGTCGAAATCGATGACCTCGCGGCCGTCGCCGAGCACGCCCTGCCGCGCCCGGGCAGCGCGGATGAACTCGCTTTTGCCGCTGCGCTCCTGCTGGACGAAGACGTCGAGCAGGTCGTCGCCGTCGCGGCCGGCGGCGAAAACCACACGCCCGGAAAAATTGGCGGTATAAAAATGCCCGGCCTCGACCCGATCGAGATTCATGTCGCTGCCGATCTCGCGGTCGAGGCGAAAGATCTTCTCGTAAGCCAGCGGCCTGAGGTACGCCGCTTCGAAACCGATCAGACCGCCGAGCGGCAGGCCGACGAACAACACCGATGAGAGCAGCAGGCGCGTCTTGCCGCCGAGCGCGCGCAGGGCGACGAATTCCTGAGCCGCCGCCATCCGCCCGAGGGCGCTGATCACCGCCAGGAAAAAGGCCAGCGGCACCATCATTTCGAGCGCCACCTGGGCTTGCAGGAACAGCACCGTGAAAAACTCGCCGAGCGTCATCGACACCGCGCCGCCCTCGCTGATCATCCGGCTGCTGGTCCAGGCGAGAAAGAGCAGGAAGAAAAACAGCAAAATGCCGGCGAACGGCCGCACGATGCTGGCCAGCAGGTAGCGGCGCAGGATCATGCGCCGCCGCCCGGTGCCATCGGCAACGAACCTTGATAAACGGCGTAGCGCTTGTAAACCACACCACCGATCTTTTCGATGATCGACCGGATCGCCCAGTTATCCTTGAGCACCCACGACAACTCCGCTGCGGTCCACCCGGTGGCGCAGCCGAGCTGCCAGGAGCGGGTCAGCAGGGCATAGGCGATGACGCAGGCCAGCGGTGTCCGCTGCCATTGCCGCTGGACCCCGAGCAGCACGACCCGGGAACTCTTGATGCGCCCGCGGCGCTTGAGCCGCTGCAACAACCTGAGCCAGCCGAAGGGCAAAAGCCGGCCGTCGAGGCCGTGCAGCGCCTCGTTGAGGTTCGGCAGCGTGACCATCATCGCCGCCGGTTCACCGTCCACCTCGATGATCTGCCCCTGGCGCGGGTCGATCAGCGGTTTCATTTCGTTGCCCATATGGCGGAATTCGCGTTCGCTGAACGGGATGAATCCCCAGTTGCCGGCCCACGCATCGTTGAAGATTAGGCGCATCTGCTCCAGATCGCGGCGCCAGGTGCGGTACGTGATGTGCCTGAGGCGCAGGCGGTCGCGGTAGCGCCGGATCAGCCGCGTGGTGTGCGCCGGCGGGCCATCGCCAAGATCGAGGTGGTAGGCCAGAAGTTCCTGAACCGGCTCCAGCCCGGCGCCGGCCAGCAGGCCGGGCAGGTACGCCGGAGTATGCGGCATCATCATGTAAGGCGGCGTATCGCGGCCGTCGATCAGGACGCCGCAACTGGCGTTGATGGTCGGGTTGAACGGGCCGCGAATGAGGTTCTGGCCACGCGCCGCCAGCCAGTCGGCCGCGGCGCCGAGCAGGGCGGAGGCTGTGTCCGGATCGTTCAGGCAATCGAAAAACCCGAAATAACCCACCCGTTCGCCGTGCAGCGCCGCATGCCGGCGATCGATCTGGGCGCTGATCCGGCCGCACACCCGGCCGTCGCGGCGCGCCAGCCAGAGCGCCATTTCGCCATGCTCGCGAAACGGGTGCGCGGGTTTCAACCATTGGGTCAGGTCCTGGTCGAGCGGGGTGATCCAATGCCGGTCGTGACGATACAGTTCCTTTGGGAAATCGAGAAAGCGTCGCAAATCGCTCCGCCCGCCGACGGGGTCGATACTGACGTGCGATGAAATCGAATCCATGCCTTGCTTTGGCTCCTGATACGGCTCTATGCTGTCCCGGCCCGGTGCGGTAACCCGGAAGCGGGCGGGGCCGGGAGCGCGTTCCGGCCCCCTGTTGCAAAATAACAACATCCTGTTATGATGAACGCGGCGGCCCTGCCGTGAAACACGGGTATGGTACCGGCCGGCCGGGGCTGGAACGGGGCCGGAGGTCGTGAATGATAACCCAAGGGTTGTCGATGCAGTGTTGCGCCAAGGCACGTAAACTGGGAAAATACCTAGTTTGTATGCAAGCAACCGGGCGCAACAGGGTTCTGTTGGAAGCCTGTGACGAGGAGTAGCGGCATGGAAACGGACGGGAGTTCCGGGCGGCCGGCAGACCGGCAACCCCTCTCGCCCCGATTCGTCCGGCAATGAAATGACGGTATATAATGACCGATGCGTGGTGTTGTGGCATGCAGTGCTTGCCGCATGCCTCCGCCAAGGAAAGTACTAAAATGGCCAGCACCATGCACCAGATCATCCCGACCAGGGCTTCTGCGACTCCAGACCTCGGGGCATGACAACTTACAACGAAACGCGGGAGACGCCGGAATTGGTTAACCAACGTACACCCACCCAACACGGACTCAAACTGCGGGCGGCGGATTTCGCGACCCTGTCCGAAGCGCTCGACTACGCGGCCCGCGGCGATACCGGTTTCAACTATTACAATTCGCGCGGCGAAATCTACTGCGCCCAGCCTTATGCGCTGCTCCAGCACGAGGCGCGGGAACTGGCGCTGCGCCTCAGAACCCTTGGCGCCGTTCCCGGCGACCGCCTGGCGCTGATTGCCGAAACCGGGCCGGATTTCATCCGTTTCTTCTTCGCCTGCCAGTACGCCCGGCTGGTGCCGGTGCCGTTGCCGGCCGCGGTCCACCTGGGCGGTCGCCAGGCGTATATCGCCCAGATCCGGGCCATGCTGCACAGCAGCAAGCCGGTGATGGCGATGGCCCCGGACGGCTTCCTCGATATGCTGCACGAAGCCGCCGCCGGTCTGCCCATCGCCCGGGTCGGCAGCCCGGCCGATTTCGCCGCCTGGGAGCCGGTGTGCAGCGCCCGCCTCGAGCCGTCCGAGCCCGGCGATCTGGCTTATCTGCAATACACCTCGGGCAGTACCCGTTTCCCGCGCGGCGTGATGATCGAACAGCGCTCGGTGATGAGCAACCTTGCCGGCATCCTGCGCGTCGGCCTGGAGATGAACAGCGAGGACCGCTGTGTCTCATGGCTGCCGTACTACCACGATATGGGCCTGGTGGGCCTGGTGCTGGCCACGATGGCCTCGCAGCGCTCCGGGGATTTTCTCGGCACGCGCGATTTTGCGATGCGCCCCAGAACCTGGCTCAAGATCATGACCGAATCCGGCGGCACAGTCGCCTTCAGCCCGCCGTTCGGATATGAACTGTGCACCCGCCGGCTGCGCGACAGCGACATCGCGGAACTCGATCTTTCGCCCTGGCGCATCGCCGGTGCCGGCGCCGAGACGATCCGCTCGACCACGCTCCGGCAGTTCGCCGAACGGCTGGCACCGTGCGGCTTCGACCCCAAAGCCTTCATTCCCTGTTACGGCATGGCCGAATGCTCGCTGGCGGTCAGCTTTGCGCCGCACGACGCCAGCTTCGATACCGACCTGGTCGATGCCGACCGGATGGCGACCAATGGCATCGCCGTACCGGTCGCGGCACCGGTAGCGGAGCAAAAAACCAGCGAATTCGTCGATTGCGGCTATCCCCTGCCCGATCTCGAGATCGAGATCCGCGACGAAGCGGGTAACACCCTGCCCGACCGCCACGTCGGCCTGATCCATATCCGTGGCCTGAGCGTGATGACCGGTTACTTCAACGATCCCGAATCGACCGCCGAAGTCCTCAGTGCCGACGGCTGGCTGAACACCGGCGATCTGGGTTACACCATCGACGGGAGGATCATCATCACCGGGCGCCAGAAAGATCTGATCATCATCAACGGCCGCAACATCTGGCCGCAGGATCTGGAATACATCGCCGAGCGCCAGCCCGAAGTCCGTTCCGGCGACGCCTCGGCGTTCGCCATCGCGCTCGACGACGGCGAACAGGCGGTGCTGGTCGTGCAATGCCGGCAGGCAGGCGAAGCGGCGCGGGCCGATCTCGCCGCCCGCATCCGGGCCGACCTGAGAGCCGAATCGGGCATCGACTGCCTGGTCGAACTGGTGCCGCCGCATACGCTGCCGCGCACCTCGTCCGGCAAACTGTCGCGCTCCGGCGCGCGGCGCGACTTCCTGCAACGCCACGGCCTGGGCCGGCGGATCACCCAGGACGATCTCAGCGGCATCGAGACGGCCACCGCGCACGGGCAGACCGCGGCGGTCTGATCTGCCAGGTTCGCCTCCATGACCCGGGCCGCCCCGGGCGGTAGTGGGTCGTTGCCCCGGGTCGTCGCGCTGACCGGCGGCAGCGGTTTTATCGGCCGCCACCTGATCGCCGCGCTCGACGCCGCAGGTTGCCGTCTCCGGGTACTTCTGCGCCAACCGGAACGACTCGCGTTGCCCGCCGGGGCCGTGGCCATCGGCGGCGATCTCGCCGCCGACGAGGCGTTAGCTGAGCTGACGGCCGGTACCGATGTCGTGATCCACGCCGCCGGCGCCGTGCGCGGCGCATCCCGCGCCGATTTCATGCGCGTCAACCGCGACGGCACATCCCGCCTGTTGACCCATTGCCGCCGAGCCGGCGCGCCGGATTTCATTTTTCTGTCGTCGCTGGCCGCCCGCGAGCCGGCACTGTCGGCTTACGCGGCGAGCAAAGCCGCCGCCGAACACCTGCTGGTCAACGGCGATTACCCCGGCGCCTGGCAAATCGTTCGGCCACCGGCGGTGTACGGCCCCGGCGACCGTGAACTTTTGCCGCTGTTCGCCCTGTGGCGGCGCGGTTTCGGTGTGCGACCCGGTGTCCCGAACGGCCGCCTGTCACTGCTTCATGTCATGGACCTGGCCCGCTTGTGCGTCGCCTTGACACGAACGCCGCCAAAGTCCACCCTATGCGAGCCCGACGACGGTAGCGGCGGTTACAGTTGGGAGGAGTTATTGGCGATCGCCGCCGAAGCCTTCGCCCGCCGCATCCGCCCGCTTGTCGTGCCGCGCGCCGCGGCCACCGTCGCCGCTGGTTTCAACTTGGCCTGGGCGCGCCTCGGCCGCCGACCGCCGATGCTGACGCCCGGCAAACTGAACGAACTGTGGCACAACGACTGGGTCGTCCGGCGCCAACCGCCGGCCGACCTGTGGCAGCCGTCGATCGGCCTGGCGGCCGGCCTGGCAACTTTGTATCAAACTGGCCGCACCGCCACCGGCCCCCGGCAGGAACCCGAATCACGATGACCGACAGCGACACGATTTTCAAACTGATCCACGACGAGGTCCGAAAGCTCAAACCGGACGTCGCCGGGATCACACCCGAGACCGATCTGACGCAGGAACTCGGCCTCGATTCGGTGCAGGTGCTCGAAATGTGCATGCAGCTCGAGGACCGGCTCGATCTCAGCATCCCGATCAACCGCCTGGGCAGCGTCCGTACCGCCGGCCAGCTCGCCGCGACGCTGGCGACCTTGCAGGCCGAAGCGGATCATCTATAACACCACTCAAGCCCTCTCGACCATGAACATCACCGCCTTACCGCTCGATAATAACGAGGCCCATCCCCTGTTCGCCAAACTGGAACCGATCGCCGCCGCCCGCGAGCTGCTCGCCGCCGCCGGTATCGACCCGTTCGGCGTGGCGATGGAACGGATCCTGTCGCCGACCGAGGCGATCATCGCCGGCCGCCGGACGATCCTGGCCGGCACCAACAATTATCTCGGCCTGACCTTCGATCCCGACTGTCAGGCCGCGGCGCGCGAAGCGCTCGCCGCCCAGGGCACGGGCACCACCGGCTCGCGGATGGCCAACGGCAGCTTCAGCAGCCACCGCGAACTGGAGCGCGAGTTCGCCGCGTTCTACGACAAACGCGAGTGCATCGTTTTTTCGACCGGTTATCTCGCCAACCTCGGTATGATCTCGGCGCTCGCCGGGCCGGAAGACGTCATCGTCCTCGACGCCGACTGCCACGCCAGCATCTACGACGGCTGCAAGCTCGGCGGCGCCGAAGTGATCCGCTTCAGGCACAACGACCCAAACGACCTGGCCCGCCGCCTGCGCCGGCTAGGGGCCCGGGCCGAACGCTGCCTGATCATCGTCGAAGGGCTGTACAGCATGCTCGGCGACCTCGCGCCGCTGGCCGAGATCGCCGCCGTCAAGCGCCAATACGGCGGGTTGCTGATGGTCGATGAAGCGCACTCGCTCGGCATCTTCGGGGCCCGCGGTCGCGGTGTCAGCGAGATGGCGGGCTGCGAAAACGGCATCGATTTCATCGTCGGCACCTTCAGCAAGAGCCTCGGCGCCACCGGCGGTTTTTGTGTCAGCGATCACCCCGAACTGGACCACATCCGCTACGCCAGCCGCCCCTATATCTTCACCGCCTCGCCGGCGCCGTCGATCATCGCCTCAACCCGCGTCGCGCTCGCCAAACTGGCCGCCGGCGACGATTTACGGCGCAATCTGCATGCCAACGCCCACCGCCTGCACGCCGGCCTGGCCGCACTCGGGCTCAGCCTCGGCGCCCCACCCGGCCCGGTCGTCGCGGTGACGATCCCCGGGAAAGAACGGGCGCTCGGCTTCTGGAAACAGCTTTTGGCAAACGGCGTCTACTGCAATATGGTGCTGCCCCCGGCAACGCCGAGCGGCGACCCGCTGCTGCGCCTGAGCGTCAGCGCCGCCCACACCGCTACCCAGATCGACCGGATCGTCGAGGTTTTTGCCACGCTCCGCGACGAACTGGAAACCGCCGCCCCCGGCTGATCCGGGCGCCATCGGGAAGATCGGCCGCCAAAGGCACAGGCGGCACAAAAATGATTTACCTGGATTCCGGACAACGGCTACGCCGTTTCCGGAATGACGAGGTGGGGGCGGTGGGCGCGCCCTCCTCTTTCGTCATTCCAACCTGCCTGTGCGTGTACGCACGCAGACAGGCGTATGTAGGTATCCAGTAAAACTATTTTTCACCGAAGGTCACGAAGGAAGGAATCTGCCGAAGCGAGACCTTCGTGCTCTTCGTGTCCTTATATGGACTCCTCCCGATTTGCAAGCATAAACTTAACCCAACAGTTGCATAAATTAAGTTATTAATATATTAGTCAAAAGCTCGAATTCACAATTGGTGACGCGCCCGATTTCTCGCCCAAGCTGGCGGCACATAGAGAACCAATCTCGGCATTCCGCACGAGCTGCGTTGCGTTCCCAAACGCCCGCCGGCAAGGAGCAAGTCGCAGGCGATAGTGATTCTATCGCCCAGCCAATGGACGCCGCCCGCGGGCGTTTGGGACGCAACCTACCGGGACGGGGCGCTTAGCGCTGCCGTCGCAGCCGCGCGGAATACCGAGATTGGTTCTCATGTCCGCTTTGCCTCGAACCGTAGGAATAACTACGCTGCCGCGGCAAATCGGACAAGCTATACTCACCAGCTTGACCGAGAATCCCGGGAATTTATGCAACAGTTGGGTATATTTTCAAAACCGTGCGCGAGCCGACGCTCCTCGGCACCCAGGGCGCGATCTCCAAAGCCGACGCCACAGCGCTCGCAGCATTGTTCCTGTTTATGTTGATGCCGGTGTATCGCATCGCATTCACCTATCTCGACCGCCGCCGGTTGTTGTCGCTGCTGGCCACCGTCTTTGCCTTGAGCGGCGCGCTGTTCATTCCGGTGCACCGCGCCGGAGTCGATATCGGATATGCCTATTAAGTCTGGATGGCGATTTACGGCGTAGCGATGATCGCCCATTTCTGGGCATTTGCCAATTCGGCGCTCAACATTCAAAGCGGGCAGCGGCTCTTTCCGCTGTTTCTCGCCGCCGCCAGCCTCGGCGGCCTGGCCGGCGCCGAACTGACCTCGCGGCTGCTCGACAGGGCCGGCATCGACGGCCATCTGGCGCTCGGTTCAATACTCCTGGCGGTGACCGCCCTGTTGCCCGGCCCGGCAGCCGATCGGCTGCCGGCGGCGGCACGCAGTACGGCGCTGCCGTCCACAACGCCGCCGCCGCCGGGATTGGGCGGTATCGGTGTCGTGCTGAACAGCCGCTAACTGAGCGCCATCGCCGGTTATATCGTTCTGTTGAACGTCATCAATTCGACCGGCGAGTACATCCTGGCTGAAAGCATCGTCCAGCGTGCCGAAGCGGCCACCGGAGATGCGCTGACCCGGCAGTTGATGATCGGCCACTACTATGCGGACTATGCATTCTGGATTACCGTCGCCGGGTATGCCGTGGCCGGATTCGTTCCTGTGTTCACGCTGCTTTACTGGTTCAAGATCGTGGAAAACAGCGTCGATTATTCAGTGATGAACACTACCCGCCAGGCGCTGTTTCTGCCGACCGGGTACCGTGAAAAGTTCGAGGGGAAAAGCACAATCGACACGTTGTTCTGGCGCGGCGGCGATCTCATCCAGGCGGCGGTCGTCCATTTCGGGGCGAATGTGCTGGGCTGGGGTATCGCCGAGTTCGCCCTGTTCAACGCCGGGCTCACCGTACTGTGGGTAGTCCTTGCTAAAAGGGTCGCGGCCGGTTACCGTCGGCGCCTTGAGGCACAGCACGACCCTGCCCCGCTGGCCACTCCACTTGCCGGCCGAATGCGCCCCCCGCTCCTGCCCGACCGCCCGAAGTCCGGGCCGCATGCCGTTTTGCCGGTGTCGCTCATCAACAAATAAAACCGCGAAACGATTCGTATCTCCCCTTCAACTTGACATTGCCAAAAGCGCTGTTATACAGTACGGGCCGTACCGGGGGGTGCGAGATGCCGGGTGCTCCGAGATCGTCAACGACCGGGCCGAGGGCGCATCGAACCGTCCGCCTGAAGCGCCGGACGTGGAGCAATCTGTCAGCGTATCGACTGCTTGTGGCGGGTCACCGGGCGACTCGTCCATTGGGAGATACGTCCATGAAAATCCAAACTACCACGATCACAGGTGCCGGACTGCGGCTTCCGGCGGCCTTCATCTTTGCCTTGCAGCTCGCCGCCCTGCCCGCTTTCGCCGCCGACGATCAGGCCGGTGCCGGTGCCGACCAAACCGCCGCCGCCGCTGACGAAGAAGAGGCGGCCGAAGAGACCACCGGCGACGGACAGGAAGCCGCCAGTGAAGAAGCCACCTTCGACCGCCTGATCGTAACCGGCACCCGGGTCAGCGGCCGCACGACGACGACCTCGGTCTCGCCGATCGACGTGTTCGACGGTGCCAGCCTCGACCAACAGGCGTCGTTCGACCTGACCGACCAGTTGCGCAACATTTCACCGTCGTTCAACACCCAGCGTTTCCCGATCGCCGACGGCACGGCCTTCATCCGGCCGGCCAATCTGCGCAACCTGCCGCCCGACCAGACGCTGGTGCTGATCAACGGCCACCGCCGGCACCGCTCGGCACTGGTCAACTTGCAGACCGAGCCGTTCGGCACCGTGAACCAGGGTGCGCAGGCCGTCGATTTCGGCATCATACCGGCGGCGGCGATCGGCCGCGTCGAAATCCTGCGCGATGGCTCGTCGGCGCAGTACGGCTCGGACGCGATCGCCGGGGTGATCAACATCATCTTGAATAACAACCCCGAGGGGATACACCTGACCGCTGAATTCGGTTCGTCCTACGACGGCGACGGCGACACGTCGCGGCTGGCGGCCAATATCGGCCTGCCGCTCGGCGAAACCGGGTTTTTCAACATCACCGCCGACTACGTCAATTCCAACTTCACATCGCGCGGCAGCCCGCGGCCCGACGCGCTGGCCGTCGGCGAAGTCGTCGGTATCGAAAACGTGCCGTTCAACGGTCTCGGCCAGCGCTGGGGCAACCCTGATGTCGAGGGCATCCGGCTGTTTTTCAACGGTGAAGTCGAAGCGGGCGAGAATATCTCCGCTTACGGCCACGGCAATTACGTCGATCAGGATTACCGCTCCAGCTTCTTCTTCCGGACACCGGTCGGCGTACCGGGCGTGACGCCGCGCGCCACGCTGCTGGTCGATTCCGACGGCGACGGCCTGCCCGACCCGGTCGATCAATCGATCATCGACGACATCTTGAACCGTGGTCTCAACCCCAACGATTTTGTCACCGCCGACCCGACAAGCCCCAGCGGTTTCGTCGCACTCAACCCGATTTTCACGCTGTTTCCCGGCGGTTATACACCAACTTTCGGCGCCAACACGCAGGATTTTGAAGGCGTGCTCGGCGTCCGTGGGGAACTCGATTTCGGCCTGACCTGGGATCTGAGCGGCCGTTTCGGCGAAAACGACATCGATTACGTGCTCGAAAATTCGATCAACCCCGGCCTCGGCATCAACTCGCCGCTCAACTTTCGCCCCGGCACGCTCGAACAGCGCGAACTGGGTGTGAATCTCGACTTTGCCTTCCCGTTGTATTTCGACGCCCTGGCCGGGCCGGTCAATATCGCCTTCGGCGCCGAGTACCGGCGCGAGGTTTATGAAATCGGCATCGGCGATCCGGCGTCATTCGAGTTCGGCCCGACCGGCACACTGTTCGGCGTCGGTTCAGACGGCTTCCAGGGCGACGGCCCGGAAAGCGCCGGCGAATTCGAACGCGGCAATTACGCCGGCTACCTCGATATCGAAAACGACCTCACCGACTGGCTGACGCTGAGCGCCGCCGGCCGTATCGAATCGCCGAACACCTTCGAGACCAGTTACGACTGGAAAGTCGCGGCCCGTGTCCAGCCGCATCCGTGGTTCGCGCTGCGCGCTACGGTCAATACCGGCTTTAGGGTACCGACACCAGGGCAGATCAACACGCTCGACGTGACGACCACCGCCGACGCCTCCGGCCAGCTCGTGCCGCTCGGTACGTTTCCGGTCAACAGCCCGGCGGCGATCGCGCTCGGTGCCCAGCCGTTGAAAAAGGAGGATTCGTTCAGCGTCACCACCGGCCTGATCTTCACGCCGCTGCCCGACCTGACGGTCACTGTCGATTACTACAACATCGACGTCGATGACCGCATCGCCCTTGCCAACCGCTTCATCGAACCCGGTTCGCCCGAGCAGCAGGCGCTGATCGACGCCGGTGTACCGGGCGCGGCGCTCATCGGTTCGCTGTCGTTTTTCTCCAATGCCGTCGATACAACTTCGGAAGGCATCGACGTCGTCGCCACCAAGCTGTTCAACCTGCGCGACTATGGCCTGCTGACCTTCGATGCGCGCCACGCCTACAACCGCCAGCGCGTGAACCGCTTCGAGGAAGGGACGATCGACGCCGAACGGGTGTTCGATCTCGAAAACCAGTTGCCGAATCACCGCACGGTGCTGACCGTCGAATACCAGAGCCCGTGGGACGTCGATTTCCTGGTGCGCGGCAACCGCTTTGGTGAATGGCAGGACGCGACCTTCGGTGAAATCGCGACCTTCGGATCCGAATGGCTGATCGACCTGATCGTGACGGCCCATTTCCTCGGCCGCTATCACCTGAGCGCCGGCGCCGAGAACATCGGCGACAATTTCCCCGATCCGGAAACCAACGGCGTGCTGAGCTTTCTCGGCGCGACGCGCCCGGTCTCGTCACCATTCGGCTTCGACGGCGGCCGCTGGTTCGTGCGCTTGACGGCCGATCTCTAAAAACCGGAAATTGCCCTCACCCAACCTTATATGGACGCCTCCCCCCGTCGGGGGGAGGCGTTTTCTTATTCATCCTCACCCGCCGCCGGGGGAGGACAAGGTGGGGGCGAGCAGTCAACCGGCATCTTCCGGCGCCTCGGCCGCCGCGGCGCCGATCTCGCCAAGATCGCCGATCAGGCCGCCGACGCCAAGCGCTCCGGCGACCCGCCCGAGGTTGGCCGGATCGATATCGCCGACGATGTTGATGAACACCGCTTCGGCGTCGTCGCTGCTGACCATCACCGTCAAACCAGCCATTTTAGCACCGGCCGGCAGGCCGTAAACCCGCACCTTCGAGCCTTCGTCCTCGACATAAACCACGCGCTGCCAGGCCTTCTTTTCGAGTTCGCCGGCGGCGCGCTCAATCCGGGCGCGGAATTCGCCAGTGGATTTTTCGTCCAGATCCTCAAACACATAAACCCTGACGTTGGTGATTCCGTCAAGGACGCTCGCTGCCTCCGGCTTTTTCGCCGCTGCCGCGGCGCGTAAAAAACCGATCATCGCCTCCTCGAGGTTGATCTGCACCTTGGGCTTGAGATCGGCATCGAACAGCGATTCAAAATTGAAATAACCTGGGGCGGTCGTGGCGCTGCCGCCCTGCCCCAGGGCATAAGGGGAGGCGAGCCATAACAGCAAGGCAAATACAAAGCGGATATTCATCGTCAATACCTCGAACGAAAAGAAAGTCGATGACCGGAGAAAGAGGGTCAGCCGGAGCCATCGTGACCGGCTTGTTTAACAGACGCGCGGAACGATGCATCGGTTACAGGGCCATGATCCAAACCAGGGCTCGCCCCCCGGGCCAACTCGAAACTGGCGGCCAATCGAGTCACCACTGTGCGGTCGATTTCCCGGCTGCTGAGCGCCGCGGCATCGTGCAGATACTCGAAGGCGAGCGCCAATTCTCCGGCGGCATGATCTAGCGCCGCCGGCGAAGGCAGCGCAGTACGATCGGCGGCCGCCGGCAATCCATCGCGTAGCAGCCAGGGGACAATGGCAACCGCCACTGCCGCCGCCAGCGCTGCGGGCCATAAAATGCGCCGCCGCGGCAGCCGGATTTCCGGCCAGAGCGCCGCAAGCAGTCTCGACAACAACCCGGCCGGCGCCCTGATCCGGGGCAAGCGGCGCAGCGCGGTTTCGAGTTGCATATTCATTCGGTTGTCGGTGTTCATCGCACAGCCTCCAACGCCTGCCGGAGCGCGTGCCGCGCCCGGTGCAGATAGACCTTGACCTGATTCGGATTGAGCCCGGTGACCGCAGCGCACTCGGCACCGTTCAGTCCTTCGTGATAAAAAAGATGGATCAGACTGCGCTGCGGTTCGGCGAGCCGCGCCACCGCCGCCGGCAGCTTTTCGAGGCGGGCTTCGTCGTAACCGCCCGCCGGTTCGGGAACAGGATTGTCCGGCAACGCTTCGAGCAGCACCGAATCGAACTCGATCGGCCCCTTGCGGCGCAACCGGTCGAGACACAGATTGCGCGCCACGCTGAGCAGCCAGGCGCGCGGCTTGCCGGGCGGTGGTGCCTGCCGGCAGAGCCGGAGAAAACACTCCTGGACCACATCCTCGGCCGCCGCGCCATCACGCAAAAGTAGGGACGCAAACCGGTAAACCGCGCGGTAATGGCGCACCGCCTGCGCCGACACCCAGAGGCGATGGGACCAGGCGATCTCGTCGGCCCGCACCACGTGCAGCGGTACATCGCCGGAATCGACCCCAGCCGCCGTCTCAGTCAACAGCGTCCCTGGCGACGAATCGATCACCTTGCGAACAGACACTTGGCGTTGTCCATGATGGGTTGCCGCAAAACTGCCTTGCAAAAAGGACGCCGCAGAACGAAAAAAGTTACAGCCAAACCGCTGTACCGGCTCGTATTATCTGGACACAGTTTTGCACCTCAGGCCGCCTTTCGCATGACATAGGCCTGACGGGCTTCGAGGGGTGACATGAAGCCCAATTTTTCGAGACGCCAATGGCGATTGTAGTGATCCTTGAACGCGGTGACGGCGGCGCGCACTTGCTCGACGTTGCGGAAAAGGCGACCGTGGATGGCCTGCGCCTTGAGCGTGCGGTTGAAGCGCTCGGCCACGCCATGGGTCTGCGGTTCGGCGACAAAGGCGAAGCTCGGGGCGATGCCCCAGAACTTGACCTGGTTGAGGAAGTCATCAGCGGTGTATTGCGTGCCGTTGTCCATGCGCAAGGAGAGCCCCCGTCCCGCGCCGGCGCCGGTGGCGCCGAACTCGGTCAGCAGCCCTTGGGCGATCGGCTGCAAGGCCGCGAAGCGGTTGCCGATCTTGACCGCATGGCTGCCCACACAGCAGGCGTCGAAATGATCGACTGCCGAGAACACCCACACCCAGCCGTCTTCCACGGTCTGGATACGGATGCCGTCGGTGCCCCACATGTCGTTCGGGCGATCCGTCGTAATCGTCCCATCATGCCGAACCGGTGCCCCCTGGGGCCGGCGATGCGGCGAGAGCAACGCGTTCTCGCGCATCAGACGCAGCACGACGCCCTTCTTGCGGCCAACTGACCAGCGCTTGACCTCGGCGGCCCCGGCGCAACCACTCCCACGTTCGATTCATTCAGCATTTCACGACTCCTTTTTCAGACACGATTTAACCCCAAATTCGTGTCCAGAAAAATCGGAGCCGCGGCAGCGTTTTGAATGAGGAACGTGCGCGACGGGAACCTTCCCCCGCGTGGCGGGGGAAGGGGGTGCCGGCGCTAGGGCCGGGAGCGGGTGCGCTCGATCAGAATGGCCACCAGCGGAACAGATTGGCGAGCCAGTCGCCGAAGGATTCTGGTGCGCCGGACCCACTACCCACGACCGCCATTGCTTCGGCGGTCCAGAGCAGGGCGAGGGTCAGGATCAGGGTGAGTTTGCGGATCATGAGGGTTTCCTAGTTCGAATCGGGATCGGTCGTTTTATGGGATTTTTTCCCGGCTCGAATCATATCCCGGTTGCGCAGTTCCTGGCCCACATCGATGATCTCGCCGCTTTCGGTGACCCGGTGGCCTGCAAAATCGCCGATCAGTTGCTGCGGGTTTTCGATCTCGAACCAGTGCAGGCCGAGCCCGGCCTCGATCTCGGCGGGATCGCCGTCCGCCACGCCGGATTCCGCGAAGACTTCAAAGCCATCCATAAACTCGATCAGTTCGGCCATAAACGCCTCTACCCTGGCCCGCACCGCGGCCCGGACCTCGGGCAGCCTGGCCGCCGGGATTTTACGGGTGTGCAAACGGCGCTGCAGGTGACGAGGCCTCCCGCCGCGGATATTGTGGATCGCCGTGGTCAGCAGCGAGACGATGCCACGACGCGATTCGTCTAATACCTCAGGCGGCGTGTCAGCGGTGACCACCCTCTGCACAACACGGACATTATCGCCATGGACTTCCACCAGCCCGCGCTGTTGCAGTACTTTCAACAATCCATGGCTGGTGAAATCACTGCCGTACTGGTCGTGCAGGTGCTGGAACGACGGAAAGGTGAAGCCCTTGATCGGCAGTTCGTCCGGGTACTGCGGGTCGGAGGACCAGAAATCCATAAACCGCGCGAGCAGGTCGGTACGGTCGCGGCGGTGGTCCTCGGCGAGCATCAGGCGGATGGCGCGCCGGCTGAAGCCGGCGACGGCCATGATCTCGAAGCGGTTCAGGCCCTCTTCGTCGAGGGCCTTGATCTGGGCGTAATTCATGATCTGCCGCATGCGTTTGACCGTGACGCCGGTGTGGCGGGCGATTTCGAGCAACAGGCGTGCGGTATCCATGAACAGCGCCTCGGCGGCTTCGCGGGTTTCGTCGATCTGGGGTTCTTTGTTCATACGGATCCGGGGTGTGTCGAACGGGGAAGACGGCTGGCCGCAGCAAAGCGGCGGAGACGGGATCAGTCATACTGGAATTAACGATCCATGCGCCCAATCAGCCGCATCGAGGAACGATTCACAAGTCGGTCAGGGTTCCGGCGGCGGCTTCGGCGGCGAAGGCGATGGTTTCGGAGAGCGTCGGGTGCGGGTGGATCGTCATTCCGATGTCGTGGGCGGTGGCGCCCATTTCGATCGCCAGGGCGCATTCGGCGACCAGGTCGCCGGCGCCGGGACCGACGATGCCGGCGCCGAGCAGGCGCAGCGACTTTGGCTCGAATAGCAGTTTGGTGAAGCCTTCATCGCGCCCCATGCCGAGCGCCCGGCCGCTCGCCGCCCACGGAAAGCGGCCGATTTTGCAGGCGGTGCCGCGAGTTTTGGCCTCGCTCTCGGTCAATCCGACCCAGGCGATTTCGGGGTCGGTGTAGGCGACCGACGGGATCACCGCGGTGTCGAAGGCGCTGTTTTGACCGGCGGCGACTTCGGCGGCGACCTTGCCTTCGTGGCTCGCCTTGTGGGCCAGCATCGGCGGGCCGTTGATGTCGCCGATGGCGAAGATATGCGGCACGTTGGTGCGCAATTGGTTGTCCACCGGGATAAAGCCGCGCTCATCGACGGCAACGCCCGCCGCCGCGGCGCCGATCGCCCGGCCGTTGGGCCGGCGGCCAATGGCGACCAGAACCCGGTCGAAGGTCTGATCGTCGGGCGCCGTGCCGCCCTCCCCGGCGGCAAACGAGACGCGGATGCCGTCGTAACCAGCATGGATCCGACTGACGCCGGTATTGAGGTGGATTTCGCCGCTTTGGCCAAGGCGCCTGGCCAGCGGTTTGACCAGGTCGGGATCGGTGCCCGGCATCAGGGCTGAGGTCAGCTCGACGACGGTCACGCGGCTGCCGAGGCCGGCGTAAACGGTGGCCATTTCCAGGCCGATGATGCCGCCGCCGATCACCAGCAGGCGGTGCGGTATCACCGGTAATTCGAGGGCCTGCGTCGAATCCATCAGGCGCGGATCGACCGGCAGCTTGTCGAGCGGCAGCGGCGCGGCCTCGGAACCGGCGGCGACGATCGCCTGCGCGAACCGGATACGGCGAACACTGCCGCCGGGGTTGCCGGTGCTTTCGATTTCGATCTCGTGCGGCGCGACAAAGCGGCCGGTGCCGTGGATCACGGTCACCTGGCGCCGGGCGGCAAGCGCATCCAATCCTTTGGTCAGGCGGCCGACAACCTGGTCTTTCCAGTGGCGCAGAGCATCGAGTTCGATCTGTGGCGCACCGAAGCGCACGCCGTGGGCGCCCATCGCTTGCGCATCGGCGATCACTTTCGCCGCGTGCAGCAGCGCTTTGGATGGAATGCAGCCGACATTGAGACACACTCCGCCGAGCGTGGCACGCCGTTCGACGAGGATGACCTTCAGGCCGAGATCGGCGGCGCGAAAGGCCGCGCTGTAGCCGCCGGGGCCGGCACCGAGCACCAGCAGGTCGCAGTCGGTTTGCCCGGCTGCCGATGGGATAGGCGGGGGAACGGGCGATGGAATGGCCGATGTGGCATCCGATGCTGTCGCGGGGCGTGATTCAGGCGTGGCATCCGTTGCCGGCTGGGCCGCAACGCCGCCCTCGCCTTCGGCTTCCAGCACCGCGATCACATCGCCGCTGTTGACCCGGTCGCCGACGGCAACCCGGATTTCAACGAGGCGGCCGGCATGCGCCGCCGGAATCTCCATCGTCGCCTTGTCGCTTTCCAGCGTGATCAGCGATTGTTCTTTTTCGACGCGCCCGCCGGGTTCGACCAGCACTTCGATGACGCCGATATCGGCAAAATCGCCAAGTTCAGGTACTTTGAGATCAATACGTTCCATGTTTTTGTTTTACCTTGTGTTTTCTATTATTTCAGCCGAGCCATAACGGCGAAGAAGCAACGTGCGGTCGCGTTGCACCCAGTCGATCTGGCGCAGGAAGTTCATGCCGAGCAGCACTTCGCCGTCGTACCCCGGCTGGATCACGGCACGCAGTTCGTATTCCCGGAACGGCCCGAGCGCCACTTCGTCGAGCCGCGTCAACCAGCCGGCAGCCGGACCGGCGGCGGTGCTGACAGTGACCGGTGCCAGTTTAGGCAGGTTCAACTCACCGGCCAGCGCGGCGGGTACGGCGATCGAGGTGGCACCGGTATCGAGCATGAAAGTGACCGGGCGACCGTTGATTGTGCCGTCGGCCAGGTAATGGCCGGCGTGGTTCTGTACGAGGGTCATTTCGGCGATGCCATCGACGATCGCCCCGCCGGCCCTCCGGTTGGGGTGGTGGCGCCGCGCTTCGAGCCAGCCGAACAGCATCACCAGCGCCACCAGGACGGCCAGCGCCCCCATCCAGGCAGCGATACCGGCGCCGGGTGGACGGGCTGTGCCGCTCACAACAACACCCGGCGGAAATCCTCCAGGCGGCTGGCGATGAAGCGGGTGAAGCGCGCCGCGGCGGCGCCGTCGATGACACGGTGATCGTAGGACAACGACAACGGCAGCATCAGCCGCGGCTCGAACTGCTCATCGATCCACACCGGTTTCATCTGGGCGCGCGAGACGCCGAGGATGGCCACTTCCGGGGCGTTGACGATGGGCGTGAACGCCGTGCCGCCGATGCCGCCGAGGCTGGAAATCGAGAAGCAGCCGCCCTGCATATCGGCTGGCGTCAGTTTGCCTTCGCGCGCCCGGCCGCTGACGGTGGTCAGTTCCATGGCCAGGTCGATGAGCCCTTTCTGGTCGCAGTCGCGGATCACCGGCACGACCAGGCCGTTTGGGGTATCCACCGCGATGCCGATATGGTAGTAACGCTTGAGGATCAGGTGTTCGCCGTCCGGAGCCAGCGAGCTGTTGAACTCCGGATCGTGTTTCAACGCGGCGACGACGGCTTTGATCAAAAACGTCACCAGCGTCAGGCGCGTCCCCTGTTCGCGTGCCTTGAGGTCGTTTTCCTTGCGGAAAATCTCAAGTTCGGTGATATCGGCTTCGTCGTGCTGCGTGACGTGCGGGATCGACGTCCAGTTGCGGTGCAGATTGGCGCCGGCGATTTTACGGATGCGGCCAAGCGGCCGGTGCTCGGTCTTGCCGAAGCGGGAAAAATCGACCGCCGGCGCCGGTGACGGGGCGGCGGCAGCCGGCGGCGGTGCGGCAGGCGGTTGGGTTTTCGGCACCACAGGTTCCACCGCAGCCGGAGCCGAAACCGGCGGTTTGTCTTTGGCCGGCGCGGCAGTGACCGGCGTTGTGATGGCGGCCGGGGGAGCGGTACCGGATTCGACCGGCGCTGCGGGTTGCTGCCGGCGGTAACGGTGCAGATCGTCTTCGGTGATCCGGCCGGCCTCGCCGCTTGGCGGCACCAGGCTGAGATCGATTCCCCATTCGCGCGCCAGCTTGCGGACACCGGGGCTGGCGTGCGGCGGTGCGGCCACGGGTGTGGCCGCCGGGGCAGGCGGCGCCGGTGACACGGGCGGGGCGGGCGGCTCTGGAACGGCCGCGGCCGGCGGCGAAGGCGCTTGTGGTGCCGGCGTTTCAATCGGCGGTGGCGGGGCCACAACCTGCGGTGGCGCGACAACCGGTTGCGGTTGCGGTTGCGGTGCGGCCGCGGCTTCGCCCGCAGTTTCGACTTCGGCGATCACCGACCCTTCGGATACCGTATCGCCGAGCTTGACATTGAGACGGCACACCACGCCGGCTACCGGCGACGGCACTTCCATTGTCGCCTTGTCGCTTTCCAGTGTGATCAACGACTGCTCGGCGGCGACCTCGTCGCCCTCCTCGACCAGCACTTCGATCACATCGACATCGGTAAAACCGCCAATATCGGGCACCTTGACTTGCTGTATTGCATTCATCTAAAAAAATCCATGGCATCGATAAAGAGCGATCGGGACACGTTCACCCAACTGTTGCATAAATTCCCGGGATTCTCGGTCAAGCTGGTGAGTACAGCTTGGCCGATTGCCCGACAAATGCGTCGGGAACGCAATTTGAACGGCCGCAGGCCGGCCCGTTGGGACAGGGCAAGGGCAGGACTGCCCGAGTAAGAGCCGTAGTAATTCTACGGTTCGAGGGCAAGCGGGCAAGATGTGCCTCCAGCTTGGGCGAGAAACCGGGCGCGTCACCCTGGGTGAATTCGATGCTTTAACTAAAATTCTCATAACTTATTGATTTAATGAAGAAATCTATAAATTCAAGCAAAATTTATGCAACTTTTGGGCTCATTTCATTATTGTGTCATGGATTGAACAAAGTGGCGCGCATCGCATGGCCACCACCCGGCAATGCCCCCACCCCACCCTCCCCCGCAAGCGGGGGAGGGAGAAGAAAATAGTCTCTCCCCGCAAGCGGGGAAGAAAAAATTACTGGAGCGGGTCATGAATCATCCAGGCTCAGATGTTGAATGGTTCCGGGCGATCGGGGTCGATGGCCAGCCGCCGGCGGGCATCGAGCAGCTCGGTGCGGCTCAACTGGTTTTGCAGATAAAGGCCGTACAGCGCGGCGTAGGCGATGTGGTAACGATCAACCTCGAAGAATGCACGCAGCCGGGTGCGGGTGTCGCTGCGCCCGAAACCGTCGGTACCGAGCGTGATATACGGCGCATTGGGCACATACTCGCGGATCTGGTCGGCGTAGGCCCGCAGGTAATCGGTGGCGGCGACCACCGGGCCGGCCGCCTCGCGCAGGCATTGCGTGACATAGGGCTGCCGGGGTTGCAATTCCGGGTGCAGGCGGTTGTAGCGCGCCGCTTCGATGCCGTCGCGGCGCAGCACGTTCAAACCCGGCGTGCTCCACAGGTCGGCGGCAGTCTGGAAATCCCGTTCTAGTATCTCGCCGGCGGCGATCACCTCGCGCAGGATCGCACCGCAGCCCAGCAACTGGACGCGCCGCGGGAACCCGCCGCCCTGCCGCAGACGGTACATGCCGCGGCGGATGCCGTCGGCGACGCCGTCCGGCAATGCCGGGTGCGGGTAGTTTTCGTTGAGCAGTGTGACGTAGTAGTAGACGTCGTGCTGTTCGTGCAGCATGCGCCTGAGCCCGTCCTGGATGATCACTGCGACTTCATAGGCGAAGGTGGGATCGTAGGCGATGCAATTGGGGATTGTCGAGGCCAAAAGATGACTGTGGCCGTCTTCGTGCTGCAGGCCCTCGCCATTCAGCGTCGTGCGCCCCGAGGTACCGCCGAGCAAAAAGCCGCGCGCCCGCTGGTCGCCGGCTGCCCAGGCCAGATCGCCGATGCGCTGGAAGCCGAACATCGAGTAATAGATATAAAACGGCATCATCGCCAGGCCGTTGTTGGCGTACGACGTAGCGGCGGCGATCCACGACGACATCGCCCCGGCCTCGCTGATGCCTTCCTGCAGAATCTGCCCTTTCTTGTCTTCCTTGTAGAACATCAACTGGTCGGAATCGACCGGCTCGTAAAGCTGGCCGACCGACGAGTAAATACCCAACTGGCGGAACATGCCCTCCATGCCGAAAGTCCGCGCTTCATCGGCGACGATCGGCACGATCCTGTCGTGCAGGGTTTTATCGCGCAGGATCACGGCCAGGGCACGGACAAACGCCATTGTCGTCGAGAACTCGCGCTCGCCGGAATCTTTGAGCAGCACCTCGAAGGCATCGAGCGGCGGCACCGGCAGCGGTTCGGCCGTCACCCGGCGGACCGGCATCTCGCCGCCCAGGGCGGCACGCCGCGCCTTGAGATAGCGCACTTCCTCGCTGTCCGGGCCGGGGTGGTAATAAGGGACTTCCGGGAGCCGGTCGTCGGCGATCGGCACGTCGAAACGGTCGCGGAAATAACGCACGCCCTCGTCGTCGAGCTTCTTTTGCTGATGGCTGATGTTCTGGCCCTCGCCGGAACGGCCGAGACCATAACCCTTGATCGTCTTGGCCAGCACCACCACCGGCTGGCCCTGCGTGTTGACCGCTTCGTGGTAGGCGGCATACACCTTGTGCGGATCGTGGCCGCCGCGGTTCAGGCGCCAGATTTCCTCGTCGCTCATCGCCGCGACACGGGCCTGAAGTTCGGGGTACTTGCCGAAGAAATGCTGGCGCACGTAGGCGCCGTTCTGGGCTTTGTACATTTGATAGTCGCCGTCCACCGCTTCCATCATCCGCCGTTTGAGCAGTCCGTCGTGGTCGGCGGCGAGCAGCGGATCCCAATACGATCCCCACAGCACTTTCAATACTTTCCAGCCGGCGCCGCGGAAGACGCCCTCGAGTTCTTGGATGATCTTGCCGTTGCCGCGCACCGGGCCGTCGAGACGCTGCAGATTGCAGTTGACGACGAAAATCAGGTTGTCGAGCTTTTCGCGGCCGGCGAGCGAAATGGCACCGAGCGATTCGGGTTCATCGGTCTCGCCGTCACCGAGAAAACACCACACTTTGCGATTGCTGGTGTCGGCCAGGCTGCGGTCATTGAGATACTTCAGAAAACGGGCCTGGTAAATGGCCATCAGCGGGCCGAGGCCCATCGAGACGGTCGGATACTGCCAGAAATCGGGCATCAGCCACGGGTGCGGATACGACGACAGCCCACCGCCCCCGACTTCCTGCCGGAAGCGGTCGAGCTCAGCCTCGGTGAGCCGCCCTTCGAGGAAGGCACGGGCGTAGATACCCGGCGAACAGTGGCCCTGGATATAGAGCAGATCGGCGCCGCCCGGCGCCTCGGGGCCGCGGAAGAAATGATTGAAGCCGACATCATACAGCGTCGCCGCCGAGGCGAATGACGAGATATGCCCGCCGAGTTCGCCGCCGCGGCGGCTGGCGCGGACCACCATCGCCATCGCGTTCCAGCGGATGATCGAGCGGATGCGCCGTTCCAGCGCCGGATCGCCCGGCGCCGCCGCCTGCTGCTCGGGCGGGATCGTGTTGACGTATGGGGTGGTAAGATCGGCGGCCGACCGGAGCGCCGCCGCCGGCGCAATGCCCAGCGCCTCGGCCTCGGCATGCAGCCTGGCGAGCAGATACGCGACGCGTTCCGCACCGCCCGCGGCGGCGACGCCATGCAGAGCGTCAAGCCATTCACGGGTTTCCTCTGGATCGCGATCGGCGAAACCCGAATCGATTCGGCGCGGACCTGCTTCGTTCATACCAGGTTCCTGAAACATCTCGGCTACATTATAGGCTTCATTGCCCGGCGGCCGCCCTGGACGAATCGGGGTTCTTCACGATGCTGCCGGGTCTTGCAAACTCCCGGCGGCTGGGTTATATTTCGACCGCTCTCCGCAAGCAGCACACTTTGGCATGCCACGGGGGAGCAGCAGACAACGGTCATCGTATAAAAAACCTGCTCCGATGCCGTTGTCGAATAAAACCGGCGCTGCGGTCGTTCCATCCCCATTCCCTCCCGCGGCCCGGCCCGGTCACACGGCGGGACTCGTTCCCGCCGTTGTGTTATCCAGGATTATTTTTGCGCCCCCTTGCAGCCGGCGCCGTTCTGGTTCATGATCGCGCGCCGATGAGCAAAGCCAAATCGCCAAACCCGCCGGCGGCACGACAACGCTACCAGGCCGAGGACATCGAGGTTCTTTCCGGCCTGGAGCCGGTGCACCGGCGGCCCGGCATGTACACCGACACCAGTCGGCCCAACCACCTGGTCCAGGAGGTCGTCGATAACAGCGTCGATGAGGCGCTCGGCGGCTTCGCCAAAACGATCTCGGTGACCCTGTACGATGACGATTCGATCGAGGTCGCCGACGACGGCCGCGGCATGCCGGTCGATCGGCACCCCGAACACAAACTGCCGGGCGTCGAGTTGATCCTGACCCGCCTGCACGCCGGCGGCAAGTTCTCCAACCGGACTTACCGCTTCGCCGGCGGTCTGCACGGCGTCGGGGTCTCGGTCGTCAACGCCCTGTCCAAACGGCTGGAAGTCTGGATCCGGCGCGACGGCCGGGAATACCACCAGATGTATCAAAGCGGCGAGCCGAAAAGCAAGCTCAAAGTGCTGACCGGGGTCGGCCAGCGCAATACCGGCACCCGGCTGCGCTTCTGGCCCGACCCGCGCTATTTCGACAGCCCAAAGATCGCCGTCAGCCGCCTCAAGCACCTGCTCCGCGCCAAGGCCGTGCTGTGCCCCGGCCTGACGGTCGAATTCCGGGATGTCAAAAGCGGCGAGCACACAACCTGGCAGTTCAGCGGCGGGATCGGCGAATACTTGACGGGCGAACTCAAGGGTCAGACGATCCTGCCCGCCGAGCCGTTCACCGGCCAGCTCGCCGGCGAGGAAGAGCAGGCCGAATGGGCCCTCGCCTGGCTGCCCGCCGGCGAACTCTTGCAGGAAAGCTACGTCAACCTGATTCCAACACCGCAGGGCGGCAGCCACGTCAACGGCCTGCGCACCGGCCTGATCGAGGCGATGCGCGAATTCTGCGAACTGCACCACCTGCTGCCGCGCGGCATCCGGCTCGCCCCGGAAGACCTCTGGGAGCGGGTCGCCTTCGTGCTCTCGGTCAAGCTCGCCGACCCGCAGTTCAGCGGCCAGACCAAAGAAAGGCTGACTTCACGGCAGATCGCGCCGTTCGTCTCGGGTATCGTCAAAGACCGGTTCAGCCTGTGGCTGAACCGCAACGTTGCCGACGGCGAAGCGATCGCGCAACTGGCGATCGAAAGCGCCCAGAAACGGCTGAAATCCAACCGCCAGGTGACGCGCAAGAAAACATCCGGCGGCCCGGCGCTGCCCGGCAAACTGGCCGACTGCGCCAGCCAGGATTCGGCGCTCGGCGAGCTGTTCATCGTCGAGGGCGATTCGGCCGGCGGTTCGGCAAAGCAGGCGCGCAACCGGGAATTCCAGGCAATCTTGCCGATCCGCGGCAAAATCCTGAATACCTGGGAAGTCGATCCGGCCGCCGTGCTCGCCAGCCAGGAAGTACACGACCTGGCGGTGGCGATCGGCGCCGACCCCGGCAACGTCGACTCCGGCGGCCTGCGCTACGGCAAAATCATCGTGCTCGCCGATGCCGATTCCGACGGGGCGCACATCGCGACGTTGCTCTGCGCCCTGTTTCTGCGCCATTTCCGGCCACTGGTCGCCGCCGGCCGGGTGTTCGTCGCCCTGCCGCCGCTGTACCGGATCGACATCGGCAAGCAGGTGTTCTACGCCCTCGACGGCGAGGAGCGCAAAGGCATACTCGAACGCATCGCCGCCGAAAAGCTCAAGGGCAAGATCACCGAAACCCGCTTTAAGGGCCTAGGCGAGATGAACCCGCTGCAACTGCGCGAAACGAGCATGGCCCCCGACACCCGGCGGCTGGTGCAACTGACGATCGACGACGACAAGGATACCGACCGCCTGTTCGACATGCTGCTCGCCAAAAAACGCGCCGCCGACCGCCGCGCCTGGCTCGAAGCGTCTGGCGACCGCGCCGAGATGACCCCATGACCACCACAGTCATTCCGTTCGAACGCCTGCCGATCCGGCAGTTCGCCGAAAAGGCGTACCTCGATTATTCGATGTACGTCATCCTCGACCGCGCCCTGCCGCACCTCGCCGACGGCTTGAAGCCGGTGCAGCGGCGCATCGTCTATGCCATGTCGGAACTCGGCCTGCAAGCCGGCTCGAAACCCAAAAAATCGGCGCGCACCGTCGGCGACGTGATCGGCAAGTTCCATCCGCACGGTGACAGTGCCTGTTACGAGGCGATGGTGCTGATGGCCCAACCGTTCGCCTACCGCTACCCGCTGATCGACGGGCAGGGCAATTTCGGCTCGCCCGACGATCCGAAGTCCTTTGCCGCGATGCGTTACACCGAATCGCGCCTGGCACCGTACGCCGAGGTGCTGCTCGCCGAACTCGGCCAGGGTACCGTCGATTGGCAGCCGAATTTCGACGGCACGCTGAAAGAACCGCGGCTGCTCCCGGCCTGCCTGCCCAACGTCCTGCTCAACGGGGCGAGCGGCATCGCCGTCGGCATGGCAACCGACATCCCGCCGCACAACCTCGGCGAGGTGGTCGCCGCCCTGATCCACCTGATCGACGACCCCAAGGCCGATATCCGGACCCTGATGCAACACATCAAGGGGCCCGATTTTCCCACCGCCGCCGAAATCGTCACGCCGCCCGGAGAGTTGCTGCATCTTTACGAAACCGGCGGCGGCAGCGTCCGCAGCCGGGCGGTATACGAACGCGAGGACGGCGATATCGTGATCACCGCGCTGCCCTACCAAGTTTCGCCGGCCAAGGTCTTGCAGCAGATCGACGAGCAGATGAAAGCGAAAAAGCTGCCGCTCATCGAAGACCTACGCGACGAATCCGACCACGAGAACCCGACCCGGCTGGTGCTGGTGCCGCGCTCGAACCGCATCGACGCCGAACGCCTGATGGCCCACCTGTTTGCGACCACCGACCTTGAACGCAGCCACCGTGTTAACCTCAACCTGATCGGGCTGGACGGCAAGCCGCGGGTTTACGACCTAAAAACACTGCTCAGGGAATGGCTGGACTTCCGCCAGGCGACCGTGCGCCGGCGGCTCGAACACCGCCTCGACCAGGTGATCGACCGCCTGCACGTGCTGGCCGGTTTGTTGATCGCCTTTTTGAATATCGACGAGGTGATCCGGATCATCCGTACCGAGGACGAGCCGAAAGCGGTGCTGATGGCTCGTTTCGAACTGACCGGAACGCAGGCCGACGCGATCTTGGATCTGAAACTCCGCCACCTGGCCCGCCTCGAGGAAATCAAGATCCGCGGCGAGCAGCAGGCGCTGGAAAGCGAGCGGGCGGTGCTCGAACAAACCTTGGGTTCGACGCGACGCCTGAAAAACCTGATCAAACAGGAACTGCTGGCCGCCGCCGAACGCCACGGCGACAAACGCCGTTCGCCGCTGATCGCCCGTCCCGCGGCGCAGGCGATGAGCGACAGCGAACTGACCCCGAGCGAACCGGTGACCGTGATCCTCTCAGCGATGGGCTGGGCCCGGATCGCCAAGGGCCACGAGGTCGATCCTGCAGCACTCGCCTACCGCACCGGCGACCGCTTGCAGCATGCGGCGCGTGGCCGCAGCAACCAGCAGGCGGTGTTCGTTGACGAGCATGGCCGGGCCTACGCGCTGCCCGCGCACCAACTGCCCTCGGCACGCGGCCACGGCGAACCGCTGACCAGCCGCCTGCAACCGCCGCCCGGCGCCACTTTCGCCGGCGTCGTGCTCGGCGACGCCACAGACCAGGTTCTGCTGGCCAGCGATTCGGGCTACGGCTTCAGGACCCGCCTTGGCAACCTGATCAGCCGGCAGCGGGCGGGCAAGCAACTGGTTTCGGTCCCGGCCGGCGCGCGCCTTTTGCCGCCGGCGATCGTCACCGCTGCCGATGACGATCTTCTGGTCATCGTCACCAGCGGCGGGCGGTTGCTCTGCTTCCCCGTCGCCGACGCCCCCGAACTGCCGCGCGGCAAGGGCAACAAGCTGATCCAGATTCCACCGAAAGCGCTAAAAGCCGGCGAGCGCGTCGCCGGAATCCTGTCATTGCCGGCTGGCGGCGAGTGTCTATTGTGGGCCGGAGCCCGATACCTCAGGCTCGGCCGGCGCGAACTGGAACCGTACCTCGGCAGCCGCGCCCAGCGCGGCACGGCATTGCCGCGCGGCTACCAGAAAGTCACCGCACTGGACCCGTATTATTCATGAGCCTCCTACTGCCAAGCCCCAAGGCCCGGCAGCCGCGCCATTTCGCTCGCCGGTCAATTCGGGTATGATTAATCGCTCTGTCGATATGGAAATCCACAACAATGAACACCGGCAGTCTCGCCCAAAAACGCAGAGCCGTGCGCCTCACCGCCTTGATACCGGCGCTCGGCCTTCTGCTCACCCTTGCCGCCTGCGTCAACGCTCCACAACTGGCGGCCGAACCGGCGCCTGAGCCCGAGCCCGAGCCCGCCCCGCCGCCGCCGCCCCCACCCCCGCCGCCAAAAGTCGACGCTGCCCTGCAATGGGCGTTGCCCGAAATCGAGGCCGGGCGGATGGCCGAAGCCCGTGAGGCGCTCGCCCAGTCGCTCGCCTACCACGGCAGGCAGCCGATGGCAGGCTGGATTTACGACCAGCTCAGCGCCGACCCGGTCAAGCTGCTCGGTCCGCCGGCCCGCGAACATGCCATCGCCGCCGGCGATACGCTAGGCCAGTTGGCCACCGACGAACTGGGCCATCCTTTGTGGTACATCGCCCTCGCCCGCTATAACGGCATCACCGATCCGCGCCGCCTGACCGTCGGCCAGAAACTCAAGCTGCCGGCGGCGCGCCCCGATCTGCCCGCTTTTCTCGTCCCCCAAAAACCGAGCGGCGTCGTCGCCGCCGCCCGCCAGCTCATCGACGAAGGCCGGCACGAGCAGGCGATTTCGCTTTTGACCACGGCCCAGGCCGGCGGCAAGCTTGACGCCGGCAGCAAAACACTGCTGGTCGAAGCACTGGCCCTGCGCATCGAGCCTTTGATCCGGCGCGGCGCCCTGGACGACGCAGCGGTGCAGTTGACCGCCGCCCGCAATGCCGCCGAATTGCCGGACGCCAAGGCGATCGTTGGCCGACTGGAAAACCGGCTCAATGCCGAACGTCATTACCGCCAGGGGCTCGAGGCCCTCGATCGCGGCCAGGCCGAGGTCGCGCATTTTTCATTCTCCCAGGCCCTGCGCTACAACAGCGACCATGTCGAGGCGAAAGTGCGGCTTGCCGAACTCAACGAAGCGCTGGCTGCCCGCGAGCATCAGGAAGCGATCCGCCGCTACAACGCCGGAGACCTGGTCGGCGCCGGAGAACTATGGCGCCGGATACTGGAACGCGACCCGGAAAATCGGCTGGCCCGCGAATTTCTCGCCAAAATCGAGAAGGCCGGCGAGACTGCCCAGACGGCGACCGTGCAGCAATAGAGGGTGTGGGCGCGTCCGGAATGACTGGGGGATCGTCCCTTTTTCTTCTGTACGTTTACACCGCGGCCAGTGTTTCGGTGGCCGGCGAGACCGCCGTTTTCGGCATCAACCCGGGCAGCCGCTTGACCCGGGCGCCGAGCTGCGAGAGCTTCTCTTCGATATTCTCGTAGCCGCGGTCGATGTGGTAAACCCGATCGACAATGGTTTCGCCGCCGGCGACCAGGCCGGCCAGCACCAGGCTCGCCGAGGCCCTCAGGTCGGTTGCCATGATCGGCGCCCCCGACAACGCCGGCACGCCGCGGACGACGACAGTGTTGCCGCGGACCTGGACGTCGGCCCCCAGGCGCTGCAATTCCAAAACGTGCATGAAACGGTTCTCGAACACCGTTTCGGTGATCACCGCGGTGCCCTCGGCGATCGTGTTCAATGCCGTGAACTGGGCCTGCATGTCGGTCGGGAACCCTGGGTACGGCGCGGTCGTAATATTGACGGCGCGCAAGCGGCGGTCGCGGCAATCGATTTCGATCCAATCCGGCCCGGTCGCAAGGTCGGCGCCGCATTCGGCAAGTTTGGCGAGCACAGCGTCGAGGGTGCCCGGGCTGGCGTGGCCAAGCCGCACCCGGCCGCCGGTCATCGCCGTGGCGACGAGGTAGGTGCCGGTTTCGATGCGGTCGGGCAGCACGGTGTAATCGGCGCCGCCGAGGCTCTCGACGCCCTCGATCACCAGCCGTTCGGTGCCGATACCCTCGATCCGCGCCCCCATCGCGACCAGACAGCGTGCCAGATCGACGACCTCGGGTTCCTGGGCGGCGTTTTCGATCACCGTCACACCACGCGCCAGCGTCGCGGCCATCATCAGGTTCTCGGTGCCGGTCACGGTTACCGAATCCATCACGATCCGCGCCCCTTTGAGCCGCCCGGCCCGGGCGATGATGTTGCCGCCCCTGACTTCGATCTCGGCGCCGAGCGCCGCCATGCCCTTGAGGTGCAGATCGACCGGCCGGGCGCCGATCGCGCAGCCGCCGGGCAGTGCGACTTCGGCCCGGCCGTGGCGGGCAAGCAGGGGGCCGAGCACCAGGATCGAGGCGCGCATCGTCTTGACCAGGTCGTACGGCGCGCTGAAGACGGCGAGATCCCGGTTGTCGATCCGGATCGCCATATTCTCTTCCATGACCAGATCGGCGCCCATCTGCGCCAATAGCGCCATCGTCGTCGCAACGTCCTGCAGGTGCGGCACGTTGCAAAGCCGCATCGGCTGGTCGGTCAGGAGGCTGGCGACAAGGATCGGCAGGACCGCGTTCTTGGCACCCGAGATGGTGATTTCACCGAGGAGCGGCTGACCGCCGGTGATCTGCAGGCGGGCCATCAGTGCTCACCCGGCGCCTGGGCGGTGATCGACAGGGCGTGGATTTCGCCGCCGAGCCTGGCACCCAGCGCGGCGTGGACGCGGCGATGGCGCTGGAGCAGGCTCAGGCCGGTGAATTCAGCCGCTTCGATCGTGGCGCTGAAGTGCACGCCGTCGGGGCTGGTGACCGCCACCTTGGCCTTGGGCAGGGCCTGGGCGATCAGTTGCTCGAGATCTCTGGCGTCCATACAATCCTTCGGTTTTGTGGGTCAACCCGGAATCTTCGGGACCCCGTCTTCACGAGGGGGTTCCAAGCCCGGTCATTGTGGCATTTCGCGACCGCCCTGCCTGCCGGCAGGCAGGGCGCACCGGGATGCAGGGCATGGGGCCGTCGCAGTAGAGTGGGTCGTGAATATTCCGGGTTCATCATAACTGCTGCCACCTGGCGCTGCCACTGGGACATAAACCTATGCCCTTGTTATTCCCGCTCATGCAACTGGCCGCCGGACTGGTCGTCCTGCTGTGGGGCGCCGAGCGCCTGGTCACGGGCGCCGCGGCGTTGGCGCGCGATTTCGGCGTGCCGCCGCTGGTCATCGGCATGACGGTCATCGGCTTCGGCACCTCGGCGCCGGAACTGGTGATTTCGGTGGCCGCCGCCTGGCGTGGCGCACCGGCACTCGCCGCCGGCAACGCAATCGGTTCCAACATCGCCAACATCGGGCTGGTGCTGGCCATTGCAACGCTGCTCAGGCCGATCACGATCGATTCTTCCATTCTGCGCCGCGAAGCACCGGTGCTGCTTGCCGTCACACTGCTCGCCGCCGTGCTGTTCGCCGATTTCACGCTGACGCGGGCGGAAGGCTGGCTGCTCGTCGGGCTGTTCGCCCTCTTTCTCACCTGGATGGTCCGCCTGGGCCTGGCCGGCCCGATTTCGGTCGATCCTTTGGGCCGCGAGCTGCGGCGCGAACTGCCGGCCAGACGCGCAAGGCGGCGGGCCTGGTTATGGATTCTGATCGGGATGGCGGCGCTACCTTTGAGTTCGATCGTGGTGATCGATGGCGCGGTGGCGACCGCCCGCCTGCTGGACATGCCCGAAGAGTTCATCGGACTGACCCTGGTGGCGGTCGGCTCCAGCCTGCCGGAGCTCGCCGCGGCGGTTGCCAGCGCCCTGAAGAAGGAAAGCGGTCTCGCCCTCGGCAACATCATCGGCTCGAACCTGTTCAACCTGCTCGGCGTACTCGGCATCGCCGCCGTGATCCAGCCGCTGGACGTCGTCCCGCTGTTCTTTTACCGCGACGTCGCAATGATGGTGGGACTGACCGTGATGATGCTGTTGTATTTCTGGCCGGGACGCCGGCAAGTGCTCAACCAGGGCGGCGGCATTCTGCTCCTCGGCTCCTATATGTTCTACCTGTCGCTGCTGCTCGGCGCGCTGCGCAGATACAGTTGAACTGCTGGGAAAACGGCGCCGGGGGTTACAATGCGCGGCATGAACGACGCGGCGTTGGTGCGCATGGCGGGGACAGTGCTCGAGATCGAGGCGGCGGCGATCCGCGCCCTGTTGCCGCGGCTCGACGCCGGATTCGTCGCCGCCTGCAAGCTGCTGCTCGCCTGCCGCGGCCGTGCCGTAGTGACCGGCATCGGCAAATCGGGGCACATCGCCCATAAGGTGGCGGCGACCTTCGCCAGCACCGGGACACCGGCGTTTTACCTGCACCCCGCCGAAGCCCTCCACGGCGACCTGGGTATGATCACCGCCGGCGATGTCGTCGTCGCCTTCAGCAACTCGGGAGAGAGCGCGGAACTGGTAAGCCTGCTGCCCGATATCCGCCGCCGCGGCAGCAAACTGCTCGCCCTGACCGGCAACCGGAACTCGACACTGGCCCAGGAAGCGGACGTCCACCTCGATACCAGTGTCGAGCGCGAGGCGTGCCCGCTGGGCCTGGCACCGACGGCGAGCACCACGGCGGCGCTGGCGATGGGCGACGCGCTGGCCATCGCGCTGCTCGAATCGCGCGGCTTTACCAGCGAGGACTTCGCCCGCGCCCATCCCGGCGGCCGCCTCGGCAAACGCCTGTGGCTGCGGGTCAGCGAGGTGATGCACTCGGGAAGCGACCTGCCCTGCGTCGGCCTCGACGCCGGCCTCGGCGAGGCCATTGTCGAGATGACCGCCAAACGGCTCGGCATGTGCGCCATCGTCGATGAACAACGGCGCCTTTGCGGTGTCATTACCGATGGCGACCTCAGACGCGCCCTGGATCACGGTGGCCATCTCAGGCAAACGACACTCGCCGCGGTGATGAACCGCGACCCGAAAACCATCGCGCCGCAGGCGCTGGCCGCCGAGGCGGCGGCGCTGATGCAGGAGTACCATATCCAAGGCCTTTTGGTCACCGAACCGGACGGCCGCTTGATCGGCGCTTTCAACTTCCAGGATCTTCTGCAGTCCGGTGTCGTATGAGCCGGCGACTGGAAGCAGCCGAGTTGCGCCAACGGGCGGCGGCGGTCCGCACCGCGGTGTTCGATATCGACGGTGTGATGACCGACGGGCGATTGCATTACGATGCGGCGGGCAACGCGGCACAGAGTTTCCACGTCCATGACGGCTGGGGGCTGAAGGCGCTGATCCGCCACGGACTGACCGTCATTGCCTTGTCGGCGCGCCAGACCGCAGCGGCGAAGGCACGGCTCGACGATCTGGGTATCGTCCATTACCGCCTTGGAGTCGAGGACAAACTTGCCGCCCTGGAACAGATTCTCAAGATGCTCGATCTGCCGATTTCTGCGGTGTGCTACACCGGCGACGACTGGAACGATGTACCGGTGCTGCGCGCCGCCGGCCTGGCCTGCGCCCCGGCCAGCGGCCAGCCGTGCGCCCGCGCCCTGGCCCACTACGTGACCTGCCTGCCGGCCGGTCTCGGCGCGGTGCGCGAGATTTGCGAACTGCTGCTCGACGCGCACGGCGGGCAATCGACGCTGGCGACATGATGACCCGCCGCCGCTTTCTGCTCTCGCTGGTGGCCATCGCCCTGGCGCTGCTCGCCCACCGGCAGTGGACCGAAGCTCCTGGACCGGTAGCCGCCGTATTGCCGGCGGCCACCGGCGAACAGCTCGATTATCACTTCGCCGATCTCGTTTACCGCGAATTCGACCCGGCCGGCGTGCCGCGCCTGGTCCTGCGGGCGCCGGCCATGCGCCACGATCCGCAAGGCGAAGTCATCGACCTCACCGCGCCCGACATCGAATTCAACCACCGCGACATGCAGTGGCGGATCCGGGCGCGCTACGGCCGCCTGAACCGCGCCACCGACCAACTCGCATTGCGCGACCGGGTCCGCATCGACGGCCGGGGCCGGGGCGAGCCATTGGCGGTCGATTGCGACAGTCTCGACTACAATCTCAGCGACGCTACCTTGCAGACCGCTAGCCGGATCAAACTGGCCCGCGGCGCGGTGGATCTCAGCGGCGACGGGCTGAGCGGCAATCTCGTCACCGGCCATTACCGACTACATCAAAACGTGGAGATCAGGCTCGATGCCCCGTCTGCTGTCAACTGACCGGCGCCGTGCCGCCGGCCCCCTGCCCACCCTGCTGCTGCTCGCCGTCGGCGTCTTTCCAGCCCCGGCCGGGGCGCTGCGCAGCGACCGCGACCAGCCGGTCGATATCGTCGCCGACCGTTCCGAATACGACGCCAAATCAGGCTTTACCCGGGTCGAGGGCAGCGTCGTGATCACCCAGGGCAGCCTGGTCGTGAAATCAGACGAAGCGCGGGTTTTTCTCGAAAACAGCCGGATCCGCAAAGTTGAATTCGACGGCCGCCCGGCGACCTGGCGCCAGACCCTCGACGACGGCGGCGAGATGAACGCCCGGGCCCGGACCATCGACTACAACGTGCCCGCCGACCTGATCACGCTGATCGGCGACGCCCTGGTCGTCCACCCCCAGGGGGAAATCTCGGGGGCGACCATCGAATACGACCTGGCCAAGGAAAAGCTGCGCGGCTTGAGCGGCGGCGACGAACGTGTCCGGATCCGGATCGAGGCCAGCGCCATCGAAGACAGCAATCTCGGCGGCAAGCAACAAGACCTACCGCCGGAGAAAGACGCCGAATCCCAGGTGCCGGCCGGCGAACAGGATACAGGTGATGACGATGGTGATGGCACCGGCGCGCCGGAGAGCGCAGAACCGGGGCCTCCGACAACCGGGAATGGCGCGGCTGAGAGCGACAGCGATCAGAACGGCGCGGCCGAAATCCGCGACAGCGGAGCTCAGTGACGTGCTGGCCGCCCGCCATCTGAAAAAAAGCTACCGCCGGCGCGCGGTGATCCACGATGTCTCGATGTCCGTCGATGGCGGCGAGATCGTCGGCCTGCTCGGCCCCAACGGGGCCGGCAAAACCACGTGCTTTTACATGATGGTCGGCCTGGTGCGGCCGGACGGCGGTGCGGTCACGCTCGACGACGGCGATATCACCCACCTGCCCATGCACCGCCGGGCGCGCCGCGGGGTCGGTTATCTGCCGCAGGATGCGTCGATTTTCCGCGGCCTGACGGTGGAGGAAAACATTCTCGCCGTACTCGAACTGCGCGACGGGCTCGGACGCAAAGCGCGGCGCGATGAAACGCAGCGCCTGCTCGAAGCCTTCCAGGTTTCCCACCTTGCCGGGCAGAAAGGTGGCAATCTGTCGGGCGGCGAACGCCGGCGCGTCGAGATCGCCCGCGCCATGGCCGCCAAACCGCGCTTCATGCTGCTCGACGAACCGTTCGCCGGCGTCGATCCGATCTCGGTCGGCGAGATCCAGCGCATCATCCGCCAGCTCAAGGCCCAGGACATCGGCATTTTGATCACCGACCACAACGTCCGCGAAACGCTGGGGATCTGCGACCGGGCCTATATCATCAGTGCAGGGCACGTCCTCAGCACCGGGACGCCGGACCAGATCCTCAGCGACGAGGCGGTGCGCAGTGTCTATCTCGGGCGCGAATTCACCCTATGAGCCCCGATGAGCAGCGTGCGCTTACAACTCGGCCTCCGGCAACAACTGCGCATGGCACCGCAGTTGCAGCAGGCGTTCGGCCTGCTGCAACTGAACCGGATGCAGCTCAGCGAGTACCTGCGCGAGATCATCGACGCCAACCCGCTGCTCGAGATGGCCGACGAGGGCGACCTCGACGCCGAACTGGATGCCACAACACCACCGGCCGCCGGCGCCGCAGCCGAGGTGGCACAATCGCCACCAGCAGCCGCCGAAGCCGATGCCGAGGCATGGCCGGACAACGATCATTGGGACTCCCCCGCACACGGCGTATACGGCGACGACCCGGATCGAGAGCTTGCAGCCGGTGATGAACCCGGCACGACCACCCTAGCGGCGCACCTGCTGGAGCAGCTCAATCTCGAGGCGCTCGACGACACCCGGACCGCGATCGGCCGCGCCCTGATCTTCGCCCTCGACGACGACGGTTATTTGCACGACAGCTTCGACGAGTTGCGCCAGGCCCTCGCGCCGGAGTATCTGGTCTCGACGGCCCAGATCGAGGAAGTGCTGGCCATCGTCCAGCAGTTCGAACCGGCCGGGATCGCCGCCCGTTCGCCGGCCGAATGCCTGCTGCTGCAAATCCGCCAGTGCCGCGCCGCACCGGAGATCAAACGCCTCGCCGCCAGGATCGTGAGCGACCATCTCGAAGACCTGGCGCACGCCCACTGGGTCCGGCTCGAACGCCGGTTGGCCTGCAGCGCCGGCGAGATGGCCTTGGCGGTCGATCTGATCCGCAGCCTCAACCCGCATCCGGGCGGCGCTTACGACAACGAAAGAACCGAGTACGTCCAGCCCGATGTCTATGTCCGCAAAATCGCCGGCGAGTGGCAGATCCGGCTGAGTGCCGAGCACCAGCCCAACCTGCGCCTCAACGATTACTATCTCGGCCTCATGGCCCGAGCCCGCGGCGACGAAGCGCGTTACCTGCAAAGCCGCGCCCAGGAGGCCCGCTGGCTGATCAGCGCCCTCGAACTGCGCAACCAGACCTTGTACAAAGTTGCGGCCACCATCGTCGAACACCAAACTTCTTTTTTCGAGGAAGGCGAGCACGCCCTCAGGCCGCTCGTGATGCGGCAGATCGCCGCCGTGACCGGCGTCCACGAATCGACGGTCTCGCGCGCCGTCGCCGGCAAATTTCTGGCGTCGCCGCGCGGCATCCTGCCGCTCAGGTATTTTTTCTCCGCGCGGCTCGACAGCGAAGACGGGGAAGGCGTCGCCTCGCAGGCGATCCGGGCCCGCATCCGCGATCTGATCGCCGGCGAAGACCCGGCCCGGCCGCTCAGCGATCTGGCGATCTGCCGGGCACTGGCCACTGCGGGCTTCCAGGTGGCCCGGCGGACCGTGGCCAAATACCGCCTGCAATTGAACATCCTCGATTCGCGCTCCCGGCGCCGGCGTCCCCCCCCCGCCCCGAACCGCTGATAGAATATCGCCCCTGCCCAGGCGCCCCGGGAGGCGCGCTATCGCTGAGGAACCCGTGATCCGTTCGGGACTCCCAACGGTATGCAGATCCGCCAAGGCCGCCACCGTGTTTCAGGAGTTGTCGTATGCAGATCAATCTCGCCGGTCATCATGTCGATATCACCCCGGCATTGCGTGCTTATGTCACGGAAAAAATCGATCGCCTGGATCGCCATTTCCATCACATCATCAGCGCCCAGATCATCCTCAAGCTCGAAAAAAACCGTCACCTCGCCGAGGGCTCGTTGACCGTCGGCGGCAGCTCTGACCTGTTCGCCAACACCGAGGACGTCGATCTGTACGCCGCGATCGACGCGCTGGCCGACAAGCTGGACCGCCAGGTGCGGCGGCTCAAGAGCAAACTGACGGCGCACGCCCGCGGCGCGCCGAAGGCGAGTGCGAGCTGAACCCGGGAGGGGCTTTGCTCCATCATGTATCTCGCCGACGTTCTGACCTTGAAACGCATCGCCGCGGTCGTCCCCGGCGGCAGCCGCAAGCGCGTGCTCGAAAAACTGAGCACCCTTCTGGCCGGCGACGACGCGGCGCTGGCCCGCAACATCTTCGAAGCGCTCAACGAGCGCGAACGGATGGGCAGCACAGCACTTGGCCACGGGATCGCGATACCCCACGCCCGGGTGGCAGGTGTCGAGGAACTGCGCGCCGCCCTCATCCGCCTGCAAAAGCCGATTCCGTTCGATGCCCCCGACAAACAGCCGGTCGATCTGCTGATCGGCCTGGTAGTGCCGGTCAGTTGCGCCGAACCCCATCTTAGGGTTTTGCGCGAAATCGCGACACACCTCGGCGACGCACAAAACCGCGACCGGCTGCGCGCGGCCGGCAGCGATGTCGATCTTTACGCCGCCATCAAACAGTGGCAGACCGCGGATGCCGTATGAGCCGGATCCTGTCCGTCGGCGAAATGTTCGAGGCCCTGCGCGGCCGGCTGGCGCTGGAGTGGCCGGCACACTCGACTGAACTGGCGGCACGCCACATCAGCAGCAAACAGGCCGGGGCGCGGCCGGCGCTCGTCGGCTACCTCAATCTGATCCATCCCAACCAGATCCAGGTGATCGGCCGTGAAGAGGTGGCCCACATCGATGCCCTCGAAGCCCGTCAGCGGTGGGCCAAAATCGCCGAGGTGATGAGCCACCAGCCGCTGTGCCTGATCATCGCCGACAATCTCGATCCGCCCAACGATCTTATGCAGGCCGCCGCCGAAGCGGGCATCCCGCTGCTCCGCTCGCCGCGCTCGAGTTATGAACTGGTCAGCTATCTGCACTATTACCTGTCGCAGGCGCTGGCCCGCCGCATGACACTCCACGGGGTGTTCATGGAAGTGTTCACGATCGGCGTGCTGATCACCGGCGAGGCGGGGTGCGGCAAGAGCGAACTGGCGCTCGAGCTTTTGACCCGCAACCACCGCCTGATCGCTGACGACGCCCCGGAGTTCACGCAGATCTCGCCCGAAATCATCGACGGCTCATGCCCGCCCGCCCTGCAGGACTGCCTCGAAGTGCGCGGCCTCGGGGTGCTAAACGTCCGCCAGATGTTCGGCGACGCAGCGATCAAGGCCAACAAGTTCCTGCGCCTGATCGTCCACCTCCACGTCCCCGAAGCCGGCCGCGACCGGCGGGCGATCGACCGCCTGCGCGGCGATATGAGCACCCGGCACGTCATCGACCTGGACATCCCGCAGATCACGATTCCGGTGCTCGCCGGCCGCAACTTGGCTGTGATCACTGAAGCTGCAGTGCGCGATTTCATGCTCAAGATGAAAGGTATCGACGCGGCCGCCGAATTCGCCCAGCGCCACGCCCTGATGATGCGGCCGCAAAGCTGATGAACGCCGGGATCCTGCTGCTCTCGCACGGGGCGATCGGCGCCTGCCTCAAAAAAGAGGCGAGCCGCATCCTGGCCGGCGGCGGCGAGGTCTCGGTGCTCGGCATCGCCGCCGGCGATCGATGCCGCGATCTTGGCACCCGCCTGAAAAATAAGATTGCCGAACTCGAACGCGGCGGCGGGGTGCTGATCCTCGCCGACCTCGAGGGCGCCACGCCGTGCAACGAGGTGTTGAACGTCGTGCATACGCTGCCGCCCGGCAGCCGGGCGCGCGTCGTCACCGGACTCAACCTGCCGATGTTGCTCAAAGTGCTCACCTACCGCCACGAGCCGCTCGACCGGCTGGCCGAACTGGCGGTCAGCGGCGGCACCGGCGGTATACACCAGGAAGACGTCGCGGAGCCGGCGCGGTGATCCGGCAAAACGTCACGATCCAAAACCGTCTCGGCCTGCACGCCCGCGCCGCCGGCAAGCTGGTCACCGAGGCGGCGCGCCACGAGGGCGAAATCTGGCTGGTCCGCAACGGCCGGCGGGTCAACGCCAAATCGATCATGGGGATTCTGATGCTGGCGGCCGGCAAGGGCACCGAACTCATCATCGAAGCCGACGGCCCGGACGAACAGCAGGCCTGCGCAGCGCTCGCCGGCCTGATCGCCGATCGCTTCGGCGAAGACGACTGATGCTGGCGCTGTCCGGCATCTCACTGTCTTCAGGAATCGCCCTCGGCCGGGCGCACCGGCTCCAACCGCGCGAGTTGGAAATCCCGCGGCGGACAATCGAACCCGATGAGATCGAGACCGAGATCGCCCGCTTCCATGCCGCGGTCGAGGCCACCCGCCGCCATCTCGACGAGTTGATCGCCAACCTCGAAAAAAAAACGCCCGGGGCGCACGCCACGGCGCACGAGTTTCTCGACACCCACCGCCTTTTGCTGCGCGATCCGGAAATCATCGACGGTACCGTCACCGCGATCCGCGACACGGCGTGTAACGCCGAGTGGGCGGTGCAGACCAGGCAGACGGCGATCGCCGATAGCTTCGCCGCGATCGAAGACCCCTACCTCAGGGCGCGGATCGAGGATATCGAACATGTCACCCGGCTGATCATCGAAGCCCTGACCGACGGCCGCGCCCCGGTACTGCTCAACAGCCCGCGGCTGCAGGGCGGCGCCGGCGACCTGGCCGGCCGCATCGTCGTCACCCGGGTGCTCAGCCCACCGCAGGTCACGCTGCTGCACCAACACGGGGTCAGCGCCCTGGTGCTCGAACAGGGCAGTTCCTTCGCCCACGCCGCGATCCTTGCCCGCAGCCTCGGCATCCCGGCGCTGATCGGCGTCCATTCGGCACTCACCCTGATCAAAGAAGATGATGAACTGATTCTCGACGGCCACTACGGCGTGCTGTTCGTGATGCACTCCGACCGCCTGCGCCGCCACTACCGCGACAAACAGCATGACCTGGCATTTCAGGTTGCCGCGGACCTCGACGCCAAAGAGCCGATCAAGACCAAAGACGGCGTTGCGCTCGACATCTACCTCAACACCGAGGAGCCGGCGGAAATCGCGCCGCCGCGCGGCAGCGGGCTGGCCGGTGTCGGGCTGATGCGCACCGAATTCCTGTTTCTCGATCGCCGCCCGGCGGACGAGGAATCGCAACTGGCGCATTATCGCGCCATGCTCGCCGCCGCCGGCGGCCGGCCCGTGACCATCCGCACGTTCGATATCGGCGGCGACAAGCTACTCGCCGGTGACCGCCCGCAAGGCGGCGGCGAAAACCCGGCCCTCGGCCTGCGCGCCGTACGCCTCGGCCTGAACCATCCCGAACTGCTGCGCCGGCAACTGCGCGCCCTGCTGCGCGCCGCCTGCGACGGTCCGCTCCGCATCCTGCTGCCGCTCGTCACGACGGCCGGGGAAATCAGGCAGGTCCGCCGCATGATGCAGCAACTCATCGCCGACCTGCCGGCCGCCGAGCACCCACCGGCCGAACATCTGGCGCTCGGCGCAATGATCGAAACCCCGGCTGCGGCGCTGGCCATCCACACCCTGCTGCCGGAAGTCGATTTCGTTGCCATCGGCACCAACGACCTCAGCCAGTACACCCTGGCCGCCGACCGCCTCGATCCCGCCGTCGGTTATCTCTACGACCCCCTGCACCCGGCGTTGCTGAGACTGATCTCGCACGTCATCGAACAGGCCGAAGCCCGGGGCATCCCCGTCTCGTTATGCGGCGAAATGGCCGCCGAGCCGAAATACGCCGGCGTCCTGATCGGCCTTGGCCTGCGTGCCTTCAGCGTCCATTGCGGCGCCGTCGCCGCCCTCGCCCGCCGCCTTAAAACCCTCGACGCCGGCCGTTGCCGGGCTCTCATGCAACGCGCGCTCAAGGATCCCGATTTCGACCCGCAAGCTTTGCTTGCCGCCATCGACGGCAGCACCCAACCCCCGTAAACCGGTGCAGCCTGCAAAAAAGTGAAACGACCTGCTGAAACGCTTTGCGAGTATGAAATGAGAGAAACCATCATTGTCAACGATCCATATACCGGCGAAACGGTCTTTACCGCCGAGAGCGAGCCCTTCGCGGCGTGCACCGCGAAAATCGACAAGGCGCAGGCCGCCTCCCGCCGCTGGTCAGCGCTGGCGCCGGCGGCGCGCGCCGCCGCGGTCCGCGAAGCGCTCGGCTACTTCACGAACGAGCGCGACGCCATCGCCCTTGGCATCACGCGCGAGACCGGCAAACCGCTGGCCGCCGCCACCGAGGAACTCGAATTCATGATCGAACGGGCGGCGTTCCTGTGCCGCTTCGCCGAAGCCGGCTGCCTCGCCCCGGTCGATCTTTCGGCCTTTGGCGATGCGGCGTTCGAGGGCCGCATCGAATACCGCGCCAAGGGCGTGGTGTACATCATCTCGCCGTGGAACTATCCGCTGTTCTGCGCCATCAACGGCACGGTCTGCGCTCTGCTCGCCGGCAACGCGGTGCTGCTCAAACACACCACCGCGCCATCCGTCGGCCGGCATTTCGCCCGCGCTTTCGGCACCTTGCACGGGATCGAGCACCTGGTACAGGATGTGATCGTCGATTTTGCGACCTCCGCCGAGATCATCGAAAAAGGCGCGATCGACCACGTCATCTTTACCGGATCGGTGCGCGGCGGGCGGGACATCGCCGCCAGTGTCGCGCGGCGCGTCGCGAACGAGGTGCCCAATCCCTTCATCCAGTACTCACTGGAACTCGGCAGCAACGATGCTGCCTATATCGCCGCCGATGCCGACCTCAACCATGCGGTCGATTGGGTGGTGAAAATCGGCCGCCTGCACAATTCGGGGCAATCGTGCTGTGCCGTGAAACGGGTTTACGTACACGAGACGCTGCACGACGAATTTGTCGCCCGCGCCGCCAAGGTCATGGCCGGCGAGGTCTTAGGCGATCCGCACGATCCGGCAACCACGCTCGGGCCGTTGCGCAGCGGCCAGCAGGCGGTCGAGGCGCTGGCCGCGATCGTCGCCGATGCCGCCGCCGCCGGCGCCGAAATCGTCACCGGCGGCACGACCCGGATGATCGGTCCGGCCCTGTTTCTGACGCCGACCCTGCTCGCCAAAACGAATCATTCGATGCGCGTCATGCGCGAGGAAACCTTCGGCCCGGTGCTGCCGGTGATGCAGGTGGCGGACGACAAACAGGCGGTCCAACTGATCGCCGACACAAAATACGGCCTGACCGCCTCCATCTTCACCCGCTCGCGGGCCCGTGCCGAGGCGTTTATCGCGGCCGTGGGCAGCGGCACGATCTATGTCAACCGCTGCAATTTCGTCGATGCCCGCCTCGGCTGGATCGGCCACCGCCGCTCCGGCAACGGTGCCATCTCGCTCTCACCACTCGGCATCTTGGCGATGAGCCGGCTGCATTCGATCAATATCGATCCTGGCATGCTCGAGTAACAACAATGAACGCCTCACTCATCACGCTCTTCGGGGCGACTGTTCCGAGTAACGGTGCCCGAGCCAGGAACGGGTACCGGGACGACGGTGAGCCCATCTATTCCGGCAAAGTCGTCCGGATTGCATGTATACCCAACAGTTGGGTTCAGTTTCGCCGCATCGATCGCAGGCAGCCGGTGCAGCGATTCAAGAGAGTTGCCGCCGGGACGGGGCGGCGTGGCAGCGGGCGCAACACGGCGACCGGATGGCCGTCGCGCGTCACTGTCAGCGCCTCTCCCCTGGTCACCCGTTCGAGAACGCGCCCGCCATGATTTCTCAATTCGCGTATCGTAACTTCACGCATGCTGTAAATGTCTCACCTGTGAGACAGTGAGTCAAGAAATCCCGGGGAAGTCATTAATTCCTGTGAGACACGAGATCAAGGACGGAAGTTGGGATAAAAAGTCAGCTAGAAATACGATATCTCTATTTCAAACCGGAGCACTGCGGCATCTCATGGGCTGCTGCTGCCGGGGTTGCGGCGAAGACTTCCCGGGCCAGGGCGGTGGTGATGCGGCGTTTTTGGGCATACGCGGTGGTTTGCAGGTGGTCGAGGGCGGCGATCAGGGCCGGGAGGCGGCGCTGGTGGCGGCCGAGCAGCCAGTGCAGGACTTCGTCGCCGATCCGGATGCCGCGCGTTGCGGCCCGTAACCGAAGGGCGGCGAGCAGGTCGTCGTCGCCCAACAATCTGAGGCGGTGCTGGCTGAACGAAGCGAGGCGGGAGATCAAGTCGGGCAATCTAAAGCCGCATTCGGGCGGCCGGCAGCGGGCGCTGGCCAGTACGGTCGCGCCGCTCGCTCGCATCCGGTTCAGGGTGTGAAACAGCGCCTCTTCGGCGCCCGCTCTGCCGGCCCAGGCATCGACGTCGTCGAGCGCCACCAGCGACATCGTTTCGCAGTGCTCGATCCACTGCGGTTCGACGGTGCCCAATTCGGCGTACAGTGCGGTGCCGCCCGCTTCGCGGCGGGCCGCGGCGGCGGCGCGCAGCAGGTGGCTGCGGCCGCTGCCCGCCTCGCCTGCCAGATAGACCTGCGCGCCGCGCTCGGCGGCCGCGCCGCGCAGGGCATCGAAGACCGGCCGGTTGGCGCCGGGATGAAAATTGTCGAAGATCGCCACCGGCGGGCCGTCGAGATCCAGTATGCGCTGGCCGCCCATCAGTCGTCCGGGAGGGTTTTAGCCGCCGCCTGCTGCCGGACTCGGCGTTTGCGCCGCCGCGGGCCGCGGCGGTCGGCATGTTTTACGCCGCCGTACCATTCGCTGGCCTGGTAGCGGCAAAGAAAATCGCGGACCAGCACCATCACCGCGGCGGCCACCGGCAGAGCCAGAAGGATGCCGAAAAAACCGAACAACTGGCCGCCGGCGAGCACCGCGAAGATGACCGCAACCGGGTGCAGGCCAATCCGGTCGCCGACCAGCCACGGCGTCAGCAACATGCCTTCGAGGCTTTGCCCGGCGACGAAGACCGCGACCGCCAGCAGCGGGTGCAAAAGATCGTGGTACTGCACCAGCGCCGTGACGACGGCCAGCGCAAATCCGACGATGGTGCCGAGGTAGGGGACGATGCTGAGCAGCCCGGCAGCGCTGCCGATGAGCAGCGCAAAATCGATTCCGGCCACCCACAGGCCAAAGCTGTAAACCATGCCGAGCACCAGCATCACCAGCAACTGGCCGCGGATGAACGCCGCCAGCACTTCGTCGATTTCACGGCCGAGGCGCCGGGCGCCCGGCGCCATGCTGCGCGGCAACAGGCGTTCGAGGTGCGCCAAGATCGGGTCGAAGTCGCGCAGCAGGTAAAAGGTGACGACCGGGATCAACAGCAGATTGGCGATCCACATGGCCAGTGCAGCGCCGCCGCGCGACAGGGACGACAACAAAAACGCCGCCAGGCCGCCGACCTCGCGCCAATACTGCTGGACGATGAGCGGCAGCGTTTTCAGGTCGGGCAGACTCAGCTCAAGGCCGATCTTGCCTTCGATCCACGGTAATGCAACCGCCGTCAACCACGCGAGGTAGTCGGGGACGCGGTTGACGAATGCCGCGATTTCGTTCTCGATGAGCGGCACGACAACGATCAGCAACGCCGCAACGGCCACGCTGAAAAGAATAAAACCGAGGGCCACCGCACCGCCGCGCCCGAGCCAGCGGGTCAGGCGCCACTGCATCATGCGATCGATCAGCGGGTCGCCGAGATAGGCGAGCACCGCGGCCACCGCAAACGGCAGCAGCACCGGGCGCAGCAGCCAGATCAGAAAGCCGGCGGCGAGAAGCACGAACACCGCCAGGGCGACGCCTGCCGGCGTTGACCAGCGCGAGATCATCGCGCCCTGGTTCAGCGCGGCCACCGCTCGTACGCCCGCCGTGACCAGACGGCAACGTAGTGCAGCATCGACAGCAGCGTCCATGTGGCAACCAGCCAGATCAGATTCACCGTCACCGCCGCCGGCAGCGGCACGAGGCCGGCGGCGAGCAGGACCAGGGCGATCAACAGGGTCTGCAAGCCGGTATTCAATTTACCGCTCCACAGCGGTGTGGCGGTCAGCGGCTCGACCAGCCGGTGGTAGGCGTAGGCGCCGCAGACGATGACCAGATCACGGCTGACGGTCAGCACCAAAAGCCACCACGGCAGCAACCCGGCCGCCGCCAGCGAGGTATAAGCGACCACCATCAACAGCTTGTCGGCCAGCGGATCGGCGATGCTGCCGAAGCGACTGACCCAGCCGAAACGCTTGGCCAGGTACCCGTCGGCCAGGTCGCTCAACCCGGCGAGCGCGGCAAGGGCCAATGCCGCCGGATAGCGGCCGCTGAGGATCAGCCAGGCGAGCGGCGGCAGCAGCAGGATCCTGATCAGGGTTAACAGATTGGGCAGCATATTGAGCGCGATCAAGGCGTATCCACCCGATATTGCAGACGGCCGTCGGCCGGCGGCGGACGATCGGCGCCGTTGCCGGCCGTTTCGAATCGGTGCCGTTCGAGCCAATCGGTTTCGAGCCTGAGCGCCGAACGCAGCCAGTCGGGGCCGGCGCGGGCCCGCAACTCGAGCGCCAGGCGATCGCCGCGGGCGGCGACGATGGCCAGCGATTCGATCTGGCTGAGACCGGCCAATCGCGACAGCGCTTCGCCGACCGTCCGCGGACCGGCGAGGCCCGATATTTCCACGGCCAGCGTTTGCAGCGCGGTGTTGCGCAGCAGGTTGCGGCGGGCGATCTCGCCGGCGAAGCGGCCGATGCCGGCCACCAGCGCCGCCGCCAGCTCGGCATCGCCACTCGCCAAGGCGATCAGTTCGCCATCGGCCAGCGCCCGCCAGCGGACCTGCCAACCCCCTTGCATCGGCCGCGCCGTGGCCAGCAGGGGGGCGGCCGAATCCATCCGGCCGGCGCCGGAAGCGGCGGCCGGCAGCGAGGCGAAGACCGGATCTTCCGGATAGCCGCCGCGGATCGCGGCGATCAGGCGCTCGGCGGCAACACTGCCGGGGTCAGGTAGATCATCATCGCCGGGCATCTCGACCGGCAATCCGAAGTCGGCGGCGGCGCGCCGCACTGCCGCGTGGATTTCGCTGTCCGCGGCCCGCACAAGGCGCCGCTCCCCCGCCGCGTCCAACACCAGCCACAAACGCCAGCGCTGCCGTTCCGGCTGCCAGCGCGGCAATCCCCGGCGCATCAGCCAGGCATCGACGGCCGCCGGTTCGAAGCGGGTCACGACCCGCGCCCCGGCCGCCGGTGCTCCAGCCTCGCCGGCGCCTTCGAGATAACTGACACTCGACACCATCGCCCGCAACTCCGTATCGCCGGGCGGCGCAAGGCGGGCCGCAACCCGTGTTGCCGGATCAGTCAACTTGACGAGCAGCGCGTCGAACGCGGCGCGCACCAGTTCGGCCTCCGCCGGCGGCGCTCCCGTTATTTCCACCGCCCCGCTGTACAAATCCGCAAGAACCGCTGCCGCCGCAGGCCCGCTCACAGCGAACAGCGCCGCGACGAACCCAAGGCCGCATGCGGCATGCGCCGCGCAAGCCAAACGCCTGCTCATTAAACACTGCCCCTTCGGGTTGTCATCGCCGCACTTTCTGTGGTCAGGTCATCGATTTCGAAGGTTCATGATATGCGAAAATGCCGTATCTTTCGTTTTGCCCGAACCTGCGGAATCCGCCATGTCCCTGCCGACCGAGAACGACACCGCCGGCGCGGCCCCGTTCGACTACCGCGCCGCCGGGGTCGATATCGAAGCCGGCGAAGCGCTGGTCCGCAAGCTTGGCCCCATCGTCAAACGCACGATGCGGCCCGAAGTGCTGGCCGGCGTCGGCGGTTTTGGAGCGCTGATCGGCGTCGATCTCGAACGCTATCGCGCACCGGTGATGGTCGCCGGCACTGACGGGGTCGGCACCAAGCTGCTTTACGCCCACCGGCTCGGCCGGCTCGATACGGTCGGCATCGATCTCGTTGCGATGTGCGTCAACGACATCCTGGTGCATGGCGCCGAACCGCTGTTTTTTCTCGATTATTACGCCTGCGGCCGGCTCGAGGTGGACGATGCAGCAACCGTGATCGGCGGCATCGCCGAAGGCTGCGCCCAGGCCGGCTGCGCCCTGGTCGGCGGCGAAACGGCCGAAATGCCGGGCCTGTACCGCGGCGGCGAATTCGACCTCGCCGGCTTCGCCGTCGGCCTCGTCGAACGCGAGCGGATCATCGACGGCAGCGCCGTCGCCGCCGGCGACCTTTTGATCGGCCTGGCGAGCAGCGGGCCGCATTCGAACGGCTACTCGCTGATCCGCAAACTCGTCGATCGTCGCCCGGCCGATCTCGGCAAGCCGTGCGGCGAAGTGACGCTCGGCGAAGCGCTGCTCGCCCCGACCCGGATTTATGTCCGTACCGTCCTGCCGCTCATCGCGTCCCACAGGCCGGCGGCACTCGCCCATATCACCGGCGGCGGCCTGATCGACAACATCGTGCGCAGCATCCCGGCCGGCCTCGGCATCCGGCTCGACGCCGGAAGCTGGCCCGAACCACCGGTTTTTTGCTGGCTGCGCGAGACGAGCGCCCTGCCCCGCGAGGCGTTGTGGCGGACGTTCAACTGCGGTATCGGTTTCGTCCTCGTGATCGCCCCGGGCAACGTCCCGGCCTTGCGCCGGGGTCTGGAGGCCGCCGGCGAAGCGCATTGGGTGATCGGCGAAGTCGTCCCCGCCAAGGCCGATGCACCGCGCGTGACGATCAGCGATGGCTGAGCGCGGCCCCCTGCCGTTCGCCGTCCTGATCTCGGGCCAAGGCAGCAACCTCGCGGCGCTGATCGACGCCACGCACCACGGCCTGATCGCCGGCGAAATCCGGCAGGTGATCAGCGACCGGCCCGCCGCCGGCCTCGAACACGCCCGCCGCGCGCACATTCCGGCGCGGATCGTCGAACGGGTGGCCTACCCCGGCCGCATCGCCTTCGAAGCCGCCCTGGCTGATGCACTCGACGCCGCGAACATCGAATGGATCGTGCTCGCCGGCTTCTTGCGCGTGCTGAGTGCCGCCTTCTGCCGCCGTTTCGCCAGCCGGATGATCAACCTGCATCCCTCGCTGTTGCCCAAATACCGCGGCCTCGACACCCATCGCCGGGCGCTCGCCGCCGGCGACACCCTCCACGGCGCCACCGTCCATCTGGTCACCGCCGAACTCGACGGCGGCCCGCTCATCGCCCAGGCCGCGATACCCATCGAGCCCGGCGACGAGCCGCAACGCCTCGCCACCCGCCTGGCGCCTCTGGAACATCGCCTTTTGGTTGCGGTCACAGCGCTGATCGCCGCCCGGCGCCTGACCGCAACTCCAGGCGGCATCGAACTCGACGGCCGGCCCCTCACCCAGGTGTTAACGCTTGATCAGCCTCCTCTATCCGCTTTTGATCGCCTATACGAACGCCGTAACGGGCAGTGAATCCTGGCCGCCGCCCGCCGCAGCCTTGCCCGATGCGCCACTCGAATTTCGCAGATATCACCTGGACGGCCCGCCCGGAACGCCTACCGCAGCGCGCGCGCGCGGCGCGCTGTCACCGTTCCGCGCCCGGTACCGGGCGCGCTTCAAAGGCAAACCGATCGGCGAAGGCGGCTTCGAACTGGAAACCGCCGCCGGGGTTTACCAGGCGCGTTTCTGGATGACCGCGACGCGCGGCATGGCCGGTGCGATCGGCGCCCGCTTCGCCGAACAGGGGCGCTTTGCGCTCGCCGGCCCGACACTGCTGCCGCTCGACATCAGCCATGACAGCAAAGGGTTCCTGTCGCGCGACCGGTGGCAGGCGCAATTCGACGCCGCACGCGCGGCGCTCGCCGGGGAATATGACGGCAAGGCGTTCCGTTTCGAACAAGCCGCCGGCGTCCTGGAGCCGCTGACGCAAATCATCGACAGCGCGGGCAAAGCCACCGCCGGCCTGACGGCATGGACCGGAACCGCACTGGTCAAAAACGAGTTGCGCAAATATATCTTCACGGCCGGTGCGCCGCAGACGCTGATCACCCCGTGCGCCATGTTCAGCGCCCAGCGCATCCACCGCTCGCGCGAGGCGAGCAAAGCGGCACAGGACATATGGCAAAGCGCATACATTTATCCCGTCCCGCTCAGAATCGACATGATCCAGCGCGACGGCGACGTCCTCAGTCTCGAACTCGTCCGTCTCGAACGCGGCGGCGAAATCGTCTGCGACGCCGGACGCCGGCTTCTTTATAATCCCAACTGAACTTCAGTACCGGCCAGAGAAAGGGTGCTGTGTTATGAATCTCGCCGACCATCCATCCCGCCTGCGGCTGCTTTGTCTGCTGCCTGCGGTCCTGCTCACCGCCTGCGCCACCAACCCGCTGACCGGCAAATCGAACCTGATGCTGGTCGGCCCTGAGTGGGACGCCGAGGTCGGTCGCACGCAATACGCGCCGATGCGCCAGGCACAGGGCGGCGATTACGTCGCCGATCCCGAGGTCGAAGCGTACGTCCAGGAAGTCGGGGCGCGCCTCGCCGCCCACTCGCGCGTCGGCCTGCCCTATGAATTCAACGTGCTGAACGATTCGGTACCCAATGCCTGGGCCTTGCCAGGCGGCAAGATCGCGGTCAATCGCGGCCTTCTGACCGAGCTCGAAAGCGAGGCGGAACTGGCCGCCGTGCTCGGCCATGAAATCGTCCATGCCGACGCCCGCCACGGGGCGCAGGCGCAATCCAAGGCGATTGCCGGGCAGGCCGGGGCGGTAGTCGCCGGCGTCGCCGCCGGGGTCGCCAGCGACGATGCCGCGATCGGGGCCATCGTGCTGGCCGGCGCCTCGGTCGGCGCCCAACTGGTCAACCAGAAATACGGCCGCGACGCAGAACGCGAGGCCGACGAATACGGCATCCGCTACATGCACCAGGCCGGCTACGATCCGCAAGGCGCAGTGAGCTTGCAGGAAAAATTCGTCAAACTCTCCGCAGACCGCAACCCGAACTGGCTCGAAGGGCTGTTTGCGTCGCACCCGCCGTCGCGCGAACGGCTCGCCAACAACCGGGCGCTGGCCGCCGCGCTGCCGGCCGGCGGCGAGATCGGCGAAGTGCATTACAAGCAGCGCCTGGCTTACCTGTTCACCAAAAAACCGGCCTACGATGCGTTCGACCGGGCGCAGGCCGCGGCGGCTAAAGACGATTATCGCAAGGCGCGCGAAGAACTCGATATGGCGATCCGGCTGGAGCCCCACGAAGGACGCTTCTACGCCCTGCACGGCGATCTCGCCCTCGCCCAGAACCGGCCGCGCGACGCCGAGGCGGCTTACAACATCGCGATCCGCGAAGATCCAGAGTGGTTCTATTACTACCTGCGCCGCGGCCAGGCGCGCGAAAAACTCGGCAATCTCGCGGCGGCCCGCGTCGATTTACACCACAGCCTGAAACTGTTGCCGACTGCGATCGCCCACTACACGCTGGGCCTGGTCGAACGCCGTTCCGGCAACCGCGCCCAGGCAGTCGAACACCTGCAAATCGCCCGCCGGGCCGGCGGTGAGATCGGCGAGGCGGCCGGCCGCGAACTGGCGGCGATGGAGGTCAACTGATCCGTAGCGCCAAACCGGATTACTGCACAAACACCACATCGCCCTGGCTGTCGGCGAAAGGCTCGCTCGGGCTGATCCGGCAGGCAAACGTAAACTGCGTCCCCGCCTGCCCGCTGGCCGGTGCATCCGGGCGGATCTGCACCATGTCGCTGTCATCGACGGTGGCATTGCCGGCGGTTGAGATCGGCACGGTGAGATCGTCGATCGTGCTGAAGGCCAAAAGCACGCACTCCGGTGCCGGCGGCAGACCGATCCGTCTGACGGAGAAGGTGAAATCAATCACCGCGCCGGGCGCTGCGGTCGTTTGCAGGATCTCGAAATCGATGATCTGGATGCCGGGCGGCGGCACGGGCTCGATGGTCACGATGTCGACCGCCGTCTGGCCGCCGGGGGTGCAGGTCAGCGTGAAGTCGGCGTCACCGAGCGGCGCTTCGAGCAAAATGTTCGCCAGTTGATCACTGATGCTCTGCACCGTCGTCCCGCCGGTCGGCACCGGCACGGTGACCGGCATGATCACGCCAGGCGAAGACAGCGTGCACGACGGGTTGACCGGATTGTTCTGGCGCTGCACGGTGAAATCGAAGATCACGTCGCTGCCGCGCGGCGCGGTGACATTGCGGACATTGAAATCGAGGATGGCCAGCGTCCCGGGCGCCGTGATGTTGACCGTGTCGGTGCGGAACTGGCCGCCCGGGTTGCACTCGAAGCGGAAGGTCCTGATCCCGGTCGGCGCGCCGGCCAGAATCTGCACGCTGCCGACGTCGGATTGGCTGGCCGGCGTCGAAGGCAGCAGAATCGTCACCGGATCGATCACGCCTTCAGTAGTCGATGTCAGCGTACACGACACATTGCTCGGATTGTTGAGCAGCGTGACGCTGAACGTGTAATTGATCGTCCCGCCCTGCCCGGCGCCGGTTTCGGCGATATTGAAACTGTTGACTTCGACCGCCGGCGCGGCGACCGAAGTGACATCGACCGTATCGACGGCGAAATTGCCCCCCGGGTTGCAGGTGAAGCGCAGGGTGTGGATGCCGGCCGGCGCGCCGGGCGCCAGGTTGACCGTGCCGCTGCCGCTTTGCACACTCGGCGTCGCGCCAAGACCGATCGTCACGTTGTTGGCCAGCACGCCGGCGTTATCGGCGCTCAGCACGCACGACGCCGGCGACGGATTGTCGACCAGCGTCACGCTCCAGTCGAAATTCAACTGCCCGCCCTGCGGCGCGCTGCTTTCGATCACCGCGAAGCTGTTGATCAGCACCTCGGGGTTGCCGCCGCTCGCCGTGATATCGACGCTGTCGGTGCGCAGCGCGCCGCCCGGTGTACAGGTGAACGAAAAGCCCTGGCTGCCCGTCGGTGCAGTGCCGAGTACGGTGGCGATACCGCTGCCGCTTTGGTTGCTGCCGAACTGCGGGTCGAGGGCGACCACCACATCGGAGATCACCCCTGGGGTGTTGGACGACAAGGTGCAACTGGCATTTTGCGGATTGTCGGTGAGTACGACCGACCAATCGAAGTTGATCGTCGCCCCCTGCGCCGCATTGGTTTCGACAATATTGAAACCGACGATACCGACACTCGGCGTGCCAGGCGGCGTGATGGTCAGCGTCCGGGTGACCGAATCGCTGCCCGGTGTGCAACTGAATACGAAGTTCTTGTCGCCCTGCGTCGCGTCGGCGCGGATCTGCACGCTGCCGGCGTCGCTTTGCGTCGGGTTGCCGGCCAGGACGATGGTCACCGGGTCGATCGTGCCGACCGACGACAGCGTGCACTGCGGATTGGCCGGATTGTTGCTGAGCGTGACGGCGAAGGTGAAATCGATGAACTCGCCGGCCCCGGCCGTCGCCTGCACGATCTGAAAATCGTCGATGAAGATCTCCGGCGTCGCCGGTGTCGTGATCAGCACGCTGTCGCTCAGACTGGCGCCGCCCGGCGCGCAATTGAACGTGAAAATATGGCTGCCGGTCGGCGCGCCGGCCAGGATCTGGGCGGTGCCGCTGCCGCTTTGCGTCGCCGGCGAGGGTGCGAGCGGCACGGTCACTGAATTGATCACGCCACTGGCGTTCAACGAGCAGACCGGGTTGGACGGCATATCGAGCAGCGTCACGTTCCAGTCGAAATTGATCGTCCCGCCCTGCACCGCCGCGGTTTGAACGATATTGAAGCTGTTGATCTGAATGCGCGGGTTGGCTCCGGCCGCAACGATAGAGACAAACTCGGTGCGCTGCGACGAGCCCGGCGTGCAGGAGAAATCGAAACTTTGCACGCCGCTCGGCGCGCCGGGCAGCAGGTTGACGAAAAAGCTGCCGTTCTGGTCGGCCGGTTTCGAGGTCAGGGGGACGGTCACCGGGTCGATCACGCCGGCCATATTGCCGGTCAGGACGCACGACGGCGAAGCCGGGCTGCCGGAGACCACCACCGCCCAGTTGACGGTAAAGCCCGTACCCTCGTCGATGCTGTCCTCGACGATATCGAAGGTCATGATTCCGACATTGGGCGTACTTGCCAGCACGACTTCGACCGTATCTGTCATTTGCGCGAAGTTGGGACCGCAGGTCAGGCGAACGGTAATCGTGCCGGTCGTCGACGGCGGCGGATTCAACGTCACGTTGCCGCTGCCGCTCTGGGTGGCCGGCGCCGCCGGCAGCGGGATCGTCTGGTTCGGGAAATTACCGGTCGAGACCAAAGTACAGCTCGGGTTGGCCGGATCATTGACCAGCGTCACCGTGTAAGTGAAATTGAGCACGCCGCCCTGCGGCACCTGGGTTTCGATCACATCGAAGGCATCGATCAGAATCTGCGGCTGTGGCGGATCCTGGACAGTGACCGCGACGTCGATAAACTGGCTGCCCGGCAGGCACTGAAAACGCAAGACCCGATTGCCGAGTGGCGCTCCGGCCTGAATATCGATGCTGTTACTGCCCGACTGGCTGACCGGCGCGGTCGGTAACGGCAGGGTCAGCGGATTGACGACGCCGCCGGTCGTCGAACTGACCGTGCACGAGGGGCTCGCCGGGTTGTCTTGCAGAAACACCGCCCAGCCAAACGCCAGCGGCTGGCCGCGGAAGGCAGTGAGCTCCGGGGTGAAATCGACCGGGATCGTCTGCGGGTTGGATGGCGATTGAACCGTCAGGCTGTCGCCGGCCTGATTGCCGCCCGGCTGGCAGGTGAACAGGAAGTTCTGCGTACCGAGCGGGGCGTTTGTGAGCAGGATCATCTGCTCCGAACCGCTTTGTCCGTTGGGCGTCGAATCTAAAATCACGGGCACCGGATCGATCACCCCGTCGTTGACCGAGGTCAGCGTGCACGACGGCGACGGCGGCGCGTTCAGCACCTCGACGCTCCAGTTGAACTGCACCATCTGCCCCTGCTCAGCGCTGGCCGGGACGATATCGAATGACGAGATCGTGACGACCGGCGGCGGCGTGATATTGACCGTATCGTCGCTGGTTGACATGCCCGGCGTACATTCGAATCGGAAGACCCGGTCACCGGTCGGCGCGCCCGGCAGAATGGCGGCACTGCCGCTGCCCGACTGATTGCCCGGCGCCGGCGATAAATTGACGGGGACCGGATCGATCACCCCCGCGGTCAGAGAGCGCAACGCGCACGACGGCGCGGCCGGGGCGCCGCTGACGGTGACCTGCCAGTTGAAATCGATCGTCCCGCCCTGCGGCGCAACGCTTTGGACGATATTGAAGGCGGTGATCGCCACATCGCTCTGGTTGAACTGCACCGTGCGCTGCACCGACTGGCCGCCGGGGTCGCAGGTCATGCGGAAGGTCTTGAGGCCGGTCGTGACGCCAGTGGTATTCAGCGGCCATTGCAAGGCCGGCATGGCGGCGATGAACTGCCCGGGGTTGCCGGGATTTGTGAAGGCGCTCGGATTGGTAAAACCGGCCGGTTGCATCGACAAGCCGCCGCCGATCTGCGTTACGGTGCAGCCCGGCGAAGTGACTCCGGCCGGGACGGTGACGTTCCAGGCTGCGGTCAGGCAGGTGCGCGGCAAGCCGCCGACCGTACAGTTGTTGGCGGCGATATCGAGCGGATCGGGCGCCAGCGTGAAACTGTTGATCGTGACGGTACCGCCCGCAACCGGGCAGCCGCCATCGGCCTGCAATGCCTGCAAGACAACAAATGTCGGCTGATCGGCAGCAGACAACACCGCGGGGATTTCGGCCAGACAGCGCTCGGCCGCGCCGCCGCCGGGCAGGTCCAGGATCAGGCGGGGCGGGAATTGCCCGCCGTTCGGGAAGGCAGCGGTGCGGGCCGGTGGCTGCTCCCCGCCGGCGGCGGGCGGCGGCTGAAAATGGGCCCCGGCCGGGGCATCGAAGCCCGCCGGGCAGCCGAGATTGTTTTGCAGCGCCGCCGCCGACAGCGTGGTTTCTCCGGCCAGCACTTCGAGGACCAGCGGCGAGGCCAGGCAGATCAGCTCGAACCCACCACCGGGACGATCGAGGCGCAACGACGGCGATGATGTGGTCTGGGCGGCTACCCCGGCCGCACCGGACAGCAACCCCAGCCATAACAGAGCCGCGCTCCAGCGGCCATTATTTCTCATTGGCTTTTCCAAGCTCAATATCCTACGCGCCCCCATCATACACAAAATTCTTTCCAGGACAATCAATTACGGATAAAAAGTTAATTTTGTGGAATCACCCTGAAGGTCCCGAAAGCACGCCGCAGTCCGGCGGGTCTGCTGGGGCGATGGATGCCCTGCTCCTGAGCGCCGCCGTGCTGCTCGCCTATGCCAACGGCGCCAACGATAATTTCAAAGGCGTCGCGACGTTGTACGGCAGCGGTCTCGTGGGCTACCGGGCGGCGATCGCGCTCGGCACAGCCGGGGCGCTGGCCGGTTCGATACTGTCACTCTGGCTGGCGCCCGGGCTGTTCGCCCGCTTTACCGGCGCCGGGGTGATTCCCGATCCGGTGATCGTCGGGCAGGGGTTTCTGCCGGCCGTCGGTATCGGGGCGGCGCTGACGGTACTGGCGGCCACCCGCCTCGGCCTGCCGATCTCGACGACCCACAGTCTGATCGGGGCACTGGCCGGCGCCGGCTGGGCCGCGGCCGGTACCGGCATCGACCTGCCGCGTCTGGCCGGCCTGTTTTTCGCGCCGCTGTTGTTCAGCCCGCTGGCCGCCTTTGCATTAGCCGCGGTGTTTTATTTTGCCGCTGCCGCCGCCCGCCGCCGCCCGGATCCGGGCCAGGCGCGCTGCCTGTGTCTCGGCAAAATCTCGAACCTCCGGCCGGCCGCAGCACCGGGGCCAGCGCCGGCCATCGCTGAACTCTCCCGGCTGGCCGTCAAAACCGGCGGCAGCGACGAGTGCCGGGCGTTCTATCCCGACCGCTATCTCAAAATCACGGTGCCGGGAGTGCACGATCTGCTGCACCTTTTGAACGCGCTTACGGTGTCGGTTGCGCGCGGCGTCAACGACGCACCGAAAATCGCCGCGCTGCTGTGGCTGACCACGGCCGGCACCGCTGGGAGTATCGTCCTGGTCAGCCTGGCGATGGCCGCCGGCGGGCTGCTCGGCGGCCGGCAGGTGGCCGAAACGATGGGGCGGCGGATCACGCCGCTCACTCCCGCCACAGGCCTGATTGCCAATCTGGCCACCTCGCTCCTGGTCCTGTCGGCCAACCGCCTCAGCCTGCCGGTTTCGACAACGCACGTCTCGGCCGGCGCGATCGCCGCACTCGGCGCCCTGACCCGCCGCGGCAATGCCGGCACGATCTGCCGGATTCTGCTGGCCTGGCTGACCACGCTGCCGCTGGCGGCAGCGCTCGCCGCCCTGCTTTATCGGGCCTTCTCCTCGCTCGTCTAGTCGATCACTCTGCCTGAAACCAGCGCCGGGACAATGTCAGAAATCGACCTGGGCGCGGAGTTGGAAGAGGTCCGGTTCGTCGCCGTCGTTCGGGCCACCGTCCACATCCAGTACTTTGACGTAGTTGGCCATGAATCGGACGTGCGATACAGGGTACCAATTCAATCCGATTGTCAGGTTGTCTTCCTCGCCGCCGTCGATGCTGGCATCTGTGAGATCGAGGTGGCTGTAGCGCAGCGCCAGTTCGAACGCGCCGAGCCCCGAGCCGAGCGGCGAGGCCGGTTTCAGGCGGTCGAAGGCGCCGGCGTTTTTGCGGTAAGAGGCGGCGCGCGATTCGCCGGTCAGAAGCCAACTGCTGTAAACGTAATAGCCCGAAAACACCGGGTCGGGCAGCAAGTCGCGGTCCAGGCTGGTACGGATGTATTCGCCTTGCAGCGAAAATGGACCGTAAGCGGCGGCCGCTTCGCCGCCGGCGCGGAACAGGCTGCTGACGCCGCTGATATTGCCGGTATCCACCAGCCGGCGGTCGGCGATATGGGCTTCGATCCGCTCGCGCAGGCGCAGCGTTTTGTTGTCGCCGGTATCGCGGTAGCTGAGCGCCGCGCCGAAGTGCAAGAGCCGGTTGGAGCCGGTGATCGGCGCCAGCGTGAAACGGCCGGTGACGCCGGCCCCTTCGTCGTCCTCGCGCTGGGCGTCGATATCGACGCCGCGGTCGTCGATCCCTTCGCCAAAGACACCAAGCGCCGCCGTCCAGGCAAGCGTTTCGCCGTCCTCGGCCGCGCCGCTCATATTGGCCCCGATGCCCAGGTTGCGGCTCGGGGCGAAGACATTGGGCAAGGCGCGTTCCATGAAGGTGATAAAGCGCGAACTGGTCAGTTCCTCAAGGCTGAACGGCTCCTTGAAATTGCCGATCGTGATCGCTGCCGGCAGGCCGGTGTAGCGCAAGTAGGCGTCCTTGATCGCCACCGTATCGCCGGCGAAATCGATTTCGTTTTTGAAATGCCAGTCATCCATAACCTTGCCGCCGAGATACAGGCGGGCACGGCGCACTTCCGAACCGTTGCCGAACAACGAATCGTCGGAATCGAAAAACGCCGCATCGAACTGCAAGCGGCCGCCGGCCTCGACCTCGAAGCGGCCATCGTTGCTGGCGATCTTCAGGTGCCCGTCGGCAATGCTGACGTTGACATCGGAGGCGGTTTTCTCCTCGACCTCGGCAACCGCCGCCGCGGCCGAATCGGCTTTTTGCCCGGCGGCGGCGACCTGTCGTTCCAGGGCTTCGAGACGCTCGTCCGCCGATGCCGCAGCCGCCTGTGCCTGCGCGTCGGCCAGCTTTCGCTCCATTTCGGCCAGCCGTTCGGCCATCAGCGCCATCTGCTGTCGCATCGCTTCGAGCTGCTCGCGCAACAGCTCCATTTCATCGCCGCCGGCCTTCGCGGCCGGGGGGAAAATCAGTAAAAAAGGGAGCAAAAACAGGAGCGGCAAGGACCAGCGGCTCATCAGGGAACTCCAGGGCACCGGGATCACCTCCCCCACGCGCCGGACCTTTCAGCCGGCAGCGGAATGGGCATCGAAAAATCGCGGGAATTATGACATATCTGTGACACCTGGCAGGGTGCGCCTGAAGTAGGCAGGCGATTGGTTCAGGATTGCCGGCGGGGCGCCGGGCCTTGGGGTTGTCGTTGGCGGCGGCGGGCCGGAAGGTGCCCCCAACAGTTGGGTCAATTTTGCTTGAATGCAAACTATGCCACCTCGATGGCAGGGCAAAGTCAAGCGCCGGCTGCAAGCGGAAGCCGGATCCGGCGGTCATCATCGGTTACCACTCCGAGTCATGAGATCCTGTCAGTCATGGATGGAATCGGACCACTTCGGGAAACCACTTCGCCGTTTCGCATCAGCGATCAATTCGGCTGCGGCCGGCTGATCAAAACCACGCGCAGCCTTTGCCCCGTCTGCCTGGAGCCGGTCGGCGCCGAAGTTTACGAGCGTGCCGGGCAGGTATGGATGGATAAGCGCTGCGCCGCACACGGCCCATACAGCGCCTTGCTGTCGTCCGATGTCCGGCATTATTACGAACCGGCGCCGCGCTCCGCCGCAGCAGGGCCGGCGCCGGCGTCGTGCTGTTCCGGCACCCGCGGCTGCGGCGACCCGCAAAGCCAACATAGCTGCACCGTACTCATCGAAATCACCGAGCGCTGCAACCTGACCTGCCCAACCTGCTACGCCGGCTCGTCGCCGCAGCACACCAAAATGATGGGGCTCGAAGAATTTACCCGGCTGGTGGACGGCCTGGCGGCCGGCAGCAAATGCAGTGCCGATATGATCCAGCTTTCCGGCGGCGAGCCGACCGTCCATCCCGAACTGTTCGCGATGATCGACATCCTGGCGCGCCGCGGTTTCCGCAATATCTGCATCAACACCAACGGCATCAAACTGGCGTCGCCGGAGTACACCCGCCGCCTCGTGCACCGCGATGCAGAATTGTTCGTTTACCTGCAATTCGACGGTTTCGAAGCGGCAACCTACCAGGCGCTGCGCGGCCGTCCTGATCTCATCGACTGCAAACGCCGGGCGATCGAAAACTGCCGGCGCGAAGGGATCGGCATCCACCCGGTCATGACCGTGGCGCGCGGCATCAACGAGCACGAAGTCGGCGCCTTCATCAACCTGGCCGTCGATTACCCGCAGATCAAAAACGTCATCATTCAGCCGGCGATGTATTCCGGCCGTTACGACAACCCGAAACACGCGGCCCGTTTGACGCTAGCCGATACCGTAGAGTTGATCATCGACCAGTTCGGGGTTTTTGCGCCGCAGGATTTCGGTCCGATTCCCTGCTCGCATCCCAATTGCTTCGGGATGGCCGTCGCCTTGCGCACCGCGGCCGGCCTGCTGCCCATTTCGCGATTGATTCCACGCTATGCCGAATGGGGAAACAACGGCATCGCTGAATTGATCGGACAGGTGAGCGATACGATCAATGGGCCGAAAGCGTTCAGCGAATTCATGGACTGGGCGCTCGCCGGCGGCCATGCAGGGCAACTGCTCGCCGGCCTCGACGACAGCGAAGTCGATCGCCTCATCGAAGCGCTGATCGCCTGGCAACGGCGGAGCAAAGGCGATCGCGACGCGGTCTGGGATGCGCTGCTGGTGATCGGTATCAAGCCATTCATGGACGCCGGGAACTACGACCAGGACCGGATCGACCAGTGCTGTGTCCATATTCTCGATCCCGATGGCCGGCCCGTTTCGTTCTGCGAATTTAACGCCGTGCACCGGCCGCGCCTGGCGGCCGGTCAGGGCGCCGCCGCGGCGCTGCGGATTGTCGCGCCATGAGCCGCCACCTCGGGTGGATCCTGATCCCGCTCGCTGCTGCACTGCTCTTTGCGGCGTGCCGGACGACGCCGCCGAAACCGCTGGTCGATACCGCTGCCGAGGCCGCCGACATGAGCGATGCCCATTACACCAATGCCCCGTTCACCGCGCTGCTTGCCAAATACGCGCCGGAGGGCGCCGCGGTCGATTACGACGCCTGGCTCGCCGCGCCCGAGGATCTGGCGGCGCTGGACCGGCAGGTCAGGCTGCTCGCCGCGGTCAGCCCGGATAATCACCCCGAGCAGTTCGCCGATCGCGACGCCACCCGCAGCTACTGGATCAACACCTACAACACGCTGGTCATCCACGCCGTGCTGCAATACTGGCCGCTCGACAGCGTCAAGGACGTCAAGTTATCGTTAGGATCGTTCATCATCCCCGGCAAGGGATTTTTCTACGATCATGATATCGTCGTCGGCGGCGAAAAAACCAACCTCTACGACCTGGAAAAGAAAATCCTGCGCAGCGAGCAGGATCCGCGGCTGCATTTCGCCTTGAACTGCGCCAGCGCCTCATGCCCCGTACTGCGTCCTTGGGAATGGAGCGAAGCACAGTTGCAGCAGGCCGCCGAAGCGTTTATCAACGATCCGGCAAACGTCGCGGTCCGCGACCGGACGTTGTACCTGTCGCGCATCTTCAAATGGTACAAGGCGGATTTCGGCGACGATATCCACGCTTATCTCAGGCAATACGCCGGCGACGAATTGGCCGGCCGACTGGAGACCGCCAAGGAAGCACACTACCCGATCGAGTATCTGAAATACGACTGGGGCTTGAACGCCGCCGATGCCGCCGCTCCGGCCGCCGCCGATGGGCGCTGAAAGCCGGGCGGCCTGCTGCCCGGCGCAGGCAGCGGCTTCGTGCTGTACGGCATTTTATGAACAAGACTGGGTGCAACAGATCGCCGGCGGCGAGTTTCACCCCGGCGGCGCCGATCTCACGCGCCGCACCGTCGAGGCGATGCGGCTCGACCCGGGCGCCCGCCTCCTGGATCTTGCCTGCGGGAGCGGATCTTCGAGTCTCATGCTGGCGGCCGACAGCACCTATCGCCTCACCGCCGCCGACCGCAGCCGGCGCAACCTCGAGGCGGCCGCCAGGCACGCGGCGGAAAGACGGATCCCGCCTGCCCGTCTCGGGTTTTACCAGGCCGAGGCGGCACAACTGCCGTTCAGAAACGGGACTTTCGACGGCATCCTCAGCGAATGCGCTTTTAGCCTGTATCGCAACAAGCCGGCGGTGCTCGCCGAAATGCGCCGCGTGCTGAAACCGGGCGGCCGGCTCGGACTGACCGACATGGCCGTCGAGCGCGAACTACCGCCAGATCTGGCCGCCGCCGCCGCGCCGTGGACCTGCCTGGCCGATACCCCGGACGCCGCCGGATACCAGCGCCTGTTCGAGGATGGAGGATATCGGCTCGCCGAGTATCGCGACGAAAGCGGCGCGCTGCGCGAAATGCTCGGGACGATCAAACGCCATCTTCTGCTGTTGGCGGCCGGTAACGCAGTGATCGGCCCGCCGGCAGCCATCGATCTCGCAACGATCAAGCCCTGGCTCAACCGCTTCGCCGCCGAAATCGGCGCCGGCCACATCCGCTATCTTAGATTCAATTTATATCAGTGTGGATAAACAGAATAGAACGAAAAAAACAAAAAATCCCGTTCACCCCGTCCTTCCATGCAAACTGTAGGTAACTACCCCCCCAGCGGGAGAGAGGGGGTCTTGGGTGAGTTGTTACAACGTAAACGGTCAAACTACACCGTTACCGCGTGCTGCAGTTGATATCGGACAATAGGGGGTTGGCGGTGAATTTCTGTTTCCAGATTCTGGGGGTGAGTTCTTCGACTTTGCTGGCCGGGTGTTGGCTGATGCGCTGGAGCGTATTTTCAGGACAGTCATGAGCGTATTTTCAGGACAGTCATGGACAGCGTGTTCAGGACAGTCATGAAAAAGCGAGATCGAGGACAGACAGTCATCAAAGAGCGACAGCGTGTTCAGGACAGTCATGAATACGAACCCGTCAACACCAAAAC
>JBDIVS010000008.1:0-116829 GCA_039794245.1 Candidatus Jinrbaksania sp.
GTCACCGAACGCCGAATCCGGCCCTTTCCGGTTACACTCATGCCCAATCCTCCTGTCAATCAACCAGGCCGACAGGTTACCGGGTAAATTGAGAGGTGGGAAGTACGGCCTGGAATGACCGCTTACGATCCAGATGCTAACCTCCGGCGCCGCCGGACTCAACCAAAATATCAAGGCGGCAAGCGGCGCGGCGATTGAATGGTGCCGCTCGGCTGGGAACAAGCGCTTCGTCAGGCGATAAACCAAAACACCATTCAGGAGATGAAGCGACAACTGTGTCAGCCGCCAACCGATGGCGGTACTACCGTAAAGCAGGTAATCCGTACACAGGGATAAATTTCCGATCGGTCGATAGAAGTTACTGCCGACCTCGTTGCCGTGTGTAAACTGACGGATGAGCCATATCCGCCACTCGTCGAAACCAGACAACTTAGCACAGCTGCCCACATAGCTCAGAGAATCACTGGTGAATCCTCCAGTCAGGCCCGAGGCATGGATGAGCGCTACAATGACAATGCCAAATACAAGCATAAGCCGGCCCCAATCGGCACCCTCGCCGAATGGGTTATAGAGGTGCGGCCGCAGTCGAATGGCGTAAATGCTCTTAGCGTCGGTATTTGACATTACCGGAGTTCTCATATACACCAAACAGTTGGGTTAACTAAGAAATCTATGAATTGGAGCAAAATTTATGCAACTTTTGGGTATACTCATAGATGCCGTCAAAATTGTTCCCCAACCTTAAAACTGAATGAATCAGTTCATTTTTCCTGTCATCGCTTATATCACTACGGTATTTTGCCAATAACATCGGATGACCAGTGTGCTGAAATCCAGCGCGCAGGTCAACATCCTCTGCTCTTGCATCACCACAAAAGCCAAAGAACGCCTCATATTGCCTACCATATTCCCTGAATACATAGGTCAATAGCAGATAAAGAACCCCACCCATTTCACGCAATCTATCGCAATGCGCTTCAGGTATGCCCTTAAAGGAGAGCCCGTCAACCGAACCTCCACCGAGCAGCGCTACCGTCTCGTATTCGGCAATATGCTGATATCCCAAGGGCGTGAAATGCTTAGCATTGTGCTTATAGAATGCAATAACATGCCGGCCAAAGTTCGGCACGCATACGCCAAGTTTGCGTTTTATGATTTCTTCGCCGAAATACCTTCCGTCTGAAACCTCTGAGATACTGAAGTATTCAGGAAATTTAGATGTTAGTGAATTTGACATCTATTTTGCATAACCAATTAAAGTTAACCATAGTTACCGCCCATCCATTTTCAGGACCAACACATCCACATTACCGCGCACTTAACAATACAATAGATCGTTCACATTAAAACACAAAACAAAGCGGCTCTTGGCTTATCCACTGCCCGACATCCGCGGTTATGCGGCACCATCACCGCGTCGCGCCAGCCGGCGCTGGATGCCGCGCTGCAGGGCGCCAAGGGCGATGGCGGCCTTGGCGAGCCACGGGGGTATGCGTTCCAGTTCGGCGATCCGGGCGTCGCGCCGGGCGAGCAGTTGTTCGTTTTGCAGATAGCGGCGGACCGCGTAGTTGTAATGCTGGAATATGCTTTGCCCGGTGTCGGCGAACAGGGCATAGTCGCACTGCAAGCGCTGCACGGCCTCGGGGCTGTTGCTGCATGCGGCGAGCCAATACATCGCTCGCTGCGCGGTGCCGGCGTGCAGTTGCTGATCCTGGTCCATGCACACCACATGGCAGGGGCCTTCGGCGGCGGCGTCCTCGGCGCTGATCAGGGAATGAAATTGCAGCCGCTGGCTGTATAGCCGGAGGTGGCCGAACTGTTCCTTCAGCAGGGCGATGAACTCGTGGCGGTATAACTCGCGGACATGGTCCGGGTTCCGGTAGCCGGTGGCGTCGCTGTACTCGCCCTTGTCCGGCGACGAGACCAGCAGCAGCCCATCGGCGGCGAGGACGCGCCTGAATTCGGCCAGCATCTCCCGCTGCGCGGCGAGGTGTTCGATGGTCTCGAACGAGGTCACCAGATCGAATGAGCGGTCGGCGAAAGGCAACCGGCTCACGCTGCCGCGGACGAAATTTCCGCCGTAGCGGCGCCGCGCGTGCACCACCGCCGTGGTATCGATATCGACCCCGGTGGCGGCGGCGGCGAGACGGCCGAGTAGCGCGGTGCCGTAACCTTCGCCACAGGCCGCATCCAGAACCCGCCGGCCGGCCGCCAGCCGCGCCGCAAAAGCGTAGCGGTGCATGTGCTCGTACCAGATTTCGCGCACGCATTCGGGCGTGAAGCGCTCCCCGGTAAATTCCAGAACCGGCGTCTCGGTCATCGGTATTGCCTGCGCTGGCGATGTGTTTCCGGCGGATAGGGGATCATAGCATTCCGCCGGCCACCCGGCGATTGACGGCCCCTTCTCTTTTCACTCCAGCCGATAACCGAAGTTCTCCTTGAACAGTTCCTGAAACTGGTCGATGGTGCAGGTGTGGTTCTGCGGCCCCTGGCAGGAGATTTTCAATGCGCCGAGCAGCGATCCGGCGCGTGCCGCGTCGGCCAGGTCGAAGCCCTTGAGCAGGCCCCACAGCAGGCCGCCGCGGTAGGCGTCGCCGCAGCCGGTGGGGTCGGTCAGGCGCGCGGCGCGCGCCGGGGCGATCAGCGTGATGCCGCTTGCGGTGTGGATCTCCGAGCCTTCGGCGCCGCGCGTGACGATGTAGGCTTCAGTCCGGCAGGCGATGTCGCGGGGGCTGAGGCCGGTGCGCTCGGCGAGCAGCCGGCCTTCGTAATCGTTGACCGTGATCCACTCGGCGCGGTCGACGAAATCGAGCAGCTCTTCCGGGCTGAACATCGGCAGCGCCTGGCCGGGGTCGAAGATGTGCGGGATGCCGCGCTCGGCGAAGTGGATGCTGTGCTGGCGCATCGTGGCGTTGGCGTCGGGCGCGACGATGCCGATTGCGACGTCCTCGACGTCACATACCTGATTGGCGCCGCTGTGTTCCATCGCCCCGGGGTGGAAGGCGGTGATCTGGTTGTCGTCGATGTCGGTGGTGATGAAGGCCTGGGCGGTGTAGGCGCCGTCGATGACCCGAACGTAGCGGTCGCTGATGCCGAGCCGACCGAGGTGTTCGCGGTAGGGCTCGAAATCGATGCCGACGGTGGCCATCGGCAGCGGTTCGCCGCCGAGCAGTTTCAGGTTGTAGCTGATATTGCCGGCGCAGCCGCCGAATTCGCGGCGCAGCTTTGGAGTCAGGAAGCAGACGTTCAGGATATGAATCTGGTCGCTGAGGATTTGGTCCCGGAAACGTTCCGGGAAGACCATGATGGTGTCGTAAGCCAGCGAACCACAGACCAGGGCTTTCATGTTTTCGGATCCGGACAGGGGAGGCGGAGCAGCCGCTCATTCTAGCCGATGCAGCGGGCCGGGAACCCGCCCCGGTGCTTCTCGCACTTGCGGCCCACCCCGCCCGACTGATACATTAGTCTGTCTTTGCCCGCCAGGGAATATCCATGCCTTTCAAACGTTTACGCGGCCTTTTTTCGAACGACCTTTCTATCGACCTCGGCACCGCCAACACCCTGATCTACGTCCGCGGCCAGGGGATCGTGCTCAACGAACCGTCGGTCGTCGCGGTGCGCATGGACGGCGGGCCGGGCGGGCGCCAGACGGTCGCTGCGGTCGGGGTCGAGGCCAAGCGCATGCTCGGCCGCACGCCGGGCAATATCCGCACGGTCCGGCCGCTGAAGGACGGCGTCATCGCCGATTTCACGATGACCGAGGCGATGCTCCAGCATTTCATCAAAAAGGCGCACAACGGCCGGCTACTGCGGCCCAGCCCGCGCGTCTTGGTCTGCGTGCCATGCACCTCCACACAGGTCGAGCGGCGGGCGATCAAGGAATCGGCGGAGCGCGCCGGAGCGCGCGAGGTCTTCACGATCGAGGAGCCGGTGGCGGCGGCGATCGGCGCCGGCATCCCGATCCACGAGGCGCGCGGCTCGATGGTCCTCGACATCGGCGGCGGCACGTCGGAGGTCGCGGTGCTGTCGCTCGACGGCTCGGTGTACGCCAACTCGGTGCGCATCGGCGGCGACCATATGGACGAGTCGATCATCAATTACGCGCGCCGCAATTACGGCACATTGATCGGTGAAGCCACCGCCGAGCGGATCAAGATGGAAATCGGCTGCGCCTGGCCCCAGGAGGAGAACCTGGAGATCGAGGTCTCGGGCCGCAACCTGGCCGAAGGGGTGCCGAAAAAGATCAAACTGACCTCGAACGAGATTCTCGAAGCGCTGAGCGAATCGTTGAGCAACATCGTCTCGGCGGTGAAAACCGCGCTCGAACAGACGCCGCCGGAGCTGTGCGCCGACGTCGCCCAGACCGGCCTGGTGCTGACCGGCGGCGGGGCGCTATTGCGCGGCCTGGATCTTCTGCTCTCCGAGGAAACCGGGCTGCCGGTGGTGATCGCCGACGATCCTTTGACCTGCGTGGCGCGCGGCGGCGGCCGGGCGCTGGAGTTGATCGACCAGCAGCGCGGGGAATTCTTCTCGCCGGCTTGACCCCTCGATGAACACCCCGGCGGCCAGAGTCCATGCGGAAAACACCGGGCGAACCGCCTGGATGATCGGCCTCGGGCTCGCCGCGCTGCTGTTGATGTCGGTCGATCACCGCGGCCACTACCTCGACCGCGTCCGCAGCGCTTCGGTGACGCTGGCCTTGCCGCTGTACCACGCCTGGTCGTGGCCGGCGAAACGGCTCGCGGCATTGGCCGAACGCCTCTCGTCGCGGACCGAACTTTTGGCCGAACTCGACCGGCTCAGGGCCCGGGAACTCGAACTCAATGCCGAGCTCCTGCGCTATGCCGCACTCGCCGCCGAGAACGCCGAGCTCAGGCGGCTGCTGGCGGCCCGCCGGATGCACGATTTCACCGCGGTGCACGGCGAAATCCTCAGCGTCGGTCTCGATCCGGCCGCCCAGCGGGTGATCATCGACCGCGGCGCCGCGGACGGCATCATGCCCGGCCAGCCAGTGCTCGACGCCAGCGGCGTGTTCGGCCAGATCGACTGGACGGCGCCCGGCGACGCCGCCGTGATCCTGCTTTCCGACCCGGACCACGCGCTGCCGGCCCAGGTGGAACGCAACGGGCAAAGGACCGTCGTCCAGGGCACCGGCAACCCGCACCGTCTGGTCATGCGCGACCTGCCGGCCAACAGCGATATCCGGATCGGCGACCGGCTCGTCACCTCGGGCCTCGGCGGGCATTTTCCCGCCGGTCTGCCGATCGCCACGATCGACGCCATCGAGCGCTCGTCAGGCAGCGGCTTTTTGAGCGTTTCCGCCAAACCGGCCGCGGCGCTCGACCGCAGCCGCGCCGTGCTCGTGCTGCGCGATCCGGCCGCCGGGCAGCCGTGATCCGCGCCGCGCATCATGAGCGCTGGATCCTGCCGGTCAGCCTGGGTGCCGCCTGGCTGCTGGCCATCGCGCCGCTGCCGCCCGCCGCGGTCTGGTTGTGGCCCAACTGGCCGGCCCTGGTCGTCACCTATTGGGGCCTCGAAACCGGCCGCCTGCTTGGTCTTAGGCTGGTGTTCGGGCTCGGCCTGACGCTCGACCTGTTGCGCGGCGGGCTGCTCGGCCAGCACGCGCTGCGCCTGACCATTCTCGCCTTCCTGATCGGCCAGTTCCGCCACCGGATCCGTTTTCACGAGACGCTCACCCAGGCCCTGGCCGTGCTCGCGCTGCTGCTCAACGACCGCTTCATCGAGCTGTTGATCCTGCTCGCCCGCGGCCGCGGCTGGCCGCCGGCGGCCTTCTGGCTGGCGCCGCTGGCCGGGGCGTTGGTCTGGCCCTGGGTGTTTCTAGTGCTCGACCGATGGCGCGATCGCAGCCGCGCCCGGACTGCCCGATGACCTACGACCCGACACTGGGCGAGCGCCGGCTGCGCAACGAAGCGCGCGAGCGCCTGCTCGTCCGGCAGCGCGTTGCCTGGACGGCGGCCGGCGCCGCGGTGCTGATTCTGCTGCTCGTCACCCGTTACGCCGACTTGCAACTGGTGGAATACGAACGCTACCGCCTCAGAGCCGAACAGAACCGGCTGCGCATCGTTCCGGTCGCGCCGCCGCGCGGCCTGATCCGCGCCCGCGGCGGCGAGGTGATCGCCGACAACCGCCCGGCGTACCGCCTGGACATCACGCCCGAGAAAACCCCGGACATGGCCGCGACACTCGCCACGCTCGGCGAGTTGCTCAACCTCGATGCCAACGATCTCGAGTCCTTCAACGAGCGCCGCCGCGCAGCCCGTCGCTTCGAGCCGATCACGCTGCGCTACGCGCTCAGCGACCACGACGTGGCGAACGTCGCGGTCATCCTTCACCGTCTGCCGGGCGTCGAAATCGTGCCTTATCTGCAGCGCTTTTACCCGTATGGCAGCCTGCTGGCACACGTCCTCGGCTATGTCGGGCGGGTGGATTCCGCTGCTCTGACCTCCGCCGAACGCGACCGCTATCGCGGCATCAGCCACTACGGCCTGACCGGTGTGGAACGCTCCGCCGAGGAGCGGTTGCGCGGCCAGGCCAGCTGGCGGCGTGTCGAGATCAACGCCGAAGGACGCATCGTCGAAGTCATCGAGGAATCACCGCCGGCGGCGGGCGAGGACCTGCAACTGACCATCGACCTCGAATTGCAGCGCGCCGCCGCCACGGCGCTGGCCGGCGAACCCGGCGCGGTGGTCGCCCTCGACATCGCCACCGGCGAGGTGCTGGCGCTGGTCAGCGAACCGGCCTACGATCCGAACCTGTTCGTCGATGGCATCGCGCGCCGCGATTTCGCCCGCCTGCTGCAAGCCCCGGACAAACCCCTGTTCAACCGGGCGCTGCAGGGCGCCTACGCGCCGGGCTCGACGCTCAAACCTTTCGTCGCCCTGATCGCCCTCGAAACCGGCGTCGCCGAACCCACCCGCCGCTATCTTTCGACCGGCGAATTCGTGCTGCCCGGCAGCGACCGGGTGTACCGCGACGTACTGCGCGGCGGGCACGGCCTGGTCGATCTCGAACAGGCGCTCGAACAATCGGTCAATACCGTCTTTTACCAACTGGCTCTCGAACTCGGCATCGACCGGCTGACGGCGGAACTGGCGCGCTTCGGGTTCGGGGCGGTGACCGGCATCGACCTGCCGGGCGAACAGGCCGCCTTGTTGCCGACGCGCGAGTGGAAACAGGACCGTTTTCATCAGCCGTGGTATCCGGGCGAAACGGTGATCCTCGGCATCGGCCAGGGCTATATGCTGGTCACGCCCATCCAACTGGCGGCAGCCACCGCCCAGCTCGCCGGCGGTCATCCGGTGCGGCCCCATGTGATCCGCTCGGGCGCACCGCCGCCCGCGCCGGACGTCGTGCCCGACAGTGCTCACAAAACCGTGCTCGACGGCATGATCCGCGTGGTGCATGGCGCCCAGGGCACTGCCCGCCGTCACGCCCCGGTCGCATACCGGATGGGCGGCAAATCCGGCACGGCGCAGGTCTTCACCCAGGAGCAGAACCGCGACTATGCGGTGATGGAACTGAACCGCAACCTGCGCCATCACGCCTTGTTCATCGCGTTCGCGCCGGCCGCCGAGCCTCAGATCGCGGTTGCCGTCGTCGCCGAACACGGCGGCTTCGGATCGCGTGCCGCGGCCCCGATCGCCCGCCGGGTGATCGACACCTGGCAGGCACGCAAGCCGGTGCTGGCCCAGCGGAGCGCACCATGAATCGGCCGTGGCTGCGCCGTGGCATCCGGCTTCTGCACCTCGATGCACCGTTGCTGGCGCTGCTCGGCGCATTGCTCGGCAGCGGGCTGATCGTGCTCTATAGCGCCACCGGCAGCGATGCAGCGATGGTCTGGCGCCAGGCACTGCGCATCGGCGTCGCGCTCGCCGTCATGGTCGCCGCCGCCAATCTGCCGCCCCGCCTGATCCGCCTGTGGTCGCCGCCGGTCTATCTCACCGCACTCGGCCTGTTGGTGCTCGTCCTGTTCGCCGGCGAGGGGCGCGGTGCGCAGCGCTGGCTCGATTTCGGCCTGTTCCGTTTCCAGCCTTCGGAGATGATGAAGCTCGGACTGCCGATGATGATCGCCTGGCTGCTGCACGGCCACCCCCTGCCGCCGCGCTTCTGGCGCGTGATGCTCGCCCTGGTATTGATCGCCGTCCCGGCGGTGCTGACTGGCATCCAGCCCGATCTCGGCACCGCGGTGCTGATCGCCGCCGCCGGGGGCTTCGTGCTCTTTCTGAGCGGCATCCGCTGGCGTTACCTGTTGGCCGGCGGCGGTTTGCTGGCTGCCGCGACCCCGGTTTTGTGGTGGGGAATGAAGGATTATCAACGCCTGCGGATTCACACCTTTCTCGATCCGGCGAGCGACCCGCTCGGCCGCGGCTGGAACATCATTCAGTCGAAAATCGCCGTCGGCTCCGGCGGCCTGTGGGGCAAAGGCTGGCTCGCCGGCACGCAATCGCACCTCGAGTTTCTGCCCGAATCCCACACCGACTTCATCCTCGCGGTCTTCGCCGAGGAGTTCGGTTTCACCGGCGTGGTGCTGCTGCTGGCCCTGTATCTGGCGATCACGCTGCGCGCGCTCTACCTGGCGCAGGCGGCGGGCGACACTTACAGCCGGCTGCTCGGCGGCAGTATCGCGCTGATTTTTTTCGTCTATGTGCTGGTCAATACGGCGATGGTCGCCGGGCTACTGCCGGTGGTCGGCATCCCTCTGCCGCTGGTCAGTTACGGCGGCACCTCGGCGCTGACGCTACTCGGCGGTTTCGGGCTGTTGATGGCGCTGTACAGCCACCGCCGCATCTGGGCCAGGGGGTGAACCGCTGGATCGAACCTTCCGGTAAAATGCCACGGATGTCCGTGCCTCGCGTCACAATCTTCGTTTTCTCGGCACTGGTTGCGCTGGCCGCCGGTCACCTGCCGCTGGCCGCCGCGGCCCCGCCGCATCCCGGGGCCGATGAGTTTACACTCCACACCGCCGAACGCCTCGACCTGCCGCTCGACACCATCCGCCAGGTGCTCGCCGAAGCGCGTTATCAGCAAAGCGTCATCGAGGCGATCAGCAAACCGGCGGAAAGCAAGCCGTGGCATGAGTACCGGGCGCTGTTCATCACCGAGCGGCGCATCGCCGGCGGCCGGTTGTTCATCGCCGGGCACCGCGAGATGCTGGCCGGCATCGAACGGCAATACCAGGTACCGGCGGCGATCGTCGCCGCGATCGCCGGTATCGAGACGACCTATGGCACCAACACCGGCCGTTACCGCGTCATAGACGCACTGGCCACGCTCGGTTTTTATTACCCCAAACGCGGCGCGTTTTTCAGCGACGAGTTGGCCGAGTTCATCAAACTCAGCAACGAAGAGGGTCTGCCGTGGATCGAGCTGCGCGGCTCCTATGCCGGGGCGATGGGGCTCGGCCAGTTCATGCCGAGCAGCTACCGCGCCTATGCGGTCGATTTCGACGGCGACGGGCGCCGCGACCTGTGGTCGTCGACGGCCGACGGGCTGGCCAGCATCGCCAATTACCTGCACCGCCACCACTGGCGGGTCAGCGAGCGGATCGCGGTCCCGGCGACGCTCGGCGACGACGCCCGGCCGCCGGATGCACCCCCGGTCAAACTGTCATACACCCTCGGTGAACTCGCCGCCCTCGGCATCCGGCCGCTGTACGGCGAATATTCGCCCGGCGAGCGGGTGATGCTGGTCCCGCTCGAAACCGAAAACGGCACCGAATACTGGCTCGGTTTTCATAATTTCTACGCCCTGACGCGCTACAACCGCAGCCCGCTTTACGCAATGGCGGTCTTTCAGCTCAGCGAAATCCTGGGCGCTGCTTTTGCGGAGGCCGCACCGTGACGGTGCGCCGGCCTGCCGCGGCGCTGTTGGCGTTGTTCACAGTGCTGGCCGGCTGCGCCGGGCCGGGGCCGCGGGTGCCGCGCACCGACGGCCCGCCGGCGCGGCCGATCGACGCCGCCGCAATCCCCGAACCGGTGCCGCGCGCCGAACCCAGGGCGCGGTACGGCAACCAATCGCCATACACCGTCAACGGCCGCAGCTATCACGTGCTGGCCAGCGCCAGCGGCTACCGCGAACGCGGCCTGGCATCGTGGTACGGCAGCAAGTTTCACGGGCGCCGCACGTCGAGCGGCGAGCGTTTCGATATGTACCAGGTCAGTGCCGCGCACCGGACACTGCCGCTGCCGGCCTACGCCGAGGTCACCAATCTCGACAACGGCCGGCGGCTGATCGTCCGGATCAACGACCGCGGGCCGTTTCACGATGGCCGCATCATCGATTTGTCGTATGCCGCGGCGGTAAAACTGGGCTTCGCCGACAAAGGCACGGCCCGCGTCGAGGTGCGCGCCATCGACGTGCTCACTGCCGGATCGCAACACTCGGCGATCCCGGAAACCTGGCTGCAGATCGGCGCTTTCGCCGAACGACGGCGGGCCGATGCGGTCAAAGCGACACTCGAGCGCGCCGGGCTCAAACCGGTGACGATCGAAAAAATCGACGCCGGAAACCACCGCCTGCACCGCGTGCGTCTCGGTCCTTACGCCGACGACAGCCGCCTGCGCGACGACGCGGCCGAAGTTGCGGCCCTCGGCCTCGACTGGCCAGTGCGGGTCACCGAATGCGCCGCCGGCGCTTGTTAACCCATCTCCAGGATCATGACAGACACCATCGCTTCACAAACGGCGCGCCGCGCCATCGCCTTGTCGCTTCTTCTGCTGCCGGCCGCCGCCGGCGCCCAGGCGCCGATTCCCGCGCCGCCGCCAGTCGGCGCCCAGAGCCATATCCTGGTCGATTTTTTGAGCGGCCGGACGCTCGCTGCCGGCGGCGCCGACGAACGGGTCGAGCCGGCGAGCATCACCAAGGTGATGACGGTCTATGTCGCCCTCAAGGAAATCGCCTCAAAGCGCCTGCAGCCCGACGGGGAAGCCCCAATCAGCGAACGTGCGTGGCGCACCGGCGGGTCGCGGATGTTCCTCGATCTCAACAGCAGAGTCGGCATCGACGAACTGTTGCACGGCATCATCATCCAGTCGGGCAATGACGCCAGCGTGGCGCTCGCCGAACATGTCGCCGGCAGCGAGGAAGCCTTCGCCGGATTGATGAATCACTACGCCGCCGAACTCGGCCTTGGCAACACGCACTACGTCAACGCCAGCGGCATTCCCGATCCCGAACACTACAGCACGGCGGCCGACACCGCCCGCCTGGTCGCGGCGATGATCCGCGACTTCCCCGAGTACTACAAGCTGTACCGCGAAAAATCCTATACCTACAACGGCATCAAGCAGGGCAACCGCAACCTGTTGCTGTGGCGCGACCCGACCGTCGACGGGGTCAAGACCGGGCACACCGAATCGGCCGGCTATTGTCTCGCCGCTTCGGCCGAGCGCGACGGCATGCGGCTGATCGCCGTGGTGATGGGCGCGGCAAGCGAAAATGCCCGGGCCGATCAGGCACTGGCTCTGCTCAATTACGGTTTCCGTTTTTTCGAGACCGCCGAGTTGTACGAACCGGGCAAGGTGCTGGCCGAGGAACGCATCTGGCAGGGCGCCGGGGAGACGCTGCCGCTCGGCATCGGCGAGCGCTGGTACCTGACGCTACCCCGCGGCCGCTACGCCGACCTCAAGGCGACGATGGAAGTCACCCACCCGCTGCTCGCGCCGTTCCAGGCCGGCGACCAGGCCGGGCGCATCGTGGTCGCACTCGACGGCGAGGAGCTCGGCCGGCAGCCGCTGGTCGCCCTGGCCGATGTGCCGGAGGCGGGTTTTTTCGGCCGCACCTACGACCGGTTGTACCGGTGGTTGCTGGGCGATGACTGAACCGCCGGAGACCTTCCGGTTCCCGTGCCGTTTCCCCATCAAGACGGTGGGCGACAACCGGCCCGGTTTTGCCGCCGAGGTTGCCGGCGCGATCCGCCGTCACGCGGCGTTCGATCCGGATGTCGACCTGACATCGCGGCCCAGTGCCAATCTTCGATACCTGGCGGTCACCGTGACGATCGAGGCCGCCTCCCGGGCCCAGATCGAGGCGATCTACCGCGACCTCAGCGCCCTGGATGCGGTGCATTTCACGCTGTGAACGGCCGGCGCGGCGCCGGCGGCGGCGATGAGATCCCGCTCAACGCCCGCTGGCTCGGGCGCCGGGAATACACCCCGGTGTGGCGCGCGATGCAGAGCTACACCGACCGGCGCGACGCGGCGAGCGCCGACGAAATCTGGCTGCTCGAACACCCGCCGGTCTTCACGCTCGGCCAGGCGGGCCGGGCCGAGCATCTGCCAGCTTCGGGCCCGATCCCGGTGATCCGGATCGATCGCGGCGGCCAGGTGACCTATCACGGCCCGGGGCAACTCGTCGCCTATCCGCTGCTCGACCTCAAACGCCTCGGTCTCGGCATCCGCGACCTGGTCGAACACCTTGAACAGAGCGTTATCGAGACGCTGGCCGGCTTCGGGCTGGGCGGCGAGCGGCGCCCCGGGATGCCCGGCGTTTACGTCGCCGGTGCCAAAATCGCCGCCCTCGGGCTGCGCGTCCGCCGCGGCCGCTGTTTCCACGGCCTGGCGCTCAATGTCGCGATGGACCTCTCGCCTTTCGCACAGATCGATCCGTGCGGCTACCGCGGCCTCGAAGTCACCGACCTCACCCGCCTCGGACTTGCGCCACCGCCGGACACCCGGTCGGTGGGTCGCCGCTGGCTGGTCCATTTCTGCCGGCTGCTCGGCTACAATTCCCCTTCTCTTGTCGATCATCCGAGTGAAACGCTGCCGTGACCGCTGATCAGCGCCCCGCGACCCCGCTCGCCGCGGTCGTCGCGCGCCAGGCCGGGGCCGACAAAATCGCCCGCAACACGGCACGCTTCCCCGCCGCCGAGACGCTGCGCAAGCCGCCGTGGATCCGCGTCAAGCTGCCGCCCGGCAATGCCGTCGACCGGCTCAAGGCCCGGCTGCGCCAGGCCCGGCTCAGCACCGTTTGCGAACAGGCGTCGTGCCCGAATATCCACGAGTGCTTCTCGCACGGCACCGCGACGTTCATGATCCTCGGCGAGGTCTGCACCCGGCGCTGCTCGTTCTGCGATGTGGCGCACGGCCGCCCGGCGCCGCCCGACCCGGGCGAGCCCGAGCGGCTGGCCTCGACCATCCAGGCAATGGGCCTTCGCTACGTCGTGATCACCTCGGTCGATCGCGACGACCTGGCCGACGGCGGCGCGGCGCATTTCGCGGCCTGCATCCGGGCCGTGCGGGCCGCCAATCCGGGCATCGAAATCGAAATCCTGGTGCCGGATTTCCGCGGCCGGGGGCGGCCGGAGAAAGCGCTGGCAGCGCTCGCCGCAGCGCCGCCCGAGGTGTTCAACCACAACCTCGAAACGGTCGCCGAGCTGTATCCCACAGTCCGGCCCGGCGCCGACTACGCCCACTCGCTGCAACTTCTGGCCCGTTACAAGGACCAACATCCAGCGATCATGACCAAATCCGGCATCATGCTCGGTCTCGGCGAGAACCGCGCCCAGGTCGAAAAAACGCTGTGCGATCTGCGCGCCCACCGCGTCGATATCGTGACCATCGGCCAGTACCTGCAACCGACGCCGCACCACCACCCGGTGCTGCGCTACTGGACCCCGGACGAATTCGACGCCCTGGCCGCCTACGGCCGGGAACTGGGCTTTATTCACACTGCCTGTGGGCCGCTGGTCCGCTCCTCGTACCACGCCGACCGCCAGGCGCAGCAGGCGGCACTCGCCGCCGGCATGCCGACTTGAGACCGGCAATGAAACCGGATGCCCGGCGGCAAGGTCCATATAGCAACCCGGAACGACACCCGCGCCGCGTGGCAAGGAACCTCTGATGAAACGACCGAACCCCATCATCCCGCTAGTCATCGCCACGCTGCTGGCCCTTGCCCAGCCGCCGCTCTGGGCGCGTGTCGCCTCCCTGCCGGAAGCGCAGCAGGACAAGACACCACCGGAACTGGTCCAGAGCCCGGAACAGCGTCTGATCAGCAACCTGACGCGGCGCTATCTGAGCAATCTGCACTACCAGCCGGCGGCGCTCGACGATACGCTCTCGGGGCGCATCTACGAGCAGTACCTCGAAAGCCTCGATCCGGCACGGGTGTATTTCCTGGCCGGCGACATTGCCTTTTTCGAGCGCTACCGCAGCGAACTCGACGATTACCTTAAGCGCGACGACTACCAGCCGGCGTTCGAGATCTTCAAGCTCTACCGCCAGCGTTTCGCCGAGCGCGTCGCGCAGCAGATCGCGCTTCTCGACCAGCCCATGGATTTCACCCGCGACGAATCGTTCAAAGCCAGCCGCGACGACGAGCCGTGGGCGATCAACGAGAAAGTGCTGGAAGATTACTGGCGCCGGCGGGTCAAGAACGACTGGCTGCGCCTGCGCCTGGCCGGCAAGGACGACGCGGCGATCCGCGAGACGCTGGCCAAACGCTACCGCACCCTCGGCGAGCGGATCGCCGAGTTCGGCCCGACCGATGTGTTCAGTTGGTTCCTCAACGCCTACACCCAGGCGATCGAACCGCACACCAATTATTTCTCGCCGCGCGATTCGGAAACCTTCGATATCTCGATGCGCCTGTCACTAGAAGGCATCGGCGCCCTGCTCGAACGCGACGGCGAATACACCCAGGTGCGCAGCATCGTACCCGGCGGCCCGGCCTCGCTCGACGGCCGCTTGCAGCCCGGCGACCGCATCGTCGGCGTCGGCCAGGATACGGCGGGCGAGGTCACCGACGTCGTCGGCTGGCGCCTCGACGATGTCGTCGATCTGATCCGCGGCCCGAAAGGCACCGTCGTCCGGCTCGAAATCCTGCCTGCCGATGCACCTCCGGGCGACACGAGCGATGTGCTGGCGCTGACCCGCGATGAGGTCAAGCTGGAAGCGCAGGCAGCCCAGAAAGACCTGATCCGGGTGCCGGACGGCGAACGCACGCGTCGTATCGGGGTCATCAAGCTTCCCGGTTTCTATCTCGACATGGAAGGCCGGGCGCGCAATGAGCCCGGTTACCGCAGCAGCACCAACGACGTCCGACGCCTGATCAACGAGTTGCGCGGCGAAGACATCGACGGCCTGATCGTCGATCTGCGCGACAACGGCGGTGGGGCGCTGTCCGAGGCGGTATCGATGACCGGCCTGTTCATCGACAACGGGCCGGTGGTCCAGGTCCGCGACAATCGCGGCCGGATCAAAGTCGAAGCCGATTTCGAACCAGGCATGGCCTGGGACGGGCCGCTGGCCGTGCTCGTCAACCGCTACAGCGCTTCGGCGAGCGAGATTTTCGCCGCCGCGATCCAGGACTACCGCCGCGGCCTGGTGATCGGCGAGGCGACGTTCGGCAAGGGCACTGTGCAAAACCTGATCGATCTCGATGCCGCATTCTCGAGTTCGAACGATGCCCGCCTCGGTCAGCTCAAGCTGACGATGGCGCAATTTTTCCGCGTCAACGGCGGCTCGACCCAGCTCAAGGGCGTGATCCCCGACATCGCGATCCCGAGCGCCCTCGACCCGGAGGACGTCGGCGAAAGCGCCTACAACAATGCCTTGCCCTGGACCGAGATCGAAGCGGCGAGTTTCGAACCGCTCGGCGAGCTCGGCGAGGCCCTGGCCTATGTCGATACCCGCCACCGCAACCGCCTGCGCTCGGCGCCCGATCTGCGCCTTTTACAGGACGAAATCGACGCCTACCAGCGGCAGCGTGAACGGCACACCGTGTCGCTGAACGAAACGGTCCGCAGAGCCGAGATGGAAGCCGAAAAAGCCCGCCGCGCGGCCCAGAAACAGCAGATCGTCCGCCTCGAACACGGCTTGGCGGAAGCGGCGGCGGGCGGCGAGCCGGAAGCCGCCGCCACACCTGCCACCACCGGCGGTGAGCCCGGGGATGCCGCAGCCGATGCTGAAACCGGCGGCGCGCCACCGGCGAGCGACGATCTACCCGATATCCCGCTCGACGAAACGGCCCGCATCCTCGCCGATTACATCGCCGCGATGCACAATCACACCCTGCTCGTCAGCCATCGCGCCGACAACCCGCCGCCCGGCGGCGGCTGAGACGTTCTGGTCGCGCTGACAGCCCATCGTGAACGATTGCCCGCCCCGCCCGAATCGGACACGCCCCCTCCCAACCCCTCCCCCGCAAGCGGGGGAGGGTGACTTGCGCATGACAGCTCGTTGCATGGACCCCCGCCCGACCTTTCTCTGATGCTCTCCGGGCGCCGGTCGGGGGCATGATCCCGGATGATTCGACTCGCCGGTAAAATGGCTGACGCGTGATCGTTTATCAAGTCCTGGTCGATGCCCCGCTGCCGGCCGCCCTCGATTACCTGCCGTCCGCTGCGGCCGACAGCGATGCCCCGCTCGCCCGCGGTTCTATTGTGCGCGTGCCACTCGGCCGGCGGCAGGTGGCGGGGGTCGTGGCCGGCCGGTGCGATCCCGCTCCCGCCGCGCCGCATCGCCTGCGGCCGATCGCCGCGGTATTGCCCCTGCCGCCGATTCCGCAAGACCATCTCGCCTGGCTCGAATGGTGCGCCGCCTATTACCACCACCCGCCGGGTGAAGTGGTCGCCGCCGCACTGCCGCCGCTCGTCACCCCTGCCGCCCCGACGGCATGGTGTTATTTCGCCACGGCTAAAGGGTGCCGGGCCGGCGATGCGGCGCTCGGCCGCGCCCCCCGCCGGCGGGCCTTGCTCGCCCGCTTGAGGCAGGGCGAATGTACGGCGGACGCACTTGAGCGCTTCGCTCCGAACTGGCGCAGGTCCTTCGCGGCGCTCGAACGCCTGGGGCTTGCGGCCCGCCGGCCGGCGGCGGCGCAGCACCATGTGCCCCTGGCCGGGTCGGGACCGGTCCTGCGCGCCGAACAGCAGCGCGCGATCGAGGCCATCGTGAACGGCGATGGTTACCGCTGTTATCTGCTCGACGGGGTGACCGGCTCGGGCAAGACCGAGGTTTACCTGGCGGCGGCGCGCGAGGTGCTGCGCCGCGGCCGGCAGGTGCTGATCCTGGTTCCGGAAATCGGCCTGGCGCCGCAGACGCTCGACCGCGCCCGCGACCGGCTGGGCGTCCCGGTCGCCGCCTTCCATTCGGCGCTGCCGGCCGGCGAACGGCGCCGGGTGTGGGAGGATTTTGTGAGCGGCACCACGCGCGTCGTCGCCGGAACCCGGTCGGCGATCTTTCTGCCCGCCGCCGAACTTGGTTTGATCGTCATCGACGAGGAGCACGACACCTCCTACAGGCAGCAGGAAGGGTTTCATTACTCGGCGCGCGACAGCGCCGTGATGCGCGCCCGGCGGCTGGCGCTGCCGATCGTTCTCGGCTCGGCGACCCCGGCCCTCGAAAGCCTGGCAAACGCCGCCCGCGGCCGCTACCACGCCCTGCACCTGGACGAACGGCCGGCAGCGCGCAGCCATTGGCGCATCGTCGATCTGCGCGCCACCCCCACGATGGCGATCGCCCCACAGACCCGCGAAGCGATCGGCGCGGCGCTCGCCGGCGGCCAGCAAGTGCTGGTCTTCCGCAACCGGCGCGGCTATGCCACATCGCTCATCTGCCGGTCGTGCGGCTGGGTCGCCGACTGCCCGTCGTGCAGCGCCCACCTCACCTGGCATCGCAGCCGGGAACGGCTGATCTGCCATCATTGCGGCCGGTTGGAACGGCTACCCACCCGCTGCCCGCAGTGTGCCGGCGAGCGGCTGCTCGGCCTCGGTCACGGCACCGAAAAGTTCGAGGAAACGCTGCAAGCGTTGTTTCCAGAACACGAAGTGCGCCGCGTTGATCGCGACCTGATCCGCAGCCGGCAGGCCATGGCGGCGGTTTACGACCGGCTGCGCGCCGGCGGCCCGTGCATCTGGGTCGGCACGCAGATGCTGGCCAAAGGCCACGATTTCCCGACACTGTCGCTGGTCGTCGTGACCGGGATCGACCAGGCGCTGTGGTCGAGCGATTTCCACGCGCCGGAGCGCCTCGCCCAATTACTCGAACAGGTGGCCGGCCGCGCCGGGCGGCGCGAGGTGCCCGGAACCATCCTGCTGCAAACCCGCCAGCCCGAGCACCCGCTGTTGACCGGGCTGATCCGCGGCGGCTATCGCGAAGTTGCTGTCCAGTTGCTCGCCGAACGGCGCGCCGCCGGCCTGCCGCCCTACGCAGCGCACGCCCTACTGCACGCCGAATGCACCGACAGCGACAGAGCCGAGCGTTTTCTCAAGGCCGCGGCGCGGCTGGCCGCCGGATATCAGGGCGGCGCCGGCCACATCGCCTGCCGCGGCCCGTTCCCGGCACTGCTCGAACGCCGCGCCGGCCGCTGGCGCTGGCAACTGTGGCTGCAAGCCACCGGCCGGGCCCAACTGGCGGCGTTTCTCGACCACTGGCTGCCCGCGGTGCAAAAAATCAAGGCGCCTTCGGCCGTGCGCCGTCATATCGAGGTCGATCCGCTGGAACTCTAGGCGGCCGCTCAACGGCGAGCGAAATACGGTTATCATCACCGGACGAAAACACGCACGCCACGGGGGATCCCTTGCTTGCACAGACTCTGTTCGGCCTCTTCGGCCTGGCGGTGCTGCTCGCCGCCGCCTGGTTGTTTTCGACCGCGCGCCGCGCCGTCGATTTCCGGCTGGTCGCCAGCGGCATCGCGCTGCAAATCGTCTTCGCGCTGATCGTGCTGCGCACGGCGTGGGGCGCGGCGCTGTTCGATGGGCTGAGCCGCTTTTTCGTCAAGATCATCGATTTCACGCAGGTCGGATCGCGCTTTATCTTCGGCGATCTCGCCGATCCGGCGAGGCTCGGTTTCGTCTTTGCAACGCAAGTGCTGCCGACGATCGTCTTTTTTGCCTCGCTGATGGGCGTGCTCTACCACCTCGGCATCATGCAGCGCGTCGTCCAGGCGATGGCCTGGGTGATGACCCGGACGATGCGGATCAGCGGCGCCGAATCGCTGTCGGTGGCCGCCAACGTTTTCGTCGGCCAGACCGAGGCGCCGCTCGTCATCAGGCCGTATATCGCAACGATGACCCGTTCCGAGCTGTACACGATGATGGTCGGCGGCATGGCGACGATCGCTGGCGGCGTGCTCGCCGCCTATGTCGGCCTGCTCGGCGGCGGCGACCCCGCCCTTCGCCTGTTCTATGCCAAGCACCTGCTCTCGGCCAGCATCATGGCGGCGCCGGCGACGATCGTCGTCGCCAAGATCCTGCAGCCGGAACGGGAAGTCCCAAAGACGCTGGGCCACGTCCGACTGCATATCGAACGCAGTGCCCACAATGTCATCGAAGCGGCGGCCAACGGCGCCGGCGACGGGGTCAAACTGGCGCTCAACGTCGGCGGCATGCTGCTCGCCTTCCTGGCGTTGATCGCGCTGGTCGATTATCCGCTCGGGCTGATCGGCGGCGCCGCCGGCCTCGAAAGCGCCAGCGGGCAACCGCTCAGCCTCGCCCTGCTTCTCGGCTGGCTGCTGGCCCCGGTCGCCTGGGTCATCGGCGTGCCGTGGCCGGACGCGGTCGCCGTCGGCGGCCTGATCGGCCAGAAAATCGTCGCCAACGAGTTCGTCGCCTACGCCCGGCTGGCCGAGATCAAACAGACGATGAGTCCCGAGGCAGTGCTGATCTCGACCTATGCGCTGTGCGGCTTCGCCAATTTCTCGTCGATCGCGATCCAGATCGGCGGCATCGGCCCGCTCGCCCCGCAGCGGCGCAGCGACATCGCCCAGCTCGGCCTGAAAGCTGTACTCGGCGGTACCATCGTCACCTTGATGACCGCGACGATCGCCGGCGTGCTGACCCAGGTCACATAAGACTCGACCCACCGGCAAAGCCGGGGGTTTCCCGCAAAAATGAAACGCCGCCGCCCGGTTCAAGCACCAGGGGATTCGTCCGGCACCTCCCAGCGATGCGCCAGGCGCACGACACCGAGTTCGCGTGCCTGGCCGCTGACCGCCAGCGGGTATTCGACGCTGTCCATCAGCCGGATGCCGGGCGGATCGAAGGCATGGACCTGTATGCGGTATTGTCCGGGCAGCAATGAGCAGGACGGATAGACCAGCCGGTAACGCCAAATATCGCCGACCCTAACGCCATGCGCCTTATCGTGGTCGGCGGCAACGCCGTACACCGGCACGCCGTCGCTGCGCGTGATGCCGATGCCGGCGATCGGCATCGCGCCGTCGGGTGACGATAAATCGGCTTCGACCACCAGTGTCCCGCCGATCGGCAGCGTCTCGATGCTCTCACCCCGGCCGTTCAGAATGCGCGCCGCCAGCACCTGGTAACGCAATGGATCGATGCGGCGCTGAGCCAGATCGGTGGTGCGTTCTTTGGTTTCGTGCCAGGCCAGATAAGCCTGCGACACGGCGTGCACATCGCCCTGCATCCGCACCCGGCCGCCGTGCAGCCACAGCGCCTGCCGGCACAGGCGTTTGACCTGGTAAATGCTGTGCGAGACGAGCAGCAACGTACCGCCGACGGCGAGATACCGGTCCAGCCAGTGGATGCACTTGTGCTGGAACGATTCGTCGCCGACGGCCAACACCTCGTCGGTGATCAAAAGATCGGGATCGGAGGCGGCGAGCACGGCGAAACCGAGGCGGACCACCATGCCGGATGAGTAATGCTTGACGGGCCGGTGGATCGCTTCGCCGAGATCGGCAAACGCGATGATCTCGTCCAGTTTGCGTTTCAGCCGCCGGGGCGTGATGCCGAGCAGGGCGGCTTTCATCCGGATGTTATCGAGGCCGGTCAGATCCGCCTGGAAGCCGGCGCTGAGCTCAAGCAGGGCCGCAGTCCGGCCGCTGACTTCGATCGATCCGGCGCTCGGCGGCATCACGCCGGCGACGATCTTGAGCAGTGTCGATTTACCGGCACCGTTGACGCCGAGTATGCCGAACGATTCGCCGGCGCGCACCGTAAAGTCGATATCGCAGAGGATATCGAGGCCACCGGCCGGCGGCCGGCCGGCGAGCAGCCGAACCATCGCCGCAACGCGCTGCCATTTACCGGCCGCGTCCGGAAACGATTTGGCGAGCCTCCGGGCGCGGACCAGCACACGCCCCGCCGCCGGCCGGTCGCCGGATTCGGCGGCAGCGGTACCGGAAACCCGGTTCACGCCCGGATCATTCACTGGAATGATCCAGGCGCCGCATGCCTTTCTGGTGATCGCATTGCCGCCGCCGTGTAAGTGACATACGACAGATCCCCGTCATCCCCGGTCGGCGTCGGGAGCTAACTGCACGGGCTGCCATTCAAAGATAATCCTCGAAATACGGCGCCAGCCGGTTGAACACGAAGCGACCGACCGCGGCCAGCGCCAGGCTGGCCGCCACCGCGGACACATATAATCGCAAAGCCGGCCAGGTCCCGGCGAGCAGCGCCTCGCGCAGCCCGCCCACCCACCCGGCGAGCGGATTGTAATCGGCCACCAGCCGCCACTGATCAGGCAGCATCGCCGGCGACCAGACGATCGGCGTCGCGAAAAACGCCAACAGCAACAGCGGCGGGACGAGGTGCTTCAGATCGCGGATGAACACGGTGCCGGCGGCGACCAGCAGCGCCGCCCCGTACCAGGCGGGCAATGTCGCCATGGCAAGCAGGGCGAGCGGCAAAAGGCCGAACCAGTGGATCGCGCCGTAGCGCCAATCGAGCACGGCGAGCACGGCCATGAAACTCACGGCCTGGACGATAAAGATGGCCATCAGGCGCGAGGCGACCAAAAGCTCGCGGCGCACCGCCACCTTGCTGATCAGGCCGCGGTGCTCGGCGATCACCTGCACGTTGCGGGAGATCCCCTCGCTCAGCGCGCTCCACGGCCACCAGGCGACGGCCAGATAGGCGACGAAGCCGACCTCGAGACCCGGCGGCACCCGGGCCTGAAAAATCCGGGTGAACACGAAGCTGTACACGGCGAGCAGCAGCAGGGCCTGGAACACGATCCACAGATAGCCGCTGTCTCGGTAGCCGCCGCCGAGTTCACGGCGCAGTTGTTCGATAAAAAATGCGCCGTTGCGGTTCATCGCGGTATTTTACCGCGCCCGGCCGGGGCGCCCGTGGCTGAAACGATCGAATCCTTATCCCGTCTTATCGGGATTCTTCCCGGCCTGGCGCAGGGCTTCACGCGCCTCCGGCGGAAAGTATTTGTCGATCAGGGCCTGGATCGCTTCTTCGTTCGCTTCCTGCGGCTTATTGCGCAGTTGCCGTTCGTACTCGTCCCTTGCCGCGGCACGTCGCTCGAGGGCCACGGTTTCGATCAGCGATGCCTTGACGTCGTCGAAAGTGCGCCGGCCGGCGGCCGTTTTGCCGTTCAGGCGGATCAGATGATAGCCGTATTGTGTCTGCACCGGGCCGGTCATCGCGCCGGGCTCGGGCAAAGCGAACGCCGCCTCCTCGAACGGTGCAACCATCATGCCGCGGCGGACCTCGGGAAATCGTCCGAGGTTGCTCACGGCGCTCGGATCTTCGGAATACTGCCGGACGGCTTCCGCGAATGACAAGTCGCCGGAACGGATACGGCCTTCGATCTCCCCGGCAAGCTCGAGTGCCGCGGCATCGTCGCGCTCGCGCGTCGAAATCAGGATATGCGACACATCGACGGCCTCCGGCAGATCGAAAGCCGCTGGATTGGCCAGATAACGCTCGCGGGCCAATTGTTCATAATCGCCCCTGGCGTGGTCAAAGCCGTACTGCTCGAGCCAGGCCTGTACGATCACGCGCTGGCGGGCGCGGCGCAACTTGGCCTGCACCTCGGGTTGCCGCTCGATCCCGGCCGCATCCGCCTCGATTTCGACCTGGCGGTTCATCAAAAGTCCCTCCATCACCTCGCTGACCCGCCGGTCGCTGGCCATAAACCCCGGCCGGTGCTCCGGTTTGACCTCGGCGAGCAAAAAATCCTCGAAGTCGCGGCGCGACACGGTGGCCGCGCCGCGTTTGGCCAGCCACGGATCGGCCGTCTCCGGGTCCGCCGTTTCCGCTGTCAAAGGTTCCGCTGCCAGAGATACTGAAACGAATACCGGCGAGCCGGACGAAAGGGCGAAAAAAGCCCACACCGCCGCCAACCGCAGGCGAAGCGGAGACGATATGATCATTTTCGATATTCTCCCACTGGTTTTTAATCGGCCACAACCAGGACGGCGTGCTTCCTGGAAAATAATCGACCCCGATCCCGGCGATTGGTTCAACCGTAGAAAGCCGCTGTCACCGCGCCCCGCACACCGCGCCACGACGAGAATTCGAGGTTACGGAGCAGGGTCTGTCCCGGGGAACAAGTCTACTACGACAGACAGCCAACCCGGCGCTGCCGGATTGGCCGTCCAAAAAGGCCGTCAAACTTCGTGCCGATGCCTGCCGCTCACTACTGCGTCACACTCGTGACCCTAACCAGGTGCTGGCACGCCGAGCCGCTCGGGCAGGTGGTCACGGCCGGATTCGCCGATTGTCCAAAAATCGTGTTTACATAATACACATGGTTGCGCTTCAGCACACAGCGGTCCGGGGGTGGCGGGGTGACCGCGCCCTCCATCATCCATTTGATCGACCCCGTGGAAAACTGGCTCTGCGGCAGCGGCGCTGAACAATTCGGATCCTGCGGCCGGACTTCGCCGGGACATTCACTGAGCGCCACCACCGCGGCAGCGAACGGATTGCCGACCGAGTTTTTTTCCCATAAATATTCGCCGGCAATAACGTTGGCCGGAGTATCGGTTGTATCGAAGCGCAAGGCCTTGTATTTATTGGTCTGCACGACGAAGACCCGGGAGTTGCCGTTCGGACCCGGCCAGACCACGGCTGGGTTCGTCCCAAACAACTGAAAGAACTGAGTCTGCGTTGTATCCTGGGTCGGGACGACCGGTGGGCGGCTGGAGCAATCGGCAACCTGGCCACCGCCGCCACCACCGCCGCCGGTGTTGACCGTGCCGGTCAGCGTCAGGGTCCGCGGGCTGGGCGGCGCGTCGGTTGCAACCGTCAGGTTCTGGTTGAAGGTGCCGGTCGAGGCGGTGGCCATCTGATAGACGATCGTGCAGCTTGCCCCGGCGTTCAGCGTAATCGGGAACGTCGCGGCGCACGTCCCGCCGTTGCGCGAGTATGGCGAGGCCGGCGCCGTGATGTTGGTGACGCTGACCGCCGGGCCACCGGTGGTGGCCGGGTTGCGCAGCGTCACGGTCTGGGTCGGGGCCGTCGTGCCTTGCGTGACGGTGCCGAAATTGACCGTGACCGGGGTCGTTTCCGAATTGTTGATCGTCAGCCTGGGCGGTGTCGTGCCGTCAATAAAGTTGACCTGTACGGTCTGGGTCTGCGGCGGCGTGCCGTTACAGGAGAGTCTGAAGGTCCGCGATTCCCCTGTTGGCAGGTTACCCGAATTGAGAAACGGCCAGGCATAGCCCGGTGGTTGGTTCTGAAACGAGGCGAAACTCAGAAGTTCCGCCGCCGGGGCATTCGACGCAGCCGGCGGCGAGACGGCACTCGGGTTTTTGATTGAATTGGGGGTCAGGGTCGCGGTGCCTTCCTGGGTGATCTCGCAGGAAGGACTCGGCACGTTGAAACCGGGCAGCGTTTCCCAACTGAAAAACAGGCACTCGGTGAACGCGCCGACCTGGCAGTTATTGACCGTGTTGATATCGTAGTTCAGGGACGTCACCGCACTCTGTGTGCCGTCGGCGGCGACGCCAAACGAGATAATCTGGACGAAATCGCCCGGCGGGCAGGCGCCGCTGGAACCGAGCAACGTCGCCTCCAGGATCGTCTCGCCGCCGGTCACCTGCAAGGCGGCCGGGGCGCTGTCCAGGCACAGCGTCTCAACGGTGGCGCCCTGGGCGTCTTTCAGCAGCAGCATCGGCGGCGGTGTACCGCCTTGCGCCTGCAACAAGGGGGAAAAAACAACGAGTTGCAATACGGCGGCCCTGCACGCAGTTTTAATCGTCGCCATTTTAATCGTCAATACTGGTCTTTTCATCGAATTCCTTGGCCTCGGCTTCAGACGTTGGATTGTGGCGCCCGCCTAAAACAGCCAGACGATAGGGCGCGGGCGATCGTAGATAATTGACTGATTTTACAGCAGTCAGGGAAAATTATCCAGCAAGGCGTGCAAAATCGAGGTTAAGAAAGATGGGCAAAAAAGGGCCGCCCGGAGGGCGGCCCTGAGATGGCATGGCGTTCAACTTGAACGCCAGATGATACGAGGATCAACCACCCTGGGTAATGACCCGGGTGTACTTGTGATCGTGCCTGGCACCGAACTGGAAGGAGCCGGCATCGGCCGCCTTGACGGCGAAACCGATCGCTGGCAGACCCTGGTAGATCCGCAGCGACTGCGGGTTCTGCAGCTCGTGCACGATCGGCGGGCCGCCCGGCACTTGCGTTGGGCCGTTGAAGCCGATCTTCGCCCAGCCGGATTCGAAACCGAGGTTCGTGACCGTGTCGAAGTCCAGGAACAACCGCGAGGCCAGGATATCGGACGCGATATCCCCCGCTTCGTTGCCGAAGGAGCCGGACGACGCGACGCTGTTGTTGAAGGTCACGACGTTGACCTCGTAGCACAACTCCGGATCGGAGCCCGTCTGCTCGCCCGGTGAGGGGATCGGCAGTGTGCTGATCGACGGCGACTGCTCATTGCGATCCCACAGGCTGAAGACGAAGGGCTCGCAAGCCTCACCGTCACCCTGGTTGGTGGCCGGCTCGTCGAACGTGCTGGTGAACGGAGCGCCCAAGAAACCGGACGGCGGCCATACGTGCGGCCGTTTGGTCGGGAAGGTCACCACCCATTCGGTTTTGCCGTTGGTGCTCGCCTCGGTGGCGTAGGTGTTCATGATCTCGTCGGTCATCAACACCGCCGTAATCGGCAGCACCGTTGCCGATGTCCAGGTGTCGGTTACCGTGACCGGCGACGCAGTCTGCGTGCCAAGCACGACATAGCTGGTCGACGGCAGGGCCTGCGACAAGCTGGGGAGCAGGTTTGCCGGATCGGTATGTAGTGATGCGGCATCGAGCGGGCCTGGGACGTAGAAGCTTTCGAGCGCTACCGGATCGTAGCCGAAGGCGCGGGCGCCGGCGACATTGATCACCACCGCATCGCCGAACAGGCCGCCACCCGGCGGGTCCATCTGGGCGTTGGCGTCGGTCAGCCAGATTCCCGGAACACCGCCGACCACCGACCAGGCGGCGACCAGCGCGTTGCAGTCGAAGGGCTGGACATTGCCGTTGCCATCGACGCCGTTGCCGCCATGGATGGCGTTGGCGCCGAGCGAGCCGACGACTTCGCCCATTTCGATCAGCTCGATATAACCTTCACGCAGGCGGTCACCGGTGCTGCGGCCGGAGTCGCCGGCAGTCAACGCACCGGAAAAACTGAAGCTGCCGAAAGTCCCGCCCTCGCCGAAGAAATACGGCACGGTGCAGGAATTGTCGGCGGTGCCGAAGTCGGCGCCGTTGGCGGTCTCGGTCACCGACCAGGTCCAGACATCGAACGGCGACATGTACAGGTTGAAGTCGAGCACTTCGCGGCTGTTCTCGCCTTCGATGAAACGCACCTTGATGGCTTTCACCGCCTCGGTGGTGTTGACCACCGTGAACAGCGAAGCATTACCGCCGCGGGCCACGTAATACGGGTAGAGCAGCACCTGGCCGGTGCCGTCAGGGTTGATATGCACGGCGTTGGCGACACTGGCGATACCGGCAATACCGGCCAGACCAGCCACCACGGCCGTGGTAAGGGTTTTTCTCTTCATTACAACACTCCTAGGTATGTGCAAGAGTCGATACAGGGCTCGTAATCAGCATTTCCGCGCCTTGCGGAATACCCCGGAAATACGGCGGAACTCCCCCAATGAAGGCGCGAGCGGTCAAATCTTACGACATTCCCGGGCGCTGTGCAACAGGGGCGGGGAACTTTTTTTAAGAAAGATCCGAATCGGCTCCATCCGCGGAGCGGTTCCGGGGCGTCCTTGGCGCCGGCCACGCCTTGCCCAATTCGGTCCGGATCCGAATATATCCAATAGAATCAAACGCTTACTGATCAGATCCGCAGGCAACCCTGCCCGGCGGGCAGGGCTATCGGCAATTGTCCACACGCCCTTCAATCGCCGGCGTAATACCACTGGCCGTCGATCTCCAGCCAGACCTCCTCGACCGGGGCGCTGACCGGCACCCGCCCGGCGCCGGGGTTCGGGTGCTGGTATTCGGTCGAAATCCGCAGGCGGGCAAGGCAGCGCCCGGCTTCGCATTCGGTGCCCAGCCAGTTGGCGGCTGTCCAGGTAATCCGTGAGTCGCGTGGCATATTGATGTACTGTTCGACGGTCATCGCCGAGCGCTTGCCGGGGCTGAGAAATGTATAGGCGCGGGCGAAGTCGCGCTGGATCAGCGCCTGCCAGCGGGCCTCGGCGCGGGTCCGGATCGCCTCGGTCACCGTCGCGGCCGGGGCCGCTTCGGCGCCGGTGGGTGCGGTTTCGGCCGGGCGGCTGGCGGCGCAGCCGGCGAGCAGCGCCGCCAGCAACAGGCCGGCCGCGGCCGATCCGGCCCGGTGGCGCCGGGAATATTCGATCGTCATAGGGTCAACTCCTCTCGGGGTGGCAAGATTCAAATAAGCCCGGCGCCGGGCTGACCGGAGCGACAAGGCACATCGCAACATCCTCAACCGCCGGCGGCGGGTTCACCGGCCAGCGCCGGCGCGCCGGCGGCCGGCGCCGCGGCCGGGGCTTCGCCGGCGGCGGCCTTGCGGCCGGTGTCAATTGGTTTTAGACCGCGGAACTTGCGGCGCAGTTCATCGGAGACGTCTTGCAGGCGGTCGACGCGCTCGATCACCGTCGGCGTGATCATCACCAAAAGCTCCGAGCGCATCACGTCGTGCGTTTTCGAGCCGAACAGGCCGCCGATGATCGGGATCTTGCTGAGGAAGGGGATGCCGCTCGAGCCTTTGGTGTTGGTCTCGACGATCAGGCCGCCGAGGACGATGGTCTGCCCGGACTGGATCGCGACCTCGGTGTTGACCTCGCTGTTCGAGATATCCGGATTGCCGCCGCCTTCCGGCCGCGCCCCCGGCGACGATACAACCTGGCTGATTTCCAAGTACACCAGGCCGCCGGGGTTGACCCGGGGCGTCACTTCGAGCGTCGTGCCGGTGCTGATGAACTGGGTGTTCGAAAACGTCCCGTTGGTGCCGGCCCCGGTATTGAACGTCGTCGATTGCACCGAGATCTGGGTGCCAACGTTGAGCCTGGCCTGGCTGTTGTTGCGGACCAGAAGCGTCGGCGCCGACAGGGTCTTGACATCGGTCACCGTAGACAGCGCGGTGATCGTGCTTCTGATCACGTCGCCGGCGGCGTTCGCCGGGTTGCTGATCAGCGTGAAATTGCCGCCCGCCGAACCGACGGTGCCGGAGATCGGATCGAACGACGGCGGCAGCGTGTCGGGCACGCCTTCGAGCACCGATTGCCCGGTATCGCGAAAATTCGAAAAGAACCAGTTGACGCCATATTGCAGCGCATCGCCCAGCCTGACTTCGATGACCTGGGCCTCGATCAGCACCTGCAAGGGCTCCATATCGAGCCGCTCGATCGCCGAGAGAATGTTCTGGTACTGCTGCGGCGAGGCCTGGATCAGCAGCGAATTGGTTTCCTCGATGGCCGTGATCCGGACCTCCTCGGAGCCGCCGGCGGCGATCGTCCCGGCGCCGCCGGCATCCTGCCGGCCGCGCGGCGTCTGGTCGCCGCTTTGTACCCGCTCGTTGAAGGTGCTGACCGAGGTCGGCTGCAGGCCCGGACCGAGTTCGCCGGGCGGCTGGCGATTCGGATCGCCGGTCTGGCGGCGGCCGCCGCTGCGCTCGCCGCCGAAGATATCGATCAGGTAATCGGCGAGCACTGCTGCTTCGAGGTTGCGCACGGCATAGACGTAGAGCCGGCTGGCGGCACCCTCGGCGGCGCCGCGGTCGAGGCGCCTGAGCCACTCCTCGGCCTGGTCGAGGTAGGCTGGCTGTGTGGTGATCACCATCACCGCGTTCAGCCGCTCGATCGGCACGAAACGGAACAGGCCGGCGAGCGGGCTCGCCCCCTCCTCGCCAAAAATGGCTTGCAGCTCGGGCAGCACCTCGGCAACTTCGACCTGCTGCAAGTTGAACATCGCCACCGACATGCCGGCCAGCCAATCGACATCGAAAATGTCGATCGTCTGCTGGTAGTTTTTCAATTCCGCCGGCGTGCCGGCGAGCACCAACAGGCTGCGCGCGTTGTCGGCCGAGAGCACCGCGCCTTCTTGCAGGTAGGGCTCGAGGATGGTCTGCATCTGGGTCGGCGAGATGTATTCCAAAGGCGCGATCAGCAGTTGGTAGCCGCGTTTGCCGACCGGCCCGAGGCGCGGCGCCAGCGTGCCGCGGATGGCGTTGGCGATCGGCAGGACGTGGTAGCGGCCCTCCTTGAAGACCATCGCCGCGCCGTTCCAGCGCAACAGCATGTCGAGCACCGGCAGCAACTGCTCGCGGTCGAGCGGCCGGGACGTGGAAAAGGTGACCTCGCCGCTGACGCCCGGACCGATCACATAGTTTTCCTGCAGCAGGTCGCCCAAGATGGCGCGCACCACTTCGGGCAGCGGCGCGGCCTCGAAATTGAGATTGATTTCGCCGTCGGCACTGACCTCTTCCGCCGGCCGTTGGGCGGCGTCGTAATCGATCAGCTTGCCGGTGCCGGGAAAGCGCTTCTCGGCGGGTTCCGCCGGCCCGCTTTCGGGACGATCCTGGTCGAGTTCGATTTCGCCGGTGCGCCGGCTCTCTTGTTCGCCGACCGGCGTATAGCCGCCGGCCCCGGCGCCCGGCTGGAACGTGCGGGTGGCGCAGGCGGCAAGGAGCAGCGCGGCGAGCCCGGCGCCGGCGATCATACGGAAGCGGCCGGCGGGTGCGGCAATACGGCGTTGACCGGCGGCGGTATCGCCCGGAGCGGGATGAAGCCGCTGGCGGTCTCGTGGTCTATTGTTCATCATCGTCGGCTTTTTCCTGCGCTTTTTGCGCTTCGCGCTGGGCGCGCAGCTGGGCGCGGCGCTCGGCGATCCGCCTTCTGACTTCGTCGGCCAGGCTGGCTTGGCCGCCCCCGGACGCCGGAGCCGCGGCCGGCCCGGCATTCGGAGCGGCATTCGGAGCGGCGGCCGCCGGCCGCGGCGGGCGGCGCGCAGCCGCCGGGGCACTGAGACTGGTGGTATGGGTTTCGAGTTCCAGTGCCGTTTCCTGGCCGTCGGCGGCGGTGAATTGTATCCCGCGCGGCGTCACCTCGGCCACCCGCCAGGCGGCCAGTTCGCCGTCGAGACTGCTGCCCTCGCGCATGATGCGCGCCTGGCGTTCGTTTTTGAAGCGGACGATCGCAAGTTTGGCTTCGGGCGTCACGATAATGCCGGTCAATGCCGCGTCGAGCGCCGGGGCGGTCTCGTCGCCCGGCGGTTCTTCAGCCGCAACATCCTCTGCCGACTCCCGCGCCGGCAGGCGGCGGTCGTCGAAGAAAATCGGCCGCCCGAGGATCAGTTCGGCCAGTTGCGCCCCGTCCGGCGGCAACGGCAGGGTATCGATGGGCTGCACCTCGGCGGCGCCGGCGGCAGCGGGCTCCAGTGCCGGCGGACGATGCACGAACGGCAGCACCAGGGCCGCAACGGCGGCAACACCGATGACCCCGAGCAGCATCACACCGGGCAGATTGCGCCGGGCGTCGAGCAACTTGAAATCAACCAGTCCGGCCACTGCCTGATCCTTTCAAGTACCCCATCATGTCGAACCGGATGTCGAGCTGGTCGGGATTGACGCCGCGCCGCTGGCGCACCTGCGAGGCGACGACCTGCTGATAAATATTGACATTGTCGAGCAGCACCACCGGCAGACCGCGTTCGAGCTCGGCGGCGACTTTGATGAAATCGGGCAGCGAGCAGCGCAGCCGGACTTTGACGACGACGCGCTCGAACCTTTCCTTGTCGCGCGGCCTGACGTTCTGGTTGCTGATCACCTGGCAGCGTTCGGCATCGTCGGCCTGGGTGCTGATGATGTCTTTCAGCCGCCGGGTCAACTCGGCAGCGGCGGTATCGAAATTGCTGCCGGCGATGAACAATTCGTCGTCTCGCCGCAGGTCGCGCAAGGCCGCCAGTTCGGCTTCGAGCCGGGGCCGTTCGGCGATGGTGGCGTTCAGGCGCTGCAACTGGGTCTCGAGGTCGCCCCGCCGCTCGTGGTATTCGAACTGGCGCCGCACGAACCAATGGAAGCCGGCGAAATAGACCACGATCAGCACGATCACCAGCAGCATCAGGGCCAGCGGCCGGCTGCGTTCAGGTGCCGGCAGAAAGTCCATCGCCTCCCTCCGCCGCACCGGCAGCCGATGTTTCGTCTTCCGGGGCCGGCGTTTCTTCCGTGGTGTCCTCTCCGGCCTCGAGCGCTTCGCCCGCCGCCGGGGCCGGCGGCTGCCAATCGAAGGTGGCAGCCGGGTCGATCGTCGCCGCCGCCACATAGCGCTCCTGGTTCGAGCGCTGATCGACGGTGATCGCACCGTTGAAATGCACGGCGTCGAGCACCGGCGATTCGTTCAACAATTCGACCAGGCGCTGCGCGCCGCCCGACAGGCCCTGCAACTGCAACTCGCCGCCGGTGATCTGCAAGCGCTGTACCCAGGTGTCTTCCGGGATGCGGCCGGTGATGTCGGCGAGCAGCACCAGCGACGACGGCGTTTGGCGGCGGCGTTCGGCGAGAAATCCGGCGGCGGCGCGCGCCTCATCGACTGCAGTACGCAACTCGACGACCTGGCGCGCGTCGCGGCGCAACGCTTCGATCCTGTCCTCCAGGCGGCCGATGCCACGCTCGCTGAGCACGATCGATTCGGCCATCACCGCGGCAGCCAGCAGCACGGCGACGCCGGCCAGCGCCCAGTTCAGGCGGCTTTGCGCCGAGCGGTACGGGCGGCGGCGTTCGGCGGGCAGAAAATTCAGGCCGAGCGGAAACGGCGCACCACCGGCGTCCATCTGGCACAGATCGACGGCGTGCACCGTCAGACCGAGCCGCGCCGCCTCGGCGAATCGCCGGTCGAGCGTCTCGCGCAGCATCAGGTAAAGCTCGATATTGAGCAGGTTCTCCTCGCGCCGGCGGCCGGTGAGCCGGTAGTCGAAAAACACCTGCTCGGCGCTGAACGGTGTATGGCGATCCATCTCGTAGGCCAGCGCCTGGGCGAGGTTGGCTTCAGCCGCGGCCGGCATCGTCACCTGCCGGTGCAGTACTTCGTCCGCCGCCAGGCACAAGATGCCCTCGGGGCGGCCGTTGGCGTAATCGTCGAGCAGCGCCTGGACGCGGGCCCGGGCGCTCTCGGGGTCTTCGTCGCTCTCGATCACCAGTGGCGGCTCAGGGGCGATTTCGGCGCCGGCGGCGCGGTACACGACGAAGCGGGTCGCGTCGCAGACGATCAACAGCCGCGGCCGCGGCGGCCACATCCGCGAACACCAGCTGGCCGGCATCATGGCCCGCAGCTCCCGGCCCCACCAGGCGAAAAACGGCGGCAGTGGCCCGGCCTGGTAACGGCCGCGCCACAGGTTCAGCCATTCAGCCGGCGCCATCGTGTTGCCCTGAACGAGTCATTTCATTTAACGCAATCGAGTCATTGTGCTTGCCAACCGCCCGGAACGGCGCCGCGGCGCGGCATCAGGTGAGATGACCGCGGCCGGGCCAAGTTCAACCCGGATCATTCATGACCAAGGCGGCCGCTCAATTGTACTCGCCCTCCCGCCAGCGGACGATGCGAAACGGCTGGCCGAGATAATCGGTGCCGAGCCGGATCGTCGCCCGGACGTCGTAAAAAATTCCGTTGGCCAGCGTCGCCCTCGCTTCCACGCTGTACGTCAGGCCGCCGCCCTGGGCGAGCACGGCGGTGCCGTCGGGCAGCGTCAGCGGCAGGCCGCTCGCCGGATCCTGCTGTTCGCGCCGGGCGATGAAGTCGGTGGCCTGCTCCGGCGTCATCTCTGGCAGCGTCAGAAGCGCGGCGAGCGGCGCGAAGGCCGGATTGACCTGGCCGCGGCCCGAATACACGGTGACGCCCGGCTCGACGGCGCGATACAGTTCGTAATCGAAACCCAGCACCTGCTGCAATTCGTCAACGGTGGCGAACGGCCCGTTGCGCGGCACGTAGGCGTAACCGGCCGCCTGGTAATCGTCGGCTTCGGCGCCGAGCGGCCGGGTGAGTTCATCGCCGTCGCGCCAGTCCTCGATCGCCGCCGCCAGTTCCTCGGCCCGCGAAGTCTCCACCCCCTGCCCTTCGATGAGTCGGATCAGGGTTTCGGTCGGGGCGACATTGAGATCGACCTTGCCGGTTTCGTCGGTGATCCGGATCTCGACTTCGGCGTCGCCGAAATTCACCTGGTACGGCCGGCCGTCGGCGCTCCAGCGCGTATCGATCTGCGGATTGCGCATCTGGTAGGCGGTGTAGTGGATGCCGGATTCGGCGGCGTACCGCGCCTTGAGGCCGTCGAACAGGTTGCGTGCTTCGAGATTCTCGCCGCGCGCCAGCACCGCGTAGGCGCCGATCAGCACGGTCAGCAGCACCAGCACCCAGATCACCAGGATCAGCGCCACGCCGCGCTGGCGGCGCCACGATGGTGTATGATTCATGACCCGTTCAGCGCACATCGTCACGGCCATCGGGGCCGGGGCCCGGCCCCGCCGCCGGGCCGGGGAACACCTGGTTCGGCATCCTCATCTGCACCACGCCACCGCCGGTGTTGTCGATCATCGTCCGGGCGCGGAGCGCCGGCCAGCGCAGCCGGTAAGACTCCGGCAGTTCGCCGTCGAGCGCCACGGCGAGCGGCATCGCCGACGGGTTGTCCCACGACGACTGCCAGTCGGTCAGGCTGCCGTTCTCGTCGAAGCCGATAAAACGCCATTCGGCATCGCGGATGCCGCTGAACAGCACGACCGGCTCGACCGTTTCGAGGTCACCGTCCTGATAACCGCTGAGCACCGCGTAGCGGAATTCTAGCTCGTCGCCATCGGCCCCGGAAACAAAACGCAATTCCTGGACATGCGGCCCGCCGGCGCCGAGGTAGCCGGGCATCGGGGCAACGAAACGCACGAAATCGCGCCCGCCTTGGAAAACGACGATGCCCGATTCGGTCGCGCCGAAAGCCAGCGGCAGCATGCGTTCGAGCTGGTGCAGCACAAACAGGTGGGCGGCGCGCAGGTCGGTGGCCTGACCGATCGCTGCCTCGCCGCTGCGCGTCGCCTTGAGCGCACCGTGCAGGCCGCTGTAGGCCTGCGTCATGATCATGCCGAGCAGCACGATGGCGAGCAGCATCTCGAGCAGCGTGAAACCGCGTGCCACGGCCGCGTTGCGGCGGCTCATCGCCGGCCCCCGGCGGCGCCCTGCCTGAGGTTGCGGTCGGCCGAACGCAGCGTCCGAAAGTGCGCCTGGCGAAGGCGCGGCGGCTCGCCCCAGTACACCGTCAGATCGACTTCGAACAGGTCGATGGGGATCAGTTCGGCAAGGGCCGGATCGGTGAAGCCGTCCTCGTAGAGGCGGATGTCGGCCTCAAAGCGGTATTTGTCGTCGAACTCGCCGCCGGTCACGCCTTCCTTGAGCGGCGTTTCCACCCCGAGGGTATTGAGATACGACGCCGCCCACAGCCCGGCTTCGGTCATTTCCTGGGCGTTGCGGGTATTGTTCAGGGCCCCGCTCAAGACCTGGATCAGCGCCGCGAACGTGACACTGAACAGCACGAAGGCGGCAAGCACTTCGAGCAGCGTGAAACCGGCGGCCGTGTGGCGCGAGGTTTTCATTGCCGCTCGTCGTCGGCGGCCAGCGTGATCTTGCCAGTCAGCCAGGCGACGCCGATGTACCGGTGCAGGTCGCCGGCGCTGACCGTCACCCGCCCGCCGGTCGAGGAACCGTCCGGGAAAAAGCGGATCTGGCCGGCATTCTCGCCGGTGATCTCGGAGCGCGCGGTGAGCAAGGTGATGTCCATCTCCTCGGGCAGCGCCCGCGCCGGGCGATCGGCGGCGCGCCAGAAGCGCTCGTTGGCGTTGACTTCGAAGGTCTGCGGCTGTTTTTGCACCATCGCCCGGGTTCTTGCATAGCGCAGGCCGGCGGCGATCTCGCGGCTCTGGGCGCGGATTTCGGCACTGGCCCCGCTGCGCATCAGCGAGGCCCCGACCAGGCCGAGCATCAGGCCCATCAGGGTCAGCACGACCAGGATTTCGAGCAGGCTGAAACCCGCCGCGCTGCGCCGCCGGCCGCCCTGCCGGCCGTGATGGCGGTCAGCTACCCTGGTCCCAACTGGTGATATCGGCATTGCGCCCGTCGCCGCCCGGTGCCTTGTCGGCGCCGTACGAAAAGATATCGAACTCGCCGTGCTCGCCCGGCGAGCGATATTGATACGGCTCGCCCCACGGGTCTTTCAAAATCTGCCCCTTGACGTACGGCCCCGTCCAGTTCGGGGCATTGGCCGGGGCGTTGACCAGATCCTCGAGCCGCTCGGGCGCCGCGCCGTTGTCGAGAAAATAATTCTCCACCGCCATCGACAAGCGGTCGATGTGGAGCTTGGCGGCGTCGTATTGCGCCTTTTGCGTCTTGCCCATCAGATTGGGCACGACCAGCGTCGCGATGAACGCCAGAAGCACCATCACCACCAGAATCTCGATCAGGCTGAAACCGCCCTGCGATCGGACACCGGAACCTGTCATCATCGTCTTCACCTCTTCGTGTCGGATCGCCTTCATGATACTCCGGCGGTCAACCACTGACCAGATCGTTCATGCCGAGCATGGCCATCACCACCGACATCACGATGGTGCCGATGACCATCGCCATGGTCAAGATCAATACCGGCGTGAACAATGCCAAGAGGCGCTCCACCGTGGTCCGCACCTCGCGGTCGAAGGTGTCGGCGACGCGGATCAGCATGCGGTCGAGCTGGCCGGTTTCCTCGCCGACGCTGATCATTTGCAGCGCCAGGCGCGGAAAAAACTCGTCTTTGGACAAAGTCCGGGCCAGGCCGGCGCCGCCTTTGACCTCCTTGGCCGCTGCCTCGATCAGCCCCTGCAAGTGGCTGTTGGCCAGCACGTTGCGGGCGATCGACAAGGCACCGAGCAGCGGCACGCCGTTTTCGAGCAGCGTGCCGGTGGTCCGCGTAAAACGCGCCGTATCGAGCTTGGCCAACAAGTCACCGAGCCAGCGGGTACGCAAAAACCGCGTATCCCATTGCCGCCGGCGGGCCGGATCGGCGCGCGCCCCGCGCCACCACCAGACGGCCAACACGGCGAGCCCCAGAAGCAGCCACCAGCGGTCGCTGACAAATTCGGCGACGCCGAGCACCAGGCGCGTCAACAATGGCAGCTCGGCCCCCATTTCCTCGAAGATCGGCGTGAACTGCGGGATCACATAAACCAGCAGGATCACGACCGCGGCGCCGGCGACCAGCAGTAGCAGCAGGGGATAAAACAGCGCGGTCAGGACGTGGTCTTTCAACTCCTTGGAGCGCTCGAGATAATCGGCGAGCCGGTCGAGCGTCTGTTCGAGCGAGCCGCCGGCCTCGCCGGCGCGCACCATATTGACGTACAGCCGGGAAAACACGCCGTGCTGGGCTTCGAGCGCCGCGGACAGCGAGCCGCCCTCGCGCACCTGGTCGCGGACCTGGTCGATCATGCGCTTGAGGCGCGGCGTCTCGGCAAGCTCGGCCAGCACGTGCAAGGCGCGGTCGAGCGGCAGACCGGCGCCGAGCAGGGTTGCCATGTGACGGGTGAAATCGCCGACTGTGCGGGCCCCGATGCCGCGCCCGGCGCCAAACCAGCGTTCCAGGCCGAAGCCGCCGCCGGCCTCGCGCGCCGCCAGCGGCAGGTTGCCCGCCTCCTGCAAGCGGCCGATCACCGCCTTGACGTCGGCCGCCTCCATCGTGCCGCGCACGGTCTCGCCGTTGGGCGCCACCGCCTTGTATTCGAACAGCGCCATCACGCCTCCTGGGTCACGCGCAGCACTTCCTCGACGGTGGTTTCGCCGCACAGGCTTTTCAACAGGCCGTCGTCGTACATCGTGCGCATGCCTTCTTGCACCGCCTCGGCCTCGATCTGGCCGCTGGTCGCGTGCTGCATGATCAGCCGGCGGATCTCGTCGCTCATCAAAAGCAGTTCGAGGATCGTCGTCCGGCCGCGGTAACCGGTTGGATTTTCCTCGCTGGGAACCGGGCGGTAGAGCATCACCGGGTCGGCATCGGTCAGTCTGTCCAGACCGGTTTCCTTGACCAGCTCGGGCAACGCGGCATAGCGCTCGCGGCTTGCCGGGTCGAGCTTGCGCACCAGGCGCTGGGCGAGGATGGCGTTCACCGTCGAGGTCAAAAGGTAATCCTCGACACCCATGTCGAGCATGCGGGTCACGCCGCCGGCGGCGTTGTTGGTGTGGATCGTGGACAGCACCAGGTGGCCGGTGAGCGCCGACTGGATCGCGATGCGCGTCGTTTCCAGGTCACGCATCTCGCCGATCATGATGACATCGGGATCCTGGCGGACGATGGCCCGCAAGGCGTTGGCGAACGTCAGCCCGATAGACGACTTGGTCTGAATCTGGTTGACGCCCTCGAGCTGGTATTCGACCGGATCCTCGACGGTGATGATCTTGCGCTCCGGCGAGTTGAGCTGCTGCAAAGCGGTGTACAGCGTTGTCGTCTTGCCGCTGCCGGTCGGGCCGGTGACCAGGATGATGCCGTGCGGCATTTCGAGCGCCTTGACGAAGCGCGCGCGGGTGAACTCGTCGAAACCGAGGCGGGCGAAATCGAAGACGATGCTTTCGCGGTCCAAGATACGCATCACGACACTCTCGCCGTGCGACGTTGGTACGGTGGAGACGCGCAGATCCAACTCCTTGCCCTGCACGCGGTGCATGATGCGGCCGTCCTGCGGCAGGCGGCGCTCGGCGATATTGAGCCGCGCCATGATCTTGATGCGGCTGATCACCGCCGCGGTCGAACTGGCCGGCGGCGCCTCGACCTCCTGCAACACGCCGTCGATTCGGTAGCGCACCTTGAGGCGGTTTTCGAACGGTTCGATATGGATATCCGAAGCGCGCGATTCGACGGCCCGCTGCATGATCAGGTTGACCAGCCGGATCACCGGCGCCTCGGAGGCCAGATCGCGCAGGTGCTCGATATCCTCGTCGTCTTCGCCCGCCGCCGACTCGCCGAGGCCCTCGATGATCTGTCCCATCGCCGAACGGCCGCCGCCGTGATAGCGCTCGATGGCGTTTTCGATCTCCGAGCCGATACCGACGTGCGGCTGAATGTCGAGCCCGGTCGCCATGCCGAGCGCCTGCAAGACGAACGTATCGCGCGGTTCGGCCATCACCACTTCGAGGCGGCCGTCGGCCACGGCCACCGGCAGCACCCGGTGCTGTTTCAGAAAACGCAGCGCCACCGTATCGAGCACCGGCGCTTCTTCGGGGTAGTCGCGGGCGGTAAACAGCCTGAGCCGGGAAATCCGCGCTTCGGTTTCAGCCAGGTCGCGCTCCGAGACCAGGCCGAGGCGGACCAGCAGCGTCAGCAGGCTGCCGCCGTGCTGCGCCTGGTATTGCGCAGCGCGCCCCACATCCTCCTGGCGCAGCCGCCCGTGAGCCAGAAGATCGGCGCATACCGGATCGGTATCTCCCGCAGCGGGCGGTGCGGTCGGTTCACGAAGCTGGGCGGCGGATTGCGGCATCGTCGGGCGGTCGGTCATGGGTGGCGCGGCCGATTCGGCAGCACCGGAGTGCAAAGCATAGCCGATTCGACCACAAACCCCGGCGGGGGTTTCAGAACCGCCGGCGCAACCCGACCCAAGGCGCGGTGAGCGCAAAGTGCAACCAGGACAATACCCCGATGCCGGACAGCAGCGGTGCCGGCAGCCGGGAATGCCGGGTCAGGTAACGCACCAGGCCGCGGTGTTTCTGGCGGCTCACCCACAACGGCCGGCTGCGGCTGGACAGTCCGCCGACATGCCGCAAGCGCACCTCGGGAACCAGCAAAATGCGCCAGCCGGCATCGGTCAGGCGGGCCATCAGGTCGAGATCCTCGAAATGAAAACCGTACTCCTCGTCGAAACCGCCGATCGCCTGCAAGGCGCTGCGCCGGAGAAACAGGCAGGCGCCGCTGAGCGCCTCGACCTCGCAAATCTCTTCCGGCACGGGCAAATGGCGCAAATCGACGCCGTGGCCTTTCAAACACAACATCTCGGCGGCGACCCGCCCCGGCGTCGGCAGACACCGCCGGCTGCCGCGTTGCTCGCGGCCTTCGGCATCGAATACCAGCCCCGAGGCCAGCGCCGCGAGCGGCCGCTCGGCCATCGCCTGCTCGAAAGCATGGATCGCCCCCGGCGGCAGGCGGCAATCGGCGTTCAGAATCAGCAGATAATCCGTATCGCAGCGCGCCAACCCCTGATTGCAGGCCCGGGCGAAGCCCAGATTCCCGGTATTGCGTATCAGCTCCACATCGTCGCCGTGGCGGGCGAGCAGGCGCTCGATACTGTCATCGCTCGACGCATTGTCGATCACCAGAAGACGAACCGGCGTCACCTGGTTCAGCACCGCCCCGACACCCTCGGCCAACTCGCTGCCGGCGTTGTAATTGACGATCAGAACCGTGGTGCGCAGCATGTTTTGAGGATCTTCATATCGGTGGCATGCCTTCTTTCACACACAGCGGTGCTATCCGTCTGCGCATGCCACCTGTGGTGCCGCTCAAAGGCGTGTGTGTCCGGATGCCTGCTTAGGCCGGCGGCGGTGATGATGCACTAGCGCCCGGAAAAAGTCAATTACAGCGGCGGCGTTCGTTTAACCCAACTGTCGCATAAATTCCCGGAATTCTCGGTCAAGCGGGCGCGTCACCCCAGGTGAATTCGATGATTTGACTAAAATTATCATAACTATTGATTTAATGAAGAAATCTATAAATTCAAGCAAAATTTATGCAACTGTTGGGTTAAAATCTTTCGTCACTCTACAAAATCCACGCTTCCAGCGTTTTGAGTTGGCACATAACCGATGCTTCTCGCTGATGCCGTGTATCGATTCAATGCTTGAAAAAACCTTGTGCAAAAGAAGTTTTCATAGGACTCTCCGTTGAAAATGTGATATTTCGTATGAAAATCCATAAACAATGCCATGGATTATTCTATGGTGCAAAGATTTAGGATTTTGCAGTTTGAAACGGATAAGTGAGCGGGATTGCTAACCGGCGCGCTCGAGTGCGGCTTTGATTTTGCGCCGCCGTTCGGCCAGCGGATCGGCGGCGATGAAGGTGCGGACGAGGTCGGGGTAGTCGGGGTGGCGGGCGGTGACGAGGTCGAGCGCGGCGCGGTCGGGTTTGAGGCCCAGCAGGCTGAACGAGGCGCCGCCGCGGTGCGCGACGAAGGCGTCGTCGCACAGGACGTTACGCCAGCCGCGCACTGCGGCGCGGCGGCAAAAATCGTTTTCCTCGCCGTAGCCGCGGCCGAAGGCCGGGTCGAACGGCCCGATATCGTCGAGTGCGGCGCGCCGAAGGTACATGCAAAAACCGACTGCGGTCGGGATATCCGGATAAGACGGCGGGCCGGCAGCCAGGCAGGCGCGGGCGATCCGTTCGGGGTCGTTGGGCCACGGGTTGGGCCGGCAGAATTCGGGAAACGAGACGATTTCGCCGTTGTTGGTGAACGGGGTGATGGTCGCGATGCGCGGATCGCTGGCGGCGCAGGCGGTCAGCCGCTCGAGCCAGCCGCAGGTGACCTGGGTATCGCTGTTGAGCAGCACGACATCGCCTTGCGTGGCGGCGAAGCCGCGGTTGGCGGTGGCGACGAAGCCGATGTTCCCGGCATTCGCCAGCAACCGCCAGCGCGGCCCCGGACGGGTGCAGGTGCGCTGCAACAGCGGCGCGATGCGCCGGTCCGGCGAGGCATCGTCGATCAGCAGCACCTCGGTTTCGGATCCCAGTGTCGCGGCGAGCGAATCGAGGCAACGCGCCAGGTCGTCTACGGCATCGTAAACCGGAACGATGACAGTGGGGGCCGGCGGGTTGGGGGGCAAGGATTGAATTCCGGGTTGATGACAAAGTCTCTATTATCCCGAATCGCCGCACGCCCGGCATCGGCGGCGCAAGGACAAGCGCCCGCCCGCAGGCCATGGTTCGCATTCGAAAATCCGTTCACCGAAGGACACGAAGGTCGGAATTTTGCGTGATGTTGGAACGGATGGTGCAAGCGGGGCCGGTTCCACCACCTGCACGACCAGCTTGACACTTTGTAAGCCCTTCGTGCTCTTCGTGTCCTTATATGGACTCCTTGTTCCCGGATCGAACGCAGCGATATCGGCGGTTGCCGTGTGGCGTTGGCTACCCGCGGCGTTTACGCCGGGGGCGGCGTGAAGTAGTATTGCCCGCTCACCCGGTCTGCTGCCGTCGAACACCATGCGCCGCTCGCTTTTGTTGATGCTCCTTTCCAGCCGCCGTTTCGGGCCGTATTTTTTCACCCAGGCGCTCGGCGCGCTGAACGACAACGCCTACAAGAACGCGCTGACCGTGCTGATCGCGATGTACGTCACCCAGTGGGCTGGGATGGCCGGCGATGTGCTGATCAACCTCGCCGCAGCGCTGTTCATTCTGCCGTTTCTGTTGTTTTCGTCCTACGCCGGGCAACTTGCCGAACGCTACGAGAAGGCCCTGACGATCCGGCGCCTGAAACTGCTGGAGGTGGCGATCATGGTGACCGGCGGCGCCGGGATGATCAGCCACCAGATGCCGCTGCTGCTTCTGGCACTGTTTCTGCTCGGCCTGCAATCGGCGTTGTTTTCGCCGATCAAGTACAGCTTGCTGCCCCAGGTGCTGCGCCGCGAACACCTGCTGGCCGCCAACGGCCTGGTCGAAACCGGAACCTTTGTCGCGATCCTGATCGGCACCGGCCTCGGGGCGGCGCTGATGGGCGCCGGGGCCCGGGCCGAATACTGGGTCGCGGCCTCGGGGCTCGGCATCGCCGGCGCCGGCTACGCCATCAGCCACCGCATCCCAGCCATCCCATCGCTGGCCGACCCTGCGCCTTTCGCCTGGAACGCCTTTCGCGAAAGCTGGCGCATGCTGGTGCTGCTGCCGGCCGACCGCGCAGTGTTCGCCGGCGTGCTTGGCATCTCGTGGTTCTGGTACTACGGGGCGACCGTGATGGTGCAGATCCCGAGCTACGCGATCAACGTCATCGGTCTCAACCCCGGCGGCACGGCGGCGATGCTGACGGTGTTCATCGTCGGCATCAGCCTCGGTTCCCTGCTCTGCCACCGCTTCACCCACAACCGGATCGATCTGCGCTGGGTGCTGGCCGGCGGCGCCGGGCTGACGCTGTTCGGGGCCACGCTTTACGCCGCCACCCCCGGGGCGCCGTACCCCGAACCGCCGCCGCTCGGCGAGTTTCTGCTCACCCCGGCGACCTGGGGGCTGCTCGGCAGCATGCTGCTGATGGGCTTTTCCGGCGGGCTCTATACCGTACCGCTGTACGCCATGTTGCAGGCGCGGACCAGCGAGACACAGCGCGCCCGGATCATGGCCGCCAACAGCATCCTGAACGCACTGACGATGATTCTCTCAGCGCTCGCCGCGATGGTGCTGCTCGCCGCCGGGTTCGGCATCCCGCGCCTTCTGTTGCTCACCGCGCTGCTCAATGCCGGGGTACTGGTCCTTCTGCCCCGCTTCCTGCCCTGGCGCAGCGGCGATGCGGGCGCAACTCAGAAGATCGCCGAACCGGCCGTGGTCAGCTCCGATGGGTGAACCCACCGCTCATTGGCCGGTCTTGCACCGGGCACTGCGCCTTGGCGCAGCAGCGCTTTTGGCCTTTTCGCTTTCGGCCTGCGGCTGGTACAGCCAGGCGATCTCGGGCCACTCTGAAATCATGCGCCAGCGCCAGCCGGTCGCCGATCTTTTGGCCGACCCGTCCACCCCGGACGATTTACGCCACTGGCTCGCGACCAGCGCTGCAATCCGCGATTTCGCCAGCCTCGAACTGGCCCTGCCGGACAACGACAGCTACCGGCTGTACGCCGACCTCGAACGCGACGAGGCGCTGTGGATCGTCGTCGCCGCGCCCGAGTTCTCGCTGACCCCCAAACACTGGTGCTATCTGATCGTCGGCTGCCAGAGCTATCGCGGCTATTTCTCGCGCCCGGCGGCCGAGCGCAAGGCCGGGGATCTGGCTGGCAAGGGCTTCGATACCGCGGTACTCGCCGCCGGCGCCTACTCGACGCTCGGCTGGTTTGCCGATCCGCTGCTCGCCTCGATGCGCGAATTCGAGGACTGGGAACTGGCCGAACTGATTTTTCACGAGCTCGCCCATCAGAAACTCTATATCGACGACGATACGCGCTTCAACGAATCGTTTGCCGATTTCGTCGCCGCCACCGGCGCCGAACGCTGGTTCGCCGCCCACCCCGACCCGGACGAGGAAGCGCGGCGGCGCGATGGCAGAATGCGGCGCGAACGGTTCTACGCGCTACTCGACCAGGCGCGCCGCGAACTGGCGGCGTTGTATGGCAGCGGCCTCGACGAGGCGCACATGCGCCGCGAAAAACAGCGCCGGCTCGATGCCCTGCACCAGGCGCTGGCCAGCGCCGGTTTCAAGGTCGAAGTGCCGTACAATAACGCGCGCCTGGCAAACGAAGCCGTTTACCGCTCGGGTATGGCACAATTCGCCGAGGTTTTTGCGCACTGCGGGGAGCGCTACCCGGATTTTTACCGGGCGATGCGCCGGATCGGCCATTGGCCGCCTGCCCGGCGCCAGGCGTGGCAGGACGGCGGCCGGGAGGATCTCACCGCGCTGTGCACAGATGAGAACGATTGACCGCCGTACCGCCACACCCGGCGTGCTCAGACAAAATCAGAGGTTTCCCGCTTGCACCAGCCGGCAGATACGCGACAGGTACGCACATTCCGCAGCGCCCGGCACCGTGCCGTCTGGCTGGTTGCGGGCGGCCTGCTCGCCGTCCCCGCCGCGGCGCAGATCGCTGCGCCGCAAGGTGGTGCGCCGCCGGCCGAGGCGTGCGCCGCGCGCTTCGATGTCAAGCCGCGCGGCAGTCACCAGGAGCGCATCGGCCAGCCGTTCGTGATCAATGCCGAAGAGGTTGACCTGGCCCGTATCGGGCAATCCGAATTCGTCGGCCGCGTCGAAGTCCGGCGCGCCGACCAGCAACTCGAAACCGGCCGCCTGATCTACGACAAGAGCATCGGCGCGATCCTGTTGCCCGAAGCGCTGCGCTACAATGACGCCGACTACATCATCGATGCCGATAGCGCCCGCTACCTGATCGACGACGGCACCGCGGCGTTCGATACCGTGCGTTTTCAGGTCAAAGGCAGCACCGCCAACGGCACCGCCGACGGCGTCGAGATCCAACGCGGCGGCATCGCCCGCGGCCGCGACCTGCACTTTACGACCTGCCCGAACGAAGTGCCTTCCTGGGAACTGGTCGCCAGCTCGGTCAAACTCGATCGCGACAAGGGCGTCGGCACGGCGCGCAACGCAACGCTGAAATTCAAGCAGGTGCCGGTGCTGTGGCTGCCGTGGCTCAGGTTCCCGCTCGACGAGCGGCGCAAATCGGGGTTTCTCTATCCCAAACTGAGCACCACCAGCGAAAACGGCTTCACCTTCGAGATTCCTTACTACTGGAACATCGCCCCGAACATGGATTTCACCGTCACGCCGCGCGTGCTGACCGACCGCGGCCCGGGCATCGGCGGCGAGTTCCGCTACCTGACACACCGCGCCGGCGGCCAGTTCGATGTCGATTACCTGCCGAGCGACGACAAGTTCGGCAGCGACCGCCACCGCTGGCACGCGCAAAGCGCCTACCAGATCGCCCGCAAATGGCGCGTCGATGTCAACGCCAGCCGGGTCAGCGACAAGGATTACTTCCTCGATTTCAGCTCCAATATCAACGAGGCCACGGTGCAGTTCCTGCAAAGCCAATTGACGCTGCGCGGCGGCGGCACCGGCTGGGACCTTTTGTTTCTGGCCGACACCTTCCAGGTGCTCGACCGCGAAGTCGGCGAAGACCGCGAGCCGTTCCGCCGCCTGCCCAGGCTGGCAGTCGACGGCCGCTGGCCGTTGTACGGCACGATCGACTTCACACTCGACAGCGAAGTGGTCTATTTCGACCGCGATTCGGGCCTGCGCGGCGGCCGTGTCGATCTGACGCCGGCCATCGAATGGCAGATCATCCGCCCCGGCTGGTTCCTGAAACCGCGCGCCGCGGTGCGCTACACCGGGTACACCCTGTCGAACAACGGCGAGCTGCCCGATTCGCCCGACCGCGCCCTGCCCATCATGAGCATCGACAGCGGCCTGATTTTCGAAAACGGCCTCGACAACGGCGACCGGGTGACGCTCGAACCGCGCCTGTTTTATCTCTATGTACCGTTCGAGGAGCAAAGCGACCTGCCCAATTTCGACAGCAACGACCTGACTTTCGGTTTCAGTGAACTGTTCAGCACCAACGGCTTTACCGGCGCCGACCGCCAGTCCAACGCCAACTCGCTGTCGATGGCGATCACCTCGCGTTATATCAGCGACAAAACCGGCCGCCAGGTGCTCGACGCCAGCCTCGGCACGGCGTTTTTCTTCCGCAGCCCGCGCGTTGCCGTGCGCGACGAGGAAATCGTCGATCTCGACACCCAGCCGATCATCACCGAGGTCAACTGGCGGCCGCTCGACCGCTGGACGGTGACAGCCGGCCTGCAATGGGATCCGGAAGACACCCAGACCGACGTCGCGCTGGCCGGTTTCACCTACACCGGCAAGCGGGGCGACCGCTGGCAGGCCGGCTACCGCTTCCGCCGCAACGAGGTCGATCAGTTCGACCTGCGCGTCAGTTACCCGCTGAACGACAAGTGGCGCTTCCTCGGCCGCTGGAACTACTCGCTGCGCGACGACGAGACGCTCGAAGCGGTCGGCGGCATCGAATACGAGAGCTGCTGCTGGGCGATCCAGGTCGTCGCCCGGCGCTTTGTCAACGACCGCGGCGGTGCCTCCACCACCGGGGTGTTCATCGAGTTGCACCTGAAAGGGCTGGGCAGCCTGGGCCGTAACCCCTACGACCTGTTTGCCGCCAACCGCGATTTGCACAGCGGCCGTTGAACCAGGCCGGCGGCACGAAACTTCGCAGCCCTCATCGGGTTCATAATCCGCGATAATGTGTCATCTCACCGGGAAAACCCGCCGGAGCCAGTTAACATGCATCCGATCAAATTCATTTCACCGCCGCTACGCCGGCCGGCCGCCCCCGCCGTGCTGCTCGCCGCGCTGGCCGCCGTCTTTACGGCCGCCGCCCAGGACAGCGATACCGCCGGCAGCAACGCCACGCTGAGCAATCTCCAGCCGATCGACGGCATCGCGGCGATCGTGGAGGAGGACATCATCCTTAAGTCCGAACTCGAGGAAAACGTCCTCAGCGCCACCAAGACGATCGCCGCCCGCGGCGGCCAGATGCCGCCCGAGAGCGTCATCCGCAAACAGGTGCTCGACCGCCTGATCCTGCAAAAGCTGCAAGTGCAGCGTGCCGAAAGTACCGGCATCCGAGTCAGCGATGCCGACCTCGATTCGACGCTCGAACGGATCGCAGCGCAGAACAACATGACCGTGGCAGGGCTGCGCGAGCGCCTCGAAGCGGAAAACTTTGCATTCGGCGATTTCCGCGAGGAGATGCGCAACGAATTGATCGTCAGCCGCCTGCGCGAGCGAGTCGAGGCCAGCGCCGATGCGGTCTCCGATACCGAGGTCGAAATCCTGCTCGCTTCCGAGCGCTACGGCGGCGGCGAATTCAAGATCGCCCAGGTCATGATCGCGGTATCCGAGGGCGCTACGCCGGATGAGGTCGCCACCGCCCGCGCCAAAGCCGATGACGTTGTCAACCGGCTCAACGAGGGGCTCGATTTCGCTGCCGCGGCCGTCAGTTACTCGGACGCACCGGACGCCCTCGACGGCGGCGAAGTCGGCTGGCGCGACGTCAACTCGATCCCGGCGATGTTCGCCGACGCCCTTGAGAAACTGCAACCGGGCCAGATCACGCCACCGATCCGCTCACCCGCCGGCTTCCACATCCTGCAGCTCCAGGACCGCCGCGACAAGCAGCCGGTCGTCGTCAACGAAGTTCGTGCCCAGCAGATCTTCGTCGCCGTCACCGACCTTATCGATGCGCGGTCCGCGATGGAGCGCATCCGCGAGGTCAAGACCAAACTCGATGAAGGTGAAGATTTCGCCAAACTGGCGCGCCAGTACTCCGACGACCTGAACAGCGTCCACCAGGGCGGCGACCTCGGCTGGTTCGACCCCGCCTCGCGCGGCGACCGCTTCCAGGAGGTGATCGAATCGCTCGAACTCGGCGCCTACAGCGAACCGTTCCAGACCACGATGGGCTGGCACATCGTCAAACTCAACGACCGGCGCAACAAGGATGTCACCGATCTGGCGCAGCGCATGCGGGCGCGGGAGATCATCCGCCAGCAGAAAGCCGAGGAGGAGTACCGCCGCTTCCTGCGCCAGATCCGCGACGAATCCTACATCGATGTCCGGATCGAAAGTTGAGCGGATCATGAATGATCCGGGTTGAAGCCTGCCGGCGACGGTTGATGGACGATGCAGCCGCAGTGGATTGCGCTTAGCGCCGGCGAACCGGCCGGCATCGGCGCCGAGCTGATCGTCAAACTCGCCGCCACCGCCCTGCCCGCCGCGCCGCTGGCGATCGCCGACCGCAATGCGCTGCGCCGCGCCGCCGCATGCCTCGGCAGCGCGGTACAACTCGCCGATTGGGATGGCGGCCCGCCGCCGGCCCAGAGTCCCGGTGTTCTCCATGTGCTCCATACCCCACTGGCTCATGAAGAGCAACCCGGCCGGCTCGACCCGGCCAATGCACCGCAGGTGCTGGCCGTCCTCGACCGGGCGCTGGCCCTGTGCCGCGCCGGCACCGCCACAGCGCTGGTCACCGCGCCTGTACACAAAGGCGTGATTAACGACGCCGGCATCCCGTTCACCGGCCATACCGAATACCTCGCCGCCGCCTGCGGTGTCCGCAACGTGCTGATGATGCTGGCCGGCGACGACCTGCGCGTCGCGCTGGCCACCACGCACCTGCCGCTCGCCGCGGTGCCGGCGGCGATCGACGAGGATCGCCTGCGACACAAGCTCGAACTTTTGCACCGCGAACTGATCCGCCTGTTCGGCATCGCCCGGCCGCGGATCGCGGTGCTCGGTTTGAATCCCCATGCCGGCGAGGGCGGGCATCTCGGACGCGAGGAGATCGACACGATCGCCCCGGCGATCGCCGCAGCGCGCGCCGCCGGCCTCGACGCCACCGGACCGCTGGCCGCCGACACTGCCTTCACCCCCCGCCGGCGTGGTGCGTTCGACGCCCTGTTTGCGATGTATCACGACCAGGGCCTGGCGCCGCTGAAAGCCATCGCCTTCGGCGGCATCGTCAACATCACGCTCGGCCTGCCGATCGTCCGGACCTCGGTCGATCATGGCACGGCGCTCGATATCGCCGGCCGGGGCGTGGCGGATGTGTCCAGCCTCGAGGCGGCATTTCGTCTCGCCGCGGAACTTGGCGCCCGCGCGGCGTGAACCCTGCCGCTCACCCGCACCGGCCGCGGCGCCGCTTCGGCCAGCATTTTCTGGTCGATCAAAATGTCATCGCGCGCCTCGTTGCGGCGCTGGCCCCGGCGCCCGGCGAGCGCATCGTCGAGGTCGGTCCCGGCAGCGGGGCGCTCAGCGACGTGCTCGCCGCCGGGCTTGCGCCGCCTGCCGAGCTGTATCTCATCGAACTCGACCGCGATCTGGCCGGAACACTGGCCAAACGGTACCGCAATCTGGCTCATGTCCGGGTGATACAAGCCGATGCCCTCGACTTTGACTTCGTTACCCTTGCCGCCGGCCGGCCGCTGCGCCTGATCGGCAATCTTCCGTACAACATCTCGACGCCGCTTTTGTTTCACTTTTTCAGCGCCGGCGGCGCGTTTTGCGACCTCACGTTGATGGTACAGCGCGAAGTCGCCGCCCGCCTGCTCGCCGCCCCCGGCGGCCGCGTTTACGGCCGGTTGTCGGTGATGGGGCAGTATCACTGTAGCGGCGAGCACTTGTTCGACGTGCCGCCCGAAGCCTTCCGGCCGCCCCCCAAAGTGCAATCGAGCGTCATCCGCCTGGTGCCGCGCCCGCCGCGCTGTGCCGATCAGTCGCAATATGAAAGGTTCGCCACGCTCGTCAGAACGGCCTTCAACCAGCGCCGCAAAACACTGCGCAATAGCCTCGCCCCATTGCTCGATGCCGCGGCCATCCGCGCCGCCGGGCTCGACCCCAAGGCCCGCCCCGAAACCCTGGCGGTGGAGGATTACCTGCGGTTGGCCCGCGCCACACCCGTCGCTGTTTCTCGTTCATAATGTGAGCGATGTATCACCCACCTGAGGCGGGATCTACCATTGAGCACCTATGTGATCGGCGACGTGCAGGGCTGCTACAGCGCGCTCGGGCGCCTGTTGGACAAGCTGAATCCCGATCCGACCACCGATACGCTGTGGTTCGTCGGCGACCTGGTCAACCGCGGCGGCCGCTCGCTCGAAGTGCTGCGCCTGGTGCGCAGCCTGGGGCCGAAACTCACTGTCGTGCTCGGCAACCACGACATGCACCTGCTCGGCGAAGCGGCGCGCCACATGGAACGGCCGACGGCGAACCGCGAATTCGCCGCGATCCTCGAGGCTCCCGACGGTATGGAGCTGATCGACTGGCTGTGCCACAGCCCGCTGGTCCATGTCGATGAGACCGAACGCATCGCCATGATCCACGCCGGCCTGCCGCCGGGCTGGCCCTTGAACCGGGCGGTCAAGCTCGCCGCGCGCGTCGAGAGCGGTTTGCGCAGCCAGCGGCGGATGCAGTTGCTGCGCCAGATGTACGGCGACCGCCCGCGGCGCTGGGCACCGGGCCTCAGTTGGGGACGAGAGATGCGCACCATCGTCAACGCCCTGACCCGGATGCGCTACTGTGACGCCGACGGCCACCTCGATTTCGACGAAAAAGGTCCGCCCGGCTCGCAGCCGCCGCACCTGATGCCGTGGTACGAAGCGCCGCGGCGGAATTTCGACTACACGATCATCTTCGGCCACTGGTCGGCGCTCGGCCTGTACTTCGGCCGCCAGGCGTTGTGCCTGGATTCAGGCTGCGTCTGGGGCGGGCCGCTCTCCGCGATCCGGCTGGGTCAGCGGTTCCAGCTTTTTCAGGTGCCCGGCGGGCCGGGCTGACAGGCGCTTTCCGCCTCGCCATCGCCCCTGAGCAGCGTGAAACGATCGTCGATGGCGCCGGTCTCGCCGATCAGGTAGGCGTTCAGGCAAGCGGCCTCGATTTCGATCGCCAGCGAACCGCCGCGGGCGCTCACCGCCGCCATCGCCGGGTGGTCGAGCGGGCCGCCGTCGGTTTTCGCCGAATTGCCGAGCACGACATAAACCACGCCGCACCGGCTGCGGCAGCCCGGATCCCGTTCGAACCGGTCGCCGGGCCCCTGGCCGCGCTGCACGATCATCGCCGGCGCCAGCGTTTCGGACGTGCCGTAATGCCCGGCGAGCAGATGGCTGCGTTCATAGACGTGGCTGTGCCCGCTCAGCACCAGATCGACGCCTCCATTATCAATGACCGGCAGGAAGGTTTCGCGCATCACCCGCATCCGCCAATCGCGGCCGCCGGCCTGGTCTGAATCGTGATGGCCGCGGCTGTAAGGCGGGTGGTGAAAAACGACGATCGTCCAGCGCCGGGGGCCGGCGGCCAGGTCGCGGGCCAGCCAGTCGCGCATCTTCCGGCGCTCGAGGCGCCCAAGGCTCGATTCCGAATCGAGTACGACGACGTGCAACTGGCCGTAGTCGAAGGCGTAATAGGCTTCACTGCCCGACGGCATGCCGCCCGCCTCGCCGTGCGCCGGAAACTCGAACAGCCGAAAGAACGCCCACCGCCGAAGGTCGTGGTTGCCCGGCACCGGCCAGTACGGCGTCGCGGCCAGCACCTCGGCCAGCGGCGTGAACACGGCGCGCCGGAAATCGATGAAGCGGCCGGAGGGATAGGCGTTGTCGCCGGTGGTCAGCAAAAGATCGATCGCCGGCCGCCCGGTTGCCGGGCGGCCGGCGAACCAGCGATGCGCCACGGCGCGGACCCGGCGGGCGAGCGGCGAATCGACGCCAGCGTCGCCCAGCACCCACAGGCGAAGCGGCACCGGATCGCCGGCCGCCGGCGGCGTCCAGAATTCACCTGCCGGTTTTTCACTGCCGTCCAGGCGGAAGCGCCAATGGCTTCTGGGCGGCAGGCTTGAGGTCGCGATGCGGTGTCCGGTTCCGCTACCGTTTTCGGTCAGCCGCGCAGCCTCGCCGCCGGCGGCCGGTTCGAGTTCGACGGTGCCGCGCCGTGCTTCAGCGCTGTGCCAGCGGATCACGACCTGGTGCCCCGAACGGTGTTGCAGCCACGGCCCGAGATCGCCGGCGATCCGGCTATCCAGTTCGATCTGGAGCTGGCGCCCGGCGATCGCCAGAACGAGCGCCGCCGCCGGCAACCAGAGCCAGCTTCCAAGGCTTCGCCTCATCGCCGCCGCTCGAAGGTCACGAAACGCAGAGCCCACGGCTGCCCGGCGCCGGCCGGCCGCGCTTCGGACCACACCTCGCGCCAGTCGCTCTCGGACCAGGCCGGAAAATAGGTATCGCCGGGGATCTCGGCATCGATGAAGGTCAGCACCAGGCGCGTGGCGAGGGGCAGTGCCAGGCGGTAGATTTCGCCGCCGCCGATCACCATGATCTCGTCGCCGCCGGGCAAGGTGGCAGCCAGTTGCAAAGCGGCGGCAAAAGACGGCACCGGCCGGAAGCCTTCCGGTAGCGTCGCCCGCCGGCGCGTCAGCACGATGTTGTCGCGCCCGGCGAGCGGCCGGCCGAGCGCCTCGGCGGTCTTGCGCCCCATCACCAGCGGATGGCCCATCGTCAAGGCCTTGAAATGCCGGAGATCGGCCGGCAGGTGCCACGGCATCCGGCCGCCGGCGCCGATCACGTTGTGGGCGGCGAGCGCCGCAACCAGCGTGATCTGTGGCGCGCGGCGCCCAGGCGGCGGCTGAAGCGGATCAGCACCCATTGCTAAACAGCGATCGGCGCCCGAATCCCCGGGTGCGGGCGATAATCGACGAGTTGGATATCGTCGAAGCCGAAGGCGAATAGATCGCCGACCGCCGGGTTCAATTCGACCCGCGGCAGAGGCAATGGCATCCGGGCGAGTTGTTCGTCGGCCTGGGCCAGGTGGTTGAGATAAAGGTGGACGTCGCCCAGCGTATGGATCAATTCACCGGCTTGCAAGCCGCAGACCTGGGCGACCATCAGCGTCAACAGTGAATACGAGGCGATGTTGAACGGCAGGCCGAGAAACACATCGGCGCTGCGCTGATAGACCTGGCAGCTCAGCCGGCCCTCGGCGACGTGAAACTGGAACAGCACGTGGCACGGCGCCAGCGCCATGCGCCCGGCGCGCACGTTGTCCTGCGGCGACAGCGTCTCGTCCGGCAGATACGCCACGTTCCAGGCGCTGACCAGATGGCGGCGCGACATCGGCCGGGTTTTCAGACTCTCGATCACGGCGGCCAACTGATCTGCCGAACCGCCGCCGGCGAGCGGCCAAGCACGCCACTGCGCGCCGTAAATCGGGCCGAGTTCGCCCTCGGGCGTCGCCCATTCGTCCCAGATCGTGATCCCCCGGCGGTGCAGATAGGCCAGGTTGCGGCCGCCGCGGATAAACCATAACAGTTCATGGACGATCGCCGGCCAGTAGAGTTTTTTCGTCGTCAAAAGTGGGAAACCGGCCGCCAGGTCGAAGCGCAACTGGCGGCCGAAAACCGCCAATGTGCCGGTCCCGGTGCGATCGTCGCGGCGCTCTGTCTGTTGCCTCACCTCGCGCAACAGCTCGAGATAGGCTTTCATCCCGCCACCGGCCGCGAGCGCGACAGATAAAGCAGCACCAGACCTCCGGCCAGCATCGGCAGCGACAATAACTGCCCCATCGTCAGCCAATCGAACGCCAGATAGCCGATATGGGCGTCGGGCACACGGTACAGCTCGGCGAACATCCGAAACGCCGCATAGCCGGTCAAAAACCAGCCGGAGACCGCCATCTTCGGCCGCGGCCGGCGCGAATACCAGTAAAGCAGCACGAACAGCAACAAGCCCTCCAACGAAGCCTGGTACAACTGCGAGGGATGGCGGGCCTGATCATTCAGCGCCCCTTGCGCATACAGCATCAAAAGCCGGTCGTGGTCGGCAATCGGCGGTTCGAGTGCGGCCGGGAAAATCATCCCCCACGGGCGGTCGGTCAACCGCCCCCACAACTCGCCGTTGATGAAATTACCGAGCCGGCCGAACATCAGCCCGATCGGCACCAGCGGCGCGGCGAAATCGGTGATCGCCCAGAATCCGGCGCCGTGGCGGCGGCCGTACCAGGCCATCGCCGCGATCACGCCGAGCAATCCGCCGTGGAACGACATGCCGCCTTCCCAAATGCGCAGCAGGCTGAGCGGATCGGCGACAAGCTGCGCCCAGCCGTAAAACAGCATGTAACCCAGGCGGCCGCCGAGGATGACGCCGAGCACGCAATAAAACAGAAGATCCTCGACCTCCGGCGGCTTGAGCGGCCCGAGGCCGCGCGCCGCGCGCCGCCGGCCGAGCCACCAGAACGCCGCGAACCCCAGAAGATACATCACGCCGTACCAGTGCACGGCAAGCGGCCCGAGGCTGAGTGCGAGCGGATCGAAATCGACGAGATAAGGTGTTCCTTGAGACATTATTTTGGCTTCCTGTTCAGCGCGCCGGCAGGACACGCAATAAAAAACCTTTCAGATAACCCGTTTCCGGAATTAGCGGGTGGCGCGGATGATCCGGCCCGGCGGCGAGCGGCATCAGCACCTGGATCTCGCGGTCGACATGGCGCGCCGCCTGGTTGATCACGGCCAGCAGGTCCTCGCCGGTGACATGCGCCGAACACGAAAAACTGGCCACCAGGCCACCCAATTTGACCAGCGGCAGCGCCGCCTGGTTTATCCGGCGGTAGGCCGCCAGTCCGGCTTTTTTGTCGCGCGCCTTTTTGACCAGCGCCGGGGGATCGACGATCGCCGCATCGAACCGCTCGCGCGTCTTGCGCGCCGCGGCAAAATAGTCATCGACATCCACCGCCGCGACGAGCAGGCGGTCGGCAACGCGGTTGCGCTCGGCGTTCGCCCGGAGCCGCCGGACGGCGTCGGGGGAACTTTCGACAGCGACCGCCGCCTCGGCGCCGGCGCGCAGCGCCTGGATGCTCCAGGCGCCGAGATAACTGTAAAGATCCAGCACCCGGCCGCCGCGCAGCCACGGCAAAAGACGCTGGCGGTTGAGCGTCTGATCGAAAAACCACCCGGTTTTCTGCCCGTGCCACGGATCGACGGCAAAACTCAACCCAGCCTCCTGGACCTCGATCTCCTCAGGCACCTCGCCGAGCGCGGTGCACACCGTCCGTTCCAGGCCCTCCAGCTCGCGGACCGCCGTATCGTTGCGCCACAATATCCCGCGCGGCTCGAGCACCTGGCCCAGCGCCTCCTCGATGGCCGGACGGCGGGCATCGATACCGGCACTCAACGCCTGGGCGACGAGGATATCGTCGTAACGATCGACCACCAGCCCCGGCAGACCGTCGCTCTCGCCGAACACCAACCGATAATACGGTTCGTGGAAAAACCGCCGGCGCAGGACCAGCGCCTGGCGCAGGCGTTCAGCAAAAAACGCCGCATCGATCAAGCGGTCCGCCTGGCGGCTCAGAAGCCGGGCGGCGATCAACGAATGCGGGTTGACATAGGCCACACCGAGCGGCGTGCCGTCGGAACGCTCGAGTGTCGCCAGGGCACCGGGAACAAACGCCTTGAGCGGCGTGGCAGCGTTATCGACCTCGTTGCTGTACACCCACGGATGACCAGCGGCCAGGCGCTTGTGCTCCCTCGGTTTGAGCCGCAACCCCGGCCGCTCATCATTGCTCATAACCCCTCCTTTCCCGCCCGCACCAGGGCCACACCGTCAAACATGACATCATAACAGCCGAGTATGCCGTCCCAGCGGTGAATGCCGCAGAAAGTTCATACACTTCCCAAGTCCAGCGTGATTATCTATGGAGGCCTGCTCCGGGGCGGCTTCAAGCCGATTGTCGAACTCTGAAGAAAGGGCTCCCGCATGATCAGGGTCGGCGGCAGGCGGGCCGTGTGAAAAGCGCATCAGAATACAGGAAAAAAGAATACTAATACACCTGCAAAAAGCATGTTGCTCAGGCTGCGCATGGGCCTACAGGCCAGCGGCCGATCGTACATTTCGAGATGGGTGGGCCCACGGGGCCCACCCGCTGCCGAGCGACGGACGGTGTTCGATCCACCGGCGGTCAGTCGCCCATGATCCGGGTGCCGAAGTTGATCGACGCGGCGGTGACCATCTGCGCCTGGCCTGCCAGGCCCATCGAGATGGTGATCGGGTTGCGGAAGAAGTCGCGGACCTGGGCTTCGCTGAGGCCGTAGGTGCCCATCAGATTGGCCTTGCTGATCAGGCCGGCGATGCACACCCGGGTGCCACGGAAATCCTCGCGCTGGAACTCGCCCGGTTCGATGCCCTGCATGACGTTGATCGCCGAAAGCGGCAGTTCGATAACGCCGCCGAGCGGCAGACCGGTGCCCGGATCGATCAGCGCCGGGTCGTTCAGCACGTCGCTTTGGATGCGGTAAACGGGGAACACCCTAAAGCGGGTCTGCTGCCGCACACCGGTGTCGTTGGCGGCCAGATACACTGCAACCGGCGTCTGCCAATGGCAGAGCAGCGAACGGCTGGCGCGCCTGGGCAGCGTGATGCTGTCGAGGTCGGGGATATCGAAACTGGTCGGCGCCGGCGCCGGGTTCAGCGTGATGCACGACGGGTCGGGCGGCTCGCCGGGCGGCGGCGTGCAGTCTTCCTGCAAGTTGATGAAGGCGCTGAGCAGGCCCAGCCATTTGACGTTGCGCCCGAACGAGTCGGGATCGCCGACCTGATCGGCGGTCAGCGGCGCGGCGAGTTCGGGACCGGCGGCCTTGAAGGCCGGTTCACCGCCGGGCGGCGATAACGGATAAAAATCCTCGGCCGCCGCGGCCAGCGGCAGCAGCCCTAAGAACCAATAAATCAACCCCAGGCAGCAAATCAACCATTGACGTGATGACATGACAATACCCCTTTGCAATCGATTGGTGAGTACGCTTATATGGGCCGGCTCCAAACCCGGCAGGTCGCCGGCGGCCCGTACATTAATTAATACGTAAACGGCGCGCGAATCGTGCCATCGGCTGTGCCGTACCACTTGGCCCAACTGTTGCATAAATTCCCGGGATTCTCGGTCAAGCTGGCGAGTACAGCTTGGCCGATTGCCCGACAAATGCGTCGGGAACGCAATTTGAACGGCCGCAGGCCGGCCCGTTGGGACAGGGCGAGGGCAGGACTGCCCGAGTAAAAACCGTAGTCATTCTACGGTTCGAGGGCAAGCGGGCATGAGAACCAATCTCGGTATTCCGCGCGGCCGCGACGGCGGCGCTAAGCGTGCCGGGCAAGGCGCGAGGAGCGAAGTTTGGTCATTCCAAATCAGCGACGAGCAACGCGGCTCGTGCGGAATGCCAAGATTGGTTCTCTATGTGCCGCCCGCTTGGGTGAGAAACCGGGCGCGTCACCATTTGTGAATTCGAGGTTTTGACTAATATATACATAACTTACTGATGCAATTAAGAAATATAGAAATTCGAGCAAAAATTATGCAACTGTTGGGTTGACCCTGCACCCGCTCGCCACGCCCCAACTTGCTTCCAAGATCGCTTGATATGGGACAATCGTCACCGATGTACCGCATGTTGAATTATTGTTTTCCCATTCTGCTGCTCGCCGGACTGGCGCTGCCGTCCGCCTTACCGGCGCAGGTCGCCATACAAATCGAAGGCGTCGGCGGCGCCGAGCGGCAAAACGTGCTCGCCAATCTGACCGTAGCTCGCCTGGCGGCGGATCCGGAAGTGGCCGCCTGGCGTCTGCGGGCCGTCGCCGGCGAGGCGGCGGATGAAGTGCGCCAAGCGCTTAGACCTTTTGGCTATTATCGCGCGGACGCCACGCTCGAACTCGTGCCGCCGGAAACGGAAAAACCTCTGGAACGCATCGTGATTCGCGTCCAGCGCGGCCCGCCGCTGACCGTCGAGTCGGTCACCATCACGATTAACGGGCCGGGGACAGCGCATCCCGAGTTCGCCGCCTGGCGCAAGCAATGGCCGCTGCCGGCCGGCGCGGTGCTCGATCAACGGCGGTATGAACAAGCCAAGCGCGAGCTGGAGCAGGCTGCCGCCGGCCTGGGATACGTCACCGCCGGCTGGGTGCCCGGGGGCACCCGGATCACGATCTCCCGGGATTTGCAGCACGCGGCGATCGACTTGACGTTCGATACCGGCGAGCGGGCGGTCTTCGGCCGGGTGTCTTTCGCCGACGGGTATTTTTCCGCAGCCGTGATGCAGCGCTTCAAGCCGATCACCAGCGGTGAACCTTACGATCCCGGCGTGCTCGACCGCCTGCGCACCGATCTCGCCGCCAGTTTGTATTTCAGCGATATCGCGGTCATCGTCGAACCCGATCTCAGCCGTTCGCCGCCGGTCGTCGATGTCCGGGTCGAACTCGAACGGCGGCCGCCGAATACCTACGAAATCAGCGCCGGTTTCGGCACGGACACCGGACCGCGCATCGAATTGGGATGGAAACGGCATTATCTTTCGCCGCGCGGCGATCGCCTCGACCTGGGGCTCGGCGCCCAGCAGCAGGACGGCGAATTCGTACTGCGCGGCGAATACCGCACACCGCGCGGTGATGACCCCGGCGAGTACTGGTTCGGCCGCGGCCTGGCCCAGCGCGAGGACGAAGACTTCCGCTTCGAACGCACCGGCGACGGCGCCGAGGTGTTCCCGCGGTTCGACGGCGAAGTCCGGACGTTGAACCTGGGCGGTGGCCTGTTGAGCGAGCTGTGGCGCACCGAAAGCTGGCCGGTGACCCAGCGTTTATTCCTCGATTTTACGACCGACGATTTCGACGCCCTGCAAATCACGGGGCTCGATCCGGCACAGGCGGCCTTGTTGGCCGACAACCCGGACCTGATCGCGCTGCTCAAAAGTTCACGCAACGTGATCTCCGCCGGCGCAAGCTGGAACCTGCGCCATATCCAGGGCATCGGCTTTGCGATCCGCGGGACGCGCGCCGAAGTGCGGCTGGCCGGTGCGGCGGGCGATCTCGGCTCGGATGTCAGCTTTGCGCAGATGTACGCCGGGGTGCGCCACAGCCGGATTTATCGCGGCCGACACAAAGTGATTGTGCGCGGCGAGGTGGGCTATACCGCCGCCAAAACCGATGAACTGACCGTCACCAGCGGCGGCCGATCGCTGGACTTGTCCATCACCCGCATTCCCGAACGTTTCCGCTTCAAGACCGGCGGTGACCGCACCGTACGCGGCTTTGGTTTCGATGCCCTGAGCAACAACCGTTTGGGTTCGAATCACCTACTGACGATCAGCAGCGAATACGAATACCGCGTCGCCGAAGCATGGTCGGTCGCCGGATTTTTCGACGCCGGCAATGCCTTCAACGACTTCGGCCAACGCGATCTGCGCAAGGCCGTCGGCATCGGGGCTCGCTGGTACACTCTGGTGGGCCCGGTCCGCCTCGACCTCGCCCATGCCCTCGACGATCCAGGCGATACCGTGAGCCTGCATCTGACCATCGGTTCGATCCTGCTATGAAGCGATTGCGTTATCTGCTGTATCCGCTGGCCCTGGTCGCCCTCGTGGCCGCGGCACTGGCGTATTACGCGCTGGCCACCACCGGCGGCGCACGCTGGGCACTGCACCGGGCGATGCCGGAAGCTGCGTTCGGGCACCTTGAAGGGTCGCTGCTTGGTGGCCTCGTGGTGGAAGCATTCCGGCTGAAAGCCGCCGGTACGGTGATCTCATCGTCCCGCTTCGACCTGGACCTGGATTTGGGTGTTCTGCCGCCGCGGCTGATCGTCCGCCGCCTGGCCGCCGAACGGCTCGCGGTCGTTCTGCCCGAAGCCGGAGCGGAGAATGAAAGCGCCGGCAGCCGCGACTGGCCCGACCTGCGTTTACCTCTCCCGGCCGAAATCGAGACACTACACATCGCCGGATTCGTGATCACCGGCGGGCCGCTCGCCGCACCGCTGGCAATCGAGACCCTGTCGGCCCGGGCGGACATGGATGACCGCCTGAGGCTCGCGGAACTAAGCATTAGCGGCATCGCCTACGCCGGACAAAGCGCCAATCTGGGCTTGACCGGGACACTCGATCTCGCCCCACCGTATGCGCATACTCTGGAATTGCTCGTCGAAACGGCGGTCAGCGCCGAGAACAACGGGCCGGCAGCGGCGCTCCGCATGGAAGCCGAAGGCTCGTTGCACGCCTGGCGCGGCCGGGTGACCGCCAGCCCGCTGTGGCCGGCCGAGTTGGTGGTCCAGCTTGACGACCCGGAGCATTTTCTCGCCGGCGGCCAGTTCGAAACCTTACCGTGGCACGCCGAACTGACCCTGCCATCGGCCGCCTGGCCACCCGCTGCCGCGGCCTACGAGGTGCGCGATCTCAGGTTGACGGCGACCGGCCGCGGCGATGTCTTTCAACTCACCGGCACCTGGCATGTCGGCCTGCCCGCGCCGCTCGTCGGCAACTGGCAATTGCAGGCTGCAGGTGCCGGTGGCACGCTGCGTCTGGAGAAACTGGCCGGTGAAACGCCGGCCGGCGGCATCACGATGACCGGCCTCTACGATTTCACCACCAGCCAGGCAGCCGGCGAGGTCCGGCTCGACGAATTCGATCCGGCCCGTCTGGCGCCGTCGCTGGCACCGCTTGGCACCTATTCCGGAACCTTGCCACTGACATGGCACAACGGTTCTATCACGCTGACCGGCGGCCGATTGGGCGGTGACGGTGGCGCCGAGCTCAACCTCGACGGCCATTACACAGCGGATCGAACCGGTGCTTTCGGACTCACGCTGACCTGGCGCGATCTGCTGTGGGCCGCTGACGAGGCACGCCAGGCGATCCGGAGCCCGACCGGCGAGCTGAAGCTGGCCGGCGACCGGGCGGAGTATCGGCTGGCCGGCGACTTCGCGCTGCGCACCGGCGACCTGCCCGCCGGCCGGTTCGCCGTCGAGGCGAGCGGCCGCGGTACGGACCTCACACTCGATCACCTCGACGGCGACTGGCTGGCCGGCCGCTGGCTCCTTGAGGGCAACGCCCATCTTGCCGCCCCGTTCATCGCCCGCGCCGAACTTCGTGCCGATAAGATCGACCCCGGGCAGCTCTGGCCGGCGTGGCCGGGACGCCTTGACGGGGCACTGGCGATTGCCATTGAAAGCACTGCGGCCGGGTTCGCCGCCGATCTGCAGCTCCACCACCTCGGCGGCGAACTGCGCGGCGAAGCCCTGACCGGTGCGGGGCGGATTCGCTATCGCGCCGGGCGCATCGAAACGGCCGGCCTCAAAATCAAGAGCGGGGCCGCCGGGCTGTCGCTTGCCCCATTGCCGGATGCGGCGGGCGGCAAGGCAACCACAGAACAACCGCCGGCCGACCCGCCGGCCAGTGTGTGGCCGCTCCAGCCACACCGCCTGGTACTCGAGCTACCCGAAATCCAGTCCTGGGTGCCGGCCTGGCGCGGCAGTCTGCACGCCACGATCGAGAGCGAAGCGGCGCCGGACCCGGACTTGCCGGCACTGCGCTGGCGCATCACTGCCCGCGATGGGGTGTACCGCGACCTGAGCGCCGCCCTGGTCAACGGCGAAGGGCGGTGCTGTGCCCCGTTCGGCCTGCCGGGGACCGGCCGGCTGACGATCGAGGATGCCGCGTATCGCCGGCAGCGCGTCGATCGTCTTGTCGCCACCTGGCAAACAAGCGGCGAGTCGAGATCATTCGATTTCGAAGCCGAACATGCCGGCGACCGGCTGGCGATCCGTCTCGGCGCCGGCGGCGGTCCGCTCGATCGGCCGCTTGCCGGGCGGCTCGAAACCCTGGATCTGAACCATCGCGACCTCGGCGTCTGGCAGCTCGAAAAACCGGCCGAGTGGACGCTGATACCGGCCGCTCACCGGCTGCAGGTCGCGCCCTGCGTGGTCCGCATCGGAACGGCAACGACACTGTGCGCCAACGCCGATGTGGCCGCGGGCAGTCAGTCTCTCACCGTTCGCCTTGAAGCGCTGGGTACGGACTTGCTGGCCGCCGTGTTGCACCCGTGGCAGATATCCGGAGCGCAACTCTCGGGCAGTGCGGCGTGGCGGCACGAGACAGGATCACCACCCGAGCTGGAACTGAATGCCGCGCTGACGCCCGGCCGGCTCGAACACCGGCAATTCCCCGGCCGGGCGATTGCCCTCGAACGGTTCACGCTGGCGGCGAACGGCGGCGAAGCGGACGGTTACGGCGCGGCGTTTGACGCCCAGACGGAAATCGGCGGGGCAGACGGCCGCCTGCGGCTCGCCGCCTGGCCGGAAGCCGGTGCCGCTGACAGTGCGGCGCTGGCCGGGCACCTCAGGCTTGCCATCCCCGATCTGGCGGTCGTGCACCGTCTCGCACCCGCGCTCGGTATCGAAGGTGGCCGGATCGAAGCCGCATGGGACGTGGGTGGGACACTGGCCAGCCCGGAACTAGCCGGCCAACTGATCGTCGCCGGCGGCGCTTACACCGATCCGGCCAGCGGCCTGGCCCTCGCTGACCTGCACCTGACTCTCGCCGGGCGGAGCAGCCGGCACCTCGCCCTCGATGGCCGGTTCAAGATGGGCGAAGGGCACGGCACGATCAAAGGCACGCTCGACCCTGCAGAGCCGCGACTCGATTTCGCCCTGCACGGCGAGCGCCTGGCGCTGCTCGACGGCACCGCCGGCCGCCTGCTCGCCAGCCCCGCCCTGGAGGTCGGCTGGCAGCCGCGGCAGGTCTCGGTCGCTGGGCGTATCGACTTGCCCGAAGGCGAACTGAAGCCGCTGACCGGCGAGGTCGTCAAACCGTCGCCGGATGTCGTGATCGAGGGCGCGGAGCCGGCCGCGAAACCCGCGCCGATCGCCATCGACGGGCGCTTGACGATCGCCCTCGGTGAGCACGTCCGGGTCCGCGCCCCGGCGGCACGGGCGGCACTCGCCGGGACGCTCGATCTGGTCTGGGACGGATCGCGGCCGATGCCGCGCGGCGAAGGCCGAATCACGCTGGCCGATGGTCAGATTCGCGCCTATGGACAGACCCTCGAACTGCGCCGCGGCCGCATACTGTTCGAACGCGGCCCGGCCGATGAGCCGCGCCTCGACATCCGCGCGGCGCGCGAGATTTTCGGCGACCCGCTGGTCCGCGAAGCCGGGGTCGAAGTGACTGGTACGGCCCGCCGGCCCGTGGTCCGGCTTTACATGGAACCGCCGGGCGATGAGGAAAACGCTCTGGCCTACCTCATCACCGGCAGCAACTTCGATTACGGCAACGGCGAAGGGGCCTTGACCATCGGGGTCTATCTGATGCCACGCCTGTGGATCAGCTACGGTATCGGCCTGTTTGAAACGGGCGACGTGACCAGCGCCCGCTACCAATTCTCCCGCCACTGGAGCGTCAGGGTCGTCTCCGGCGCCCGCGACACCGGCGCCGACCTCAGTTGGTCCATCGACCGGTAACCGAAATCGAGCGATCGCGGGCGCGTCCGGAATGACAAATCTGACCTCTGTCCTCCCGTACCAATCACCGCCGCGGCTGCCAATAACGTTCCATTTCGAGAAAGGTGAACGACGCCGACCAGGTGATCATCATGAAGCCGGCCAGCGCCTCGGTGGCGAGCAGCAGGCGCAGCGGGCCGAACGGCGCGAGGTCGCCGTAGCCGACGGTGGTATAGGTCACCGCCGAAAGATACAGCGCATCGTAGAGCAGCACCGAAACGATGCCCTCGATCCGGCCGAGCGCCGGAATATGTTCGGTGAAATAAATCGCCAGTCCGAAAATCCAGATCTCGGCGGCGTGCGCTGCGAGAAGGCTGCCGATCAAAACCAGCATGCCGCGCCGGCGCCGCATGCCGACCCGCGGCAACCAGCGGTTCAACCTGGATAACACCTCGTAATGGAACACCACGGTCAGTGACACGCAGCCGAGCGTGATCGAGCTGATCGCCCAGTGCGGGGCGCTGCCGAGCAAATACCACAGTTCGCCGATCATCGAATGCTCAATGTTGACAGCCCGGACAATAATACGTCGCCCGCCCGGCCTGGACTAAATGGCGGATGGCAGCCGCGCACCGCGGGCACGGCAGGCCGGCGCGATCGTACACCTGAAGCTCGCGGCTGAAATAACCCGGCCGCCGGTCGGCGTCGAAAAAATCGCGCAGCGTCGTGCCGCCGGCGGCAACCGCCGCGGCCAGCACGTCGCGGATGCCCGAGGCCAGGCGCGCGTAGCGGGCGCGCGCGATCCGCCGCGCGGCGCGCCGCGGGTGGATGCCGGCGCGGTGCAGCGCCTCGCTGGCATAAATGTTGCCCACACCGGCGACGAGCGCGCCGTTCATCAAAAGCGGCTTGATCGCCCCCGGCCGGCGGCCGAGCGAGCGCCACAACAGATCGCCGTCAAAGCCGGCGGCCAGCGGCTCCGGCCCCAGGCCGCTGAGCAGCGGGTGGCGAAACGGATCGCGGCCCGACTGCCAGGCGACCAGGCCGAACCGGCGCGGGTCGCAAAAACGCAAAAGCCGGCCGTCGTCGAGCGCGAAATCGAGATGGTCGTGGCGCGCCGCGGCGGTGCCGCCCGGCACCAGGCTCAGGACGCCGCTCATGCCGAGGTGAATGAGCATGAAGCCGCGTTCGAGGTCGAACAAAAGATACTTCGCCCGCCGGTCCACCGCCCGGATGGGTGCCCCGCGCAAGATACGGATCGCGGCCGGCACCGGTCGCCTGAGCCGCGCCCGGCGCACCGTCACATCGATGATCGTCCGGCCGACCAGCCTGGGTTCGAGGCCGCGGCGCAACGTTTCGATTTCAGGCAATTCGGGCAAGGGCCGATATCCACACGATCCGCTACCAGCGGCGGTTTGCTAGACTACCATCACCCGCAGGCGGCGGCACGATTGTCAGGTGGAGAGATGAGATGCTTCAAGTCTATACCGCAAACCGCGGCGGGCTGCAAAAGGCCGAACCGGCGCTCGATGCGGCACTGCCCGCCGACAGCATCTGGCTTGATCTGGCTTCACCGACGTTCGAGGAAACCCAGCGGGTCGAGGATTTTCTCGGCCTCGAGGTGCCAAGCCGCGAGGAAATGCAGGAAATCGAGATCTCGAGCCGCATCTACCAGGAAGACGACGCGCTGTTTCTGACCTCGATGGTGCTGGCCCGCGCCGATTCCGAACAGCCCGAACTGACGCCGGTAACCTTCATCCTGAGCGGCGACCGGCTGGCGACGTTGCGTTACGCCGAGCCCAGGCCGTTTGCGGCGTTCGCGATGCGCGCCCAGCGCCCGGCGAGCGGTTACCACCGCGGCCAGTTGATCCTGACCGGGCTGCTCGAAGCAATCATCGACCGCGCCGCCGACATCCTGGAGCGCGTCGTCGGCGACATCGATCTGGTCTCGCACGATGTATTCCAGAAAAGCAAAAATTACAGCAAGGATTTCCAGACCGTCCTCGAAACCATCGGTCGCAAAGGCGACCTGGTCAGCAAGATCCGCGAAAGCCAGGTCAGCATCGGCCGGCTGATCACCTTCCTGCTGCAAGCCTCGATGAGCGGCAAATGGCCGCGCGAGGTGCGCAACCGGCTGAAAACCATCAGCCGCGACGTGCAGTCGCTGACCGACCACGCAACGTTCCTGTCGAACAAGATCGCCTTTTTGCTCGACGCGACGCTCGGTATGATCAACATCGAGCAGAACGCGATCATCAAGATCTTCTCGGTCGCCGCCGTCGTTTTCCTGCCGCCGACGCTGATCGCCAGCATCTACGGCATGAACTTCAAATTCATGCCCGAGCTCGCCTGGCCGTTCGGCTATCCCTTCGCAGTGGGCCTGATGATTCTCTCGGCGTTGTTGCCCTACTGGTATTTCAAACGCCGCGGCTGGCTCTAGTACCGAAATCCATGGGCCACGGTACCGGGATGGCGATCGCACCGGTCGTCGGCGTCGATGCCGGCGGCACGTTCACTGATTTTTTCGTCGCCGCCGGCCCGGATGTCCGGGCACACAAAGTGCTGTCCACACCGGACGATCCGGCGCGGGCCGTGGTCGAGGGTCTGGCCAATCTGGGACTGGCCGAACGGCCGCTGATTCTGTTGCACGGCACGACGGTGGCGACCAACGCCGTGCTCGAAGGGCATCTGGCCCGCACGGCCTATGTGACCAACCGCGGTTTCGCCGATGTGCTGGCCCTCGGCCGCCAGCAACGGCGCGCGGTTTACGCGCTCGAACCTTGCCAGCCGCCGCCTCCGGTACCGCCCGAGCTGTGCCTCGAAACCGGCGGCCGGCGCGCCGCCGATGGCCAGGTGATCGAACCTTTAAGTGCGGTGGATCTGGACGCCTTCGCCTCCCGCCTCAAAACGCTCGAACCCGAAGCGGTCGCGATCAACCTGCTGCACGCCTGGCGGTACGCCGGCGACGAAATCCGCCTTGCCGCCGCCTGCCCAGCGGGGATCCCGGTCAGCCGCTCGTCGGCCGTACTGCCGGTCGCCGGCGAGTACGAACGCGGCGTCGCCACCTGGCTCAACGCCGCACTCAGCCCCTTGATGGCCGGCTATGTCGCCGCGCTCGAAAGGCGCCTGCCCACGGCACGCCTCGCCGTGATGCAGAGTGACGGGACGATGTGCGGCGCGGCTCAGGCGGCGGCGCGGCCGGTCGAGTTATTGCTTTCCGGGCCGGCCGGTGGTGCCGCGGCGGCGGCCTGGTGGGGCCGGCGGCTCGGTATCGTGTCCCTTTTGTGTTTCGACATGGGGGGCACCAGCACCGACGTGACGCTGGTGCGCGGCGAACCGGAACTGACCCAGGACGGCTGCGTCGGCGATTGGCCCGTGGCGCTGCCGATGATCGCGATCCACACGATCGGCGCCGGTGGCGGTTCGCTGGCCACGGTCGATGCCGGCGGCCTGCTGCATGTCGGCCCGATCTCGGCCGGGGCCGTGCCCGGTCCGGCGTGCTACGGCCGGGGCGGTCAACAGGCAACCGTCACCGACGCCCATGTCGTGCTTGGCCGCATTCCGCCCGCCACACGCCTGAGCGGCCGCCTCGAACTCGACACGGCGGCGGCCCGCGGCGCCGTCGGCCGCCTGGCCCGGCAGCTCAACCTTCGACTGGAAGATACGGCGCAAGGGATCGTCACGATCGCCTCGGAACAGATGGCGCGGGCGCTGCGCGTCGTCTCGGCCGAACGCGGCCACGATCCGGCGGCCTGCGTGTTGTTCAGCTTCGGCGGCGCCGGCGGCCTGCACGCCTGCGAACTGGCGGAAAGCCTCGGCATCGGGCGCATCCTGATCGCCCCGGGCGCCGGCGTGCTGTCGGCCTTCGGGTTGACGGTCGCGCCCCCCGGACGGCGGCGCATCCATTCCATCCTCGAGCCGCTGGCCGGCATCGACCGCGGCCGCCTGGCGGTGCTGGCCGCCAAGATCGAGCGCGCCTCGGCTGCCGAACTGGCCGCCGAAGGAATTGCAGCGCCTGAGCACCGGCGCCTGATCGGTTTGCGCTTTCGCGGGCAGCGGCAGGTGCTGGATGTGGAGTGGAATGGCGGCGACTGGCGCCAGGTGTTTCTCGACCGGTACCGGCAACGCTACGGCGCCCTGCTGGACGGTGAAATCGAGGTCGCCCACCTGCATATCGCCAGCCGCGGCGCGGTGCGCCCGATTCAACCGGCCGGGCCGGCGCACGCCGTCCGGCCGGCGCGTGCGACGGCGGTCTGGATCGCCGGCCGCCGGCAGGAATGCCCGGTTGTCGGGCGGGAAGGGATCGCCGGCGAACTCCCCGGCCCGGCGATCATCGCCGGCGCCAACGAAACGATCTGGGTCGCCCCGGGCTGGCACGCCCAACCCGGAACGGGCGGCGAACTGTGGCTGGCGCGCCCGCCGGCCTGAGGGCGCCTACTTGATCTTCGCTTCCTTGTAGATCACGTGCTTGCGCACGACCGGATCGTACTTCTTGAACTCGAACTTATCCGGCGTGTTCTTTTTGTTCTTGTCGGTGGTGTAGAAGTGGCCGGTGCCGGCGCTCGAGACCAGGCGGATTTTATCGCGCATCGTGGGTGCTCCTTTCGGCTCAGACGTGTTCGCCGCACGCCCGCATTGCAGCGAGCACGGCGTCGATGCCGTTCTTGTCGATGGTCCTCAGGCCCTTGGTCGACACCCGAAGGCGGACCCAGCGTTTCTCGCTCTCGACCCAGAAACGGTGGGTGTGAAGATTGGGCAGGAACCGCCGCTTGGTCTTGATATTTGAATGGGACACCTTGTGGCCCACCGCCGGCTTCTTGCCGCTCACCTGACAGACTCGGGACATGGGGATCACCCGGATTGATCTTGAAAGAGCCGGATTTTATACACGATCCGGGCGCAAAATGCAAGGCAGAGCCTCTTCCAATGACACATGAGCCTGAACGGGGGGCGTGATTCCAGCGTGAAGTGAGCCTGAGGCGGTCGGCGTTTGGGATCATCGGAAAGGGCTGTACGATCGGCCGCCAACGCGCCGGCAGGTGGCCTGCCGGCGCCGCCGGATTCGGTAACCGGACGTCTGCTACCATCCGTGGTATGGACAAAACCGTTCTGAGCGGCCGGCGGCGCCTGAGCCCGGAGGCGGTCGTACAGCGTGCCGGCCGCGGCATCGCCCCGGCGGCCGGGGCAATCTTGCTGGTCTTGCTGGCGGCATACGGCGGATACGGTGCCCGTCTCGCGCCCGGCCCGCCGCTCACCGGCTCAGCACCGGACGATCTGCCGGCGTGGTCTGTCGAGCCTGTGATCCCCGCCGGCCCTGTCGAGCCGCTCTGGCAGCGCGATCATCAGGCGCTGGATGCACCGCGGTTGTCACAGATCGCGCACTGGATGGAAACGGCACGCGATGACGACTCACAAACGCGTTGCTCCCGCCATTGGCCGCGGGCGGTGGCCCTGGCCAGGCGCTATCCGACGCTGCTTGCGCCGTGGCGCCTGATCTGGGACTGCACTCCGAACGAGGCGCCCCGGCGCGAGGCGCTGCGCCGGTGGCTCATCGAGCTGCTCGACCATGCCGAACGCCGGCTTGACCGCGCCGCCTGGCCAGAGGAAGGGCTCGAGGTCCACAGCCTGATCGATGCCCTAAGCCTGATCGAACTGCGCGGCGACGGGGTGCTCGACGCCTGGTATCTGCCGCTCGCCAACGGCCAGTTGCTGCGCCTTGCGGTGCGCGTCTGGCGCACCGGCGAGGAGCGGGAAAGCACGCTGTATTTCATTCCGCTGAGCGAGATCGAGGCCGGCCGGCGGCTTTTCACCGATCCGCTGTGCCGGATACGGCTGGCCGAGTGTGTCATCGCCAACATGCCCACCACCAGGTATATCGCGACCCGGCTGAACGCCGCCGCCCTGCTCGAGCGCCAGCGCGGCAAGCGCATCGCGGCATTGAAAAAAATCGCCGAAATCAGGGACTCATCCTTTTTTGCCGCCGAGACCACCGCCGCATGGTTGTTGGACGATTACGACTGGCCAAAGATCGCCAAGACGCTGCCCGGGGTGCTCGCCACGGCACTTGAACACGACAGCGCCGCAGCCAAGGCGATGAAGGCGATGCTGATCGAGGAAGGCTATCTGGCGGCGGAAGCGCTGAGCGAAGCGGCCGATCTCCAAAGAGAAGCGGCGTCGGAGTTGGGGCTCGGGGCGGCACTCGAACTGAAGGCCCGTTTTCTCGAAAGCCTGAATCCGGCAGCGGCAACCATGACCGCCCGTTACCTGCGAGCGGCCGGGGCCGGGGATGCGGGGGCGAAACGCCGGCTGGCCGAATCCGCCGGCGATGCTGCAACCGCCGTCCAATGGCTGGTCGGAGCCGCCTCCGGCGGCGATCGCGAAGCGATGTTCGAACTGGGTGAGCGGTTTCACCTCGGCCGCGGAATGGAGCGCGATCGACGAAAGGCGTTGCGCTGGTGGCGGCGGGCGGCCGATCTTGGCCACCCCGCGGCGCTGTTCCGGATCGCCGAACTCGGCTTCAAGGGCCAGGCGGATCTCGTCGACGCCACACACGCAGCCGATGCTCTCCGGCGAAGCGCCGAACTGGGGTACGCCCCCGCCCAGCGCCGGCTCGCCGAACTCGGCGCCGCGGGCCGCTTGCCACTGACCGCCGCCGAACGACACGACTGGCTGCGCCGCGCCGCCGACCAGGACGATGCCTTGAACAACAAAGCCGGCGCGTCTCCCCAACGACACTCCGAGCGGGTCACCACTCAGGAGTGGAGCGGGCGCTGATCGCCGGCAGGTTCAAGGTGATGGATCCTCGAAACTGTCCACCACCAAAAATGGGCAGGAATTAAACTGTGCAGCGCCGATCCTAACTCCCTTGGTATCGCCCGACGGGTTCGGGTTGTACATGCCGAGAAACCAGAACGTGCAGCTGTCGACCGGATCGACGCCCATCTGGTTGTAATCGCCATAGCGGTTGGTGCTGTTGATGCCGTTGCCGGTCGCCAGTTCGGTTTCCGGCACCGTCATCACCCCCAAAGGATCGCTTGCCTGCCGACCGGTGTAGCGGATAGAGGGAAACACCGCCGTGCTGGAGACGTTATAGGCCAGAAGAATATTGCCCTCGGCGTCCATCGCCGCCGTGCCCATGAAACGGCCTTCGGCGTCGGGCGAGACGGTGCCTTCCTGGAACAGGCTCCAGGTACTGCCCGGCGCCGCATCCTTGCGAAATTCCATCCAGCGCTCGCCCGAATGATCAGTGAAGTCGCCGATATCGGTCTGCAGGACGCCGAGGATGGTCGCGTGGCTGCCGAAATTGCGGTACGAGGCGCGGTTCATGATCACTTCGAGCAACGGATCGAGCAGCTGGCCGCCGTTCGGCTGCGGAATGCAAGAGAACACGGAGATCGGCGGACACAGATTGGAATCGAAGTCGGCGACGATCAGATCCGGCGCCTGGCTGAACGTGGTATTGGCCGGGGTATCGAAATCAACCACCAGCGACCACAACTCGATCTTGTCGGTTGCCGGGTCGGCCCCGGGGTCGCCGTTCAGTTCCTCGTCGCGGTGGCGGACGAAATACGCCGGCTCGCCGGCCGGCGGCGGCGGGCCGTCGAGATCGACCGGCGTGAAGGTCTCGAAACCGAGGCCGGGCAGACCGGGCGCTGCGGTGATTTTCTGCGGCGCCCGCGCCGTCGGACAATCGACGCCGTCGGGGCTTTGCATGTTGACCCGGTCGAAAGCATAAACCGGCGGCGTGTTGAACTGGTTGGTGGTGACGAGATACATCTCCGGCCAGACCCCGTATTTCGGATAGTCGGGAAACGTGGTATCGGCAAATTCGTAGAAACACCAACCGCCGGCGAGCGGGTCGGCGGTGCGCGAGACATACACGCACAGCCGGTTGCCGCCGCCCGAAAATTCCGAGAGCAGCCAGCGCCCGGCCAGGTGATCGTAAATGACGATCGGGTCGCCGGCCCCGCTGGCGCACGGCACACCGGCCGGCGCCAGCGTATCGAGCGCAAACGGGCCGGCCACCAGGCTGGCATCGGCCTTGGCATACATCGTCACCGACGTGCCGCCGGGGCCGTTGATCGCCTCGACGAAGAAATTCGCGCCGATATCGCCGGTCGGATCGTTGGGATTGGCGGTCGAGTGATTGCCTTCGAAATTGTGGATTTCGACAATCGCCGGCGCCGGACCGTGGACCGCTTCCTGCCGGGCGAGCAACGGATCGAGACGGTCCGGGGTATCGATCACCGGCCGGCCGTCGCCGCTGTCACGGCGCGGCACTTCGCGGATCGGATCGCCCGGCTGCCACGGCGGCTCGACCGGCAGGCTGCGCAGATCGACATCGATCGGCACGCCGAGCACCGGCTCGCCGAATACCGTCGCTCCGTGGATGACCTGCAAGGCGGCCGGCGGCGCGGCGCTCCCAGTCACGGCCGAGGCGATGAGCGCAAAGGACGAAACCGCGATCGACATCGGCACCGCAAAACGCACAGAAAGATTCATTATTGGAGTTCTCCTCTTGGTGAAACGGACTGCACCGCAGACGACAAAAGCGCAATCGCGCCGCGGTTGCTTCTCATGGTCAGCCGAGAATACACCGGCATGGCACCGGGCGGCGGGACACCGATCAGCGCCCTGCCCCATTTGAAATCGCCGCCCGGCCGGCGGGTGACGAGCAGCGAATAATCGGTCGTGATCCGGCCGTGGGTGGCCAGCGCCGCGTCCACCAAAAGCCCCTCGGCCAGGATCGCCTCGATGCTGCCGGTGGCGGTCTCGATCGCCGAATCGGCCTCCCAGCCGCCGCCAAGAAAGAACACCTGCACCGCGCCGTGCGCGCTGCGTGCTTCGACCGGGCCTTCGATCCTGAGCCGGATGTCGCCGTTTTGGGTCGTCACGACAAGCGGCCGGCGCGTGCCGCGCACTTCGGCCAGCCCGGCGCGGGTCGTGACGGTCAGGCTGATCCGGGAAGGCACGAACACGGTCAGATCGACGCGCCGGCGGCGCCAGGCCGGCGGCGGCTCGGCAATATCGCCCGCTTCGTAAGCCACCACAAGCCGCGGCGGGCCGGCCTTATCGTCGAGCGTGATCGCGGCCAGGCGGGGGTCGTCGCGGTGCTGCTGGATGTGCGCCAGGGCATCGATTTCGTCCTTGTCGTGGACCCGGACCCGGATATCGCCGTATTCGTTGGTCACGGCCAGTGCTCCGCCCACTGCGAACGGCCAGTGCCACTCGTTGCGGGTGATCGTCCAGTCGGCGGCAGCGACGGGAGGCTCGTCCGCCGCAACGGCCGCCGTCGCGGCGAGCAACGCCGCCGGGAATGAAGCAATCACACGCACGGGGTGGATCAGAGCTCGGTCCGGCTCATTTCGAGCCACAAAGCGGCAAACGCGGCAAGCCCAGTTTCGTCATCGGCATCGAAGCGCGCGAGCTTCGGGCTGTCAAGGTCGAGCACCCCGATGACTTCACCGCCGCGCTCAAGCGGGATCACGATTTCCGAGCGCGAATGGGCGTCGCAGGCAATATGGCCGGGATAGGCATTGACGTCGGGCACCGACAGCACCTGACCGCTTTGCGCTGCGCTGCCGCACACCCCGCGGCCGAGCGGAATCCGGACGCAGGCCGGCAGGCCCTGGAACGGGCCGAGCACCAGATCGTTGCCGCGCCGGAAATAAAACCCGGCCCAGTTGAGATCGGGCAGGCCGTGATACAGCAGGGCGGCGAGATTCGCGGCGTTCGCCAGGCTGTCGCTCTCGCCTTCAAACAGGACCCGCGCCTGGTCGAGCAACCGGCGGTATTGCGCCGGTTTATCGCCGGCGATCGGCTTGACGGTGGAAGCGAACATGGGCTCAATGCGTTTTCTGAAAAATAAGTATACGATTATTGGCCGGCATCGCCCACTGGCCGGTTTTATCCAGGCCGTGACATCGCGCTTCGGCGGCCAGTGCCACGGCGTCGCGGACGCCCATTTGCGGAGCGCGCGCTTTGAGCCAGGCGTCGAACTCGATGTTGCTAGGCGCATCATGCTGGCCGCCGTCGTGAAACGGACCGTACAGAGCGAACAGGCCGCCGGGACCGAGGATACGGCCGATGCCGGCGAGCATCGCCAGTACCGCCGTCCACGGCATGATGTGCGCGGTGTTGGCGCTGAACACCGCATCAAAAGTGGTCTTCGGCCAATCGTCCTTGGTGACATCGAGCGTCAGTGGCGGCAGGATATTGGCGTGAACTTCAAGCGCCAGGCGGGCCTTAAGACCAGGCAGCGCCTCGGGTAAATCGCTCGGTTGCCAAATCCAGCCCGGCAGGGCACGGGCGAAGTGCTCGACGTGTTGACCGCTGCCCGAACCGATTTCCAGAATGCGGCCGGCGGCCGGCAGGATCTCCTGCAAGACCTGCAAGATCGGTTCGCGGTTGCGCTCGGCGGCGGCCGAGTACGGTAGCGGCCGGGCGGGCGCTTTCACTTCGTCAGCCAGGTGAGCAGCCGCTCTTTCCACTGCTTGTACGGCGGGCGGAGCAGACCTGCGGCATTGAGACGGCTTTGTCTGAACACCGCTTTTTTCTTGCTGAAGGTCAAAAAGCCCTCCTCGCCGTGATATTCGCCCATGCCGCTCGGTCCGATGCCGCCGAACGGCAGGTCGCTTTGCGCGATGTGCAGCAGCGTATCGTTGACGCACACGCCGCCGGAGATCGTCCGGCGCAGCACTTCGTCCTCGTTGGCCTTGCCGAAATAATAAAGCGCCAGCGGCCGGTCGCGGCTTTGGATATGGGCGATCGCACCTTGGGCGTCGGCGACTTCGACGACCGGCAACAACGGCCCGAAAATCTCCTCGCGGTCGAGGGTGCTGCCGGCCGGCAGATCGAACAGCAGGCGCGGCACCATGCGGCGCGCCGCGGCGTTGTCTTCACCTTCGACGAGCGGCACGACTTGGGCGCCGCCGGCTGCGGCTTCGGCCAGCCCGTTTTGCAGCCGCTGATACTGCCGCTCGTCGATGATGCTGGTGTAGTCGGCGTTGTTGGCGAAATCGGGATAAGTTGCGCCGGCGGCGCGCTTGAGCGCGGCGATCAACGCTTCGCGCGGCCGGCCGACGAGCAGCACATAATCGGGCGCGATGCAGGTCTGGCCGGCATTGAACAGCTTGCCGGCGATGAGCGAGCGGGCACTGCGCTCGAGGTCGGCGTCGAGATCGACGATGGCCGGCGACTTGCCGCCGAGTTCCAACGTCACCGGGGTCAGGTTTGCGGCGGCCGCAGCCATCACCTTGCGGCCGGTCGCGGTCGAGCCGGTGAACAGCAGGTGATCGAACGGCAGCGCGGCGAATGCCGCAGCGATATCGGCCCCGCCCTCGACCACCGCCACCTGCTCGGGCGTGAAAATCTCGCCCAGCATCGCGGCCAGCGCGGCACCGGTGCGCGGCGTGAATTCCGATGGTTTGAGCATCACCCGGTTGCCGGCGGCGAGCGCCGCGGCGAGCGGTGCAAGCGCCAGATTGACCGGGTAGTTCCACGGGCTGATGATGCCGACCACGCCGCGCGGCTGGACCAGCACAAAGGCCCGCCCGGGGCGAAATTTCCAATCGACGTGCGCCCGCCGCGGCCGCATCCAGCGCTTGAGGCGGCGGGCGATGTATTTGATCTCCTCGTGCACGATCAAAAGATCGCCGAGCAGGCTTTCGGCCGCCGCGCGGTGGCCGAAATCGGCATCCATCGCAGCGCTGAGTGGCAACCGGTGCCGGGCCAGCGCCGCGTCCAGCGCCGCAAGCTGCGCCCGGCGGGCGGCGTAGGGCGGGCCGGCCGGCGTCGCCGCCTGCCGCTGGCGGTGGAAAATCTGGTGCAGAGTATCGACGGTAGTCACTGCTGTCCTACAAAAGACTTGATGGTTTGAATCCCTCGACCGAAGCGGTCTCGCCAGCTTCAAGTACCGTGGCGGACATGATCCGGCATTGGCCTTTCAGGACACGTCACAAGTACTTGCTGCACGCCGCGTTCGTGCGGCACGCAGCAAGCCCGGGGTTCGCCATCCATGGCGAACCCGCTCGGCAGGGCGAAGGTCCACTGGACCTTCGCCTCGATCTGCCTCGCCCCTGTAGCCTCGGTCGCAGCATCCTGCTGCTCACGGTCCTGAAAGACCGATCCCGGATCATGTCCATTATGGGTTTATGGGTCACGTGGTTTGTGGGACAGCAATGAATCATCCTCATTGGTCGAATAGTTCCGGATTGGCTTTCAACATCGCCCGCAGTGCGTCACCGTAACGCTCGTGGTCGAGATGGCGGCCGTGGGCCGCCCGGCGCACGCCGCCGGCGTAAACTTCATCGATACCGATCAGTCCTTCACCGAGGATCGCCGCATCGAGCCAGTGTTCGACCGGCAGCGCCTCACCGAGCGCCGACAGCGGCCGAAGTACAAGCCAGTCGGCCCGCCGGCCGGCGGCAATTTCGCCGCCAACCGTGCCGAGCGCCTGCGCGCCCGCCTGCGCCGCATGTTGCCACAACCAGGTTCCGCTGTGCACGCCGCCGGCCGGCGCCAGGCAATTGCGGCGTTGCGCTGCAAGGCGGGCCTGATGTTCCAGCCGCTGTAGTTCGGTCAACGGCGAGAGTGTCGCGTTGCTGTCCGAGGCGAGCGCGAAACGCCCGCCGCGGGCGAGAAACCCGGCGAGCGGAAACAGGCCGTCGCCGAGGTCGGCCTCAGTACCTGGGCAGAGCGCGACGACTGCGCCGCTTGCGGCGACGGCCGCCAGCTCGTCTGCCGTGCCGTGTGTGGCGTGTACCAGACAGCAGTGCTGATCGAGCGCGAGCCGCTCGAGCGCAAGGCGGATCGGCGTGGTGCCATACGCCGCGATGCAGCCTTCGACTTCGGCCGGCTGTTCGGCGATGTGCAGGTGAAACGGCACCGTGGGCAGCGCGCGGCGTACTTCGGCGGCAGTGCCGGCCTCGACGGCGCGCAGCGAATGCACCGCAGCGCCGGGCGACGGCTGGCCGCAGGCGGCGGCACAGGCGCGGAGCGCCGCATGGCGCTTCAGATACTCGTCGAGCGACAGTAAAAACCGGCGCTGTTCATCACTCGCCGGCTGGCGCCCGAAACCGCCGTATTGATACAACGCCGGCAGCAGGGTCAACGCCACGCCGGTCTCCCCGGCGGCATGCAGCAAAGATTCGGCCATCGCCTGGCCTGAAGCGGCGGCCTCATCGTCCGCCGCACGATGCAGGTAATGAAATTCGCCGATCCGGGTATAACCGGCGGCCATGAGTTCCGAGTAAACGAATGCGGCGATCACCGCCAATTGTTCGGTACCGATCCGGTTCGCCAGGCGATACATGCCCCGCCGCCAGGACCAGAAATCGTCCTCGCCGGTCGCCGGCGTGGTCTGCGTCCGGCCGGCCAGCAGGCGCTGGAAGCTGTGGACGTGGACATCGGCCGGCGCCGGAATCACCGGCCCGGGCAGAATATGCGGCGGCGCGGCGCCCTGACGATCGGCGTTGAACCCGGTTTCGACCGCGACGATCGAACCGCCGGCATCGACCGCAATGAGCACATCGCGCCACCAACCTTCAGGCAACAAGGCCCACGGCGCGAAGTACCTCAGGCGGGCCGCCTCGATTTGACCGGCGGGATTCATGGCCGCCAGGCCGATAACGTTTCGACCAGGCGCCGGAGCACGGCCTTGAGCGGTGCCTGAGCCGCTGGATCGAGGTGCTGCGGCCGATCTTCGTCCATATAACACACCTGGGCCAATTCGAGCTGGATGGCGTGCACGCCGTTTGCCGGATCGCCGTAGTGGCGGGTGATGTAACCGCCGCGGAAGCGGCCGTCGAGGACGCGCGTAAACCCCATCTCCGTCCCGAGCGCTTCCCAGGCGGCCGCGATCAACGCCGGCGCGGCGCTTCGCCCATCGAAGGTGCCGAGGTTCAGATCCGGCAGGCGGCCGGCGAACAGGCGCGGCACACGGGCGCGGATCGAATGGGCATCGAGCAATACGGCATGGCCGTGCCGCCGGCGCAGGCGCTCTAGCGTCTCGGCGAGCGCCGTATGGTAAGGCCGCCAGTAGCGCGCCAGGCGCCTTTCGACCTCGGCCGCATCCGGCTCGAATCCGGGGCGGTAAATGTCTTGGCCGGCGAAAGTCAGACGCGGCACGAGACCACTGGTTGTCGTCGAGTAAAGCGGCGCGTCATCGGGCGGGCGGTTGAGATCGACGACATAGCGCGAGTAATGGGCAACAAGCAGCGTACAACCGAGCGCCGGCGCGAAATCGTACAGGCGATCGACCTGGAAGTCGGTATCCGGCAGCGTTTGCGCTGCACCGGTCATCGCCGCTACCATCCCGGCGGGCAGCTCGAGCCCGACGTGCGGCATGCTGATCAGGACCGGACTGTCGCCGGGAGTCAAGTGAAAATCGGCCATCTGCCCTACCATGCTGCGGCGTACCGCCCCGAAAAGCAAGCGCCCGGCAAAAGCCGGGCGCTGAAGGTGATCGCGTGCGGCCGTTTACGGGCAGATGCCCGGCAGCGGCGACGGCGGGGGGCCGGACGAGAAGACGCTGATGGTCGCGTTGAGCATCATGCTGCCGACATTGGCGGTAAAGGTGCACGTCGAATTGATGTCGTCGGCGCAGCGGGCGATCGTGAAGAACGCCTGGCCGTTGTTGTTGGTGGTCGCCGCCGGGGGCGTGAATGCGATGCCCGGATCGGCGCAGGCGAGATTGACCAGCACACCCGACAGCACGCCGCCCAGGTCGTCGGTCACCGTCGCGGTGGCCAGCGAAGTCAGGTTCAGGTTCATCGGGTTCGGGCTGACCGCGAGGAACGCCTGCTGCGCCATGATCACTTCAAGATCGGCGGTGGCGCCGGCGCCCATGAAGGTGACGACCAGCGGCATCTGGCCGAACACCAGGCCGATCGAGGTCGCGGTGGTCGTCACGCAGCCGTCCGGGCCGGTGACCAGCGGATCGTCGCTGACCGAGAAATTGCCCTGCCCGGCGGCGGTGAAGGTGATGACCACACCCCGCACCGGGTTGTTGATCGCATCGACGACGCACAACGTGATGTCGGCGCTGGTGTTGCCGCGGATCTGGCCCGGTGAGACGGTCAGCGTGGCCGGTGCGACGCCGGGGAAAACGAGCGCCTCGGCATCGGCCGTGGTCTGCGTCTTGGCGCCGTCCAGCCTGTTGCCCTGGGTCCAGACGACCACCGGCAGGCCGACCGCCGAGTTCGGATAGGTCATCGTGAATTCGGCAACGCCGTCGGCTTCGGTCTGCGCCTGGCCGACAATCGTGCCGATCACCGAGCGCCCGACGACGAACGGGAAGATCGGGCCGTCATCGACGATGGCGCCGGAGGCGTTGTTGTCGTTGTACACCGGCGAGACGCTGAGCGAGGTGTTGGAATTGACCCCGGTGACGCTGCGCGAGGCCTCGAGTTCGGCGTTGCCCGGGATCAACTCGCCAAAGGTGACGACGGTGTCGCCGGGCCCGGCCGCCTCGTCAACCGCCATCGGGTCGTCGAGAAAACCGTCGGGCAGGGCCGGCACCGTGAACAGCGTGCCCCCTTCCTGCGGGTTGCCGTTGTCTCCGGAGAAAACAAACGTGCTCGGGTCGTTGGGCAGCGTCGGCGCATCGACCTTGCCGATCTGCAAGATGGTTCCGGGCAGCACCGGGTTGCCCACCGCGTCGTTGGCGATCAGGCTGAGGTTCAAGGTCAGCGTGCCGTCAGGATCCGGCGGAATAATGACGCCGGTGTCGGGGTCGACCTCCGGCGGATTGTCGGGATCGACCTGGTCGCTGACGCTGTTGATCTGGATGGCATTGATCACCGAACCGGTGAGCTTGACCGAAGCCAGCCGGCCGTCGCCGACGACGACCGTCGCTTCGGCGCTGAGCGGATCCTGGATGCCGTTATCGACATTGTTGTCGGCTCGGTCGGCGGTGGCCGTGATGCGGTGCAGGCCGGTCGTCGAACCGCTGTTGAAACTGACCTGGACCTGGCCGTTGACCGTGGCCACGGCGATATCGAGACCGTTGACCGCCGCCCCCGCGGCGTTGGTGCCGGTCAGGCGCGAACCATTGGCGTCGGGTGGGGTGAGCACGACGCGGACATTGTTGAAGGTGTTGCTGCCGGCAACCGGATCGGCGACCGGCTGGTTGCCGTTGTCGAGCACCTGGATGTTCAACGGCTTGGCGGTCGTCCCGCCCGAACCCTGGATGAACACCGGCGCGGTCGATTGGCCGATCGAGATCTGTCCGGGCACACCGTCGGCGGCACCGGCGACGATGGTGATCGGGAACTGGGCGCTGAACGGCTGGTTGGTCACCGGGTCGGTCGCGGTGACGGTCACCGTCGCCGTCCCCGGCAGGTCGAACGAGTGGACGAACACCGTGGCCTGGCCGCCGGCCGAATCGACCGGACCGTTGCCGAGCAGCACGAGAAACTCGTTGACATCGTTGGTGTCGGGCTCGTCGAGCGTCGAGAACGCGGCGATCGTCACCGGGCTGATCGCGACGCCGAACGTGCCGCCGGCGGGGCTGACGATCGTCCCGTCGGCGCCGCGGAAAGTGAGGGTCAGCTCGGAAATGAACGGCGAGCCGAAAAACGGCGGGACGTTCAGAACGTTGGCCGGCAGGCTGGAGCGCGTCGCGGTAATCGTGATGCGTTCTTCCGGCGGCGCCGGTACCACGGTGATCGTGATCGTCCCGGTCACCGTCCGGTTGGCCGAGGGATCCTGGAACGAGGCGGTCAATACGGCGCTGCCGGTCTGCGTTCCGGAAGTGAAAAAGAAGGTCGCGTTGCCGCCGGAGGTCTGTGTCGTGATCGTTGCGAAGCGGCCGATGAATTCATTGACGTTCTGCGTCGTCGGGTCGTCGGGCACCGACAAGGTGCCGACCAGCGTGTTGCTCGAGGTCATCGACACCGTGGTGCCCTCGGCGATCGGCTGGCCGGTGTTGGTCAGCACCCGGACGTTGAGCTGGATCGTGATGGGCAACTCCAGCGACGGTAAAAGCTCGGCCGGGTTGGACGGCACCGTGGTCGTCGCCGCGGTGATCGTGACGCTCCCCGGGTTGGGCGGCGTGAAACTGCTGCTGCTGCCGCCGCAGGCGGCGAGCAGGGCCAGGCCGGCCGCGGCGAAGGCGAGGCGGGCGCGGACGAGACATTCCATTCCACATTGTGTGATCGTCATGGCTGGTTCCATATCTGGGGTTGAGTTGATCAATTGAATATCGCCCGTTCATCGAGAATGGTCGGCGTGATAAAAATCAAAAGCTCGCGCTTTTCATCGCTTGTCACCCGGCGGCGAAAGAGGTTGCCGAGGATCGGGATGTTGCCGAGGAACGGCACCTTGGTGGTGTCGAAGTTGCGATCGTCCTGGAAGATGCCGCCGAGCACCACTGTCTGGCCGTTTTCGACCAGCACCCGGGTGCTGAGCTCGCGGGTGTCGATCGACGGCACCTGCCCGCCCTGGGCGGTCGGGAAAATATCGCCCACGGTGTCCTGTTTGACCGACACCGACATCTGCACGCGGTCGTCCGGCGTGATCAGCGGCGTGACGCGCAGTTCGAGCACGGCCTCCTTGAACTCGACGGAGCTGGCGCCCGACGAGGTCGACTCCTCGAACGGAATCTCGACGCCCTGCTGGATGAACGCTTCGGCCTGGTTGGCGGTGATCACGCGTGGCATCGAAATGACCTCGCCGTTGCCTTCGGTCTCCAGTGCCGATATTTCGAGATCGAGCAGATAATCGGCGGCGAGAATCGAAAAGCCGAAACGGCCGGCCGGGCTCGACACGGTGGGCAGATTGACGTTCAACCGGTCCTGCAGGGCCGGGACGAGAATGCCGGCGCCGAGGTCGTCCGGCACGGCGGTCGGCTGGCTGGTACCGCCGGAGCCGTTGAGCAGGCGGTTGTTCAGCGCCACGTTGTTGATCGCATCGGTCGCGCCCAGCGAGCCGGAGGTGCTGAAGACGTTGCCCTTGTCGCCTTCATCGACGGCGGTGATACCGAACCGGGTACCGAGCTCGTAGCCGAACGTATTGCGGGCGATGACGATGCGCGATTCGATCAGCACCTGGCGTACCGGGCGGTCGAGTTCGCGGAGCAGTTTCTGGACCTGCACGATGCGCTCGGCGGTGTCGGTGATGAGCAGGGTGTTGGTCCGCTGATCGACACTGACCGAACCGCGCTCGGACAACAGGCCCTGGTCACTGTCGCCGCCGGCGCTTTCGAGCAGGTCCTTGAGATCCGGGGCGTTGGCGTAGCTGATGTCGAGCAGCACGGTCTGCAGCGGTTCGAGCGTTCGCTTTTCCTGCGCGGCGCGCAGCATCTGCTGTTCGCGCGAGGCGATTTCCTCGGCCGGCGCGATCCAGATGACATTGCCGTTCTGCCGTTTGTCGAGGTTCTTGGTATCGAGGATGATATCGAGCGCCTGGTCCCACGGCACGTTGGTCAGGCGCAAGGTCACGTTGCCCTGCACCGAATCGGCGACCACGACGTTGAGATTGGAGACATCGGCAATCAACTGCAGGACCGAGCGGACCGGAATGTCCTGGAAGTTGAAGGTGACGCGCTCGCCGCTGTAGGCCCGTTCCTGAAAGAACTCCAATTCCGGCTCGCGCCGCTCCTCGACCGGCGGCCGGCTGACTTCGATGACCACGTCATCGCCGCTCTGGTAGGCCAAGTGGCGGTAGGCGCCGCTGATCTGCAAGTTGAACTGGGCGTTGCCGGCACGCTGCTCGCTGCTGATCCGTTTGACCGGGGTGGCGAAATCGCTGACATCGAGCGAGCGGCCGAGATTTTCCGGGATCGTGACGTTGTACAGTTCGACGAGCAACTGTTCCGGGCGCTCGTTGACCGCCAGGCTGACGCCGCCACCGGACAGTTTCAGGATCACTCGGCTCTCGCCGTTGTCGCCGCGCCGAAAATCGATATCGTTGAGCGTGGTCGTTCCACCGCCGGTGCTGCGGGCGGCCGGGGTCGGGGCCGCGGCCGCAGCGGCTACCGTGGCCGGCGCGGCGCGGCGCGACGCGGCGATCGTCAAACGCACTTCGCGCCCCGAATAATCGACCTGGTAAGGCGCGCTCTGGTCCAGATCGACGATCAGGCGCGTCCGGCCGCCGGCGCTGAGCGTCGTATAGGCGCGGGCGATGCCGCCGCCGACCGGGATCGGCTGTGCCGGCAGCTCGGAGACGGTGTCGGCCAACTCGACGACGACCCGCGGCGGGCTTTCGGTGGCGAACACCCGCGGCTCGCCGACCTCGCCGGTGGTGGTGACGGTAAAGACCATCGCCCCGTCGCGCGACTGGTGGCTGACGCCGGTCACTTCATTGACCTGGGCCGCTGCCGGGACGGCCGTCAAGACCGCCGCCAGAACGATAACAACGGATACATTCGTCATCATGGCAATGCTCCTCCCGGCGGCATGGGCCGGCGTCGCCTCCTGCAATGTTACGCATCCTGCATGAAAACCCGCTTGCCCAGCAAGCCGTCGATCAATCGCCGCCATCATCCATTCTCCGTCAAGCTGATCGTCGCGTCGCGTTGTATCCAGCCGCCGCCGCCGTCCGGGATCAGCTCGGCGATTTCGATGTGATCGGGGGCGATCATAACGATGCGGCCTTGATTCTGGCCCAGGTAGTTATCGACGGCAACCCGGTGGACCAACCCGTCGAGATCCTGGACCAGCCCCCACTTTTTTTTGTCCTGTTCCAGCGTCCCGACCATTTTCAATGTATCGAGCGGGAAGCTCTCCAGGTATTCCTTGCGCCGGTTGGGATCGGGGCGCGGCCCGGCGCTGGCCGTGGTTTGCGTCTCCTCGACCGTTTCCTCGAAGCGGAACGGGTCACGCAGCGCAGCGGCTTCGTAAAGAAACGTTTCGGCCGGTTTGACGGCCGGTATCGGCTCGATCGGCTGCGGCGGCCGGGCTTTCACCTCGGCGATGTAGGCCGTCAGGTCGTTCATGTTGCCGCCGCAGGCGGCGAGCAGCAGGCCGAGTACGGTGGCGATCGCGAGACGGCGCGCTTTCATGGCTTATTCCCGCCGGCGGGGTTCTTGGCCGCCTCCTGGGCCGCGATCTCCGCCTCATCGAGATAGCGATAGGTCTTGACGGTGCCTTCGAGTTTGAGCGCCCCGTCCGCTGTGCCATCGGCCGGCTGCAGGGCGATATCGTGCATCGTCAGTATCACGACCCTGGGCAGACTGGCGACGCCGCTGATGAAGGTGCCGAACTGGTGATAGCCGCCGACCATTCTGATCGCGATCGGCTGTTCGGCGTAAAAGCCCTGGATCGTCTCGGCCCCGGGCTCGAAAAGTTCGTTGTTGATGCCGGCGGCCAGCGCGGTCTGCGAGATATCGACCAAAAGGTCGGGCATCTCGGTCTTGCTCGGCAACTGGCGGATCAGAGCGCGCAGCAGGGTTTCCATTTCCTCCAACTGCTGGCGGTAGGCCGGCAGTGCCGCGGCCCGTTGCGCCCTGTCCTCGAACGTGGCCCTAAGGCGGGTTTCGGCCACCCGTTCGCTGGCCAGAGTCTCGCGCTGGCCCTTGATATGCAGAAAATAGCCGGCCAGCATGATCAGGCCGACGGCCAGGATAACGATCAGCAGGCGGGCCGCCGGCGGCGCGTCGGACAGGTTGCTGAGGTCGAGTTGTCGAAGTTCAGCCAGCTCCATCAGCCGATCTCCTCCACCGTTTGCAGGTCTTCTTCGGCCTGGTCGGGGCCGCGCAGCGTGACATTGAGGATGAATTTATACCGCTGGTCCGGGCGCTCTTTTTCGCCCTTGTCCGATTCGATGATGCGCAACTGCGGATCGTGCAGCCATTCCGAGGTTTCCAGATTGCGCATATAGGCCGAGACCCGGGCGTTCGATTGGGTCAGGCCTTCGATCGTCAGGGTCGAGCCCTGCTGGCGCACGACGGTCAGGCGGACACCGCTCGGGATCGTGCGCACGAGCTGGTCGAACAGGTGCACCATGATGTTCCGGTTCGATTGCAATTCCTCGATCACCTGCTTGCGGTCGAGCAAGCGCTGGCGCGTCTGTTCCAGGCGCTCGATCTCCTTGATCTGCGTCTCGAGTTGGTTGATCTCGGTTTGCAGCATCCGGTTGCGCTGGCGCTGGTGGTCGACGCGGGCACCTTCGAGATAACCCCAGAGCAAGACCCCGAGCACGGCGGCGCCGATCGCCCCGCCGAGCTGGGCGTACAGTCTCTGCTGGCGACTTTTGCGCAGCTCTTCGCGCCACGGCAATAGATTGATTTTAGGCATCACTCGACCCCCCGCAGGGCGAGGCCGGCGGCGACCATCAACCCGGCACCGTGCTGCTGCAAGGCACTGCCGGCCACCGCCGAGGCGACTTTCAGGCCGGCGACCGGGTTCACCGTTTCGGCGGCGATGCCCAGTTCATCGTCCACCATCTGGCCCAGACCCGGAATCGCGGTGCTGGCTCCCGACAGGAAAATCCGGCTCACCGGGTTGTACTGGGCCGCCGACGAGGAATAGAACTGCAGGGCGCGGCTGATCTGCTGCACGATCTGGGCTTTGTAAGGCGCGAGGATTTCGTCCTCCAGATCGCCGAGTTGCGTCCCTTCGCCGAGCAACGGGTTGATATCGGCGGCCTCGTCGCCGTATCTGCGGCGCATCTCGTCGAACAGGCTATGACTGCCGAACGGCTGCTCGCGGGTGTACAACATCCGGCCGTTACGCGAGACGACCAGGTTGGTGCTGGTATTGCCGATATCGAGCAGGGCGATCGTCTGGTCGGCGGCGATCGCCGCCCCGGGGCGCACCAGTTCATCGAAGGCGTTGGCGATGGCGAAAGCCTCGACATCGACGATACAGACCTTGAGCCCGGCCTCTTCGGCGATGCCTTGCAGGAAATTGATGTTCTCCTTGCGCGAGGCGACGAGCAGCACTTCCTTCAATTCGGCATTGCGCGGCGCCGGACCCAGCACCTCGAAATCGATATTGACTTCGTTCAGCGGGTAGGGGATGTGCTGGCCAGCGTCGAGCTCGATCCGGCTCTCCAGGTCGCTGTCGGCGATCTCCGCCGGGACATGGATCGTCCGGGTAATCACATTCGAACCGGATACCGCCATCACGCATTGTTTGGTCTTGATGCCGCCGCGGCGCACGGCGGCAGCGATGGCCGCGGCGACCGCGCTGCTGTCAGTGATGTTCTCGTTGCTGATCGCCCCCGCCGGGAGACGCTCGAGCGCGAAGTGCGAGACGCGCAACCCGGCCCCGGCACGCGTCAATTGCAGCAGCTTGACCGCTCCCGAGCCGATGTCCAAACCGACCGCCACTTTGGATCTGGATTGGAAGATTTTCAATTTTCCCCCACAATTTCCAGCAATTAGGAGATGTTCTTCAGTCCCTGCAGAGCAATTATTCCTGAGTTTTTGAAAAATCTCAATAGGTAAGGCAAAAAAAAATATTTCAGGGCCGGCTAACGGGCGGGCGGTCGCGGCGGCGAGGAGCGGGGGAAAAACCGGGGCAATGGTACACTGATTGGTCTGCCAAGCCGGCCTGTGAACAACCCGCCGCCCGGGGAACCGGACGGCGCGGCGAGGGTCATTCGATGGCCGGTGATCGTGTGCCGTAGAGCGGTTTTTTTTGGTGAAACGCCTTTTTTTCAGATTCGCCATCGTCGCCGCGGCGGGTGCCGTGCTCGTCGCGTTGGGGCTCGCTATCACCTGGGTGAGCCTGGCGCCCGGCCTGCCCGATGTCGAGGGTCTGCGCGAAATCCGGCTGCAAACGCCGCTACAGGTTCTGACCCGGGACGGGCGGTTGATCGCCGTATTCGGCGAAAAGCGCCGCCTGCCGGTCCCCTTGGAGCGCGTCCCGCCACTGCTCAAGGCGGCGTTCATCGCCGGCGAAGACGACCGCTTCTATATCCACCCGGGCATCGACTACCAGGGCCTGTTGCGCGCCGCCTGGCAGTTGCTGCGCACCGGGGAGAAAAGCCAAGGCGGCAGCACCATCACGATGCAGCTCGCCCGCAATTTCTATCTCGGCACGGAGAAGAAATACGCCCGCAAACTGCGCGAGATCATGCTGGCGATCAAAATTGAACGCCTGCTGGACAAGGACGAAATCCTCGGACTCTATCTCAACAAGATCTATCTCGGGCAGCGGGCCTACGGCGTGGCCGCCGCCGCCCAGGTGTATTACGGCCGCGAACTCGACGCTCTGACCCTGCCCGAGATGGCGATGCTGGCGGCGCTGCCCAAGGCGCCGTCGCGGATCAATCCGATCACCAACCCAGAGCGCGCCATTCAGCGCCGAAATTACGTGCTGCGCCGCCTGTTTGAGGAGGGGTATATCGACGAGGCGCTTTTGGCGCAGGCCCGCAATGCACCGGACCACGCCTTCTATCACGGGCCGGAGATTGCGGTCGAGGCCGGTTACATCGCCGAAATGGCCCGCCGGGAAGCCGTCGAGCGGTATGGTGAAGCGGTCTACGAGAGCGGCTACCGCGTCGTCACCACGCTCGATAGCCGCTTGCAGCATGCCGCCGGCGAAGCATTGCGCCAGGGATTACTGGCCTACGACCAGCGTCACGGTTATCGCGGTCCCGAAGCGCATATCGACCTCGGCACCGATTCGACGCCGGCGGACTGGGCTGCGGCACTGGCCGGTTTTCAGCCCGTCGGCCCCCTGCTCCCGGCGCTGGTCACAGCCGTCGAGCCGGACCTGGCGCTGTGCTATCTCGCCGGCGGGCAGAGCGTGGCGCTCGATCTGGCGGCGCTGGTCTGGGCGCGGCCGTATCTGGGCGTCGATGAACTCGGCCCCGAACCAGCCGCCGCCGGCGAGGTGCTCGCCCCCGGCGACGTGATCCGCCTGATCCGCAGTGCCAGAGGCGAATGGCAATTCGCCCAGGTGCCCGAGGTACAAGGGGCACTGGTCGCGCTCGACCCGGCCAGCGGCGAAGTGCGGGCGCTGGTCGGCGGCTTCGATTTCGCGGCGAACAAATTCAACCGCGCCGTACAGGCCCGCCGCCAGCCGGGCTCAGGTTTCAAACCGTTCATTTATGCCGCGGCGCTGGACCACGGCTATACGCCGGCGAGCGTCGTCAACGATGCGCCGATCGTCTTCCAGGACCGGACGCTGGAAGGGGCCTGGAAACCGCAGAACTTCACCCAGTCGTTCTACGGCCCGACCCGGCTGCGCGAAGCGATGACCCACTCGCGCAACCTGGTGTCGGTCCGCCTGTTGCAAGACATCGGCGTCGCCGCGGCGCGTGATTACCTGCCGCGTTTCGGCTTTAACCGCGACGAGTTGCCGGCCAATTTGTCGCTGGCGCTCGGCAGCGCCAGCCTGAGCCCGCTGGCGGTCGCCCAGGGCTATGCGGTGTTCGCCAACGGCGGTTACGCCGTGCCGTCATCGTGGCTCGAGCGGATCGAAGGCAGCAAAGGCGAGGTGTTGTGGGAAGCGCCTTTGACACAATCTTGCGAACAGTGCCCGCCGGCCGGCGCCAGCGCACCACCCGATCACCCGACGAAACTGGCGCCGCGCCTGGCCACCACCGGCGGGGCGCCGGAAACCGGCTCGCCGGAAGACGGCGAACCCGAACTTGCCGGCCCGCCGCTGCCCCGCTTCGCGCCACGCGTGCTCGATCCCGCCACCGCCTACCTGATCCGTTCGATGATGCGCGATGTGATCCGCCGCGGCACCGGCCGCGGGGCGCTGGTGCTGGGCCGCGGCGATCTCGCCGGCAAGACCGGAACGACGAACGACCAGCGCGACGCCTGGTTTACGGGTTACAACCAGCATCTGGTGGCCAGCGTCTGGATCGGTTTCGACGACCACCGGCCGCTCGGCCGGCGCGAGCTCGGCGGCATCGCGGCCCTGCCGGTGTGGATCGATTTCATGCGCCAGGCATTGGCCGGCGTGGCGGAGCAACCCGAAATCGTCCCGCCCGGCATCGCCCGGGTGTGGATCGATCCGCAAAGCGGCGAACCGGTCCCCCCGGATCATCCCGGCGCCTTGCGCGAGGTCATGCGCGCCGCCGACGCCGCCCGCCTGAAGGAGGCGAACACCGGCCGCAAGCCGGCCGACACGATCGCCGACCCCTACGATATTTTCTGAATCCGATGCAGCCGATACGCAACCGGCAGGCCATTGCCCGGGCCGCGGCCCGGATCATGGCCGAGCAGGGAGTGGATGATTTTCTCGCGGCCAAACAGAAGGCGGCCGCCCAGCTCGGACTTAGCCGGCGGACGGCGTTGCCCGGTAACGACGAAATCGCCGCCGCGCTCCGGGAGCACCTGGCCCTGTTCGGCGGCCGCCCCTGGCGCGAAGCGCTCGACCGGCACTTCGCCGCGGCCATCGAAGCGATGGAATTTTTCGGGGATTTCGCACCGCGCCTCGCCGGGCCGCTGGCCGAAGGGCTGGCGCACCGGCACTCGCCGGTCGTGCTGCATGTCTTCAGCGACGATCCCGAAGCCCCGCTCCGCCTGCTGCTCGACCGCCGGATCCCATACCAACTGAGCGAACGGCGCACCGGGAGCAGCGGCCGGCAGCCGCTGATCCTGTTGCCGGCCGGTGAGATCCGGATCGAACTTTGGCTTTATCCGGCTTGCGGCCTGCGCCAGGCGCCGCCCGGCCCGATCGACGGCCGGCCGCAGGTTCGATTGACAATGGCCGAGACCATCGCGGCCCGGCGCGCCAACGCTTTTGCCGGCGTCAGCTACGCTGCTCCAGAGGCCGGTACTCCCGCGCCTTAGCGCCGATATAAACCTGGCGCGGGCGGCCGATGCGGCTCGGATGCTCGCTCTGTTCCAGCCATTGCGCCACCCAACCGGCAGTGCGGGCGATGGCGAACAGCACAGTGAACATGCTGACCGGGAAACCGAGCGCCTTGTAAATGATCCCGGAATAAAAATCGACGTTGGGATAGAGCTTGCGCTCGATGAAAAACTCGTCCTGGAGGGCGATCTTTTCGAGTTCTAGTGCCAGCGCCAGCTTTTCGTCATGGACACCGAGTTCGGCGAGCACCTCGTGGCACGCCTGGCGGATCAGCGCGGCGCGCGGATCCATGTTCTTGTAAACGCGGTGGCCGAAACCCATCAGCCGGAAAGAATCATCGCGATCCTTGGCGCGGGCGATATATTTCGGCACCTCGGAGACGGTGCCGATCTGGTCGAGCATCTTCAACACCGCCTCGTTGGCGCCGCCGTGCGCCGGGCCCCACAGTGCGGCGATGCCGGCGGCGACGCAGGCGTAGGGATTGGCACCGGTCGAACCGACCAGCCGGACGGTCGAGGTGCTGGCGTTCTGCTCGTGGTCGGCATGCAGGATGAACAGCAGGTCCAGGGCCCGCGCCGCGACGGGATTGACTGCGTACTGCTCGGCCGGCACCGAGAACATCATGTCGAGAAAACGCTCGATGTAGCCCAGCGAGTTTTTCGGGTAGGCCGTCGGCCAACCCATATGATGGCGGTAACCGGCAGCGGCGATGGTCGGAATCTTGGCAATCAGCCTTTTGGCAGCCAACAGCCGCTGCGCCGGGTCGCTCATGTCCAACCGGTCGTGGTAAAAGGCGGCGAGCGAGCCGGTGACGCCGCACAGGATGGCCATCGGGTGCGCATCGTAATGAAACCCGCTGATAAAGGTGTTGAGCTTTTCATGCACCATCGTGTGGTACGTGATATCGCGATCGAATTCGGCGAACTCATCTTGCGACGGCAACTCGCCGAACATCAACAGATAAGCAACCTCGAGAAAGTTCGACCGGGACGCCAATTGTTCGATCGGATAGCCGCGATAGCGCAGGATGCCGCGGTTGCCGTCGATGAATGTCACGGCGCTCGAACACGAGGCGGTCATCGCGTAGCCGGGGTCGTAGGTGAAATAACCCAGTTCCCGCGACAGGGCGGAAATGTCGAGCGTCGGCTCACCCTCGGTGCCGGTGACCACCGGCAGATCGAGCGTCTTGCCGCTATCAGGATCGCTGAGGCGCAAGTGGCGTTGGGACATGAATCGAAACCTCTGGGTTGGATCTGTGCTCGCCGGGCAGCGGCCAGAAAGACCGCGCGATCGGCATGCCGCTTACAGCCGGGGCAGCGAGACGCGCCGGCGGCGGAGCCAGGCGAGCCGGAGCGCACCGGGCCTTAAAAACCGCCCGCCCCAGGAACGGTACGCCCCGGGAGCTGTACCTTGCCCCGGCCGCCCGGCATCGGCTTGCCGACGGTCATACCCCGGCGGTCATGCACCGGGGCGATAGCCCGGCACTACTTCTGGTAACGCCGTTTGAACTTATCGACGCGGCCGCCGGAATCGACGATTTTGTGTTTGCCGGTGTAAAACGGGTGCGAATGGCTGGAAATCTCGACTTTGACCAGCGGATATTCCTTGCCGTCCTCCCACTTGACCGTTTCTTTCGAATGAATCGTCGAGCGGGTGAGGAAGGCGAAATCGCAAGTCACGTCCTGAAAGACCACTTCGCGGTATTCCGGGTGGATGCCTGATTTCATGGGCGACGGGCCTTGGCAAATGAAAAAAATCTATTATCGCCGATCGTCCGGCCGGCGGCAAGCCGGCTGCTGCCGCCCCCCGGGCGATCGAAGCGGGCTTCGAGTGAACCTGCGCCGCATTGACCAGTCGAATGACCGCCCCGAACTGACCTTAGCCCGGATTATTCACCCAACTGTTGCATAAATCCCCAGAATTCTCGGTCAACCGGGCACGTCACCCTGGGTGAATTCCGATGCTTTGACTAATATTCTCATAACTTATTGATTTAATGAAGAAATATATAAATTCGAGCAAAAATTATGCAACTGTTGGGTTCACGGCCCTCTCTACTGCGACGAGCAGGTCATGAATAATCCGGGTTTAATGATGAAACTGCGCCAGATACGCTCTTTTACCTTGGCCGCACCCTGGATCCTCGCCCTCGTCCTGGGCGCCGGCCTCGGCCGTGCCGCGTTGCCGGCGGCGGTTGACGGTGAGCCGCTGCCGTCGCTGGCGCCATTGCTCGAGCGCGCGACGCCGGCGGTGGTCAACGTTTATACCGAAACCCGGGTTCGGGTGCGCAGCCCGTTCGCCGACGATCCGTTCTTCCGCCACTTTTTCAATCTGCCCGATATTCCGCGCGAGCGGATTTCGCGCAGCCTGGGCTCGGGGGTCATCGTCGATGCCCGGGCCGGCTACGTCATCACCAATCACCATGTGATCGCCGACGCCGACGATATCGCCGTGACGCTGATCGACGGCCGCAATTTCAAGGCCGAGCGGATCGGCAGCGACCCTGACACCGACCTGGCACTGATCCGTATCCCGGCCGAGGAACTGACGGCGCTGCCGCTCGCCGATTCGGACAAGCTGCGGGTCGGGGATTTCGTCGTCGCCATCGGCAACCCGTTCGGTCTCGGCCAGACGGTGACCTCCGGCATCGTCAGCGCCCTCGGCCGCAGTGCGCTCAGCCGCCTGGCTTTCCAGGATTTCATCCAGACCGACGCGCCGATCAACCCGGGCAACTCAGGCGGTGCGCTGATCGATCTTAACGGCGCCCTGGTCGGCGTCAACAGCGCGATCTTCACGCCGAGCGGCGGCAATGTCGGCATCGGTTTTGCGATCCCGGCGAACATGGCGCGCCGCGTGATGCGCCAGCTCATCGACTTCGGCGAAGTCCGGCGCGGCACACTGGCCATCGAAACCCAGGATCTGACCGGCGAGTTGGCCGCCGCCTTCGGCCTCGAAGCGCCGCGCGGCGCCGTGGTGACCGCCATCTGGCCCGGCACGCCGGCGGCAAAAAGCGGTCTGCAACCCGGCGACGTGGTAGTCGCCGCCGCCGGCCACCCGGTGCGTAACGCCCAGGAATTGCGCAACTTCGAGGCGATGGCCGACATCGGATCGCCGGTCCCCCTGACCGTGCTACGCGCCGGCCGGGAACAAACGATCCGTGTCACCCTGGTATCGGCCGACACCCTCAGAGCCCCGGGCGCGAGCCTGACTCCCGAGTTGGCCGGCGCCGAATTCATCCAGAAATCGGGCGGCACCGAGCGCGGCCAAGTCATCGTCGCCGCGGTCGCCCGCGGCTCGGCCGCCGCCCGCCAGGGCCTTTTGCCCGGCGACCAGGTGCTGGCCGTGAACCGCCAGAAGATCGCCGACCTAAACGATCTGAGCCACGCCTTCAGTACCGTCAAGGCGCGCCAGCTGACCCCGGTGCTGCACATCCGCCGCGGCGACGACGCCTATCTGGTACCCCTGGAGTCGCGGTGAAGCACGGACCGCCTGCGGCGGCAAAGAGGGCAGGCGAAACTCCGGATGAGACGGTACACTGACTGCCGATGAATGCTCCCGCCACCCCTCTGATTCCGCTGCGCCCGGACCCATTTGCCCGCTACGCCGAAACCCTCGGCGCCACCGAGCGGACCTGGATCGAACAGCATCGTTTCCGCGCCGAGCCGGGCCGCCACCTGATCCTGCCCGCCCCGGGCGGCGGTATCGGCCGGGTATTTGCCGGTTACGACCCGCGTGCCCCGCTCTATGCGCTTGCCGCCTTACCAAAGCGCCTGCCCACCGGAACCTATGCCCTGCCGCCGCTGGCCGAAGCGTTTGCGGACTCGCCGCCTGGCGATGCCGCCCCCCTGGCGACAGCCCTGATGCTTGGCTGGCATCTCGGCGCCTATCGCTTCGATCGCTACCGATCGCAAAGTGAAAACCCGGCGGTGTTGTCGCCGCCCCCGGACCTCGATCCGGCGGAAACCGAACGGCTCGAGGCCCTGGCTGCTGCGGTCTGTCAGGTGCGCGACTGGGTCAATACCCCGGCTGCCGACTTCGGGCCGGCCGAGTTGGCCGCCGCCGCCGAACACCTGGCCGCAGCGCACGGCGGCCGGATCGAGGTGCTCGCCGGCAGCCGGCTGCGTGAACACTGTCCGGCGGTCTATGCCTTCGGCATGGCCAGCCGCCGCCCGCCGCGGCTGATCGTCCTGCGCTGGGGCGATCCGGCGGCACCCTGCTTGGTGCTGGCCGGCAAAGGGGTGACCTTCGACTCCGGCGGCCTCAACATCAAAAATGCCGCCGGCATGCGCAAGATGAAAAAGGATATGGGCGGCGCAGCGCACGTGCTGGCCCTTGCCGGCCTGGTGATGCGCCGCCGCCTGCCGGTCCGCCTGACGGTGATTGTGCCGGCGGTGGAAAACATGATCGCCGGCCAGGCGCTGCGCCCCGGCGACATCGTCCACACGCGCCGCGGCCTGACCATCGAAATCGGCAATACCGACGCTGAAGGTCGGGTCATTCTGGCCGACGCCCTGCAACTGGCCAACGAGGAACGCCCCGATCTCGTCGTTGATTTCGCGACGTTGACCGGCGCGGCGCGCGTCGCGTTGGGACCGGACGTCACGCCGTTCTTCAGTACCGACGAGGCAGCTGCAGCGGAGCTCAAAGCACTCGGCGCGGCGCTCGAGGATCCCCTCTGGCCGTTGCCGCTGCATGACGCCTACGACAGCTTCCTGGCCAGCGATATCGCCGATATCTGCAATTCGAGCAGCAGCCCGTATGCCGGCTGTATCACCGCGGCGCTGTTTCTGAAGCGCTTCGTCGAGCCCGGTGTCCCCTGGCTCCATTTCGATACTTATGCGTGGAACGACCAGGCACGCCCCGGCCGCCCGGCGGGCGGCGAGGCCCTCGGTCTGCGAACCGTCTGCGCCTGGTTGGAGAAGCGCTACGCGCCATCGTGAAAGCCGGGAGATGTGACCGATACAATCATCCCGTCTTATTCACCCCTCGCGACGGAAGAGGGGTGAATAAGACGGGATCATATGATAGTAAAGGGCGCGATCCCTATGGGACCGCGCCCTGCCTCGCCAGGCTACTGTTCCGGCCGCACCCCGGGCTGCGGCGGTGATCGAATACGGGTTACGGGCTCAACAGCGATGCGCCAAACCGTCGCGCAGAATCCAGCGGTCGCTGTCCTGATAGGCGTGCAAGCGGTCGAGCGTTTCGAACTGCGCAAGCCAGGCCAGCAAACCGGGATCCAGCACCGGTTGTGCCGCAGGGGCGGTGTGCGGTTCCGTAGCGGCCGCCGCGGCGGCGCTGTGTCCGGGAAGGTTTTTTTTCGTCTCCATCGCTCGGTTCCTCCTGAAGCTTGCCGGCCGTCTTCCGTGGTTCCCCCGGTTGGGCCGGACGATTTCATCAACACTTGAGCGGGAATATGAATATTGCGTGCCAGAGCGGTGCTTGATGTATTTTTTTATTTATTTTCAATGAGTTAAGTGACAAGCGGTCGATCGCGCCGGGCGTGCCCGACTGCCGGACAGCGGCATAAAACGCCGCGATGCAACCGGACTTTGGGCGGCCGCGGGCCGTTTGTTACAATCGGCGGTATTCGGCGTCCGCGCCGGTTTTTTGCCGTTTCGCCAAGGAGAGAAGCGATGCAACGGTCCCCCAAGAGTCGGCGCCGCACGGTGCGCGCCGCCCGTGCGTCATGGCTTGCGCCATCGTTTGCCGTGCTGTTTGCCGGCGGTGGTCCGGCGCCGGCCCAGGCCGCCGGCCCGCAGCTCGACCTGATCGGCCTGCCGCCTGGATTCGAGATTGCGGTCTTCGCCAAGGATGTGGACAATGCGCGGCAACTGGCCCGCGGCACCTTGGGGACGATCTTCGCCGGCTCGCGGCGCGCCGGCAAGGTCCACGCCCTGGTCGATGATGACGGAGATTTCAAGGCCGACCGCCGCTTCGTGATCGCCGAGGGTCTGACCATGCCGAGCGGCATCGCTTTTCGCGACGGCGCGCTGTATGTCGCGGCCGTGAACCGGGTGCTGCGTTACGACGACATCGAGGCGCACCTCGCCGACCCGCCCGAGCCGGTGGTGGTCAGCGAGGCGTTCCCGTCGGATGCCCACCACGGCTGGAAGTACATCAAGTTCGGGCCGGACGGCAAGCTTTACGTTCCGGTCGGCGCGCCATGCAATATCTGCAACGAACCGGGGTACATGGCGATCAAGCGGATGAACCCCGACGGTACGGGGCTCGAGGATTTCGCCCTCGGGGTGCGCAACAGCGTCGGCTTCGACTGGCATCCGGCCAGCGGCGAGTTGTGGTTCACCGACAACGGCCGCGACTTTCTCGGCGACGATATCCCGCCCTGCGAGTTCAACCATGCGCCGCGCCAGGGCATGCACTTCGGCTATCCGTTCTGCCACGGCGCCGATATCCGCGACCCGGAATTCGGCCAGGCCGCCGAATGCAGCGCCTATACGCCGCCGGCCCAGCCCCTCGGCCCGCACGTCGCCCCGCTCGGCATGATCTTTTACCGCGGCACGCAGTTTCCGGCCGAGTACCGCAACCAGGTTTTCATCGCCGAGCACGGCTCGTGGAACCGCAGCGAAAAGATCGGCTACCGCCTGTCACTGGTGCGCCTCGACGACAGCGGGCAGGCGCAAAGTTACGAGACGTTTGCCGCTGGCTGGCTGCAGGGGCAAACCGCATGGGGCCGGCCGGTCGATCTTATCGAACTGCCCGACGGCTCGCTTCTGGTCTCCGACGACAGCGCTTCGCTGATCTACCGTATCAGTTACCGTACCCCATCATGAAACTTCTAAGTTCCGACCTCGCTTCCGGCGCGCCGATCGATCCGCGCTTCGCGTTCGGCAAGCCCGATGGCCAGGGCGGCATGCTGTTTTCCGACAACGTCAGCCCGGCGCTGGCATGGCGCGACGTGCCGCCGGGGACACGGTCTTTCGCCGTGCTGTGTGTCGATTCCGACGTCCCGGCCGACACTTCGGACGCCAATGTCGAAGGACGTGTGATCCCGGTCGATGCGCCGCGCACGGATTTTTATCACTGGGTGCTGATCGATCTGCCGCCCGAGGTCACCGAGTTGCCGCCCGGCGCCGGCGGCCGGGGGGTGGTCGGGGGCGGCAAGAAACTACAAACAGGGCCGCACGGCAGCCGCCAGGGACTGAACGACTACACCCGCTTCATGGCCGGCGGCGAACTGGCCAGCGAGTACTACGGTTACGACGGCCCCTGCCCGCCGTGGAACGATCTGCGCATGCACCATTACACCTTTCTGGTGTATGCCCTGGATGTCGACCGCCTGCCGCTCGCCGGCGGTTTTACCGGCCACGACGTGCACCGGGCGATCCAAGGCCATGTGCTGGGCAGCGCCGAAATCACCGGCCTGTATACACTCAATCCCCAACTGCTCGCGGGCCGCAATTGAGCCTCTGGCAATGGCTGGTGCTGGCCCTGGTCCAGGGTCTGACCGAGTTTCTGCCGATCTCCAGTTCCGCCCACCTGATCCTGGTCAGCGAATGGTTCGGCTGGCCGGACCAGGGGCTGGCCTTCGATACCGCCGTCCACCTCGGCACCCTGGGCGCGATCGTGCTGTACTTCAGGCGGGATCTGGCGACGGCAGTCAAGGCGGCGGTGGGCAGCACGCCACAGGCATACGGAGCGCAACGCCTCGTTTGGTATCTGGCGCTCGCCAGCCTGCCGACCCTGCTGGCCGGCTATTTCGGCGCTGCGTGGTTCGAGGAAAATCTGCGCCGTGACGAGGTCATCGCCTGGGCGACGCTGGTTTTCGCGCCGCTGCTCTTTGCCGCCGACCGTTACGGCCGGCAGCGCGATTCGCTTGCCGGCGCCGGGTGGCACGCTGTGTGGCCGGTCGGCATCGCCCAGATGCTGGCCCTGATTCCCGGCGTCTCGCGCTCCGGCATCACGCTGACCGCGGCGCTCGCCTGTGGCCTGACCCGGCTAGAGGCGGCCCGTTTTTCGTTTTTGCTGGCCGTCCCCGTGCTCGCCGCCGCCGGCGGTCACGGCCTGTGGCGGATCGCCACCGGCGCCGTTCCGGCCATCGGCCTGCCGCCGGCGCTCGCCGCCGCCGGTGTCGCCGGACTCGCCGCCTTTGCCACCGTACACTTTTTTTTGAAATTGATCGAACGGGTCGGACTTGTGCCTTTTGTCGTTTATCGGTTGCTGCTCGGTCTGGCGCTCCTCGCCGTTGGGTGAAGCATCACATCAGCAGGCGGCGGAAAACCAGCGCCCAGGCGAACATCGAGACAAGAAAATAAACGGCGTACACCCAGTGATACACCGGCCGGCGTACCCAGAGCCCTGCGCCGGCCAGGATGAAATGGTGAGCGATGAACGGCAGATACAACGGCGGCGAGAACAGTGCGCCGCGCACTGCACTCTGAGCGGCATCCAGCGCCAGGAACAACAACAGCGTTCCCAGAAACCAGCGCCGGTTGCGAAAATACAGCGCCCGGCTGTGTTCGTATAACGACAAATCCGGCGGATAAAGGATCACCGCCAGCAGGTACATCGAGACCGACCACAGGATCAGGATCACATAGACCTCAAAGCTCCAGGCCGCAGTCGCGTTCCACGAAAACGCCACCCACCAGTTCAGGACCAGCACGAAGAACACGTTCAGCGACCAGACCAGATGCAGGCCGTCAGGCCGATTGTCGCGGCGCCGCTGGATCGTCCGGCTGACGCCGGACAAAAGATGGGTGAGGCCGAGACCAAATATGATCGATAATAAAACGGCGAGAAATTCAAAAGCGCTCAAGTTTTTTTTACCAGACTTTGCAGGCTAATATGGGTGCGGTGTAAACGAGGATGATCCCGGAGTTCTATTATGCAGCAGTCAGCCAAGCGGCCGGCGCGGCCTTTCGACGTCATCGTTTATGGCGCCACCGGATTTACCGGCCGCCTGGTCGCCGAGTATCTGAATGAACAGTACCATGACCTTGCCTGGACGATCGCCGGGCGTGATCGCGGGCGGCTGGAAGCGTTGCGCCGGGAGCTGGGCGCGCCAGAGCTGCCGATTCTGACCGCCGACAGCGGCGATCCGGCAGCGCTCGCCGCCATGGTCCAAAAAGCGCGCGTCGTTTGTACGACGGTCGGACCCTACACGCGCTACGGTTCGGAACTGGTTGCCGCCTGCGTTGCCCACGGCACCGATTATTGCGATCTGGCCGGCGAGGTGCCGTGGATGCGGCAGATGATCGAAGGCCATGAAGCGCAAGCCCGGTCTTCGGGTGCCCGTATCGTGCACTGCTGCGGTTTCGATTCGATCCCGTCCGACCTTGGCGTCTTTTTTCTGCAACGCGAAGCCAAGCGCCGCTTCGGCGAGACTTGCCGGCGTGTCCGGATGCGCGTCGCAAAACTGAAAGGCGCCTTCAGCGGCGGCACTTTCGCCAGCCTCATCGGTGTCGTGGAGGCGGCGCGCGCCGATCGAACGATCGCCCGGCTGCTCAAGAACCCCGAGGCCCTGGTGCCGGACGCACCACCGGCCCAACGCCGCCGGCGGGAACCCGGCGGCGTGGTCTTCGATGCCGACTTCGCCTCGTGGCGCGCACCGTTCGTGATGGCCGGCATCAATACCCGGGTCGTGCGCCGCACCCACGCCCTGCTCGGCCGGCCGTGGGGCGACGATTTTGAGTACGACGAAGCCCTGCTGACCGGCGCCGGCCCGGCCGGGCGGTGGCGGGCAATCAAGGTGGCGGCTGGGCTCGGCGCCCTGATGGCCGCCGCCGCGACGCGGCCCGGCCGGGCGTTGCTGCATGCGCTGCTGCCGAAACCAGGCGAGGGGCCGGGGCGCGAGGCGCGCGAAAAAGGCGGCTTCGTTTTAGTATTCATAGGCGAAACCGCCGGCGGCCGCACGCTGCGGGCCGAAGTCCGCGGCCGGCGCGATCCGGGTTATGGCGCGACCAGCCGGATGCTCGGCGAAAGCGCCGTGTGCCTGGCCTGCGACGAAGCGATCGCCGGCATCCCCGGCGGCTTCTGGACCCCCGCCGGTGCCCTCGGCGAAACCCTCATCGATCGCCTGCAACGCAACGCCGGCCTGACATTCAGCATTCTCGACTGAGACTACCGGGGCTGTTCAAGAAATGAATTTCACTAGTCCCTCTAGTCCATCTATGCCAATTTTGGCTGGACGCGCAGCCTAGGCGCTACGCCGGGTATTTTGCCAATTCGCCACCTGCTCATGAAAACGCGCTTCCCAGGCGCGCTGGTTGGCGACTGCGTCGCGGATGAATGGGCTTTTTTTGACGGCGCCGAGAAAGATATCGGCGAACCATTTGCCGGGCGGGCGCAGCGGCCGGCTGACGTGGATCAACAGCACGACGCGCTCTTCGTTGCTGCCGTTGCGCACTTCGTGATAGCGCGTGTCGTCGAACAGAAAACTCTGCCCTTCGGCCCAGCGGTATTCCCGGTCCTCGACCCGGATCCAGCAGGCCGGGTCATCCGGCACCTTGAGCCCCAGGTGATAAGTCAGCATCGCCTTGGTCACGCCGCGGTGGCGCGGCAGGTGGGCGCCGGGATTGAGGATCGAGAAAAAGGCGCTTTGCAGCCCCGGGATCTGGCCGACCAGCCGGGCGGTCACCGGACAACGCGCGCAGTTCATGTCGCTGCGCGCCCCGTAACCGTACAGGAAAAACGCCGTCCACTGCCGCTCGCGGGCGATCCGGGAATGATCGGGGGAGATCTCCTGCAGGGCCGGCAGATAATCGCGGTAAGCGCGCACCGCGTCGAGTTCGCGGCGGATCTGGCGCCAGTGTTCCTCGAGCATCCGGGTCCACGGCAGGGATCGGGGGTCGTACACCGGCGGGTCGCCGAGCAGCGATGAACCGGCGATCAGGCGGTTGAACAGATGTCGGCTGCGGCGACCGATCCACAATATGAGCTGCCGGGTCAAATCCTCGTCGTGCAAAGTGCCATTGTTGCAGTTGTCCATCTCGGGGCTCCGTCTCTGTCCCCGGATCGTGCATGCCGTCATCGACCTCCGGCGATCAGCGGTCCAGCACCCCGTTCCTCTCTATGTACCGCGGCGAATACGACCTGTTTCGCACACGATCCGTTGCTCGTCGTTCGGCAATCAAGACCCAATCGGAGGGGAGAGTATTACGGTGCCGGCCGTGCGGCCGGTCACGATGGCAAGAGAGCCGGCCGCGATCAGGCCGCCGCCGGCCTTGGGAATCAGGCGGATTGCAGGCTGCGGCGCAGGAGAAACTGCAAGCGCTGCTGTTGCATCTTTAGGCGGTAATCGAGTTCCCTGAAGCGGCTGGCCAACGCCGTCCGCTGCCAGCGGTCGCGCAGTACCTGCGAACTGTCGTGCAATTTGCCGGCCTGGAGTTTCTGCCAGTGCTGCACCGTTTCGATGAAATGACGGTATTCCTGTTCGAGCACATCCTGCCAGCGCTGCGACTGCTCTTCGCCCTGGGCGGCGAGGCGCTCGCGGGCCTGCTTGAACAGCATGTGGATGCGCGCCCGGCGGATCTTGAAGGCCGGCACGCGGCGCAGGCTGTGCGCCTGACCGAGCAGGGTATTGAACAGGATGAACCACTTGCCCATATCGAGGTGCCACCAGCGCACGCCGTTGCGGTAATCGCCCATGAAGGCGTGGTGGAAATTGTGGTAGCCCTCGCCCCAGGTCAAAAACGCCATCAGGTGGCTGTCACGGGCCGTGTTGTCGTCGCTGTAAGTCTGGTGGCCGACAAAGTGGGCCAGCGAGTTGATGAAAAAGGTCAGATGGTGATTGACCACCAGGCGGAGCACGCCGCCGAGCAGCAGCACGCCCCACGGATCGCCGACGGCAAAACCGAGGGCGAGCGGCAGGCCGAGGTTCATCGCCCAGGTCAGCGCCCAATAGTGCCGGTGCTGCCAGGCGACCAGGGGCTCGGCGCTCAGATCCTTGACTTTGGCGTAATCGACCTCGCCCGACGGCCAGTCGCGGATCATCCAGCCCATGTGGCTGAACCACAGGCCGAGCTTGGCCGAATACGGGTCGCGTCCGTTGTCATCGACATAGCGGTGGTGGGCGCGATGGCGCGCCGCCCAGATCAGCACGCTGTTTTGCAGCGCCTGGGCGCCGAACAGGATATAGAACAATTTCAGCGGCCAGCGCGCCTGATAGCTGCGGTGCGACCACAGGCGGTGGTAGCCGCCGGTGATGCTCAGGCCGTTCAGCATCAGGAAAACGAAAAACGACCACCAGGCAAAAGCGCCGTAGCCGAAGGTGATCTCGTACCACGGCACCAGGGTCAGCGCTGCGAGATTGCTGATGAGGAAAAAACCGGCCACCGGCCACAGAAGACGCGGCTTGGGGGCTTTGGCGGGAGGGGCTGTCGATTTCATTTTCACAGTGTACCTGTTCTCAGTGCGCGGCGGGTGAAGTTTCCGTGATCTCCCCGGCCTGGCCGGGTGCAGCGGCGCCGTTGACTGGCGCGAAGGACAATATCCGCCAGCCGGCGCCGGGCGCGAACCTCAGTTCCGGCGAGGAAAGGTGCAGCTTGCCGTTCGGATCCAGCGCCCCGATCAGGACCGTCTCCGGACTGGCCTGCTTGCGCCACAGATCCCATGAATAGCGTTCGTTGAGCGGCGTCCGCTGGATCGTCCAACCCTGTTCGAGGCGCTCGTTCAGACAATCCAAAGTCGCCTCCCCGGCGAACGCGATCAGCCCGCGCTGTTGCCGCGACAAGCGCCTTTGCTCTTGTGCCGCGCCGCCGGCCAGCGCTAATTGAAACGTCCGGTGCTGGCCGAACTGGCGGGCCAGCGCCTTGCACAGCAGGGCATTGTAAAAATCGTTGCGCGTGGCGCACAACACGTAGTTGAGATGGTGCGTCGTGACCCAGTCACGGGCGTGTTCGGACAGGATCTCGCCGTAATAGACCTCGAGGCCGGCGAGCCGGGCGGCCTTGAGGCGCTGCCAAACGCCATCGACGATCAAGACACTGAGTCCGAGATCCTTCAGGACTTCCGCCAACCGCACCGACCACGGCGAAGCGCCGACGATCAACAGACCGTTTTCGGCCGCCGCCGACAATTCCAGGTGCCGGGCCAACGGCGCCAGGGTTAACCCATAGCCCAGGACGGAGGCCAGGATGACCCCGAACACCGCCGGTTGCAGGACCGCGGCGTCGGCGAATCCGGCGGCGATAAGGCCGGGGCCGAACAACCCTGCGGTGGCCGCGGCGACGATGCCGCGCGGCGCGAACCAGGCGAGCAGCGTGCGGTCGGCGGCGCGCATTTTGGCACCCAGCGTGGCGAGCCAGACGGCCAGCGGCCGGACCACGACCATGAAGACGGCGATCATCGCGACCGTCCGCCAGCCGATCGCCCCGAGATCGGCGAGTTGCAGATTGGCGGTGAGCAGGATGAACAGCACCGAGATCAACAGCACACCGAGGCTTTGCTTGAAGCGGCGCAGTTCTTCCAGGCCACCGAGCGGCATGTTGCCGAGCACCATGCCCATCAGCGTCACGGCCAAAAGACCGGCTTCGTGCTGCACCTGGTTGGTCAGCACGTAAACGACCATCACCAGGACCATCATCAACGGCGGCTTGAGGTGCTCGGGGACGTAGCCCAGTTGATAGGTGCGGCCGATCAGCCAGCCGCCGATGCCGCCGAGGACCAGCGAGGCGACCAGCGCCCCGCCGAGGGCGAGCAGCGTTTCGCTGAGGCCGTGGCCGGTACCGCTATAGGTGAAATACTGATAGGTCAAGACCGCGAGCAGCACGCCGATCGGATCGTTGACGATGCCTTCCCATTTCAAAAGCGAGGCCGAATCCTGGTTGAGCCGGGCGCCGCGCAGCATCGGGATGATCACCGTCGGCCCGGTGACCACCAAGATCGCCGCCAGCACCAGCGCCACCGGCCAGCTCAACCCGCCGACGTAATGCGCCGCCAGCGCGCCGAGGCCCCAGGCCAGCGGCGGGCCGGCGACGACCAGGCGGCCGATGCCGTGGCCGACGCGGCGGAATTCGCGCAATTCCAGATCGAGCCCGCCCTCGAACAGGATGATCGCCACGCCAAGCCCGATCAGGGCGGCAAATTCCGCGCTGCCAAGCTCGATCCTGAGCACGCCGGTCAAAGGGCCGATCAACAAGCCGGTGGCGATCAGGATCACGATCGACGGCAGGCGCAGCCGCCAGGCCAGCCACTGCGAAACCAACCCCGCGGTGAGCACGATCAACAAGTTTGCCGCCGGACTCATCGTTTCTCCGGGTGTGGACACAGACCGCCTGTTGCGGCCCGGGCTGACTCGGCGCTCTCTTCCGGCCAGCCGGCCAGGTGCCGTTCGATCAGCGCGCTCAGCGCCGCAACATGGGCGGCACTGTCGTTCAGCGCCGGCAGGTAATCGCAGCGCCGGCCGCCGGCGGCAAGGAACGCCTCACGCCCCTGGAGCGCGATCTCTTCGAGCGTTTCCAGGCAATCGACGGCGAAACCCGGACACACCACCTGGACATGGCCGATACCCTCTGAAGCGAGTTGCCTGAGCGTCTCGCCAGTCGCTGGGGTCAGCCAGGCCCCGGGGCCGAAACGCGACTGGAACGTGACCTGCCAGCTTTCCGGCACGAGGCCGGCCCGCTCGGCGATCTGCCGGGCGCTCGTCCGGCACAGCTCGGCATAAGGATCGCCGGCTAGACAATACCGCTCCGGAATGCCGTGAAACGAGAACAACAACCGCTCGCCGGCACCGTGCCGGGCGCGGTATTCGGCAATCGCCGCCGCCACCGCATCCAGCCAGCCGGCATCGGCGCTGTAATCGTTGATGAACCGCACTTCCGGCAGGCGCCGGCGGCGGCGCAGATGCGCGCTGACCGCATCGAACACCGAGGCGGTGGTCGTCGCCGAGTACTGCGGATACAAAGGCAGCACCAAAAGCCGCCGCACGCCGGCGGCGAGCAGCATGTCGAGCACCTCGCCGATCGCCGGCCGGCCGTAACGCATGGCGAGCGCCACCTGGACCCGGCGGGCGGCGAGCCGGGCGCCGACCGCCGCCGCCAGGCGCTCGCTGAACACCTTCAGCGGCGAACCGCCTGGCTGCCAGATGCGCCGGTAAAGCGCCACCGAACGCCCGGCACGCAACGGCAGGATCACAAGGCGCAGCAGCACCCACCACAAAAGGCGCGGCGCCTCGACGACCCGCGGGTCAGACAGAAAGTCGCGCAGATAACGGCGAACGGCCCGGCGCCCGGCGTGCTCGGGGGTGCCGAGATTGACCATCAGCACCGCAGTGGCACAACTTGGGCCCGGCGTTAAGCGAATATCGGCCGTTTTTTCTGCTGTCGCGTTCATGCAACAGTCTCTCCACTCAGCAAGACGGTTCCGGATAGAACCTCAAGCATGGCATAGATTTCATCGGAGTCGGCAGCCGAAACGTGCCGTTGCCGTTTTGCAACAACGCGGATCCACCCTGTCCATCGCCCGAAAAACGGGCCTAATCGCTTGATTCTCCAAGCCTATCGGCATAGCATAGAGGCCGTTGAACGGGGAAGGTCGGCGATGCAATTGTTATTGTCCCAAACGGGCCTGAACACAGTGAGGCGCGCCGCATTGGCGGCGCCGTTCCTCGCCGGCGCGCTCTATGCCCACGCCGCACCGTTCGGCTATGCAATCAATTCCGACGGCTTTATGGTGCCGGAAAACGAGATCGACAATCTCTATCATATCGATCTTGCCACCGGCGATGCCGAGCGCCTCGGACCGACCGGCTTCCTTGACCTCGAGGGTCTGGCCTTCGGCGCCGATGACCAGCTCTACGGTGCCGATGACGAGAGTAAATCGCTCGTCGTACTGAGTCAGGCGAGCGGCCAGGGCATCGCCGTCGGCTCTCTGCCCGGCAATCTGCGCCTGCCCGCCGGCCAGTTTTTCGATTTCGGCCTGGCCACGAGCTGCACCGGCCTGCTTCTGTCGTCCGACAACGCCCAGGCGTTATACCGGGTCGATGAAGCGACCGGCGAGGCGGTGTTGATCGGCGAGACCGGGGCGCCGCTGACCGCTCTCGCGGTCCGCGGCGACGAAGTGTTCGGGATCGGCGACGGGCAGCGGGCGCCGAACCTGTACCGCGTCGATCCGGCGGCCGGCACGGCGACGCTCGTCGGCCCGCTGACCGGTGCCGCGCCTTACAACGACGCCGGCCTCGATTTCGACGAATCCGGCCGCCTGTGGGCCATCACCGACCGCCGGGACATGAATGCGCTCAGCCAGATCCTCGAGATCGACCCGGCAACCGGTGCCGCGACGGTGGTCGCCGAAACCCTGGGGGGCATCGAAAGCCTGGCGATCGCGCCGCCGGTGTGCGCGCCGGACGGCATTGGCGGCGGCCCGCCCGAACTGCAACGGGTTCCGACCCTGACGCCGGCGATGCTCACCGCCACTGCCGGTCTGCTGTTGCTGGTCGGTCTTTATTTCGCCCGCCGCCGGTTACGCTGAACCGGCCGAACATCCAAGCCCCCGCCATCGCACCTGTAATGAATGCGGTGCGGTACACTGTCGCCAATCATCGTTCCGGTCAACCCGGCTCCGTTAACGTCAAGGGGTAACACACTATGCTCGGTATCAGCTGGCCGCAAATCCTGATCCTTCTGGTCATCGTCATCCTGGTCTTCGGCACCAAGCGCCTGCGCACACTGGGTTCCGACCTGGGCAGCGCGATCCGCGACTTTCGAAAAGGGATGAAAGAGGAAGACGAGAAGGCGCCGCAATTGAAGGCCGACCCGCACGCCGCCGAACAATCCGCCGACGCCCGCAAACACGACGCCCGGTCCTGAGCCCGGAAAACCCGGGCCGGGAGTGACGATGTTCGCCCATCCCGTCTGCCGAGCACGATGTCTGCTTATCGAGATGTTTGCCTCTCAAGATGTTTGACATAGGCTTTTCCGAAATCCTGCTGCTGCTGGTCATCGGGCTCATCGTGCTCGGCCCGGAACGCCTGCCGCGCGTCGCCCGGACGATGGGTGCTTACCTCGGCAAGGCGCGCCGCGCTTTCGAGCAAGTCCGGCGCGAGATCAACCAGGAAATCGACGCCACCGAATTCCGCAAAACCTGGCAGCAAAGCATGCTGACAGCCAACAAGACCCTGCGCGAAATCGAGGAGGATGCCCGGCGGGCAGCGCTCGGCACCTCTGCCGCGCCGGAGTCGATGAAAGCTGCCGCACCCGACATCGGCGACAAAACCCGCAGCGTCAAGCCCTCCTCACCCACCGCCTTGCCGCCGGAGCGCAAAGGTGAAAACTGAGGAAAGCCAGGTCAACGAAGACCAGGCCGCCACCGGCGGGTCGATAAAGGACAACCCCACCGCATCCGCCACCGGCGCCGGCGCCGAAATGGGCCTGATCGAACATCTTGTCGAACTGCGCGCCCGGCTGCTGCGCGCCGCGCTCGCCGTGTTCGTCATCACGATCGGGCTCGTGCCGTTTTCGCGCCGGCTTTACGCCCTGATCGCCGAGCCTCTGGTCCGCCACCTGCCGGAAGGCAGCCAGATGATCGCGATCGACGTCGCGACGCCGTTTTTCACGCCGTTCAAACTGACGATGCTGAGCGGCCTGCTGCTCGCCATGCCGGTGATCATCTATCAGCTTTGGGCCTTCGTGGCACCCGGGTTGTATGTCCGGGAAAAGCATCTCGCCCGGCCGCTTTTGATTTCGGCAACGCTGTTGTTCTATCTCGGCTGCGCCTTCGCCTATTTCGTCGTCTTTCCGGTGATTTTCGCGTTTTTCACCGCCGCCGCGCCGGCCGGGGTCGCGGTGATGACCGATATCAGCCGTTACCTGGATTTCGTGATGACGCTGTTTTTCGCTTTCGGCATATCGTTCGAAGTGCCGGTGGCGCTGATCATCCTGACCGCCCTCGGCGTCACGACCCCGGCGCAACTGGCCCACGCCCGGCCCTATGTGATCGTCGGCGCCTTCGCGCTCGGCATGATCCTGACGCCGCCCGATGCGATTTCGCAGAGCCTTATGGCCATTCCGATGTGGCTGTTGTACGAATTCGGCATCGTCGCCGCGCGTTTTTTGATCCGCCGTCCGGCGGCGACTGCGGCCGCCGATTGAATGCCCGCGGCCGGTCACCCGGCCGGTCTTACGGCATGCCCCTGCACAACACTCCGGCGGTAACATGGAATACGATCTGGTCATTATCGGCGGCGGTATCCACGGCGCCGGCACGGCACAAGCCGCGGCGGCCGCCGGCTACCGGGTGCTGGTGCTGGAGCAGACGGCGCTGGCCAGCGGCACGTCGAGCCGCTCGAGCAAGCTGATCCACGGCGGCCTGCGTTACCTGGAAAGCGGCCAACTTGGCCTGGTGCGCGAAAGTCTCAGCGAACGCACCATCCTGCTCGGCATCGCCCCCGAACTGGTGCGCCTGATTCCGTTCAACATTCCGCTCTACCGCGCGACACGCCGCCGGCCGTGGCAGATCCGGGCCGGCCTGATGCTGTACGCGATGCTCGCCGGGCTGGGGCCGGCGGCCCGCTTTCGCGCCTTGCCGCGGCGCGAATTCGACCGGCTCGACGGTCTCGATCCACAGGGTCTGCAAGCGGTGTTCCGCTACCAGGACGCGCAAACCGACGATGCGGCATTGACCCGCGCCGTGATGCGCTCGGCCATCGCGCTCGGCGCCGAGCTCGAAATGCCGGCGCGTTTTACCGCCGCCCGTCTCGAAAATGACGGCTGGACGATCGACTACACCGCCGGCGAACGCCCGGCCGGCGCCCGCGCCCGGATCCTGATCAATGCCGCCGGGCCGTGGGCGGCCGGCGTGTTGGCGGCGATCACACCGCGCCCGCCGCCGCCGGCCGTCGAACTCGTCCGCGGCACCCATATCACGCTGCCCGGACGCCTGGAGCAAGGCGCGTACTATCTCGAAGCGCCCGCCGACGGCCGCGCCATCTTCGCGCTGCCGCACGGCGACTCGACGTTGCTCGGCACGACCGAAGCGCCTTACAGCGGCGACCCGGCCGCGGTCCGGCCCAGCCGCGAAGAATGCCGTTATCTGTGTGCCGTTGCCGGCCGTTATTTTCCGCGTTTCGCCGGCTGCCGGCGAAGCGGCGAATTTGCCGGCCTGCGCGTTCTGCCCGCCGCGCCCGGCCGGCCGTTCGGGCGCTCGCGCGAGACCTTGTTCGCGGCGTTCCCGCCGGGCTCGCCCAGGCTTTACAGCATCGTCGGCGGCAAATTGACGACCTATCGGGCCAGCGCCGAGAAGCTGATCCGTTGCCTCGCACCGCATCTGCCGGAACGCCGGCGGCGGGGCGATACCCGGACGTTGCCGCTGGCCCCGGACTGATGGCCACAGGCTGTGTGCTGACGCTCGATCAGGGTGGTCATGCCAGCCGCGCCGCGCTGTATTCGCCGGCCGGCGAACGTCTGGCGGCGGCCGCAGCGCCGCTCGCCACCCACCGCCCGCGGCCGGGCTGGGTCGAGCACGATCCAGACGAACTGATCGCTTCACTGCACAAGGCCCTCGCTGACCTCGCCGTCCAGGCAATAGGATCGAATCTCGCGCCGGCTGCTGCCGGTCTGGCCACCCAGCGTTCGAGCATCGTCCTTTGGGAGCGCAGGTCCGGCCGGGCGCTGTCACCGGTCTTGTCGTGGCAGGACACGCGCCATGCCGCCTGGCTCGCCGCGCTCGGCCTCGATATCCACCACATCCGCGCCCTGACCGGGCTGGTGCCCTCGCCGCATTACGGGGCGAGCAAGTTGCGCTGGGGCCTCGATCACCTGCCAGCGGCGCGTGCCGCACTCGACCGCGGTGACTTGTGCGGCGGGCCGCTGGCCGCTTTCATTCTGAGCTGCCTGCTCACCGAACGGCCGGCGGTCTGCGATCCGGCCAACGCCTCGCGCACCTTGTTGTGGGATATCCGTAACGGCGATTGGTCGCCCGAACTGCTCGCCGCCTTCGGCCTGCCGCGTGCCATGCTGCCTGACCTCGTGCCGAACCGCCACCCGTTCGGCACGCTGCCGTTCGCCGGCCGCTGTGTTCCATTGACGGTCGTAACCGGCGATCAGTCGGCGGCCCTGTTCGCTAGCGGTACACCCGATGCCGTAGCCTCGTACATCAACCTCGGCACCGGCGCGTTCGTGCAGCGCCTCGCCGCCATCGAAGGCGCCGCGGCAGCGGGGCTTTTGGCCAGCGTCGTCTTTGCCGATCGCAAACAACGCCAAACCGTGCTGGAAGGCACCGTCAACGGCGCCGGCGCGGCGCTGGATTGGCTCGCCGAGCGCCACGACCGGCCGGCCGCCGGCTGGCTGCCGCACCTTGACGCTTGGCTCGACGGGATCGACGCCCCGCCGCTGTTTCTGAACGGCATCGGCGGTCTGGGTTCGCCGTGGTGGCGCGCCGATGCACCGTGCCGCTTCATCGATCCCGGCGGCGCATCCGAACCGGCCGGCACAACACAACAACTCGCCCGCGAAGCGGTCGCTGTCATCGAGAGCATCGTGTTTATGCTGGCCGTCAATTGCGAATGCTTGGCCGCCGCGGCCGGCCCGTTCGGCGCGCTCCGGGTCAGCGGCGGTTTGTCCCGACTCGACGGCCTGTGCCGGCGTCTGGCCGCACTCACCGGCTGCCCGGTCAAAAGGTCCCCGGACCTCGAGGCCACCGGCCGCGGTCTCGCCTGGCTACTGGCCGAACCCCGAACCGCATGGCGCACCGCCGCCGGGACCCTTTTCCACCCCGCCCCGGATGCACCGCTTCACAGCCGCTTTCAGGCCTGGCGTGCCGGGCTCGAAGCGGCGCTGGGCGGCGGCGCCGGTAGTGGATGTCAGGGGCGCCAAATCTGACACACCTGCGCCCTGCCCAGCACGCCGAGAGGCAAGCTGAATGTGGTCATGTTGATGATCGTATGGGTAAACCATCAGCGAGCCGACAATTAGAGGTTCGCCTGCCAGAACAGCATCGTCACTTCGCTGAACAGGTCTTGGTTCTCCTTTTTGCGAAAGCCGTGACCTTCGTTCATGGCCTTCATGTACCACACCGGCACGCCGCCGGCGCGCAGCGCGGCGACCAGTTGTTCCGATTCGCTGACCGGGACGCGCGGGTCGTTGTGGCCCTGGGCGACGAACAGCGGGATACGGATTTTTTCGGCGTTGCTGAGCGGGCTGATGTTTTCGAGGTGGGCGCGCATCCTGGGATCGCGTTCGTCGCCGTATTCGGCGCGCCGCAGGTCGCGGCGGTAGTCCTGGGTGTTTTCGAGGAAGGTGACGAAATGGCTGATGCCGACGATATCGACCGCGGCTTTCAGCCGGTCGCTGTAGTGCACCGCCCCGGCGAGCACCATGTAACCGCCGTAGCTGCCGCCGTACAGCGCGACGCGCGCGGCGTCGAGGTCGTCCCGGGTCGCGATCCAGTCGAGCAGGGCGCCGATGTCGCGCACCGAATCCTCGCGTTTGAAACCGTTGTCGAGAGCGACGTAGGTTTTACCGTAACCGGACGAGCCGCGGACGTTGGGCACGATGACCGCGGCGCCCAGTTCGGCCAGCCAGAGCTGGTAGGTGCTGCTGAACACTGGCCTCGCCTGGCCCTCCGGCCCGCCGTGGATGCTGACGATCACCGGGTGCGGCCCGGGACCGGGCGGCCGGTAAACGAAGGCCGGAATCTGCCGCGGCCGGCCGTCCACCGTATCGAACGTCGGGTAGTGGATCAATTCCGGCAGCACGAACCGGGCGGGGTCGAGACCGCCGATCTCGCTCGCCGTCCAGCGTTCGATCGCGCCGCTGGCCAGTGGCTCGGCGCCGAGGACCAGCACATAGGCATCGCTCGGGGTTTGGGCGTTGTTCAGCGTAAAGGCGAGGCGATCGCCGGCGGCGTTGAAATGCAGGCCGCCGATCACCCCGTCCGGGATGCCCTCGACCCGCCGGTAGGCTTCGCGCGCCGGATCGATGAGGTAAAGCCGCGACAACCCGTCCTCGTTGCTGACAAAAGCGCCGCGCCGGCCGTCCAGGCTCAGGGCGAATTCGGTCACCGACCAGGCGATGTCTGCGGTGAGCGGCCGCCATGCCGCCCCCGGTGCCAGACTTTGGTACGCCAGTTGATTGAATTCGCCGCCCCGGTCGGTCAGAAAATAGACGCCATGCGCCCGACCCTTCGCGTCATGGCCGAACGCCTGGGCAAATTCGGCGGCCGGTTCCCCGGCCGGCGGCAGCAGCGGTGTCAGTTTGCCGGAAACGAAGTCGAGCAGGTAAATCCGGGCCTCGTTGATGCTGACGTACTGCTGGATCAGCAACCGTTCACCGCTCCGCTCGAAGGCCACCGGCCCCCACCAGGCGCCGTCGTCGGCCTTGACGGCGAGCCGGGCGCTGGCCGGATCGCCGGAGTGCATCACCCAGACATCGTTGGCCCGGCCGTCGCGCCGGGTGCTTTGAAAAGCCAGCCGCGCGCCGTCTTCCGACCACACCAACTGGCTGTTGCGCGAGGTACCGTCGCTGAACAACGTATTCTCCCCGCTCTCCGGGTCGAGCAGGAATATCTGCGAAAACTCGCTGCCACCGGTATCGCGGGTCAACGCCAGGCGTTCACCGCCGGGCTGGCGGACGACCTCGCCGACCGGCTCGTCGAACCAGGTCAACTGGCGGCGGGCGCCGCCGGGAACCGCCACACGGTGGATCTGGTTAACCTCGGCGAAACGGGTATTGACATACAATTGCCGGCCGTCGGAAGTCCAATCGATGACACTGGCGCTGCGCACATTCTGGTAACGTTTGAGTTGCTCACCCAGCGCCGCCGGAATCTCCGGCACGTCCTCGATAATCACCTGGCCGTTGTTCGCCTCGCGGCGGGTGACTTCGGCGGCCACCGGCCAGGCGGTGAAAACCGATAAAGCGCCCAATAACAAAACTTTGAAACGATACATCGCGCATTTCCTTGATCTGCAACCATCCGAGCGAATATACCAAAGCCCCGGGCAGCGGTCGGGGCTGTGAGATAATGATCAAATAATGATCAGCCAGACCATCAGCCGCGATCCCTTGCATATCGTGATCCTTGCCGCCGGGGCGGGCAAACGCATGCGCTCGAACTGGCCCAAGGTATTGCAGCCGCTGGCCGGCCGGCCGCTTCTGGCCTACGTGATCGACCGCGCCCGGGCGCTCGCCCCGGCGTCGATCCGGATCGTCCACGGCCCCGCCGGCGTGCAGCTTTGCGCAGCCTTCCCCGAGCCTGATCTCATCTGGTGCGAGCAACCCGAACCGCACGGCACCGGCGATGCCGTGCGCGCCGGGATCGCAGATCTGCCGGCCGCCGCCCGCGTTCTGGTGCTGTACGGCGATACGCCGCTGACGCCCGCCACCGATCTCGAATCGATGCTCGCCGCCGGCGCCGATCTTGCGGTGCTGAGCGCCGAGCTGGACGATGCGGCCGGCTACGGGCGCATCGTCCGCGACGATCGCGGCCGCTTCCGGGCCATCGTCGAGGAACGCGACGCCGATGCCGAAATCCGGGCGATCCGCGAGGTCAATACCGGGGTGATGACCGCGGCCGCCGGCGACTTCCACCGCTGGCTGGCGGCCCTGACCCGGGACAACGCCCAGGGCGAATACCTGCTCACCGATTGCATCGCACTCGCCGGAGGCGAAGGAAAACAGGTAATCGCGTTGCCGTCGAGCGCGCCGCTCGACTGCCTGGGCGCCAACGACCGTGCCGAACTCGCCCGCCTCGAACGGCGCCTGCAACAGCACCGCCGCACCGCGGCGCTGGCCGCCGGGGTAACGCTGATCGACCCCGAACGCGTCGAAATCCGCGGCCGGCTCGAGGCCGGGCGCGATGTCGTCATTGACTGCGGCGTGATCCTGGAAGGCGAAGTCCGGCTCGGCGATGAGGTGAGCCTGGGCGCCGGGGTCATCGTCCGCGACAGCACGCTGGCCGCCGGCACCGCCGTCGAGCCGTATTCGGTGCTCGACGGGGTGCAAACCACCGGGCCGTGCCGGATCGGGCCGTTCGCCCGGCTCCGCCCCGGCACCGTGCTCGCCGCCGGATCGCGGGTCGGCAATTTCGTCGAGACCAAAAAGGCCCGGCTCGGCGAAGGCAGCAAGGCCGGCCACCTCAGCTATCTCGGCGACGCCGAGATCGGCCCGGGGGTCAATATCGGCGCCGGCACGATCACCTGCAATTACGATGGCCGCAACAAGCATCCGACGGCGATTGGCGCCGGCGCCTTTATCGGCTCGAACAGCGCGCTGGTCGCACCGGTGGCCATCGGGGCCGACAGCCTGGTCGGCGCCGGCTCGGTGATCACCGAAGACGTACCGGCGGGCAGCCTGGCCCTCGGCCGTGGCCGGCAGGTCAACCGGCCGCGCCGGCAAAACGACAAGAAAACAAAACAAAAAGGAGCTTGATCCGATGTGTGGCATTGTCGCCGCGAGCGCCGCCCGCGAAGTCAGCGGCATTTTGTTGAACGGCTTGAAAGCGCTGGAATACCGGGGTTATGACTCGGCCGGTCTGGCGCTGCTCGACGGCGGCCGCCTGTGCCGGCTGCGCACCGCCGGCAAGGTGCGCGACCTAGAAGCGCTGTTTGCCGCCACCCCGCTCGCCGGGCAGTGCGGCGTCGCCCACACCCGCTGGGCGACACACGGCGTGCCCTCGACACGGAACGCCCACCCGCACGTGTCGCGCGATAAAGTCGCGCTGGTCCACAACGGCATCATCGAAAACCACGAGGAACTGCGCAGCGAACTCGAAGCCGCCGGCTTTACGTTCACTTCCGACACCGATACCGAAGTGATGGCGCACCTGATCGAACACCTGCTGGCCCAGGGCAACAACCTGCTCGCCGCGGTGCAGCATGCCACGCGCCGGCTGCACGGCGCCTACGCGATCGCGGTGATGACCGTGCGCGAGCCTGGCCGCATCGTCGGCGCCCGGCGCGGCAGCCCGCTGGTGCTGGGCGTCGGCTTCGGCGAGCATTTCCTCGCTTCCGATATCCACCCGCTGCTCGCCGTCACCAACCGTTTCGTATTTATCGAGGAAGGCGATATCGTCGATTTCGATCCGTCCGGCTTCCGGATCTACGACGAAAGCGGCGAGCCCGCCGAACGCCGCCTGCACGAAAGCGAGATCAGCCCCGATGCGATCAGCCGCGGCGGCTACCGGCATTTCATGCAAAAAGAAATTTTCGAGCAGCCGGCGGCGGTCAGCGAGACGCTCGAAGGCCGGCTGTACAAAGGCCGGCTGCTGCCCGACCTGTGCGGCGCCGGATCCTCGGCGCTGATGGCCCGCGTCCGGAACCTGCACCTGGTCGCCTGCGGCACCAGCTTCCACGCCGGCCTCGTCGCCCGCTACCGGATCGAGCGCCTGGCGCGATTGCCGTGCACGGTCGAAGTGGCCAGCGAATACCGCTACCGCAACGCCGTCGTGCCGCCCGACACGTTGTTCGTCGTCATCTCGCAATCGGGCGAGACCGCCGACACGCTGGCCGCGCTGCGCCATGCCAAGGACGCCGGCTACCTCGCCCGGCTGGCGATCTGCAACGTCCCGGAAAGCAGCGTGGTGCGCGAGGCCGACATGGTGCTGATGACCCGCGCCGGGCCGGAGATCGGCGTCGCCTCGACCAAGGCGTTCACCACCCAGCTCACGGCGCTACTGCTGCTCGTCCAGGAGCTGTCCCGCCACCACCACGGCGACGACCCGGAAGTGCAAGATCACTTAAAGGCGCTGGCCCTGCTCCCCGAACAACTGCGCCGCGCCCTGGAGCTCAACGAGGCGATCGCCGAGGTCGCCCACGACCTGGAGGAATGCCGCAGCGCGCTGTACATCGGCCGCGGCAGCCACTATCCGATCGCCCTCGAAGGGGCGCTCAAGCTCAAGGAAATCTCCTACATTCACGCCGAGGCCTTCCCGGCCGGCGAATTGAAGCACGGGCCGCTGGCCCTGGTCGATCACGAAACCCCGATCGTCGCCGTCGCGCCGCGCGGCCACCTGGCCGACAAGCTGGAATCGAATCTGGCCGAAATCCGGGCCCGCGGTGGACGGCTGTACGTTTTCGCCGCCGGCGGCCTGAAACGGCCGCGCGGCGATATCGCCAGTTGGCTCGAAGTCGCGGTCCCCGACCCCTGGCTGTCGCCGGTGGTCATGACCGTCCCCTTGCAGCTTCTGGCCTATCATGTCGCCGTCCACAAGGGCACCGACGTCGATCAGCCGCGCAATCTGGCCAAATCGGTGACGGTGGAGTAAACTGCAACCAGGTAGGGCCGGCCGCCCCCCCTTAATCTTGTTGACCGACGGAATCGCCCCATGAAACGCCATCGCCGACCAGCCGACGAAGCCGAAATCAACATCACCCCGATGCTCGACATCGTCTTTATCATGTTGATTTTCTTCATTGTGACCACCTCCTTTGTCAAGGAACGCGGCCTCGATATCTCGCGCCCCACGCAGGCCGAAGCGCCGCCGCCGAAAGAGGAAAAAGGCCCGATCGTCGTCAAAATCAGCAGCAACAGCGAGATCAAGGTCGGCGACCGGGTGGTCAACCCCGACGCGATCCGCGCCAATCTCGAGCGCGAGCGCGCCGCCAAGCCCGAATCGCCGCTGATCATCGCCGCCGACCCCGACGCCGAGGTCAACGCCGTGGTGATGGTGCTCGACGCGGCGAAAATCGCCGGCATCGCCCGCATCAATCTGGCAACGATCCGCAACTAGCGCACATATGGAGACATTAATATAAATATAGCTCGTCAGCAGAATCTGTGGGTGAATTCCGGCTCGAGTAGAGCGCAAAGCGCATGATACAACGCGATTTTGGCGCATTGAAAGGTCCGAAAACCGAAGGATTTTCTGGAGGTCAGTTTGACCTTGGCGTTAAAACCCTCGACGACACCGCTGGAAACCTGGCCTTTGGCTCGGAACCAGTTGAGCAACAATCCCCGGTGAGTCCAGAGCATTCTGGCGACCCGTTTCATCGGTTCGATAGTCGAGCGCAGGGTCTTGGTGCACCAGCGATCGAGGAACCGGCCGGCCCAATAGGGCGACACATAGCCCCAGAAGAACTGGAACTCCTCTTTGAGCAGGTAGGCGCGGATTGACTTGAGGTTGTACTGGATCAGCTCTGCCAACTTGACCTCCTGCTTGTCGGTGAGGTTCTCCGGGCGCTTGAGCAGCAGCCAGCGGCTTTTGCTCAGGACCGGCTCATATCCCTTGGCCTTGAGCGTCCTGATCTCACCGGCGCGCACCTCATCGAGCGCCTTGCAAAAATGGGCCATGATCCCTGTAGTTCTGGGAACGTAGCGAATGCAGCACTCTTTTCTGGTGCGGGTGGGCTCGCGGCTAGTTTCTTGCCAAATCCTGGCCTTAGGACGCTCGCGCGAGCTCGGTACTTCTCGCCTCGACGTGCTGGCTCTTTTCTCAGAAATCCAGGTGCGGGCGGAGCGGCTTTTACATCAAGCGGAATTGGTGCAGGAGCATTTTTTGGTGGCCCATTTCATCAAGGAGGCTAGGCGCGAATCATGCTGGATCCGGTTGGGTTGTTAGTCGGTGTCGCAAATGGCGCACTGATCATTCCTTCATTTCATGTTGTTGCGAGAGTATTGGATTCTATCGATATTAATGGTTTTCTCGAATGGGTGATTGGTTTTTTTCTTGTTGCGTTCGTATCGGGTAGCTTGTTCATCGCGGCGTTGTCCGTGGCGACGCTTTTTGAAAACCCATCAGCGTATCGAGAGGCTTGGGGGAGTGGACTTGTTATCGGCTGGATTCTTTATGTTGTTGTCACTAGATGGAAAAGCCGTATGCGATGATACGGAAAGGATTGCGCTCAACGTATAAACGCAAAAATGGTAGTGAACGAATCATGCTTACGAAGACCGATGTGGTCAGACTCGATTGAAACTGCCGCGGCTCCGATTTTTCTGGACACGAATTTGGGGTTAAATCGTGTCTGGAAAAGGAGTCGTGAAATGCTGAATGAATCGAACGTGGGAGTGGTTGCGCCGGGGCCGCCGGAAGGCGAGCGTAGCGCTCCTTCCGGCGCGCCCGGCGCGGCCGCCGAGGTCAAGCGCTGGTCAGTTGGCCGCAAGAAGGGCGTCGTGCTGCGCCTGATGCGCGAGAACGCACTGCGCTCGCCGCATCGCCGGCCCCAGGGGGCATCGGTTCGGCATGATGGGACGATTACGACGGATCGCCCGAACGACATGTGGGGCACCGACGGCATCCGTATCGAAACCGTCGACGAGGAAGCTTCAAGGACAGTCATCGAAGCTTCAAGGACAGTCACCGCACCAAGCTTCAAGGACAGTCACCGCAACGGGCTTAAAGCGGGCTTAAAGAAACACCGGGCTTAAAGGACAGTCATGATTTATCAGCCCCTGCTGACACCCCATATCGGCCTCGGCCTACACCCAGGCGCGATCTCGGCCGATACCCCAGCCGCCGTGGCTTTGGCACCATGGTCCCATGACTTACCCCCGCGCCCATACCGTCAACCCCGAGCAGGCCGGTTACTACCACTGCATCAG
>JBDIVS010000009.1:0-100535 GCA_039794245.1 Candidatus Jinrbaksania sp.
CTTGTGCAGGCGAATGTTCATAGGGGCTGGCTCCAGAGGTCATCAATCAGGTCGCGCATCGCTTCGCGACCCACAAAGAGTGCATGACGTTTGGAATCTATGCAATCGTCCGGTACCCTACACCTAGGGAAGAACCTCGTCAACCATGACGTGGACGAATCGCTCTGGTTCCTCAAAAGGTGGGTTGTGCGCCGACTGCTCGAACCATATAAGCCGCTTGCACGGCGCATCGATTGTATTGAAGTACTGCTCTGCGAGGATAGAGGGGACGTGCCAGTCGTGGCGGCCAAGAAGAAAGACGACCGGCACCTGGAGGCGGCGGTAATGCGTGAGGTCAAGTTTCGAATACTCGGGCCGCAGGTTCTCCAACGAGAACCGGTTGCCTCGTCCGAACCTCACCAGGTCCGAGAGATCGGCCTCGTCAGTGTTCAAGGCGGCCCAGATCAGTTTCCCGGTGGAAAGGCCCTGGCGCAGGGAACCGCCGAATTTCTCCACCCACTCGCCCAGGTTCAACTCGTCGTCGACCGACTTCGGTCCGGGATCCATGGCACGCAATTGCGCGATCGCACGGCGGTTGTCGCGCTCGATGGCCTGATCCAGCGCCCACTGATAGGAGACACGCTCGTCTTCGGCGAAGTTGGCGACCTGACCGATGCCCACGTACGCAGCGACTTTCTCGGGGTGCTGGTAAGCGTAAATCATCCCTAGCTCGGTACCCCAGGAGTGCGCCAAGAGGATGACCTTGTCCTGGCCGAAACGCTGCCGGACGAGGTCAACCAGTTCGTCGAGGTCGCGCTCGAACTGTGCAAGGGTCATGGAGTTGCGGGGGATGTCGGAATGATAGGAGCGTCCCGTACCGCGTTGCTCCCAATAGACCATGAGGAAGTGTTGTTCCAGCGCGGCATCGTAGTGGCGAAACAACGCCGACTCGCCAACGCCGGGGCCGCCGTGCAGGAGGATGACGGCCGGGTTGCGCGTGTCCACGCCGCGAAACCAGACGCTCTGCGAGATGCCGCCGATCGCCAGCATCTCCATGGTCGCAATGCTGCCGGGAACGACGCGCCCCTCCGCGTCGGTAAAAGGACGAGTACAGGTGCAACCGACGATAGATAGCAACATGGCTATCCCCAGAATGGGAATCAGGCTACGGGCCATGGTGCTATTCCCTTTGGAAATTGGTGTTGGTCTGGCAGCCTCGTCATATGGCCGCGGACTCTGTGAGGACTGACTCTATCCGTGTAAGCACTTTAGGCCACCCGCTACCCATACCTTGGAATGCGTTTTTTCCAATGGGTGAGTCAAGGTCGAAGCCCTTGTGTTCCAGCGACAAGCGGGTGCCTTCGCCTTCGGCCTGTAGTCGCCAGGTAATGGTAGTGTTCAGAGTGCCCGGCGCGAATGAATAAGAGAGAAGCTTCTCATGTTCCACTGCAAGAACCTCACAGGGTTGCCGACCCCATTGCCCCATATCCAGCGTGAAGTGATGACCGACGACCGGCCGAACGTCCCCGGCAGCCCACCATTGGGCATGGAGCACAGGGTCTGTCAGCGCCGCCCATACCTTGGCCGGAGGGTGCGGAATGAACTGTGTGAGTTGGATCAGGCCGGGTTCGATCATTTCTGTTTCTCCTTGTCGAGGGTTTCGTTTAGTGCGCGCAGGCGCTGCTGCCAGTACCGCTCAAAGGGATGCAGCCAGTCCCTGACCTCAGACAAGGGCGGCGCATTCAAGTGGTAGACACGCTGACGGCCGCGTATCTCTTCCGAGACAAGCCCCACATTTCTCAGCACTTGCAGGTGCTCGGAAACGGCAGGTCGGTTCAGGTCGAACTCCGAGGCAATGTCGCCTGCGGCGCGCGGGCTGTCACGCAACAACTCGAGGATGCGTCGTCTGACCGGATTGGACAGGGCACCAAAAATATCGGTAACTGGCATGGCCCGAATAATATGTCGGATATTTCCGACATGTCAACGGTGATGGCAGCATGAAGAAGGAGAGCCTTTGCGCGTTGGCATAGGAAGCATAAACGTCTGCACACCGCCAGTTTGGTTGTTGCTCATGACGCGACATTGGCTCAGGACTTGCTCGCCGCGTCGTACCGTCGCTGCATCTCGTCCGTAGTGATGTCCTCGATGTGATGACCGATGAGCCAGCGGTGACCGAAAGGGTCGCGGATGGTGCCGGAGCGCTCGCCGTAGAAATGATCCTCGGGCGCGCGCTCGAGCGTGGCGCCGGCCTGCACCGCCCGGGCGATCATGGCATCGGCATCATCCACATGCAGATGGATCGTGACCGGCGTCGCGCCGATCGTGGAGGCCGAGCGGATGCCGCGCTCCGGAAACTCGTCGGAAAGCATGACCGTCATCGCGCCGAACGCGAGCTCGGCGTGGCCGATGCGCCCGCTCGGCTCGGTGAGGCGGAATTTCTCCTGCACGCCGAAGGCGCGCCGGTAAAAAACAATTGCGGCGGCGGCATCGGATACGCAGAGATAAGCAAAGACCTCTTCGATTTTCATGGCATGACTCCTTCGACGGTTGCGGAGCGTCAATTCTCGCCCACTCGACGAGCATCGTACCGGCCATCGTCAGCCGGCTTCAGACGCTCGTCGTAGTTCAGAATGTCAGAGTGCATCGCGATCTTCTTTCTTGGCCGTGCGGTTCCTCGCCCGACGTCTCATCGCGTGCCACCCTCAATGGATACCTTGTATACCGCCAATTGCGCGGCGAAAGCCCGTTGGTAGGCGGGGCGCGCCTCGCCGCGGGCGACATAGGCAGCGAGGGTAGGGTATTCGCCTAGCAGACCCGACGGCTTCAGTCGCAGCAGCGTGTGCACCATCATGAGATCGCCCGCGCTGAAGGCGCCATCGAGCCAGTCGGCATCGCCGAGGTGGTTCGAGAGTAGGCGCAGACGGTCGCGGACGCGATCCTTGACCAGCGGCAGGCGCTCCGCCGACCAGGACTTCTCGGCCTCCAGCAACGTGGCCGTGGCGAGCTCGAGGATCGGTGGCTCGACCGTGTTGAGCGCGGCAAACATCCACATGATCGCGCGTGAGCGGGCGTAGGCATCCATCGGCAGCAGGCCCGCGTGGCGTTCGGCGATGTGGAGCACGATTGCGCCGGTCTCGAACAGGGCGAGATCGCCTTCCTCATGGGTCGGAATCTGACCGAAGGGATGCAGCGCAAGATGCGCGGGTTCCTTCATCGCGGAGAACGAAAGCAGGCGCACCTCGTAAGGCTGCCCCACTTCTTCCAGCGCCCAGCGCACGCGCATGTCGCGCGCGAGTCCCTGGCCGCGATCGGGGGAGCGTTCAAAGGCGGTGATGATGATGGTCATCGCGAGGCCCCTCAGCGCTTGTGAATCTTTCTGCTGCGCTCGGCATCTCGCGCCCCGGCGGTGCTCGCAATCCTCACGTACTTCAGTACGCTGCGGTTGCTGCGCTCCGGCGGAACGCAATCTGCCCTCGCTCGCGACGAAATCTTCACAAGCGCTACCCCACGTAACACGGTGCGCACTCGCGCACCTCCACGCTCGCGAAGCGTGCGGCGGGGCAGCGCGCGGCGATGGCGAGGGCCTCGTCGCGATTCGCGCACTGGATAAGATAGAAGCCGCCCACCATTTCCTTCGCCTCGGCGAAGGGGCCGTCGCGGAGCACGGACTTGCCCTGGGCCTGTTGCACGCGCACGCCGTGTTTGTCCGGCCGCAGCGAGCGGCTGGCGAGCAACTGCCCGCGCCGGGTGAGTTCCTCGCCGAAGCGGACCATTTCGTCATACAGCGCCCGGCCCTCGGCTTCGCCGCGGGATTCGCGGTCCTCGCGCCGCTCGATGATCATCAATAGAAATTCCATCGTGTTTGCCCTCTCGGTCTCAGCTACGTCGCGCCGCCTCGATCGCGGCGATGTCGATCTTACCCATCGTCATCATCGCGTCGAAGGCGCGCTTGGCGGCCGCGGGGTCGGGGTCGGCGATCGCCTCTAGGAGCGCCCGCGGCGTGATCTGCCAGGACAGGCCCCATTTGTCCTTGCACCAGCCGCATGCGCTCTCCTGACCGCCGTTGCCGACGATCGCGTTCCAATAGCGGTCTGTTTCGGCCTGGTCGGCGGTTGCAACCTGGAACGAGAACGCTTCGCTGTGCTTGAAGGCAGGGCCGCCGTTGAGGCCGATGCAGGGAATGCCCATCACGGTGAACTGGACGGTCAACACGTCGCCCACCCTGCCATCGGGGAAGTCCCCCGGCGCGCGGTACACGGCACCGACGGACGAGTCCGGGAAGGTCGCGGCGTAAAAACGCGCCGCATCCTCGGCGTCCAGGTCAAACCACAGGCAGACGGTGTTCTTTGCTGCGTTCGTCATGATCTTTCTCCATTGGGATTGAAACTGCGTGATCGAATGGCATCACTTTGTTATGCCGCCGATGCCGATCTCGTGCATGCGTGCGACGGCCTCGGAGGGGCCGAAGTCTTCCAGCTCGAACAGCGGCCGCACCTCGATCTCTGCCGCGCCGCCGTCCACTGCGGGGTTGGGAAAGCGGCGTGTCCATTCCAGCGCCTCGTCGCGACTGCGGACCTGGATGAGCGTGTAGCCCGCGATGAGCTCCTTGGTCTCGGTGAACGGGCCGTCGGTCACGCTGCGCTTTTCGCCGTCGTAGCGGATGCGCCAGCCCACGCGGCTGGGCCTGAGGCCCGAACCGTCGAGCAGCACGCCCGCGCGCGCAAGTTCTTCGTGATAGGCGCCCATGCGGGCGAGCAGTTCTTCGCTCGGCATCACGCCCGCTTCGGAGTCCTTGGTTGCCTTGACGATGATCATGTAGCGCATGACAGTCTACTATTCGAATTTTTCGTTGACGATGACCATCCAGCCCAGGCCGAAGCGGTCGGTGAGCATGCCGAAGCAGGGCGCAAAGAAGGTCTTGCCGAGCGGCATCTGCACCTTGCCGCCGTCGGCAAGCGCATGGAATACGTGTTCCGCCGCCTTCTGATCCGGCATCTCGACCGAGAGCGAAAAGCCCTGGAAGGCCGGCGCTGAGGATGACTCCGGGGCGCCGCAGCCGTCTGAGGCCATGAGCATCGTCGTGCCGACCTTGAGCGAGGCATGCATCACCTTGTTCTCCCAGCCGGCCGGCAGTGGCATCGGCGGCTGCTCGGGGCTTTCCTTGTAGCGCATGAGAAAGACCTCGTCGGCGCCGAAGGCGCGCCGGTAAAAGTTGATCGCCTCTTCGCAGCGGCCGTTGAAGAAGACATAGGGTTCGATTTTCATGTCGGGCTCCTTGGGGGTGAAATGTCAGAGCGGTCGGGATTGATCCGCTCATCCCTACGACGTGCGGGCGACGGCAGTTTCGACAACGCCGCACGAAAATTTTTGTGGGCGTGAAACCGACCCGGTGGTGGAAGGATTCATGGGCCTGCGAGGGTGATGATTGCCGATCGAACACGGACTCGCCTGGTGATGACTTTCCCCCTCGGCCGGGCGATGCCGCCATCCAACCGCTTGAACGGTCAGCGTGTAACTCATTGAGTTTGCAAGGTGTTGTTGCCGACCCCTGTTGACTTCGGCGCCTCACAGGGGAGCGAGGCCGGAGAGAAAAACAGCGCGGAGAGAGCGAAATGGGGCCCGAGGCAGGCGAGGCGGCCGGGGCAGGAAGTCCGCAGGAATCCGCAGGAGTCCCCGCGAACACGTGGGAGCGCGCAAGAAAAAAGGCCAACCGAGAACGGTTGGCCTTTTTATATTGGTGGAGGCGGCGGGAGTCGAACCCGCGTCCGTCAGTGATCCATCCCCGGCGCTACATGTTTAGCCCGTTCTATTGTTTCTCGCGCGGCGCCGCCCGAAGGGCAGGGCGGCTTGGCGCCAGTGCCGGTTTGATTTAACGCCTGGCCCCGGTCACCCGGTCAGACGCGATCCTGCTTGGGTGATCTCCTGTTCCAGCCCACAGGCAGGCCGGGAGGAGAGCTAAAGCCGGTTTTTAGGCGGCGAGAGCGAAGTTGTCGTCGTTGGCAACTATAAGGTTTGTCACAGGTTTTACGAGACTGGTGACGTGCTCGACATGCTCCAGGGTATTTCACGACTGCCGTCGAAGCCAGTACGCCCCCGGCGATCGGGTCCGCGGTTACCGGCCGCGGAGTGTACCTTTGGGAACCCCGCTGCGGCGGGGATACGAATAAGAATACCACAGCGGCGGAAAGTTCCGTCCGCGGGCGGCGGTTATTTGGCGCGCAGCAGGCGCTGTTTCTGCCGCGCCCAGTCGCGGTCTTTTTCGGCGGCCCGCTTGTCGTGCTGTTTTTTGCCGGTGGCGAGCGCGATTTCGACTTTGACCTTGCCGCTTTTCCAGTACATTGCCACCGGCACCAGGGTCTTCCCCTGGCGTTCGACGGCGCCGATCAGGTGCGCCAGTTCGCGGCTGTGGAGCAGCAACCGGCGGGTGCGTGTGGGATCGATCGCAACGTGGGTTGAGGCCGAAACCAGCGGCGTGATATGGGCGCCGAACAGGAACGCCTCGCCGTCCTTGAGCAGCACGTAGCTTTCGCCGAACTGGATGCGTCCCTGGCGCAGGCTTTTGACTTCCCAGCCAGTCAGGGCGATGCCGGCCTCGAAGCGCTCTTCCAGGTGGTATTCGTGGCGGGCGCGCTTGTTGAGAGCGATGGTTTTGCCCGGCGTCGGGGCTGAGCCCTGTTTTTTTGGCGAGGCGGCCATGGGCGGGTGGAATAAAGCGAAAGATTCTATCATCCCTGGTAACGACTCACCCCCTAGCCCCCCTCTCACCCCCGCGGGGGCGCCGCGGAACGCCGGAGGGCTGTGCGCGGCCGGCGCCTGCGGTACACTCGCACCGATGCCCGAGATTCAACGTCTGGCGCTGTTGCCTTTCAGCGCCGCCAGTATGTACGACCTGGTCCGCGATGTGCCGCGCTATCCGGAGTTTCTGAGCTGGTGCGTGGCGGCGACGGTCCACGAGGAAAGCACCGAGTGGCAGGTGGCCAGTCTGCGGGTGCGCCTGGGCGGCCTGGAGACGGTGTTCATGACCGAAAACCGGCTGGCGGTCGGGCAGAGCCTGGAAATGCGCCTGCTCGACGGGCCGTTTTCGCGGCTCGAGGGCGATTGGCGCTTCGTGCCCTTGGGCGAGAACGGGTGCCGGGTATCGCTGAAGCTGCGTTTTGAATTCAACCGGCGCTGGCTGAGCGTGGCGTTTCAGCGCGGTTTTGCCCATATCGCCGACCGCCTGGTCGATGATTTTTGCCGCCGCGCCGAAGGGGTGCTGGGCGGGGCGCAGGACGAAGCCATCGCCGCAGAGACAACGCCCGATCGAGCGCCGGGATCGGAGCCGGATGCGGGACAGGCATCATGACGAGTGCGATGATCGAGGTGGAGGTGGTTTACGCTCGGCCTGACCGGCAGTGGGTCTGGAAGGGGGTTTTGCCGGCCGGGGCGACGGTCGCTGACGCGCTTTTGGCCAGCGGGCTTTATACTGCGGCGCCGGAGTTGGCCGAAGATATTCCGGCGGTGGGGGTGTTCGGCGAGGTGTGTGCGTTGTCGCGGCCGCTGGCCGGCGGCGATCGGGTGGAGGTGTATCGCCGCCTGCGCCTGGATCCGCGTGAGGCGCGGCGTCTCAGGGCGGCTCGGGAACGGGCTGCGACATCGGCGCCTGGGGGTGGTCGTGGACGCTGAATCCGCCCCGCTGGCGGGTCGGTCGGTCACGATGCCGGCTGCCCGCGGCTGTACGGGGTTTCGCTGCACGGTCTGTTGTCCGGACGGGCAAACCGTCAGATGTCGCGCGCGGCGTTGCCTGGCGGTGAGACACGGCAGGCGGGAAACCCAATCTCGCGCCGGCGGGCGGTGATGCCGCGGCGCTTGATCCGGCACTTACTGCGGCTTGACCGATAAAAGGAACACTACGAATATGAAAACCGACAGCGCTTCCCTGCACGGCATGTGGTCGTCGCGGATCGCATTCATCCTGGCGACGACGGGCTCGGCGGTCGGCCTCGGCAATATCTGGCGCTTTCCCTATATCACGGCGGAGAACGGTGGCGGGGCGTTTGTCCTGATGTATCTGGTGTGCGTGATGGGGGTCGGGGTACCGCTGATGCTCGCCGAGATCATCATCGGCCGCCGCGGGCGGTGCAGCCCGATCAATACGCTCCGGCTGCTGGCCCACGAGATGGGGGCGCACCGCGCCTGGGCGCTGATCGGCTGGTCGGGACTTCTGGTCGGGTTCATGGTGCTGTCGTTTTACAGCGTGATCGCCGGCTGGACACTGTCGTATGCCTTCGAGTATTCCATCACGCTGTTGACCGGCGCCGCGACGCTGGGCGAGCCCGCCGCGGTGTTCGAGACGCTGGTCGGCGATCCGTGGCGCCTGGTGTTCTGGCACACGCTGTTTATGGCGCTGACCGCCGGCGTCGTCGCCCTTGGCGTGGAGCAGGGGCTGGAGCGCGGGGTCAAGATTCTGATGCCCTTGCTGTTTACCTTGCTGCTTGTCCTGGTCGGCTACGGCATGACGACCGGCCATTTCGGCGAGGCCGTCGAATTCATGTTCAAGCCCGACTGGAGCCGGGTGACCGACGGCCAGGTGTGGCTGAACGCGATGGGTCAGGCGTTTTTCAGCCTGAGCCTCGGGATGGCGGCGATCATGGCCTACGGCGCCTATTTGCCGCGCGCCGTGTCCGCCGGCAGCGCAGCGTTTACGGTCGGCATGGCCGATACTGGGGTGGCGCTGGTTGCCGGTCTGGCGATTTTTCCAATCGCCTTTGCTTACGGCCTCGATACCGGCTCAGGCGGCGTCGGTTTCACCTTTACGACGCTGCCGCACGCCTTCGACGCGATGGCCTTCGGGCACCTTTACGCCGTGGCGTTTTTCTCGCTGCTCGCGGTTGCCGCCTGGACCTCGGGTATTTCCTTGATGGAGCCGCCGGTGGCGTATCTCGTCGAACGCGCCGGGCTGACGCGGCCGAAGGCGGTGCTGCTGCTCGCCGCCGGGATCTGGGTGCTGGGGCTGGGCACGGTGTTGTCGTTCAATGTCTGGGCCGGGTTCAAACTGTGGGATCTGAACATCCAGGAGCTGTTGGAATACGCCTCGTCCAATCTGCTGTTGCCGCTCGGCGGCATGGCGACGGCGATCTTCGCCGGCTGGATCCTGAGCCGCGCCGACAGCCGCGAAGAGCTCGGCGATCTGCCGCTGTGGGCTTACCGGCTGTGGCGGATCATGGTGCGCTGGGTGTCGCCGGGGCTGGTCTTTCTGGTGCTGCTCGGCGTCACCGAAGTGCTGTAGCGACGAAGCGATCCACCACCTCGCGGGAAGCAAGGTTCAGGCGTGCGACTTTTGTTTTTTGTCTTTCTGCCAACGGCAAAGCCCCCAACGTCTAAGGTAACTGGCGCCGCGAAGCGGCGTCCAGTTCACCGCCTTGTTCGATCATGTTTCTCACAGAGGCAGTAAGACACGGAGGATTTTCTTTTGCAATATTCAATTCTACTCCGTGTTCTTATATGTCGCTCCGTGAGAGATCGTTATTTTTCATTATTCCGTCTACAACGATCACAGTACCGATATCATTCTCATCCATCTTCGTGTCTCCGCGCCTTCGTGAGAGACCTCTTCGGTGATCGAACAACGTCATTCCGAACGCGCCCGCGGCAGCGGGCGCGATCCGGAATCCAGCCGTTTCAGCCTTCCTTTTTTTCTTCCTTTTCCCGTTTGTGCTGCTCGGCTTCGACTTCGTCCGCCGCCTGCTCGGCGACTTCGAGGATTTCCAGATAGTTGCCTTCGATCGTAGCCAGCCGGTCGCCTTCGAAGGTCAATAGCAGGTGCCGGTGGTCAACCATTTTGCCGCCGCGCGGCGCCAGGGTGTAAACGTAATCCCAGCGGTCCTGGTGGAACGGGTCGGCGATCGCCGGCGAGCCGAGGATGGACAGCACCTGGCTTTTGGTCATGCCTTCGCGGACCATCGCCAGGTCGTCCTTGTCCACGACGTTGCCCTGGTTGATGTCCATTTTGTAGATCAAAGGCAGATCCTCGATCACGCCGCGGCAGCCGCCGGCCGTCAGGACCAGCGCCGCCGGCAGGACTGCGAGCAGGGCCGAGGCCGCCCTCAGGTACGGCTGCCGCCCGGTGGGGGGCGGTTGAATCGGCAGATCGGGCTTCATGGTTGCGTCATCGCTCAGGTTGGGCATCGGGGCTTGGATGATACAATGGAACCGGTTGCAACTGGGGGGAGACGACCTTGCCCACCACCGATAGCGACGACCTGCGAAAAGCCGGCCTGAAGGTGACCCAGCCGCGCATGCTGATTCTCGAGATGCTCGGCCGGCAGCGCCACAAACATATGACCGCTGACGATCTGCACCGGGCGTTGATCGACGCCAACCAGGATGTCGGCCTGGCAACGATCTACCGCGTGCTCGCCCAGTTCGAGGCCGCCGGCCTCGTGATCAAACACCACTTCGAGGGTGGGCAGGCGTATTACGAGCTGGACAGCGGTTCCCACCACGACCACATGGTCTGTGTCGAAACCGGCAAGGTGATCGAGTTCGTCAGTGACGAGATCGAGCGCTTGCAGGAAAAAATCGCCGCCGAGCATGGCTACCTCGTCGAGGATCACAGCCTGGTGCTCTACGTCAGGCCGAAACGCGGCAAGTAGTAGCCGCCGGCGCTGCCCGGGTCGCGGCTAAGCCGCCGCGTTCGGGCGGCGCGGCTGCCGTTCAGGAGACCGCGGCGAGCAGCTCGCGAGCGTGGGCCAGGGCGGCCGGCGTATCCTTGCCGCCGAGCATCCGGGCCAGTTCCTGCAATCGTTCCTCGCCGTTCAGCGGCCTAACTTCGGTCCAGGTCCGCCGCTTGTCGCTTCGTTTGCTGATCCGGATATGACAGTCGGCGAGCGATGCCACCTGGGCCAGGTGCGTGACGCACAACACCTGCCGGCCGGCCCCCGCTTTCCGGGTGCTCACGGTTTTGAGCAGCCGGCCGACGGCGTGCGCCGCAGCGCCGCCGACGCCGGCGTCGACTTCATCGAAAATCTGCGTCGGGGCGCCGCCCGCACCGCCGCCCTGCTGCATCGCTGCGACCATCATCGCCAGCGCCACCCGCGACAACTCGCCGCCCGAGGCGATCTTGCGCAACAGGTCGGGGGCCGTGCCGGGGTTGGCGCTGAACCGGATCGTGATCTTGTCGGTGCCGTGCGCCTGCCACTGGGGTTCTTGTTCGCTTTCGAGATCGATCCGCCACTCGGCGCCGGGCATGCCGAGTTCGCGGATCAGGGTGCGGCCGGCGGCGGTCAGGTGCTCGGCACGGGTACGGCGCTCGGCGCCCAGTTTGGTGGCGCGTTCGATGTAGGTCCGGCGGGCGGCCTCGGCCTCGTGGCGGCAGCGGGCGATGGCCTGGTCGAGATCGGCCAGCACCGCGCGCCGGCGGCGCAGTTCCTCCAGCCTGGCCTTCAGCTCGCGGACTTCGATCCGGTGCTTGCGGGCCAGGTCGTGCAGCCGGGCGAGGCGCCGGTCGAGCGCGGCGAGCACGTCGGGGTCGAGTTCGAGCGCATCGGCGAAGTGGCGCAGCCAACGGGCCGCCTCGGCGAGATTGATCCTGGCTTCTTCGAAGATCGCCGCTAGTTCCTTCAGTTCCGGCACCTCGGGCACAAGCCGGGTGCAGCGCGACGTTTGCTCGTTGAGCCGGGCCAGCACGGCGTTGTCGTCATCGTCGAGAGCGGCCAGGGCGGCGCGGCAGAAGTCGCCGAGTTCGTCCGAGTGGCTGAGCCGGCGGTGGTCGGCGACCAACGCATCGTAGGCGTCGAAATCGGCTTCGGCAGCGGCCAGCTCATCGACCTGGAAGCCGAGGTATTCCATCTCGTCGGGGTGTTCGGCCGTGGCCAAGGTGGCGGCCAGCCGCTCTTCGGCTGCCCGCCAGTCGCGGAAAGCCGCCGCGACCTTCAGGCGTAATTCCGGGTCGCCGCCGGCATTGTCGAGCCAGTCGAGTTGGCCGCGCGCCTGCAATAGCCGGTACTGGCCATGCTGGCCGTGCAGATCGACGAGCAGGCTGCCGAGTTCGGCCAATTGCTGGGCGGTGACTGGCGTGCCGTTCAGCCAGGCGCGGGAGCCGCCGTCGGCCTGCACCGTGCGGCGCAGGATCAGCGTACCGTCCCAGGCCAGATCCTGGGCGGCGCACCAGGCGGCGGCAGGGCCGTTGTCGCCGGGCTGGAAGAGCGCGGTGATTTCGGCGCGCTCAGCCCCGTCGCGGACCTGGCTGCTGCTCGCCCGTTGGCCGAGCGCCAGGCCCAGGGCATCGACGATGATGGACTTGCCGGCGCCGGTCTCGCCGCTCAGCACGGTCAGTCCCGGTGCGAAGTCCAGCTCGAGGTCGTCGATAATCGCAAAATCGCGGATCGCCAGCGCCGTCAGCATGCGCAGCATTCTACCCGGTGCGGCCCGGCCGGTCAGCCGGCCCGGTGAAATCCAAGGTCCGGCTTTGGACGTTTTGTGGCACGGGCCGCTTTGAAACCCGGGCAACGAGCCCCATATTGGCAGCGAGCATTGACCGCGGATCGGATTCATGGAAACACCTGCAAGCCCGCCGGTTGCCGGCAACGAACCCGCCGAACAGAACGGCAACGGTACCGCCGATGCGGCGCCGGCCGAGCCGGATCCGGTGGCCGCCCTGAACGCCGAATTGGCCGCGGCCAAAGACGAGGTGCTGCGCCTGCGCGCCGAGCTGGACAACCAGCACAAACGCCTGGTGCGCGAAATCGACAAGATGCGGCGTTACGCCCAGGATCGGCTGATCGCCGACCTGCTGCCGGCGCTCGACAGCCTGGAGCGCGGCCTCGGCAACGATCAGGCGAGCCCCGAGCAGTTGCGTGAGGGCGTCGAACTGAGCCACCGGCTGTTCAGCAAGACGCTGGCCGATCACGGCCTGAGTGCCATCGACCCGCGCGGCGAACGCTTCGATCCCGAGGCACACGAAGCGATGGGGATGAAACCGGCGGCCGGAGGTATCGAGCCCGGCGCGGTCATCGAGGTTTTGCAACCCGGCTACCGGCTGCACGAGAGGGTACTGCGCCCGGCGCTGGTGATGGTCGCCGCCGAAGCGGCTGAGGCCGCGGCGGCGGAAGCCTCCCCGGAAGACGGCGGCACGCCGGCCGATTGAATTCGGCCCGCCCGGGCCCCAGGTATGGGTCATTGAACACTCCTTCTAAGCGCAAACACTGAGCGAGTCACGAACATGGGCAAAATCATCGGCATCGATCTGGGCACCACCAACTCCTGCGTGGCGGTGCTCGAAGGCGGCAAACCGAAAGTCATCGAAAACGCCGAGGGCGATCGCACGACGCCGTCGGTCGTCGCCTTCACCAAGGACAACGAAGTACTGGTCGGCCAGCCGGCCAAGCGCCAGGCGGTGACCAACCCGCGCCACACGCTGTACGCGGTCAAGCGCCTCATCGGCCGCAAGTTCACCGATGCCGAGGTGCAAAAAGACATCAACATGGTGCCGTTCTCGATCGTCAAGGCCGACAACGGCGACGCCTGGGTTGAAGTCGAGGGCAAGAAAATGGCGCCGCCGGAAATCTCGGCGCGCGTCCTGATGAAGATGAAAAAGACCGCCGAGGACTATCTTGGCGAGGCGGTGAGCACCGCGGTGATCACCGTCCCGGCGTATTTCAACGATTCGCAGCGCCAGGCCACCAAGGACGCCGGCAGGATCGCCGGTCTCGAAGTCAAGCGCATCATCAATGAACCGACCGCCGCGGCGCTGGCCTACGGGCTGGACAAGAAGGGCGGCGACCGCAAGATCGCGGTCTATGACCTGGGCGGCGGCACGTTCGATATCTCGATCATCGAGATCGCCTCGGTCGAAGGCGAAAAGCAGTTCGAGGTGCTGGCCACCAACGGCGACACCTTTCTCGGCGGCGAGGACTTCGACAAAAAGCTGATCGATTACCTGCTCGACGAGTTCAAGAAGGACCAGGGCATGGACCTGCGCAACGATCCGCTGGCCATGCAGCGCCTGCGCGAAGCCGCCGAGCGCGCCAAGATCGAACTCAGTTCGAGCCAGCAGACCGAAGTCAATCTGCCGTACATCACGGCTGACCAGAACGGCCCGAAACATCTGAACATCAAACTCACGCGGGCCAAGCTCGAAGCGCTGGTCGATGACCTGATCAAGCGCACGCTCGGCCCGTGCCGCACGGCGATCAACGACGCCGGCCTCAAAGTGGCCGACGTCGACGAGGTGATCCTGGTCGGTGGCCAGACTCGTATGCCTAAAGTGCAGCAGGCGGTCGCCGAGTTCTTCGGCAAGGAGCCGCGCAAGGACGTCAACCCCGACGAGGCGGTGGCGATCGGCGCCGCGATCCAGGCCGGCGTGCTGGCCGGCGACGTCAAGGACGTGCTGCTGCTCGACGTCACGCCGCTGTCGCTCGGCATCGAGACGCTCGGCGGCGTGATGACCAAGATCATCGAGAAGAACACGACGATCCCGACCAAAGCGACACAGACTTTCTCGACCGCCGAAGACAACCAGACCGCGGTCACTGTCCACGTCCTGCAGGGCGAGCGCGAACAGGCGAGCGCCAACAAGACCCTGGCCCGGTTCGATCTCGCCGGCATCGAGCCGGCGCCGCGCGGCATGCCGCAGGTCGAGGTGACGTTCGACATCGACGCCAATGGCATCCTGCACGTCTCGGCCAAGGACAAGAAAACCGGCAAGGAACAGCGCATCGAGATCAAGGCCTCGAGTGGCCTCAGCGAAGGCGAAATCGAGCGCATGGTCAAAGACGCCGAAGCGCACAAGGAAGAAGACCGCAAGTTCCACGAACTGGTCGCCTCGCGCAACGCCGCCGATACACTGGCTTATTCGACGCGCAAGGCGCTCGCCGAGCACGGCGACAAACTCGACGAGAGCGAGCGCGGCAAGATAGACGAGGCGCTGAAAGCCGTGGACGAGGCGCTCAGAGGCGACGACAAGGAAACGATCGAAAACGCTTCCAACACGCTGACCCAGGCGGCGCAGGCGCTGTATCAAAAAGCCGCGCAGGCGGCGCAGCAGCAGAGCGCGGCGGCCGGCGGCGGCGACGGGCAGCAAGCGGCCGGCGACAGCGATGTCGTCGATGCTGAGTTCACCGAAGTCAAAGAAAACAAGCAGTAAGGCGCGGGCAGTGAGGCGTAGGGCGTCGTGTGCACAAATCGGCTGAACCCTCACGCCCATCATGCCGCGCGATTACTATGAAATTCTCGGCGTCGCCCGCGACGCCGACGGCGATGAGCTGAAAAAAGCCTATCGCCGGCTGGCGATGCGCCACCATCCGGACCGCAATCCGGACGATGCCGCAGCGCAGGAAAAATTCAAGGAGATCAAGGAAGCCTACGAAGTCCTAAAAGACCCCGAAAAGCGGGTCGTTTACGACCGTTACGGTCACGAGGGACTCAGGCGCGGCGGGGCGGGCGCCGGCGGCCCCGATCTCGGCGACATCTTCGGGGATATCTTCGGCGACATCTTCGGTGGCGGCCGGCGCCGGCCGCGGCGCGGCAGCGATCTGGCGCTGGCCATCGAACTCGACCTGCGCGACGCCGTCTTCGGCTGCACCCGTGACGTCCAGATCCCGACGTGGGCAACCTGCGCCCATTGCGGCGGCAGCGGCTCGGCCAGCGGCCAGTTGCAGCGCTGCGGCACCTGCGGCGGCGGCGGCCAGGTGCGCCTCCAGCAGGGCTTTTTCTCGATCATGCAAACCTGCCCGGCGTGCCGCGGTCGGGGGCAGGTGGTTGCCGACCCGTGCGCCGAATGCCACGGCGACGGCCGGGTCCGCGAACAGCGGCGATTGTCGATCACGATCCCCGCCGGTGTCGATCACGGCGACCGGATCCGGTTGAGCGGCGAAGGCGAAGCGGCGTTGAGCGGCGGCAGCCCCGGCGATCTTTACGTCGAAATCCACCTCAAGCCGCACCCGCTTTTCACCCGCGACGGCGACGATCTGTATTGCGCCACGCCCATCGACTTCAGCACCGCGGCCCTCGGCGGCGAACTGATGGTGCCGACGATCGAAGGCGAAGTGACGCTGAAAATCCCGCCCGGCACCCAAAGCGGCAAACAGTTCCGGCTGCGCGGCAAGGGCGTGCGTTCGGTGCGCAGCACACGGACCGGCGATTTGTACTGTAAAGTAACGATCGAAACCCCGGTCGGGCTCAACGCCGAGCAAAAAGCGCTGCTCCGCCGCTTCCAGGAAAGCCTGGACAAGGATCGCGCCCGGCACACGCCGCAGACTGGCGGCTGGCTCGATGAGGTCAAACGTTTTTTCGGCATAGGAGAGTGAATTGCGCCTCCTGATCAACGGCGCGACCGGCAAGATGGGCCGCGAACTGATCGCCCTGATCGGCCGCGACCCGCACCTGATCCTGGCCGGCGCCCTCACCCGCCCCGGCCATCCGCTGATCGGCACCGATGCCGGAGAGCAGGCCGGCCTGGGCGCGCTCGGCGTGGCGATTCAGGAAAACTTGACCGGCATCGAAAACGTCGATCTGGTCATCGACTTTTCCGTCGCTGCCGGCCTGCTCGCCGCCGCCGATCATGCCCGCCGTCTCAAAGCCGCCTTATTGAGCGGCACCACCGCCCTGGACGAAGCCGGGCACGAGGCGCTGAGGGCTCTTGCGCACGAAACCCAGGTGCTGTGGGCGCCGAACATGAGTCTCGGCGTCCAGGCGCTAAAACTCGCCGCGGTGCGTACCGCGGCCGCGCTGGGCCCGGATGCCGATTGCGAAATCGTCGAAAGCCACCACCGCGGCAAACGGGACGCCCCATCCGGCACCGCGCTCGACCTGGCGCACGCCATTGCCGCCGCCCGCGACCAAAAAGCCGAAGACGCCATCGTCACCGCCCGCCACGGCCCCCGCCGCCCCGGCGAAATCGGCATCGCCAGCCTGCGCGGCGGCGACCTCGCCGGCGAACACCAGATCCGCCTGATCCTCCAAGGCGAAACCCTCGAACTCACCCACCGCGCCACCAGCCGCACCATCTTCGCCCGCGGCGCCCTCACCACCGCCCGCTGGCTCCTCCAACAACCCCCCGGCCTGTACCGTATAGAACAAATGTTCGGGCATTGAACGGACGTCGTATAAGCGACAGGAACAGACTGGGTATGGCGCTCACCGAATGCTCAATGCACCGGGAATGTGCATCATTGGCAATATGAGTGTAAACCTTGACAAGGTTCATCGGTGGGAGTATATTTTGCCCTGCCGCTACAACTCCGGCAGGGCAGCTTAAAAAAGCTAATTCATGCAATCGTTTATGGCCACATGCTGTCTTTGGTTGTGGACAATCGGTTCAGCCAGTTGATGCCGCAGTAAGCGGCTTGCAGGCGATACGGCCCGGTTCAACAGGGTGTGTGGGGCCAGCACCTTCGAGATGACCGGCCTTACCGGTCTGGCTCATGAGTCGAGCCGTGAAGTTGTAAGCGCAGGAGTAAGAGGAGCATTATCGTTCTATCGACGGCTTTCTGTTTTGCCGGAGCGGTGCATCAGGTAAATTCATATGCTCAATCAACCAAAGACAAGGCAACGATCATATCTCAGCGGATAACCGAAATCGAAAGGGTTGTCGATATCGATATTCGAGCATTGCGTGCTGGCTCGATCGCAAGTACAGATTCGATACAATGAAACAAACTTCAACGAGATATCGATCTAATATTTCTCTCGTTGATTAAGCTCAAGAGCGAGGTATACTCGGCGGGCTGTTGACGCCTTCGTCGCGCACCTGTGTGCCCATCTGTTCCCACCAAGTGATGGCGACGTGGAAGCTGTAATCGCTGGCCGATTTTTACGCCCACTCGCGCCATTGCCGGTAAGCGTCCATCAAGCGCTACCTGGGTGCCGGGATCACGAAGTCGATGATCGTGGTAGTGCCGCCGGCCATCGCTGCTGCCGTGCCAGAATGGAAATCTTCCGATGCCACCGTGCCCATGAACGGCAACTGCATGTGCGTGTGCGTGTGCGGGTCGATGCCGCCCGGCATCACGTACTGGCCGCCGGCATCGATCACCTGCGCACCGGCCGGCACCGCCAGATTGTCGCCAACGGCAACGATGATGCCATCGGCGCAAAGCACATCGGCACGAAATTGCCGGTCGGCATTGACCACGATACCGCCGCGAAGGAAGAGTGTCATGGTGAGCCTCGTCGGTTGCGTCCTGGAATTCAAAGCTTAGGCGAAGCGGCGGCGAATTGCGCGTTGGCGCGGGCCGTTGCGGCGCCGACGGTGCGTCGGGTGGTTCAGTGCCCGCCCGCCGTCGGTGTGGTGGTATCGGCCGGCGCCGGGCTTGCTTCCTGTGCCTGCAACAGCGCCAACAGCCCGGTCAGCAATGCGGTTGGGTTTGGTGGGCAGCCGGGCAGGTAGAGATCGACCGGCAGCACTTCGCCGATACCGCCTTGCACCGCATAGCTGCCGGTAAAACAGCCGCCGTCAACGGCGCAATCGCCAACCGCCACTACCCACTTTGGGCTAGGCGTGGCGTGCCAGGTGCGCAGCAATGCCTCTTTCATGTTGCAGGTGACCGGGCCGGTGACCAGCAGCACATCGGCGTGGCGCGGTGACGGCACGAAATGCAGGCCGAAGCGTTCCAGGTCGTAAAACGCGTTGCCGAGCGCATTGATTTCCATTTCGCAGCCGTTGCACGAGCCGGCATCGATCATGCGGATCGCCAGGCTGCGACCCAGCCGTCGACGCGCGCTGGCCGCCAACGTCGCCGCCAACTCGGCCACCTTGTCGGCTGCCGGCGGCGGCTCGCTCAGGGGAAGTTGGATCAGACTCTGGAAAAGCAATTTGCGCATCGGCGATCCCGTTACAGGTCGTGCCCGGAATACGAGCAATTGAATGACTTGTTGCACAACGGGAAGTCGGCGACGATGTTGCCATCGATCGCCGCTTCCAGCAGCGGCCACTGGAACCATGACGGATCGCGCAGATGGCAGCGCGCAACCCGGCCATCGGCGCCGAGCCGTAGCCAGGCGAGTACGTCGCCACGGAATCCTTCGACCAGCGCCGCGCCCGTGCAGTCGCCGGCGACCTGCGGCACGCTCGCCCGAATCGCGCCGGACACCAGCCCATCGAGAATCTGCGCGATCAGCGCCACGCTCTGTTCGACCTCGTCGATGCGCAGCCACACGCGCTGGTTGACATCGCCCAGTTGCCGCACCGGCACGGTAAAGCGCAACGTGTCGTAAGGTGCATAGCCGGGTGTGCGACGGGCATCGAAGTCGCGCCCGGACGCGCGCCCGACATAACCGCCGGCTGCGAATGCGCGGGCCAGACCCTGGTCGAGGATGCCGGCGCCGACCATGCGATCCTGCAACGAGGCGGTGCTGTCGTACAACTCGACGAGTGCCGGGAAGCGCCGCCGTATTTCATCGAGCAATGCCCGCACCGCAGCACTGCCGGCGCTGTCGATATCCACCGCCACGCCGCCGGGCAGCACCCGGTCGCGCATCTGGCGATGGCCGAACGCGGCATCCGACGCACGCAGAACGCGTTCGCGCAGCACCGCGCAATGGGCGTGCATCAGGCCGAACCCGGCATCGTTGCAGACCGCGCCGATGTCGCCGAAGTGATTGCCGATACGTTCCAGCTCCGCCATCAACGCGCGCAACCACTGCGCGCGCGGCGGCACCGTGGCGCCGGTGGCGGCCTCTACCGCTTGCGCGAATGCCAGTGCATAGGCCACGGTGCTGTCGCCGCTGACCCGGCCGGCGAGGCGGCTGGCGCGGGCCAGGTCGGCGCCGCGCAGCAGGTGCTCGACGCCTTTGTGGGTATAGCCCAGGCGTTCTTCCAGACGAACCACGGTTTCGCCATTGGCGGTGAAGCGAAAATGCCCGGGCTCGATGATGCCGGCATGCACCGGCCCGACCGCGATTTGATGCAGATGCTCGCCTTCGCTGGCGAGAAAGGCGTACGGCTCGCCGCTACCATCTGCGGGTGTGCATTGCCCCAGTGGCTGCCGGATCGGCCAGCGGCCGTGATCGAGCCAGGGCCGGGTATCGGGCAATCCTTGCGCCATCAGGCCGCATAGTTCGAGCACCGCGCGTTCCAGCCGCAATGCCGGCGGGTGGCGCGCGCCGATCGAAGGAAACTGGCGATCCGGGCACGCCAGCTCGAGTACCGCAAAGCTGGCTTCAGCCGGGTCGTGTAACGCCATGTACACGCGCTCGGGCTCGCCCCACAGGCCGAGCAGCGACCATGCGCCGGATACCAACTGTGCGGCCGCCTGATTCCATTGCGCGGTATCCACCTCGACCTGTCGCCACCGTTGCGGAGCAACGCGGCGAGTGTTGTTGCCGAACCGACTCAGTGGCGTCGTCATGGTGCTCATCGCTCCGAGCTCAGCCAAGCAGGGCGGCCACGTGCTGGAACCATAGCACCAGCACGGGAGGAAGATAGACGCCGGCGATCAATACCAACGTCAGGTGGGCATACAGCGGCACATACGACGCCTTGACTGCGGCGGTGCTGCCGCTGGGTTCGCCGAAGGCCAGTCCGCCCAGGCGCAGTAACAGGGCGCCCAATGCCACCAACAGTCCCAGCACCAGGGCAATGGTGAGCCAGGGCGCGTGGGTAATGGTGGAACTGACGACCAGAAACTCGCTCGTGAAGATGCCCATCGGCGGCATCCCGGTGATCGCCAGCACGCCGGCAACCAAACCCCAGCCCAGTACCGGGTGGGTTGCAGTCAAGCCGCGGATGTCGGCGATGTTCTGGGTGCCTTTGATCTGTGCGATGTGGCCGACCGCAAAAAAAATCGCCGACTTGGTCAGGCTGTGCATCACCATGTGCAGCAGCCCGGCGAAATTGGCGAGCACGCCGCCCATGCCGAACGCGAAGGTGATGATGCCCATGTGTTCGATCGAGGAATACGCGAACAGCCGCTTGATGTCGCGCCGCCGGTACAGCATGAACGCCGCGAACAGCAGCGAGATCAGGCCCATCAGCATCATCAGCGGCCCTGGTGCCAGTGCGCCCGGGCTGGCTGCGAGCAGCAGCTTGTAGCGCAGCAATGCGTACAGGGCAACATTGAGCAGCAGCCCCGAGAGCACCGCCGAAATCGGCGTCGGGCCTTCGGCGTGGGCGTCCGGCAGCCAGGCGTGCAGCGGCGCCAGCCCCATCTTGGTGCCATAACCAAGCAGCAAAAACACGAACGCCAGGTTCAGCAACGCCGGATCGAACGCCGCCACGTTGGCGATCAAAACCGTCCACAACATGGCGTTGTTGCCCTCGCCAACCACCGGCTGTGCCGCCATGTACACCAGGATGGTGCCGAACAGTGCCAGCGCGATGCCGACACTGCCGAGGATGAAGTATTTCCACGCCGCTTCCAGTGCCGCCGGGGTGCGGTAGATGCCAACCATCAGCACCGTGGTCAAGGTCGCCACTTCCACGCCCACCCACATCAGGCCGAGGTTGTTGGCGACAAACGCCAGGTTCATGGCGAACGCCAGCATCTGATACATCGCGTGGTAGAAGCGCAGGTACGAGATCGGCAGTCGCCCGGTTTCCATCTCGTGTCCGATATAGCTGGCGCTGAACACGCTGGTGGTGAATGCCACGAAAGTGTTGAGCACGATGAACACGATGTTCAGATCGTCGACCAGCAGATAGTTGCCCGGCGGCGGGCGCTCGACGAAAAACAGCGAGGCTGCCGCCAGCAGCGTCGCCAGTGCCGCCAGCACATTGATCCGCGCCGAAATCCGGTAGCCCGGCAGCAGCGCCAGCAGCGGCGCGGTCAGCAGCGGAATCAACACCACCGCCAATATCGGATTGAATGTGATCCCGGCCACTACTGGCCTCCACGGTGGCTGTCGAGCGCGCTCAGATCGACCGTGTCGAAACGCTCGCGGATGCGGAACAGGAAGATGCCGATCACGATGAACGCAATCAACACCGAAAACGCGACGCTGATCTCGACCACCAGCGGCATGCCCTTGGCGCCGGTAGCGGCCAGCACCAGGCCGTTTTCCAGCGACATGAAGCCGATCACCTGGCCGACGGCATTGCGCCTTGTCACCATCATCAACATACCGAGCAGGATCACCGACAGCGCGAACGCCAGATCCTCGCGCGCCACCGGCGCCGCCTGCCCGGTCACCCGCAGCATCACCACCATCGACAGCGCCACCAGGCCGATGCCGATGAACATGGTCGAGCCGATGCCGACCACCGGTTCGATTTCGCGATGGATGCCAAGCTGTTTGATGATGCGATGCAGGGCGATCGGAATGACGATCGCCTTGAACAACAGCGCGATGGCGGCGGTGATGTACAGATGCGGCGCGTCCTGCATGTAAGCCTGCCAGGCGACCGACAACGCCAGCAGTACCGCCTGAATGGCGAAAATGTTGATCAGCGCAAACAGCCGGTCCTGATATAGCATCATAAAGCTGACCAGCACCAGACCGCCGGCCAGCGAATGCGCAATGTCGAATACCAGACCTTCCACTACAGGCTCCCCGATACGAACAGCAGCAAGGTACCGAGCAGGCCGAGCATCAGCGCCGCACCGAGGAATTGCGAGACGCGGAACACCCGCATCTTGGCGATCGCGGTTTCGAACAGCGCCAGCAGCAGCGCGAACACCAGTAGTTTGGCGAGATAGGCAAGGATGCCGACCACGTAGTGCAGCGGGGTCGCCGGCGCTGTGGCGATGCCCCACGGCACGAACACGCTGGCGATCAGCGAAACATACAGCAACAGCTTGAGCGAGCCGCCGAACTCGATCATCGCCAGATGGCGGCCCGAGTATTCCAGCACCATGGCCTCATGCACCATGGTCAATTCCAGGTGCGAGGTTGGGTTGTCCACCGGGATGCGGGCGTTCTCGGCTAACGCCACCATGACCAGCGCCACCGCCGCCATCGCCAGCGAGATGCGCAGGCTGGCATCGGTGGCCAGAAACGTGGAGATCGTGGACAGTTGCGTGGAACCGGCAATCAGCGCGACGGTGAACACGAGCATCAGCATCGCCGGCTCGGCCAGCGAGGCGATCATCACTTCGCGGCTGGAGCCGATGCCGCCGAAACTGGTGCCGATGTCCATGCCGGCCAGCGCCAGAAAAAACCGTGCGCTGCCCAGCAGCGCGATGATCGCGATCAGGTCGGCGCTCCAGCTGAACAGCAGGCCGGCGGCGAACGTGGGCACCAGCGACGCGGCAACCCAGGTGGCGGCAAAGATCAGATAGGGCGACACCCGGAACAGCCAGGAGGCGTTGTCGGCCAGTACTACTTCCTTGCGCGAGAGGCGCAACAGATCGCGATACGGCTGCAACAGCGGCGGCCCTTGCCGGCGCAACAGCCGCGCCTTGCTCTTGCGCACCACGCCGGTCAGCAATGGCGCCAGTAGCAGCACCAGCGTCATCTGCAAACCTTGCACCAGCCAATCGACGATCATGGCCATACCGCCAGTACCAGCAGCAAGGTGATCAGGGTAAGAAATACCAGACTCAGATAACGCCGGATGGTGAGGAACTGCACCCGGTTGAGCAGTTCGGCGCCAAACTGCACCGCATCGCGCACACGCAGGTAGAACCCGTTCCAGATGTGGTCGCCAAGGACGACCAGCAAACGCGCCGGGCGCTGGTCTCCGGGTGCCGGCATGTCCAGTTGTTCGCTGATGGCAAACGCCAGACCGCCGAATACACGGCGGATGGGCTGCGCGAAACTGGTGGCGCTGTATTGTGTGGCCACGCTCGGCTCGGGAAAACCGCAGTCCCAAGCCGGCGCCCGGCGCAACGCGCGCGACGCGAAGCGATGGATCACGTAGGCAGCCAGACTAGCAGAGAAGGCAATGAAAGCGAACACCAGCAAGCCGTTGTACGAACTGCGGCTGAGCGCGATCGGCACGATCGACAACCAGGCAATGCCGGCCTGCGCCGGCATGCGATCGCCGAGCAGGGATGTGGTTACCGGCGCCAGGGCATCGATCACCAGACCCGGCAGGATACCGGCGAGCAGGCACAACAACGCGTACAACAACAGCGTTGCCAGCGAATAGCGATCCACCTCGTGTGCCTGCATCGCCACCGCCGAACGCGGCCGGCCAAGAAAGGTCACCCCGAATGCCTTGACGAAACACGCCGCCGCCAACGCTGCCGACAGCGCCAGCAGCCCACCCACCGCCGGTACCATGATCTTGAGTCCCCATTGCGGCAGGTTCGTGCTCTGCAAGATGGCCTGGAACGTCAACCATTCCGAGACGAAGCCATTGAGCGGCGGCAGCGCCGAGATCGCGGCACAGCCGACCAGAAACGCAAAGCTGGTGTACGGCATGCGATGGATCAGGCCGCCCAGGTGTTCCATGTTGCGCTCGCCGGTGGCGCTCAACACTGCGCCCGCACCGTAAAACAGCAGGCTCTTGAACAGCGAGTGGTTGAACACGTGAAACAGCGCGGCGGTGAGCGCCAGCGCCGCCGCGCCGTGCATGGCGTTGGTCTGGAACGCCAGCGCCAAGCCGAGACCGATGTAGATGATGCCGATGTTCTCGACGGTGTGATACGCCAGCAGGCGTTTGAGATCGTGCTGCATCAGCGCGTAGATCACGCCGAGCACGGTCGACAGGCCGCCGAGCAACAGCACCAGCATGCCCCACCACGCCGCGGGTTCGCCGAGCAGATCGAACACGATGCGCACCGAACCATAGACCGCCACCTTGGTCATCACCCCGCTCATTAGTGCCGAGACATGGCTCGGCGCGGCCGGATGCGCCAACGGTAGCCACACATGCAGCGGCACCAGGCCGGCCTTGGAGCCGGCACCCAGCAACACCAGCACCAGTACCAGACCGGCAACCATCGGGGTATGCGCCGCATCGCGCATTGCCGCAAAGCCGTAGTGGCCTTCCGGGCCGGCCAGCAACCCGAACGCGAGCAGCAGGGTCAAGGTGCCAAAGCTGGCCATCACGAGATAAACGTAACCGGCGCGGGTGTTTTCGTGCTCGCGGTGATGGGTCAACACCAGCGCCCAGGAGGTCAGCGACATGAACTCCCAGCACAGCAAAAAGGTGAATGCGTCATCGGCGAGTACGACCAGATTCATGCCGGCCAGAAACGCGGCATAAAACGGCAATACGCGATGCGGCGCGGTCTCGTGGCGGCCGTAACCTTGCGCGTAGAAACTGGCACTGGCGCCGCCGAGATTGACCACGACCAGGAAGAACGCGGCCAGCGCATCGAGACGGAAGTGTGCGCCCAGCCACGGCAGACCGAGCGGCAGCACCAGGCTGCTGGCCGTGCCGGTGCCGAGCAGGTGCCACAGCGCCGCGGCCAGCGCCGCGCTGCACAGCACGGTGCAGGTGCTGTAAATCAGCGGACTCGCCAATCGCGCCCGGCTCAGCGCCACAGCCACGATGGCCGTACTTAGCAAGACGGCAACGAGCAGCAGTTGCACCGCGACAGGGGTCATCGGCACCGGCTCATCCGCGTGGTGCCGCAGGCGCTGCGGGCGACGCCGCGGATTGCAGTGCGGCGCTCGCACCGCGTTTGAGGCGCACCCCACAGCCGCCGCCGCGGCTGTCGGCACCCGCGTCGATCAACTCGCTGCCGGCGGAATCGAGTGCGCCGGCCACTTTCATCAACGAATCCACCTGCCCATGCACGATGTCGTCGCTGGTTTCCATGCGCTGAATGGTCGGAACCGACAAGCCAGATGCCTCGGCCAGGGTGCACTGATCAATGCCGATCAGGGCATGGGCAGCACTGATTTGGGCAGCTGTAATCATGGTGATAACTTCAATGTTCAACGATGATGCACCGGCTGTGCCGCAGTATATAAGTATATATCAGTATGGCCAGTCAAGTCAGTCTGGGGCAAGCCCCCAGCAGTGAGGGGTCATTTTTCTGCCGATGCAGAGAGAAGCGGACTCGGCGGCGCATCAGTGTCGGCGAGAAGAAGCATCTGCTGGCCGACGCCGAGGCATTGCCGCACGGCGAGAAGGGGGCCAGGAACTCGGGAAGCTCATCGGAGAAACGGGGTTTCTTGCCGACGTCGCGGGCGATCACGAGAGTCTCCTGGATCGTGCGTCCCTGGGCGACCAGCCTCGTAATCTCCTACGATGTGGCCAGGTTGTCGCCTTCGGGCTTGTTCGGCGCGACCGTGGTACCGTTTGTGGTTCGCGGACGGGTATGATCCGGGTTCATCGATGCTCGCCTGCGCGCTGGCGGCCGGCGAGCCAATGGGCGAGCAGGATCGGGCACTGGCGGTGCAGAGCCTGGCGGTGTTCGGGATTGCCTGGGTTTTGTTTGAGGGCACGGGCTGTGCGGTAGGCGAGGCGGGGCGGATCATCTTTTGGGTTGCGGATCGGGTGCAATGGCTCGGGGGCGTTCAGGTGCAGTGCCAGCCAGGTGGGGAACCAGGCGATTTCGTGAGGTGGTTCCAGATCCCAGAAGCGGTCGCGCAGTGCTTCTACGGGGGGATCGGTCAAGGTTTGCAGTACGCGTTCGGCGCTTGGGCTGTCCTGCCAGCACAGTTCGGCCAGGGCGCCAAGCGCGAGCGCCCTCTCGCCCAGCATCATGCCGGCTTCGATGAGTTGTGAAAGCAGGGGCGGGCTGGAATGATATTCCGCTACCGCCTGGATCGACTCGATGACAGCGGCCCAATCGGCTGTCTGCCGCGCCGCCCAGCTTGGGTGCAGATGCGGCTGCGCTGGATCGAAGTGTGCGGCATCGAGCATCCCGGCCATCCGCCGCCACAGCGGCCGCATAAAGGTGTCCGCCTGCCGGTCGAGCAGGCGCCGAGCGGCGGGTTGCAGGTGGTGTTCGAGGTAATCCAGCGCGCCGTTTGGATTGCCGAGTTGATCGCCGGGCCAGCCGAGCGCATCGACCAGCGTTTCGGCGGCGGTCAGGATGGTGTGGTCGCACTCGATACGGCTGAGTTCATCGAGCGCGCCGGCGGCGGCTTGAACCTTGCCGCTGAGTAATGCTTTGACCAGGCGGTGGCGCGCCATGGTCTGCGGGTTGTCCAAAAACAGATCGAGTTGCGGGCCATCGTCAGTGCGCCGGTATTCAGTGAGCAGAAGCTGTTGCCAGGCCAGGCGGCGGGAGGCGCGCAGCGGCCGGCCGTCGGTGGCGGTGGGGATTTTCAGATCGCGGCCAAGGCCGAGCCGCTCGGCCCAGCGTGCGGCGTTGTCCAATAGTTCGATCCAGCGTTCGGGGTCGCCGAGCAGGCGGTCTTCGAGCACGGTTTCGGGATGGTCGTGCCACTCGGCCTGTGCCGTTTCAGGCAGGCGGCGGAGCGCCACCAGCAGATCGAGCGGCCGGTAAACGCCGTGCCTGGCCAGTAAGCGATCGACGAGTTGCGTGATTTTGCCGGGCGTGTGGCTCATCTGGCGTCTTCCACCGGGGCGAACAGGTGATCGATCGCTTCCGGGTGGGTCATGGGCGCAAGTCGTTCATCGAACAGGCCGTCGATCAGCAGGCGTTTTTGCACTTGCAGGTCCAGAACGCGCTGCTCGACGGTGCCGGCGGTGATCAGGCGATACGAAAACACCCGCTCGGACTGGCCGATGCGGTGGGCGCGTGAGGTGGCCTGGTCTTCGACCGCCGGGTTCCACCACGGGTCGTAGTGGATCACGGTGTCGGCCGCCGTCAGGTTCAGCCCGGCACCGCCGGCTTTGAGGCTGATGAGGAACACCGCGGCATCGCCGCGTTGAAAACGTGCCACCGGGGCGGCGCGGTCGCGGGTCCGGCCGGTGAGTTTGAGATAGGCGATGTTCATTTTTTTGATTTCGGTTTCGATCAAGTCGAGCATCGATGTGAACTGCGAGAACAGCAGGATGCGGCGGCCTTCGGCGATCAGTTCGGGCAGCATGCGCCGCAGCAGATCGAGTTTGGCCGATCCGGCCTGTGCGGCGCCGTCGAGGCTGCCGGCCAGCCGCGGGTCGCAGCAGATCTGCCTGAGTTTGAGCAGGGCGTCGAGCACTGTGATCCGGCTGCGTTCGGCGCCGTGGCGGTCGATCGCCCGCCGGACTTTATCGTGCATCGCGACCCGGACGCTGTCGTAAAGCCGGCGTTGTGCCTCGCCAAGTTCAATTGTCCGCACGAGATCGCTGACCGGCGGCAGTTCGGGCGTGACCTGGCTTTTGGTCCGGCGCAGCAGAAATGGTTCGATGATGGTCTTGAGCGCCCGCCGGCGCACTTCGTCGCCGTCGAGTTCGATCGGCAGGCGAAAACGGGCCCGAAATTCGCGGGCCGAACCGAGCAGCCCCGGTACGGCGAAATGGAACAGGCTCCACAGTTCCCCCAGGTGGTTTTCGAGCGGCGTACCGCTCAGGCACAATCGCTGGCGGGCTTCGAGCCGGCAGGCGTGCCGGCTGACCGCTGCGGCGGGGTTTTTGATTGCCTGCGCCTCGTCGAGTACCACCAGATGGTATGGCCGGGCCTGCAGGCGGCGGTGATCGCGGCTGAGCAGCGCGTAGCTGGTCAGGGCGATATCGCAGCGGTCGAGGTGGGCGAATTCCTGCTGCCGCCTGGGGCCGTGCAGCACTGCGATGTTCAATTCCGGCGCAAAACGGCTGGCTTCGGCGCGCCAGTTGCACAAAAGGGTGGTCGGGGCCACGATCAGGCAGGGCCGATCGAGCCGCCCGGAGGTCTTTTCGGTGAGGATATGGGCCAGGATCTGCAAGGTCTTGCCGAGGCCCATGTCGTCGGCCAGTAGGCCGCCGAAACCGTGTTGCCGGAGCGTTTGCAGCCAGCCCAGCCCGTGCCGTTGATAAGCCCGAAGCTCGGCACGTAGTCCAGGTGGTGGGGGGCAAGGCGCGCGGTCCCGGAGATCGCCAAGGGCGCGGGTGATTTCGAGCAGTTCGGCATCGCCGTCGAGTTGCCACGCTCCCGGCCATAGTGACAAGCCGGCGAGCCGGGCGCGGGGCAGTTTCAGCCGGCCGGTTTTGGATACACCAGTTTGGACCCATTCGATGAGCACCGACAATGCGGCGCGCAGGCACGCCGCCGGCAGGCGTGTGATATGCGCCGGGTCGAGCCTGAGCAGCAGGCCGTCGCTATCGTCGTCGCTGTGGAGCCGGCGCTGTAATTCGCCGGCGGGGACTGCATCCAGCCAGGCCAGCAACGGTTCGAGCAGCGAATAGCGGCGCCCCTGCCATTGCGCGCCGAGTTCAAGTTCGAAATCCACCGCTCCGGCTGGGCTCAGCAGTCCGTACCAGCATTCCGGTTCGACCAGATGGAAATCGAAATCGGGCTCGGTCACCCATTGCCAGCCGGCAAGACGCTGGACGCGGGCCCAGACTTCGGCCGCGCCGTGCGGCTCGCGGGCGAACCAGCGGCGCGCCATGTCAGGATTGCCGGGCGCCGGGGGATCGTCCATGGCGACCAGGCCCAGTGCTTTCAGGCGTTCGGCACAACGCTGCTCGGCGGTAAAATCACGTTCGATTTCAATGATTTTCCCCGTTTCCGCCCGCCCGGTAACCGTGCTCGATCCGGCCTCGATCTGAATCGGCCCATAACGAAAGCGAAGCCGGGCGCAGGCGGCGCCGCGGTTTGCATCACAGGCCGGCGCGCTGCGTTCCAGCACGAGTACCGGTTGTGGTGACAGCGCAGGCTGGCGAACGATTTTGCGAACCTTGGGCCGGGCGATCGTGGCGGCGATTCCGCGCCGGTTCATTTCCCTGATGACTTCGGGCGCGGCATAAGGATCGACGGCGCCCAAGCCGAACAGCCAGGCAGCGTCGCCCGGACTGAGCCCGGCAGCCTTTACGCGGTGACATTCGCCGCGCTGCGCCTGGAGCAGCCACGGTAGATTAAACGGCAAGCGGCACGTCCCGGCCGCCGGCGAAGGTTCGAGTGTGAAGTATTGGACGCCGCTGTCCAGTTCACGCCAGACCGCGTGCCCTTCGATCGGCGGGCCGAATTTGAGCGGCGGCTGGCTGGCGCTTTGCCAATGGGCCTTGCCGCGGTCGATGATTTCGGCAAGCAGGTCATCGTCGTCCGGACCGAGAACGGCCGATTCGGGTGCCGATTTTTCGGTTTGGCGCATGCCGAGCGCTTGCAACCAGCGATGCTCGACGGCGCCGATGTAGCCGGGTTGCTCGGCGCGGCGGGCGCGGGACAGGGCGTAAGGTGAAGTCTGGATTGGGTGGACATCCGCTCTGACGCGCAGCGCCGTCAGCGAGAGCCCGGCTCTGCCGTCGCCGAAAGCGAGAACGAAAGCCAGATGTGACCGCCCGACACAAGCCGCTGCGGTGGGGCTGACCTGCGGCTGCTCCCCGCCGCCTTTCGGCGCGGTGATGAGGAGGGCGGCGAGGTGTTCACAGGCACGCCGCTTCGGACACGAGCAATCGGCCTCGAGATGGCTGTTTTCGATCGCCATCCAGCAGCGGCTGGTCGTCCCGTCCGGTGCGGTGACTTCACCTGTCACGATAAGCGTTTCGTCATCGGCCCAATCACACTGCCGGTGCAGGCGCCCGCCGGCCGCGAGCAGCCGGCGCGCCAGCGCTTCGATCTTTGGATCGAGTGTGCCGGCGGCGGCTTCGATCCTGTCGAAAGCGCGGTTGTCCATTTCTCGGGGATTCATGGTGCAGCCGCGAATAATACTAATGTTGCAGGTGCCAAGCCGGCCCGATCCGTTCCCTCCCACCATTCGCTACACTTCTGCAATGGATCTGCCGATCACTCTCAGGCCGCGGCGCTTGGCGCTGGACAGCGGCAGCGAGCCGGTGGTGCTGTTGCACCGTGGCTGCCCGGTGTGCCGTGCCGAGGGGTTGGGTGCGCCGCAGCGGGTCAAGATCCAGTGCGGCGAACGGCAGGTCATCGCGACGTTGTTCACGGTCGATGCCGACTGGCTGAGCGCCGAGGAGGCCGGTTTGTCGGATGCTGCCTGGAGCCGGCTGCGGCCGGCCGGCGACGACCACTTGTCGTTTTCGCATCCGCCGACGCTGGAATCGCTCGGCGCGGTACGGGCCAAATTGCACGGCAACGAGTTGGCCGACGGCGATTTCCGCGCCGTGATCGACGATATCGTCGAGGGCCGTTACAGCCGGGTCGAATTAGCCGCCTTTGTCGCCGCCTGCGCCGGTTCCCGGCTCAATAGCGGCGAAATCACGGCCCTGACCCGGGCGATGATCGCCGCCGGCGAGCGCCTACATTGGGAGGCGCCGGTTGTCGCCGACAAACATTCGGTCGGCGGCCTGCCCGGTAACCGGACGTCGCCGATCGTCGTCGCGATCGCCACCGCCTGCGGCCTGATCATGCCAAAGACCTCGTCGCGGGCGATCACCTCGCCGGCCGGCACGGCCGATACGATGGCGGTGCTGACCGATGTCGATCTCGATCTCGAGGTGATGCGTCGGGTAGTCGCCGCCGAAGGCGGTTGCCTCGCCTGGGGCGGCGCGGCGCGGCTCAGCCCGGCCGACGACATCCTGATCGAGATCGAAAAAGCGCTGGATCTGGACAGCGAAGGGCAACTGGTCGCCTCGGTATTGTCGAAAAAAGCCGCCGCTGGGGCGACCCATGTCGTGCTCGATGTCCCGCTCGGGGCGACCGCCAAGGTCCGATCGCAGGCCGAGGCCAAAGCGATTGCCGCATTGTTCGAGGCGACCGCCGAGGCGCTTGGTCTGACGATCCGGATCATGATCGGCGACGGGCAACAACCGGTCGGCCGCGGCATCGGCCCGGCTCTGGAAGCGCGCGATGTGCTCGCCGTGCTGCGTAACGAAGCCGGGGCGCCCGAGGATTTACGAAAGCGCGCCGTGCGCCTGGCCGGCACGCTGCTGGAGCTGGCCGGCGCCGCGGCTCGCGGCCGCGGCGAAAAGACCGCCGCCGAGGTGCTGGTCGGCGGCCGGGCGTGGCGGAAATTCGAGGCGATCTGCCGCGCCCAGGGTGGCCTGCGCGAACCGCCTCTTGCACCTTACCAGCATGTCCATAAAGCAAGCCGTGCCGGGCGCATCGGATCGATGGACAACCGCCGCCTGGCACGCCTGGCGAAACTCGCCGGCGCGCCGGCGGCGCCGGCCGCCGGCATCCTGATGCAGGTCCGCCTGGGCGAGAACGTCGGGCGTGGTGCCCCGCTGTTCGAAATCCACGCCGAATCCCGCGGCGAGATGGCCTACGCCCTGCAATACCTGGACCACCACGGCGATCTGATCGTGATCGAAGGTTGACGGCGAAATGATCTTGTCCGGCGTTATCGCGTTCAGTTCTTCCTGTCCGGCGCTGCGGTCGACTGGCCGGCGGATGACTGACGCGAATGGCGGGTGTCCAGAAATTGGCCTTGGAAATTGGCCCCGGCCTTCCCGACGCCCTGGCGTCAGTGGCCCATGCAACGGAACTGGGGCTCGCCGCCGGCAGTCGGCGCTCCGGGCGAGGGGGCCGGCTGTGCCAGCCCGGAGCAATGGGCTGCAGTAAAATACGACACTCAAAGCTTCGGAGAGGTGGCAGAGTGGTTGAATGCGGCGGTCTTGAAAACCGTTGAAGGTTCATCGCCTTCCGGGGGTTCGAATCCCTCCCTCTCCGCCACCCATAAAAAAGGCCCCGACGGGGCCTTTTTTATGGGTGGCGGAGAGGGAGGACTTAGATACGAACCCCTGTTCGACAAACGCGGCAGGACTGCCGCGTTGACGCACGAAGTGCGCCCGCAGGGCGAGGGGCAGGATGCCCCGAGTCTATCCCTCCCTCAATTCAACAACGGCCCGCAGGGCCGACTTCTCGCCACGAATTGCCCTATCCCAGTCGCACTGTGATAAGCCTTGCCACAACGGGCCTTTTTTATGGGTGGCGGAGAGGGAGTAGGCCCGCCTGATTGACCATCCGTTCTACTGCGGCGGCGCCATGACTTGCGTCTGCGCCGTTTCACTCGGTCGCGCCTCCTCGACGTACAATCAAGTACGTCTGCGGTGCGCTCGGTCGCGAAACGACACAGCCGCAAGCCCTGGCACCCCCTCGCGACGAACGGATGGTCAATCAGGCGGGCTTGATACGAACCCCTGTTCGACAAACGCGGCAGGACTGCCGCGTTGACGCACGAAGTGCGCCCGCAGGGCGAGGGGCAGGATGCCCCGAGCCAAAAAAATCATGATCAACCCACCCTCAAAACAATCCCGGCCCGCAAGCCAGGGATGGCTTGCCCGCGGCGCCGGTGCATGCACCGGCGCTGCGAAGCCAGGTGCGGACATGCGCCGCACCTGGCGTGTTCCGAGCCGCCCGGGATGGGCGGATTCGGAACCGAAATCCAGCCGACTTCTCGCCACGAATTGCCCTATCCCAGTCGCACTGTGATAAGCCTTGCCACAACGGGCCTTTTTTATGGGTGGCGGAGAGGGAGTAGGCCCGCCTGATCTCAGGCAGTTAGAGTTCGCTGAAGGGCAAAGCGGTGATACCCGGTGCCAGGGACAGGCGGATGGTGCCGGGATGGATCACGTAGCCCGGTCTGGCGCGGTTCCCGAAAAACCGCCGGAATGCCTTGATGGAAGCGGCCATGGCGGGGCGCGGCGTGGCGGAACTTTGATGTAGTGGTGGCCCATAAAATAAGTTATATGCAATTTTGCATTTGAAATGCATGCCAGGATGCGCCGCGGTCGCCGATCGTTCCGGTAAAACCGGGGCGGGCGCGAGCGAATCACCCTGTGGCAGTGTTTTTTTGCGCATTACGTATATCCCTTTGAACATTTGGCCAATTTGCGGTCTGGAGGGGTAGGCGTATGCGCAGCGGATATCGCTCGATTTTGGGGCCCATCACGGGCCTTTGCTTGTCTTTGACCATCGCGGGAACGATCCGGGCGGAGGTTTCCGGTTCGGTCCTGGATTCCATCGCCGTGCCCGACGGGGTGCAGGCTGAAATCAATCGGCTGCGGACTCGGGCGACGATTCACGGCGATGCGATTTTGCCTGATGAATGGCGCCGGGTGGCCGAAATCCGTGCCGCGCAGGAGGGGCGGCCGGTGGCGGAAGTGCTGGCCGAAGTCCGGGATATATACGGCGCCGCTCTCGCCCATCTGCCGCCCGCGACGCGCGGCGGTACGCCGGTGATCCGCGTTGGCAACGATATCGGCGGCTGCGATTTTCTGGCCACAGCGGGCAACAACGGCTTGCAGCAGGCGATGGATGCTGCGGCGGTGGACGCCAACGGCCCCGGTCTGACCGAAATCCGTGTCGCCAACTCGGGTGATTACGCCGGCCGGCGGTATTTTCTGAACGACGCCGCCGGCGGCGACCAGTCGGTGATGATCGTCGGCGGTTATTCGTTCTGCGACAGCGCGGCGCCGTCCGGTAACACCACGCTGAATCGCGGCGGGGCGAGCGGGCCGGTGATCCTGATCGATCAGACGGCGGCGGCGCAGACCGTGTTTCTGGAAAATCTGAGGGTGCAGGGCGGCGCCGGCACCAATGGCGGCGGGCTGGAAATCCGCAACAACAATTTCGTGGTCGGCACCAACCTGATCGCCTCCACCAACAGCGCGACCGACGGCGGTGGCATTCATCTGACTGATACCGCCGATGCCGACCCGACCGTGTTGTGGCTGCTGGACGGATCCGCGGTGTCGAGCAATACCGCCAGCGGTAACGGCGGCGGCATGTATTGCAGCGGTAACGGCGCCGTGGTGGCGCTGGACGCGATCGTCAGCATCAATTCCAATTCGGCGCAGAACGGCGGCGGCTTATTTGTCACAGGCGGCTGTGGTGTGGATTCGTTCGCCAGTTTTCCAAGTGGTGTTTTCTCTAATACCGCCACCGTCAACGGCGGTGGCGGATATCTCGAAGCCGGCGGTGAGGTGACCTTGATCGGCGGGGCCGGCGGTTTTGGTTTTGGCGATGCAACACGCCGCACGACGCTCGATTCGAACCGGGCGAATGGCGCCGGCGGCGGCTTGTTCGCCACCGGCACCACATCGACGATCACGGCGCGCGATTCGTGGATTGCCAGCAACACCGCCGACGCGGATGCGGATGACTCAGGTAGCGGCGGTGGGGTGGCGCTCAATTTCGGGGCCAGGTTCTTTATGGACCGCACGCTGGCCGGCAGCGCCTGCCACAGCGCCAACCGCTGTTCGGTTCTCGCCGGCAATTCGGCGCAAATGGGCGGGGCCGTCGCCGCCGGCGGTAACGGTGTCGGCGTCGATATCCGCCAGACCTGGATCGAGGACAACCAGGCCGATGGCCCGGCTTCCGCCGTCATCGTCAACAACACGGGCGGCAATCCGGCCGAGCCCGGTACCTTGTTCATGGAAGGCAATATGATCGTCAACAATCCGGCGTCTACGACCGATCTCGGCGGTCTGCAAGGCGTGGTGGACGTGCAGTCGAATACCGATACGACGATCGCGTTCACCACCTTTGCCGATAATCTGACATCCAGTAGCGGCCGCGACCTGATTGTCTTCAACGATGCCGATGTCCAGTTGTACTCCGACATCATCTGGGAGAGCACGGGAGAGGTCTTTTTCGCCAACTGGGACGCCGACACAACCGGAAGGGTCGATTGCATTGTCGTTCACGAAACCGGCTCACTACCACCAGATCCTCCTTCCCCCGGATCGATTTTCTCGGCCGATCCGCAGTTTGTCGCGCCTGGCCCGGCCGGGAATTACCGCCTGGCCGGGACATCGCCGGCCGTGGACTTTTGCGATACAGCGGTTTACATCCCGGTAGAGAGCGATATCGACGGCGAGGCACGGGGCTTCGATGTGGCCGGCAACAGCAATTTCTTGGGCCCTTACGACCTCGGCGCCGACGAATTCGTCGGGGCGCTGAACGGCGGCACGGTGCAATTCGCCACCACGCTGATCGATGTGATGGAAGGCGACGGCACCGTTGTCGTGCCGATCAGCCGCGCCGGCGGCAGCGAGGGTGAAACCTCGTTTCAGGTCACGGCCTTCAACATCACCGCCACCGAGGGTAGCGACTACACGGCACTGCCGACCCTCGTAAGTTGGTCCAACGGTGACAATACTCCGCGCCTGGTCAATTTCGGGATCCTCGATGACGGCATCAGCGAACCGCACGAACAGTTCCGGGTCGATCTGGATTACAACAGCGGCAGCGGGGTTCTGGGTGTGCCGGCCACCATCATCATCCGGATTTACGACAATGAAGATGCGATCTTCGCCGACAGCTACGAGGGGATCCCATAACAAGACCTGACTCATCTACGACTCGTCATTCCGGACGCGCCGCAGGCGACCGAGCAGGGGTGCGCGCCAATGGCGGCGCTGGCGGACCGGATGGGGTGACGATTGACCAGATTGTTGCCCTGGAGGACGGTCCGGGTCGGTTGGTGGAGGACCTGCACGAGGCGCTTCGCAGCCGGACCTACCGCCCCGGCGCGATCCGTCGCGTGTGGATTCCGAAGCCAGATGGGCGACAACGGCCGCTGGGCATCCCCAATGTGGTGGATCGGGTGGCGCAGATGGCGGCCTTGCGGGTGCTGGAACCGATCTTCGAGGCGGATTTCGCCGACTGTTCCTACGGGTTTCGTCCGGGTCGTTTGGCCCACGATGCCATCGCAGCGGTCAGCGATCACCTCAAGGCGGGTTACCGCACGGTCATTGAAACCCGGCTGGGTCTGACCCTGAACCGGGACAAGACGCGGATCGTGGACCTTCGCCAGTCCGGCAGCGCGCTGGACTTTCTGGGCTACACGTTCCGTTACGACCGGGATCTGCATGGTGGCTCTCACCGCTACCTGTATGTGGGTCCGTCGGCCAAGGCACTGGCTCGGGCGCGGGACCACCTGCGGGAACTGACCGCGGCGCGGTACTGCTTTGTGCCGTTGCCCCATCTGATTGCGCGGATCAATCGCTATCTGGTGGGCTGGCAGGCGTACTTCCGCGTGGGTTATCCCCGTCGGAGTTACCGTCACCTGAACCATCATGCTCGCCGACGGCTGGCCTGCCACCTGCGGCGTCGCAGCCAGCGCCCCTTTCGTCTCCCCGAAGGGGTCACGCTCTACCGTCATCTGGCCGATCTGGGTCTGGTGTATCTGTAGCGCGGCGCGGCTTGCCCTGTGCATGCTTGTGACGAATCCACCGGGAGCGCCGGATGCGGGAAATCCGCACGTCCGGTGCGACGAGGGCCCGGCATCCGTCGGGTTCCTCGCCTACTCTACTGGTGAAAAATAATTTTACTGGATTCCCGCTTTCGCGGGAATGACAAAAATAAGGTGGGGTCCGCTTTCGCCTGTCTGCGTGCGTATACGCACAGGCAGGCGAGAATGACTAAACCAAACAGTTTGATCAGTACTGCCACGGGTTGATCAGTTCCAGTTCAAGTGACTGAAAGTCTGTGGTGTTGCGTGTCGCCAGCGGGCTGTGATGTACGATCGCGATTGCGGCGATCATGCCGTCGGGAACCGACATCGGCGTGCCCGCCCGCGCCAATGGGCCCATCAGTTCACCGTAAAGCAAAGCCGCCTGTTCGGTAAAGGGATAAATGCGCTCGGCAAACCGTTCACGCCATGCATTCAGCCCCTGCAGTAACAGATCGGACCGCGGGTCGGGCCGGATTTTTGCGATACCGAACGCGATTTCGGCGATTGTCACGGTCGGAATGGCGAGTTCCTGGTCGTGCACCGCCAGCCAGTTCATGACCCGCTCGTCGGGGTCGCGGCGCAAACTCTCGGAGATGACATTGGTGTCGAGAAAAATCACAAGTCGATACCGGTATGCGGCGTGCGGTGATCACGGATGATGTTTTCGAGATCCAGATCGGTGGCAAAACGCCGGTTGAGTCCGGCGTAGAAACTCGATGCCGGCTCACGCCCGGTCTGGCGCGCGGCATATTCCTCCAGCGCACGTTCGACCACCTCGGCTACGGTACGCCGCTCGCGCCGCGCCAGTTGATGCGCCAGTTCCCGCGCTCGCGCGCTACGGACGGACAGTTGCGGTTCGGCCATGGTCAATAACCCCGGTCGGCGAAAAACATGATCTTACCAGCTTGCTGGCTAGATGGCAAATGACGGCTGGCCGATCCGACATCTTTCATCATCCCGACTTTCAAATTCGCTATCGATAAGGGGCGGTCTTTTCCGATGCATTCGTATATCCCTGTGAGAATCCATCTTGATCGGAGGAGTCCGTCTATGCGCAATTCAATATTGTCCTTTTTGGCCGCCGCGGCGTTTCTGATTCCTTCCGCCCAGGCGGTGGACGGAGTCCGTGAGATCAACTAGTTGTGCGCCACCGGCCCGGGTTGCTTTGATGATGATCTCGGCGGCTTTCCGGTCACCATCAACAATCCGGGCAGCTACCGGTTGACCAGCAACCTTACGAAGCGCACGAAGGTCTCGCTCCGGCAGATTCCCTCCTTCGTGATCCTTCGTGTCCTTCGGTGAAAAACATTTTTACTGGATATATGCGCGCCATCCTCGGCGCGTACCCCTGCCCGGTCGCCTGCGTCGCGTTCAAATTCGCTCCAGGCGAATTTGTCCCGCATGCGCCTGTGTGCGTGCGTATACGCACAGGCAGGCGGGAACGAAGCACGAACAACGCTCCACACGGGTGGAATTAGCTGGCAGACAAATCCCGGCGGGCGGCGGCGATGTTTTGTAAGGCGGGGTGCTCGGTCAGGTTCAGGTCGAGCAGCAGGGTTTCGGCTTCGACGAGTTCGTTTTGGGCGTCGATCCGGCGGCCGAGTGCGGTCAGGGCGGCGGCGCGCAGAATCTTGCAGTCGGCGATCTCGACGGCGCGTCCCGGCTGCGTCACCGCAGCGAGCGCGAGATCGATCTCGCTGAGCGCGGCTGCCGGTTGCCCCACCCGGGATTGACAGCCGGCCCGGGCCTCGTGCAGCCGGGCGCGATATTCGGCGCTCGTCGGCAGGCGGCCATTCAGGCGGCGTTCGAGGTCGGCGAGGATCGAGATGCCTGCCGGCGCGTCGCCCAGCATGCAATGGCTCAGGGCCAGCAGGGCTTCGACATGGGTGCGGGTCTCGTTGTCGGTTTTGCCTTGCTGATCGAGTAGACGGCGCGCTGTTTCCAGTGCCGCTACCGCTTCTGGCCAGCGGTGCATCCGGGTGAGCAGCATGCCCTGGTTGATGTGGAAAAAGTCATAGTCAGCTGCTTCCTTGCCGCTGGCCCTGGCCCATTCGGTGCTGGAGACGGACATTTCGTGCAGGGCCTTTTCGTAATCGCCGCGGTAGAGCAAAAGGCGGGCCTGGAGATGGCGGGCCGCGGCCCGGTATTCGGCCGGCCCGGTAAAAATCCGGTCGTAGAGTGCGAGTGCTTCGCCGAGGTGGTGTTCGGCATCGGCAAAATGACCTAAATCTATCTCGATGGACGCGCTGTTGGCCAGGGTCACCGCATAACGCAGGCTTTCGGTGCCGTATAGGCGGCGTACGGTGGGCACGATCTCGCGGTTGAGACTGGATGCAGGTTCGAGTTTGCCGGCCAGGCGGTAGGCGATGGCCAGGGGGTTCAGGACGTTGTAACGCAGGCGGTCGTCCACTTGTTCCGCTTGTCGTTGCTGCATTTGGCGATACAACGGCTCGAGTATCGCCAGGGCGCGGGTGTTGTCGCCGCGCATGATTTCCAGGTAGCCGCGGATCGCGCGGATTGCAGCGAACGATTTCCACGGCGCCGGCGGGATGCCGAGGGCGGATTCGGCTTCCAGCAGCGAGCGTTCGGCATCGTCGAGCCGGCGCTCTTTCATCGCCAGCCAGCCCTGTTGGCGCAGGGCATACGCCAAATCAGCAGGGCGCTGCTGGTTTGGATCAATGGCAATCATCACCGCCTGGTCGATCAGCGGCCGGGCCTGTTCGACCCGGTTCAAGCTGAGATAGACTTCGCCGATGGTGGTCAACATGCCGAAGCGGTCGTCGTCCGCTGCGGTCGATGGATCGAGTGCCCGTTGCGCACCCAGTTCGAGCAGCTCCTCGGTATCGGGAAGCTGATCGCGCGGCCGATCCGCCGCCGCGGCACGGAACAACTCAAGCAGGAAATCGCGCAGTTTCGTGGCGCGTTGCAAGGCCACGGTGGTCTGAGCCAGCGCCGCGGTGGCCCGCTCGGCTTGCCACACCGCAACGGCCGCACCGGTGAGCAGCGACATCATGGCCAGTCCGCCGGCAGCGGCGGCGACCCGGTGGCGGCGGAACCATTTGCCGGCACGATACATCCGGCCGCCGCCGCGTGCCGCAACCGGTTTCAGCGCCAGCCAGTTTTGCAGGTCGGTGAGCATGGCAGCGGCCGTCGGATAACGCCGTTCGGGATCGGCGGCGAGCGCTTGCCGGCAGATTACGTCGAGATCGCCTTTGAGGTGGCGGGCCAGGCGCCGGTCCCGGACGCAGTCCGAGGGCGGCATGGCGACACCGGTTGCGTGCTCCCGGCCGAGCAGCAGCGAGATCGTATCGCGGCCGTCGCGCAACCGCCGGCCGCTCAGCATTTCGTAGAGCAAAGCGCCTAAGCCATAGACGTCGTGCGTTGTCGCCGGCCCGCCGGTGACGAACTGTTCCGGTGCGGCGTAAGCGGGCGTGCAGCGGAGCAGGGCGGCAGGCCGGCCCGCTTCATGTTCGGTGGTCAAAAGGCCGGCGATGCCGAAATCCAGCAGTTTGACCAGGCCCTCGTCCGTCACCAGGACGTTGGCGGGTTTGATGTCGTTATGCACGACCAGGTGGCGATGGGCGTGGGCCACGGCTTCGGCGGCGGCACATAAAAGCTCGATCCTTTGCCGTACGGCAAGACGGCGTTCTTCACAGTAACGGATGAGCGCCATGCCGCGGACATATTCCATCACCAGGTACGGGATGCCGTCGTCGGTGATGCCGCCGTCGATCAGGCGGGCGATGTTGGGATGCGTCAGGCGCGCCAGGATGCGGATTTCGTCGCGCAACCGCTCGGCTTGGCGTTGGCTGAAGGGGCCCGGCGGTAGAACCTTGATCGCCGCCTGCATTTCGAACTGACCGTCGGCGCGTTCGCCCAACAGCACCACTCCCATGCCGCCGCGGGCGATCTCGCGCACTGCCCGCCAGTTGCCGAAACGCCGGCCGGCGAGTCGTTCGGGAATCTTGCCCAGGTTGATGCCGGCATCGGCGGTCAGACACCGTACAATGTCGTCCAGTGAGCGATCGAGGATCGACTCGTCCGGTGCATCGTGGGCGGCGAGCAGGCAGTCCAGCCGCTGCCGTATTTCCGGCCCGGCGGCGTCGAGTCCCGGGTGCTCCGGTCGAACGGCGGGCGGCAGCGCTGCCAGTTCGTCGAACAGCGCACCGACCTGCCGCCAGGTAGTGGCATCCATTAACTTCTTAGCTCAGTCTGCAAAAAGGCGCGTGCTTTTTGCCAGTCGCGGGCGGCGGTGCGAAGCGAAATGCCCAGGCAGTCGGCCGCCTCGTCGAGCGGCAAGCCGGCGAAAAAGCGCAATTCCACCAGGCGGGCCAGCCGCTCGTCCAGTTTTTGCAGGCGGTCGAGGGCGTGGTCAACGGCGATGATCTGCTCGAGTGCGTCGTTCTGCTCGCCGGGCTTGACATCCGGCACCGCTTGCTGCGGCGCCGCGCGTTTGTGCGCGCCACGGTAACGGGCGTAATCGACGAGGATCTGGCGCATCGCCAGGGCGGCGGTTGCCAGGTAATGACTGCGGTTGCGCCGGCCGGCGGTTTTGCCGTTGAGCTTCAGCCAGGCTTCGTGGACGATGGCGGTGGTGTTGAGGGTCGAGGCGGGGTTGCGGCGGCGTTCGCGCCGGGCGATGGCGCGCAATTCGGTGTACACCGCCGCGAAGGTCGCGTCCGGAGACGATGAGGCGCCGCCGGCGAGCCGCATTCCGGCCGCCTGTGCGTTTATCACAGTCATCCTGGCTCTTCACAACCCAAGGTTCACGCCGCGGTGCATTGCCGCTCGCGTATAAGTTTATTATGCGGTATACGGCAAGCGCGATCAAGCGCGGCGGGAGGCGGGCGGGTTGCGGGGTATGATTTGCAGGTGCCCGGGCAATGACACGGGGTTGAGCGGAGTGATGTCGAAGTGAGAGCGATACCGGCGATGGTGTTTTGCGGCCTGGCGGCCGGCTGTGCGGCCGGTGGGACGGCACCCGCAGTGAATCCGGAACAGGAGGTTGCCGAGGTGCAGATGAAGATCAAGATGCCGGAGCGCGGCGATTTGACCCACGCGGTGGCGGCGGCGCGGCGGGATCTGGCCGGGCGTACCGGGTTGGCCGAATCAGAACTGGCTGTGCACACGGCCGAAGCGGTGACCTGGCGCGACGGCAGCCTGGGCTGCCCTGAGCCGGGCATGATGTACACCCAGGCGCTGGTCGAGGGTTATCTGATCCGATTCGAGGCCGGTGGCGAACGGTACGAATATCACGGCGTCTGGGGCGCCGCGCCGGCCTATTGCCCGGCCGATCGGGCGCGCCTGCCGTATCGCTCAGACGATCCAGCACGTTGAAGGTGCGGGTGGAGCGCGCCGCGCTGCAATCACCCGCTCTGGCGCTGGTCACCGGTGGCGGACAGCGGATCGGTGCGGCGATCTCGCGCGCACTGCACGGGCGCGGCCTCGATCTGCTCGTCACCTGCCGTTCTTCGCCCGCTGCGGCAGAGCGGCTGGCCGGCGAATTGAATGCCGAACGTCCGGGATCGGTCGTGGTGCGCCGGCTCGATCTGACCGACGATGTGCAGATCGCGGCGCTGGCCGATGAGATCAACCGCCGCGGCCGGCTCGACCTTCTGGTCCACAATGCCTCGGCGTTTTATCCGACGCCGCTCGGCGCGGTGACGCCCGCCGCCTGGGACGATCTGCTGGCCGGCAACCTGCGCGGTCCGTTTTTTTTGACCCAGGCACTCCGCCCGGCGCTGGCTGCCGCCGCGGGGGCGGTGGTGGCGCTGGCCGATATCCACGGCGAGCGCCCGCTCAGCGGCCATGCGGTGTACAGCATCGCCAAGGCGGGGTTGATCATGATGGTCCGGGCATTGGCCCGCGAGCTGGCACCGGAGATCCGGGTCAACGGCGTGTCGCCTGGTTATATCCTCGCCCCGGAGGAAGGATTTTCCGCCGGTGTCGAGAAGGCGATGTTGAAGCGTATCGCTCTGGCCCGGCGCGGCACGCCAGGTGAGATCGCCGAAGCCGTCTGTTATCTCGGCCTTGACGCGAGCTATGTCACCGGCCAGGTGCTGGCGATCGACGGCGGGCGCAGCCTGTTCATGTGAGCCGCCCGGCAGCGGGCCGTTGTCGTGTGGCGGGCCGGCCGCAAGCGGCGAGCGTACACCGGACGAGGGCCGGCGCTGCGCCAGCGACTTCGCGCCAGAGCAGCCGCAACGGTTTGTCGCGAACCGGATGGCGCCACTCGGGGGCCAGTTCGCTGAACGGCTTTAGCACATGCGCTGCGTGTAGGATATCCGGGTGCGGCAAGTCGAGGCCGTGGTGCCGGCCGATGCAATCGCCGAAAGTCAGAATATCGAGATCGAGCGGGCGGTTGGCATAACCGTGCTGTTCTTGCCGCCGGCCGCAACGTCTTTCGAGCAGGGTAAGCCAGCGCTTCAAAGCCGGCAGGTCACCGTGATAATCGAAACCGGCGACCAGGTTGATGAACTCGGGACCGTCGAAACCGACGGCGGGACTGCGATACGCCGGTGAAATCTCGAGGCGCGGATCGTAAGCGCGCAATTCAGCCAGCGCCGTTGCGAGATGAATCACGGGCTCGAGATTGGCCCCGATGCCGAGATAGACCTTGACGCTCATCTTTGCCGTTCGATCACCACGCCGACGTCGCGCGCCCCGGTTACGGCGCCCGGTTTGCGGACGCTGAGCCGGACCCAGGGCACATCGAATTCATCGAGGATCATCCGGGCGCAGCGCTCGGCCAGGGTTTCGATCAACCGGCAGCGGCTCGCTTCGACCAGCGCGATCAGTCGCTTGGCGACCGCCTTGTAGTCGATCGTCGCGCCGATCTCGTCCAGCGCCGCGGCGGCGGCGATATCGGCCGGCATCGTCACATCGAGCGCCACGACCTGGTGGATCTCCCGCTCCCAGTCGTAAACGCCGATCACGGTTTCGATCCTGAGATCTTCGATCAGTATTTGATCCATCGGTCAGCTTTCTTGTCGAGTTGTGCGATCGTCCGGGTGTATGCGGCGCAGCGCCGGCCCGGTCCCATAAGCCCGGGTGGCGGCCGGCTCTGCCGAGCGGCCGGTTGCTGTTACGAATGTTACATTGCCTGCCAGGTGTACGATGAACAGCATAGTGAACCGATGCCTTGACGGCTTGCGGCAGGGGGGTCCTCAGCCTGCTGCTTTTCAGCGGCCCGCTCGCGGCACATTCCGGCGGCGAGGTGACGCCTGCCAGCCAACCGGGGCTCGGCCGGGCCGAATTGACGGGCGGGTTTCCTCAGCGGAAGCGGCGGCGGCGTTCACCACCGGCCTTTTGCTGTTGCACCTTTTCGAGTACACTGCGGCGCGCCGGCATTTCCAGCAGGCCAGGGCGCTTGCGCCGGAATGGTTCATGCCTTACTGGGGCGAGGCGATGACCCATAACGCCCCGTTGTGGAACCAGTACGACCGGGGAGTTCCCCGCTGACGACGAGTTCCGGTTGTTCTATGCGCTGGCCCTGCTCGGCCGCCACGGCGGCGTGTGCGACCACGGTGATTACATGCGGGCCACGGCGCTCGCCGCCGAGGTGTTCGAGTGGCAGCCGGAACACCCCGGAGCGGCGCATTATTTGATCCATGGCGTTGACGACGCGATCCACGCCCCGCTCGGCCTGAACGCCGCGCGCTCCCTGGCGCGGATCGCGCCCGCCGCGCCGCACGCCCAGCACATGGCGTCGCACATTTTTCTGGCGCTCGGCTTGTAGCCGGAGACGGCCGAAGCGAACCGCCGGGCCATCGATGTACGCCGGCGGTCCGATGGCAACGGTGGGGACTGCGGTCATTATCCGGTGTGGCTGCATTACGCCCTGCTGCAGCAAGGGCAGAGCAGCGAAGCGGCCCGGCAGCTCGAAGCCTGCCGGCAAGCCGCGGCGGGCACACCGCCGGCGGCGCGGTTCGAGCTCGATCCGGACGATTCGGCGCGCGGTTCGCTGGTCCAGATGCGGGCCCGGCAGTGGATCGATGGCCGCCCCGATTCTGCCGCGCTCCCGAAATGGTCGCCTGACCCTGGCGATGCGGTGCTCCCGGCGATGACCATCGAACTGATCCGTGGTTTGCAGGCTTACGGTCGCAACGACAACGCTGCCCGGCGCGCTTAGCGCCCCGTCCCGGTAGGTTGCGTCCCAAACGCCCGCGGGCGGCGTCCATCGGCTGGGCGATAGAATCACTATCGCCTGCGCCTCGCTCCTTGCCGGCGGGCGGTTGGGAACGCAACGCGGCTCGTGCGAAATGCCGAGATTCGTTCTCTATCTGCCTTCAGCTTGGGCGAGAAACCGGGCGCGTCACCCCAGGTGAATTCGATGCTTTAACTAAAATTCTCATAACTTATTGATTTAATGAAGAAATCTATAAATTCAAGCAAAATTTATGCAACTGTTGGGTGCATGCTTGTGACGAATCCACCGGGAGCGCCGGATGCGGGAAATCCGCACGTCCGGTGCGACGAGGGGCGAGGGCCCGGCATCCGTCGGGTTCCTCGCCTACTCTACTGTCCTATCTTCGTAGTAGAAGCCATCATGTGACAGGCGTTGGCGAACCATTTTCGGTCGTCCGTCATTCCGGCATGGATTGCCGGAATCCAGTTCACAGGGAGGTGAGAGACGAAGCCATCCCTGGCGCCTGGAGTCCCTGCCTGCCGGCCGGCGGCAATCCCTGCGTGTGACGACATGGCATTTGTCTGGCGGCGTGAAGGCCCCTTTGCGGGACCCTCTGTCCAAAGCCACCGCTTTGCCGGTGGTTCACTGCCTCTCGGCCGGCGGCTCGGCGGCGGCGGCCAGGTCCCAGCGCGGCCAGGCGCGGATTTGCCGCTCGCCGCTCGCCGCGATCGTTGCCAGTTTTTCCGTTCCCAGGGCCGCGGCGTGCAGCGCGCCGGCGAAGGCGATCATCACGCCGTTGTCGGTGCACAGTTCGGGCGGCGGGAAATATACCCGGTGACCGCCGGCATTGGCGTCGGCCTCAAGGCGTGCCCTGAGCGCGCGGTTGGCGGCAACTCCGCCGGAGACGATCAGCCGGGTCATGCCGCTTTGCGCCAGTGCCCGGCGGCATTTCTCCGCCAGTGTTTCGACGATTGCCTGCTGAAACCCGGCCGCCAGATCGGCGGCACGGGCCGGATCCCGGCCCACTTCCGTCCACAGCAGGCGCATTTTGGTCTTCAGGCCGCTGAAACTGAAATCGAGGCTGCCGGGGCCGAGCAGCGGGCGCGGCAGTTTGAATGCCTTGGGGTTGCCGCGGGCGGCCAGCGCGGCCAGCGCCGCGCCGCCCGGATAGCCAAGGCCGAGCAGTTTGGCGGTCTTGTCGAATGCCTCACCGGCGGCGTCGTCGAGTGTCGCGCCGAGTACACGGTAGTCGCTAAGGCCGTGCACCGCGACCAGTTGCGTGTGGCCACCCGAGACGAGCAGGGCGAGATACGGAAAATCCGGCCGTTCGGCGGCGAGCAACGGCGCGAGCAGGTGCGCTTCCAGGTGATGGATCGGCAGGGCCGGTTTGCGCCAGGCGTAGGCCAGGCTCTGGCCCACCGCCGCGCCGACCAGCAGCGCTCCGATCAGGCCGGGGCCGGCGGTATAGGCGATGGCGTCGATCCCGGCTGCGGTGACCTGCGCCTCGCGCATGGCCCCGGTCAAAAGCGGCACGATTTTGCTGAGATGGTCACGGCTGGCCAGTTCGGGTACGACGCCACCGTAAAGGGCGTGCGCCGCCACCTGGCTGTGCAGGCGGTGGGCGAGCACGCCGCCCGGGTGACGGTAAAGCGCAACCCCGGTTTCGTCGCAGGAGGTTTCGATTCCAAGAATCAGCATGATTTGGCACCTGAGAAGGTCTCAGGGTATAATAAACGGCTCTTTAACCCTGGCCTCCGGGTGCGCTCCGGCTGGCCGCCGACGATGGAGATTCCATGCCGAGCGTCAAAGTACGAGAAAATGAACCTTTCGAATACGCCCTCCGGCGCTTCAAGCGTTCCTGCGAGAAGGCCGGGGTGCTGGCCGAAACCCGCCGCCGCGAATATTACGAAAAGCCCACCCAGGAAAGAAAGCGCAAGGCCGCTGCCGCGGTGAAGCGCCACCTGCGCCGCTTGTCGCGCGACGTGACCCAGCGCCAGCGCTTGTACTGATGTCCATCGTGCCGGTCGTGTACCGGCGCGGTATCATGCACGCGGGCCGGCTGCCCGGCCACCAACACCCGTGAACCCGACCAGACCGAGATGACGCTCAAGGACCGCATACTGGAGGCGGTGAAAGCCGCGATGCGCGCCGGCGACAAACCCCGGCTGGGTGCCCTGCGCCTGATCGCCGCGGCGCTCAAACAAAAAGAAGTGGACGAGCGCCTGGAACTCGAAGACACCGCGGTGCTCGCCGTGCTCGAAAAAATGCTGAAGCAGCGCCGCGAATCGGAAAGCCAGTACCGGCAGGCCGGCCGTGCCGATCTGGCTGACCGCGAGGCGTTCGAGATCGACGTCATCAATGAATTCATGCCGCCGCCGTTGACCCCCGAAGCGCTCGCCGCGCTGATCGACGAGGCCGTCGCCGCGGTTGCCGCCAGCGCTGAACTCGGCGGCCTGCGGGCGATGGGACAGGTGATGGCCGCGCTCAAGCCCCACGTCCAGGGGCGGGCTGACCCGCGCGAGGTCAGTGCCCTGGTCAGGCAACGCCTCGGCGGTTGAGTGCCGGCATCGGGAGCCGCCCATGGCCGGCCTGATCCCCGAACAGTTTATCGAAGAGCTGCTCAACCGGACGGACATCGTCGAAGTCATCGGCCGCCATGTCCCGCTCAAGCCCAGCGGCCGGGAATACCAGGCGCTGTGCCCGTTTCACGAGGAAAAAACCCCGTCGTTCACGGTCAGCCCGCAAAAACAGTTCTATCACTGTTTCGGCTGCGGGGCGCACGGCAGTGCCATCGGCTTTCTGATGCAGTTCGAGGGCCTGGCCTTTCCCGATGCGATCGCCGATCTGGCCGAGCGTGCCGGCATCCCGGTACCGCACGAGGCAGCACCGGCGGCTGCGGCACCCGGCATACAGCGGGCCCTGGAAGCGCTGGCCGCGGCGGCCCGCTTTTACCGCCGCCGATTGCAGGCCGAGCGCGCGGCCAAGGAATATCTGGCGGCGCGCGGGGTCAGCAACGAGATCTGCGAGCAGTTCCAGTTGGGTTATGCCCCGCCCGGCGGCGGGTTGCTCGCCGCCCTCGGCCGCGAGGGGTTCGATGCCGCCTGCCTGGAGCGTGCCGGTCTATGCAGCGACGGGCGTGACCGCTTTCGCGGGCGGGTGATGTTTCCGATCCACGACCGGCGCGGCCGGGTGATCGCTTTCGGCGGCCGGACGCTGGACGGCAGCGAGCCGAAGTACCTGAATTCGCCGGAAAATGCGTTATTTCATAAAGGCCGCGAGCTTTACGGCCTGTATCACGCCCGCCGCGGCCGGCGCCCGCCGCGGTTGATCGTCGTCGAAGGCTACCTCGATGTGATTGCGCTCGAACAACATGCGGTGCCGGGCGCCGTCGCCACACTCGGCACGGCGACCACGGCCGACCACGTGGCCCGGTTGTTTCAGACGACCAGCGAGGTCGTTTATTGTTTTGACGGCGATCGGGCCGGCCGGCAGGCCGCGTGGCGGGCGCTGGAAAACACCTTGCCGGCGTTGCGCGCCGGGCGCGAAGTCCGTTTCCTGGCCCTACCCGAAGGCGAGGATCCGGACACCCTGGTCCGCCGCCGCGGCGCTGCCGCATTCGCCGAACTGCTGGAGCGCGCCGAGCCGTTTTCGGCTTTTTTCTTCGCCGAGATCAGCCGCGATTTCAACGCCGCGACGATCGACGGCCAGGCCCGGCTGGTGGCCGCCGCCGAGCCGCTTTTAGCCAAGATGCCGGCCGGCGCATTACGCGATCTGATGAATGACGAGCTGGCGCGCCGCACCCGCCATCGGCTCAACCTGCCGCCGGCGCCGCTCGCCGCAGCCCAGGGCGGGCGCCGGCGCAGCCGGCTGCCGAGTCCGGTGCGCCGGGCGCTGGCCTTGATCGTCAACCAGCCGGCGTTGGCCGGCGAGGTCGAGGTCCCCGATCTCGCCGGTTTTGAAACCCCGCCGGGATTCGATGTGCTGGTGGAACTGATTGAATTCTGTGCCTTGCGCCCGCATATGACCACGGCCCAGATGCTGGAACTGTGGCGCGATCGGCCGCACGGCGAGGTGCTGGTCAAATTGGCGACCGCGGCGGAAACGGCCGACCGTGAGCGCGAGCGCCGGGAGTTACTGGACCTGCTCGCCACGATCGAGCAGCAGGCGCTGCAAGCCCGGATCCGCCAACTGGCCGACCGCGGGCCACCCGGTGCCGAGGCATTGCGCGAGAACATGCGCCTCGCGCACCGCATCCAGGAACTGCGGCGCCGCCTGGAAGGCGCTGAATAATAATGGGCTTCGCCGGGATTGCGACCGGATGCCGCCGGGCGGTGATTTCGCCGGCCGTTCGCGGTCTAATAATTTGTCGGCGGGCGTTCCCGGAGCCCCGTCCTCCTGGAATACCCCCATTCTGTCATAATCAATTCCTTTGCTCGGGCAACTGATGCTCCGGCGCCCGGCCGCACCGGGCTTGCGATGAGTCTCACATCCATGGACCAGAAACAGGAATCACAACTCAAGGCGCTGATCGAGATCGGCCGCGAACAGGGCAACTGGCTGACCTACGCCCAGGTCAACGACCACCTGCCCGATGACATCGTCGATCCCGAGCAGATCGAGGATGTGATCAGCATGATCGCCAATATGGGTATTTCGGTTTACGAGGAAGCGCCCGATCCCGATTCCCTGATCCTCAACGATGCCGCCACCCAGGACACCGATGACGAAACGGCAACCGAGGAAGCCGCTGCGGCGCTCGCCGCGGTCGAAGGCGAACTCGGCCGGACCACCGACCCGGTGCGTATGTACATGCGCGAAATGGGCGCTGTCGAGCTGCTCACCCGCGAAGGCGAGATCGCCATCGCCAAGCGCATCGAGGAAGGCTTGATCGACGCCAACCTCGCGCTCAGCCGGTATCCCGGCAGCATCGAAGGACTGCTCGGCGAGTACGAACGTTACAAAGCCGGGCAGGCCCGCATCACCGACGTCCTCGTCGGCTTTATCGATCCCAGCCAGATCGGCGTCGAGGCCGAGATTCCGGTGCCGGTCAAGCCGGCCTCGGCAGCCGCCAAGAGCGCCGCCGAGAAGGACAAGAGCGAGGACGACAACGATGACGACGACAACAGCAGCAGCAGCTTCGGCCCGGACCCGGTCGAAGTGGCGCGCCGTTTCGCCGAACTGGCCGAACTGTACGGCAAATTCGTTGCGCTTTACGACCGCCGCGGCGCCGACGCCCGCGGTATGGCCAAGCTGCGCGAGAGAATTTCGGAAGCGTTTTTGAGCCTCAAGCTGCCGACCCGGATGATGGATCACCTGATCGACCGGATGCGCCACGCCGTGACCCGGATCCGGCAGTACGAAAGGCAGATCATGCAGGTCTGCGTCACCAGGTGCCGGATGCCGCGCAAGACTTTCCTCGAAGTTTTTTCGGCCCGTGAGGGTGATAGCGCCTGGCTCGATGAATTGCTTGCCGGCCACCACAAGTACGTCCCGGCGTTGCGCCGCCACGAGTCCGAGTTGCGTCTCCTGCTGCGCCGCCTGAATGCCATCGAGCGCGAGCAACGCATCACCGTGCCGGAGTTGAAGGATCTGCACCGCACGATGTCGCTCGGCGAAGCGAAAGCCCGGCGCGCCAAAAAGGAAATGGTCGAGGCCAACTTGCGCCTCGTGATCTCGATCGCCAAAAAATACACCAACCGCGGCCTGCAATTCCTCGATTTGATCCAGGAAGGCAACATCGGCCTGATGAAAGCGGTGGACAAGTTCGAATACCGCCGCGGTTACAAGTTCTCGACCTATGCCACGTGGTGGATCCGGCAGGCGATCACCCGCTCGATCGCCGACCAGGCGCGTACGATCCGCATCCCGGTGCACATGATCGAGACGATCAACAAGCTCAACCGGGTCAGCCGCCAGATGCTCCAGGAGAAGGGCCGCGAGCCGACGCCCGACGAACTCGCAGCGCGCATGGAAATGCCTGAGGAGAAGATCCGCAAGGTGCTGAAAATCTCCAAGGAGCCGATCTCGATGGAAACCCCGATCGGCGACGACGAAGATTCGCATCTCGGCGATTTCATCGAAGACGGCAACATCGCCTCGCCGGGCGACAACGCGATGCGCATTGGCCTGACCGACACCGTGCGCGACATCCTCGCCTCGCTGACGCCGCGCGAGGCCAAGGTGCTGCGCATGCGCTTCGGAATCGACATGAACACCGACCACACCCTCGAGGAAGTCGGCAAACAATTCGACGTGACGCGCGAGCGAATCCGCCAGATCGAGGCCAAGGCGCTGCGCAAACTGCGCCACCCGACGCGCTCTGAACAGTTGCGCAGTTTTCTCGACCTCGAATGACGCACACCAATCCGTATCGGGCCCTTAGCTCAGTTGGTTAGAGCAGGCGACTCATAATCGCTTGGTCGCAGGTTCAAGTCCTGCAGGGCCCACCACCTTTTAGCGGTCCGATGAGCCGGGGGAGTTGGAGAACCACTCTGCTCCGGCATGGGCAGGACTTGAACCTGCGGGATTGTTCATATTGGTCGCAGGTTCCCCGGCCGGGGCAGGCTCCTGCCTGCCTGATCCGGCCGGTCCGGCCCGGACCATCCCTGGCCCGGTCGCGCGCGGGGCGAACACTTAGTCTGAAGTTCTTGTAGCTCAAAGCCCCGATTCTGGCCAAACCCCTTGATTTTTCAAGGGGTTTTGTCGTTTCCGGGCCGGAACTTCACCTGCATTGTACCCATGTAAGAAAGGGGTCAGGTAAGAAAGGGGTCAGGTCTTGATTCTTGCAAATGCAAGATTCAAGACCCAACCCCGTCATTTGTGACCCCTTCATTTGACCCCTTGGATTCGAAACTGGGTGGCAGGTTGTAGCACTCGATGCCGCCAGCGGGCGGTTCACCCGCTAGCTGGAAGGTGTCGTAGATCTGCTTGAAGGTCGCAACGACCGCGAGGCTTCCGCACATATCTGCCGGCCTGAATGATTTCGCGATTGCCAATCGGCATCCATAACTATCCCCCCACCCTTTAGATGGAATCGCGATCGAAATCGCGATCGGGATTGATAGCAGATGTCGATTTCGATCCCGATAACGATTTTGATCTCGGGTTTTGGCCTATTTTACCGCGCAAAATGTGAGCAGTGGCGAGTTTACTTTTCTTTCGGCGTGATATAGGTCAGGGATTCGATGACCGGTCTGGCTTGCTGTTCGAAGGCGACGAAGGTGCGAGGCTTGGCGGAGAAGACAGTGGCTTCGGCGAGGACTTGCAGGTAGCTGTTTTCGTCTTCGCGCACCTCGATGAACTGGCCGTCCTCGCGCTCGGGGTTGTTGCTGCCTTTGGTGACGGCGCTGTAGAAGTGCCGCCCCGGTTGGGCGAAATGGGCGGTGTAGGTGCGATCGGCGAGGATGGCGACCGGACGGCCGTCTTCTTTGATCGTGAACTCGATGCCGTCGCCGTCGTCGTCGTGGGCGCGATAAAAATACACCGTGCCGTGGCCCGGCGGCGGCGCCGGATAGACGTTCTGTTCATGCTTGACATAGGACTTGCACGCCGCCAGGGGGAAGGCGGCGGCGAGCGCCAGGGCGGTGTATAGGATCGCTTTGTATGTCATGATCATCCTCCTCCGCGGTTGATAACACGTCTCTGCCGGCGATGCTCGGCCACTCCCGCCGTAGCGTCAGCGACTGCCGCTGGCGGCCAAACGGTCGTCCAGTTCGCCGTGTTCGGGGTAGATGGCGATGATGACGCTCTGGTTCATCGCCTGGACGCCGAGTTCGTTGAACATTTCGCTGAAGCCGTATTCGCGGGCGACCTGGTTCGAGATTTGCGGCGGCTCCCAGCCGAACCAGATGGTGTGGAGCTGCGCTTCACCGACGCCGCGCATCATCAGTTCGTCGCGGACTGCCAGGGCCCGCATGCCGGCCAGGCGGCGGTTGTATTCCAGGTTGCCGATCTTGCTCGCCCGGCCGATCAGCATCGCTTTGAGGTTGGGGTCGCGGGCCAGGACGTCGGCGGTGTTGTCGAGGAGGTCCGCGGTGCCGCGGTCGGTGCGGGGGACATTGGCGCTGTTGAAGGCGAACAGCACGATGCCGTGCGGCATGCGGGCGACGGCGCCGATATGGCACTGCATCAGGCTGGCGATCAGCGGGGCGCAGAATTCGCGGCAGTCGGCGATGCTTTGCATGTAGGCGGTGAACGACACTTCGTTGTTGCGGACGAAGTCCTGGTGATCGCGCAGGTGGTCCATCGCGAAGCGGCGGGCTTCATCGTCGTCGGCGAAATCGTGGGTCGCGGCCAGCCGCTCCATCGTCGCCTCCATCGCCTGCCTCCGGCACGCCGCTTCGAGCAACGGGTTGGTCGAACGGGTGACGGTCAGGGCGCTGAGCCAGGCAGGTTCGGACGGGTCGCCCTCGAAGACGATCTTGCGCTCGCTGCCCGGCTGCGCGGCGATCGTTTCGCTGGTGCTGGACACCTCATCGACCAGGGATTGGACCTCCGGCGGTAGGGCCGGTGGGGCCTCAGCCGGCGGCGGCAGTGCCGTGGGCGGCGCTTCCCCTTCCTCGATCGGTTGCTGGCGGGCGACGAAGCCGCCGTAGTGAACGGTGTGCTGGTGGGTATCGCCCGGTGCCGGCAGCGGGGCGAGGGCCGGGAGCAACAACACGGCTGCGGCGCTGAACAGGGGGAGCAGGAGCAGATGTAGGCGATTCATGGCGCAACCTCGGTTTGTCCAATCAATGTTTGCAGTTCGGCGGCAATGGCCGGATCATTCCACTCGACCATGCCCAGCCAGCGCTTGAGCACCTTGCCGTCGCGTCCGACGACCACGGTCGCCGGCAGGGTCGAGACGTCGTAAGCGGCGGAGATCCGGCTGTAGGGGTCGAAATAGAGCGGCAGCGGGAACTCCTGACCGGCCAGATAGCGGAGCAGATCGCTGCCGCGCAGGTCGTTGCTGACCGTGGCGATCGCCACGTCTTGCCCGCTCAATTGTTCAAACGGCCCCCGGTAGAAGCGGACCAGTTCCGGAATCTCCTTTTTGCACGGCACGCACCAGGTGGCCCAGAAATGAACGATGAACACGCGGGCGGTGAAGGCCGGGCGCGGGAAGGCGCTGGCCGGCCGGCTCGGTCCGGGATTTTCTTCGACCTCCGCGGCATACCCCGGCAGTGGGGCGGCCAACCACCAGGCGAGCAGGGTAATCGCCAGCCGATAGGATGCACCACCGAGTTTTACGGGGAGGGAGTGCGCGTTCGTCGGTTTCACTTTGACCATACCTTCGGTTGCCTGAAATTCGTGTAAAACGGTGCCGGGCGCCTGCGGCCGGTTGGTGGTAAGCTTGTGACTTGGCCGTGCCGGGGCGGTTCCGCCGCAGGCTACGCCACCGCTATCGCGGCCGTGTCCAATTGATTTGGACCATGTAAGATCAGCCGGGATTGCACCGGTCCTGTTTTCTAGCCAAACGCGGGTCACCCCCGCGCCGGCGACTCGCGGTCGTGCACTGCCGCCGCCAAGGAGCAGCCATGAGTCTTCAGTCTATCACTCGCCGGCCCGTCACGCTGCGCCGCCTGCCCGCCGTCCAGGCGGTCTGCTGGCTGGCCTGCCAGATCGCCTGGCTCGCACCGGCCGCAGCACAGCCGACGCTGAACATCTTCCCCTCGCAGATGGTGGACAACATCAAGGAAACCGGGGCGACGGCGATGGCCCTGGAAAACGACCTGCAAAGCGTCATCGCGGCGCTCGATCAGCAACAGCAGTTGTATATCGAAAGCCGCTGCGAAGGCGCCGACGGCGACCAGGGCTGCGCCCAGATCAGCCGCGAGATGGCCACCACTTACGGCCGGATGCTCGACATCATGGCCGAACAGTTGCCCAAGATGGAGCGCAGTGTCAATCTGACGCGCGACGCGCTGCGCCGCCGCCTGGCCGACGAACTCGGCAATAAGCGCACCGGTGCCGATTTGCAGCGCCTGCTGCGCGCCGAAGGGCGCAGCGCCGCCGCGCCGCTGCGCACCCGGCCGGTGCGCGAAGGCATGCGGCTCAGCGACCGGTTCACGCAGTACTACAACCTGGTGAGCCAGAGCCCCGGCAGCCAGTCGTTGGCCCTGCTCGGCGCCCAGATGTATCTCGATCTCGAAGACACCAGCGAATTGATCGCCCTGACCCAGCAGCAGATCCAGCGCAGCCGGCTGGTGACCAATCTGTCCGAATCGTTCGGTACCATCACGCCGGCGATGGAAGAGACCGTCACCGGCGTCAAACGCATTTTGTTCGGCGAGATCGACGGCAGCGACGAAGACCAGATCGTCCCGGCCGACTTGTCGGCTGCTGCCGCCGAGACGGAAAATCGTTTTTGCAGCGAACTCGATCCGGATTGCCGCCGGTAAGGTATCGTTTTTTAAGGAAACTCAGCTGAACCCAGAGTTTCCGCAAACCATGGACGGTTTGCCCGCGAATCAAGCACGTAAGTGATTGATTAAGCTTCCCTAAGATTTGATGGTGGAACCATGACGCATCGCATCTCCCGAAACCTGCACCTGTACCTGGCGGTGCTCATGGCCGCCGGTGCGCTGTTCGCCACCGCCTGCCAGAGCAAGCCGCCGAAGTTCGCCTGCTCGATGCCGCCCGGAAATGATGTGGCGGCGGCTTTCGGCCACGTGCGCGCCGATCTGAGCCATGAAGAGTGCCAGTTCCAGTTCGACCTGTACGTCGATCGGCTGATGTCGATCGCCGCCGAGGAGCCCGGCAGCGAGCACGCCCGGCGGTTCAGCGAGTTGTTCACCTGGGCCCGCGGCGCCGGCATCCTGAGCCGCAGCCAGGCACAGGAATCCTATCAGCGATATTTCAGCGCGACGTTCGTCTCGCTCGGCGCGCAGTACAGCAACTGTTCGACGACTTGCCGCAACACCGCGCAAACCTTATCGGCACTACGCCAGGAGCTGGCCGACAAGAACCGCGGCTTGCTGCACGTGCTCGGCGATCAGACGGCTTACGCCAACGCCGACAAGGAATACAATCAACTACTGACACTGATCGACGCGACCTGCACGGCTTGCCAGATCGCGCGCTGAACCGGGGCGGCGCCAAGTGCTCCGGTTCGCAAATACGAGGGCATTCGGCCGCCGCCACGCCCGGCCGGCGGTGTTGATCCTCCCGCTAATATTCCCGATATTCTCAGTTCTCGCGCCTTGCCGGCCGGGCGCGGCGGCACCCTCGGTGCGTCACCGTATTTGCGAAAGGGAGCACTAAGATGCCGAGACGTTTTGTATCGCTCAAAAGTCTGGGTGGTTTTTTTGGCGGGCTCTTGACCGGCGCGCTGAGTGCGTTGCTGGCGCTGCTTCTGACGCTGTACTTGCTCAACATGCTCGGCCTGGTGGCGATCTCGGTCAGCCACCGGCCGAATATCCAGGAGTTGTTGTTCTGGGCGTATTCCAATCTGCGCCTGTCATTGCTGCCCTTTACGTTGATCCTGCTTGTTTACTTCCGCTCCCTCGGCCGCCTGCGGCAGCGACTGGCCGAGCCGGCACCGGATATCGAACAGGTCAATGCCGCGGAACGCTGGGTCGATCTTTCGACCAGCCTGTTTTTCGGCACCGGGGTGATCTGGACCGCGATCGGCATGCGCAGCGCGCTGCTTTATGCCTTGAACGGCCTTGACCAGGCAACCGCAATCGAACTCGGGGCGTTCGAAATTCTGCGCCGGCTGGTCGAGGGTGGCATCCTGCTCGCGCTGTCGACGACCATCGTCGGCGGGGTCGGCGGTTACTTGATGCGGGTCGGGAAAAACCTGGGCGCCGGGGCGCGCCTAAACCGCTTCCATCGCACCCTACTGGCCGCCGACGCGCGCCGCTTCGACGCTCACCTCGCTAAGATCGAGGACCGGCTTACCGAGATCGTCGAACGTCTGCCGGCGGAGACGGCGGTGCAACAAACGTCGGCGCCGGCCGGGCCGCGATGAGTTACCCGCCTTACGCCACAGGCGGAACGGAGTTTTTCGCCGACAGCGAAGTCGAAGTCTTGCAGACCGACGTGATGCGCTTTATGGCATTGCTCGGTTTTATCCTGATGGCTATCTTTGCGTTGGTCCAGGCGCTGCCGGTCGCCCCGGGCCACAATCAGCCCAAGCTGGTCGATCCGGGGTTGCTGCGCGAGGATCTCCGCGTGCTCGAACAGCAACTGGCGGTGCAGACGGCGGATTTGATCAGTCTGCAAAGCGCCATCGCCGCGGCGCGCATCGAACAGCAGCGCCTGCTGGCCGAAAACCGCGTGCTGGAAAGCCGAATTGCAAAGTTGCAGGAAAACGCCGGCAAGGTCGAAGGGCAATTGGCGCACAGTGACCGCGAACTGGCGGCGACGGCGGCGGCGCTCGACAGCGGCCGGCAAACACTGAACGACATCCGCCGCCGCGTCGAGCGCGAGCGCCACGCCTTGCAATTAGCCGAAATCCGTGCCGCCGGAATCGCCGCCGACACGCGGGCCATGCTGGATGAACAGCACCGGTTGCTGGTCGAGTCGGTTCCGCCGCCGGAGGCGTTGCCGGAGGCGCAGCCGATCGTGCCGCCGGAGCCGCAAGCGGCACCTGATGTCCGGCCGCCGGCAGAGTCGGCCGCCAGCGCACCTGCCGAGCCCGAAGTTGCGCCGCTCGAACCGGCCGCGGAGCGACCGCAGACGATCGCCGAGCGGCTTGCCGAGATCCGCAAACTGCTGCCCGCGGCGCCGGCGGCATCACCGGCGGCCGCCGGCACGCCGCCGCAAAAACGCGGTTTTACGCTGCGTTTCGCCTCGACCGTGGTGTTCGACAGGCTGCTGGCCGCCCGGACCATCCGCTTTTATGCGTTGATCGAGCGCCGTGCCTGGCAGTTCCAACGCCCGGCCGATGGAACCATCGCGACCGCCGTGGTCGAAGCGCCGCGGACGTATTACGAGATGGCACCGGCCACCGTCCCGGCGGCCTATCGCACGGCGCTGCGCCGGATCGTCGCAGCGCCGGCCGGCGATGCCGTGACCTGGGGTGTGATCCTGCCGCCGGAAATCGTCGCTAAAATCAATCTTGCCGCCCGCCAGTTGAGCGGTGCGGATATCATCATCGGCGAGAATGGTCGTGTGCTGTTTGAAAACGAAACCAACTGAACCCACCAGTGAACGAAGCCCCCCGAACCCCGCTCCCGCCGGCGGGGAGCCGGGCGTATGAAGCTGCAGCACGCCGCGTTTGGAGTGTTTGCCGCGTTCGTCCTGTGGCCGGCGCGCGCTGCCGATCCACTCCTGCAAGATTGGATCACGAGCGATCTTTTGCCCTACGTCGAGGAACGGCTGGCCCGCCATCCGCGGTTCAACGGCGAGAAAATCGAAATCGTCACCTACCTGGATGAGCGGGTGAACGCCCGGCCCGACGGTTTGACTGCGTTCGTCCGGCAGCAGCTTGGCGATCACCTGCAAGGGGTCGAAGGCGTGCAGTTGGTCCAGGCCATGCCGATTCCGCCGTGGCCGAATTATCGCAGCATCGAAAACGTCCGCTGCCCGGCGCGCAGCCCGGCGACCATCCAGTTGGCGATCGCCATCACCGTCGCCGACCAGGATCCCGCCCTGGCAGCCGATGAAATTCGTCTCCAGGTGCGGGCCATGGACCTGGTCGAACGCCAGTGGATCGGCGGCTTCAGCCGCGTCTGGCAGGGCAAGCCGACCACTCGCGAACGGCAGCTTCTGGCCCAGGCCCAGACCGACGAGGGCCAGCGCGGCAACCGCGACCTGCCGTTCACCGCCGCCCAACCCGACTTGCTGGCCTCGTACCTGACATTGCTCACCAGTTGCCACCTCAACCGGCTGGACCGCGGCAAGCTGAAAGTCCGTCTGCAGGCGAGTCGCGAATCTGTGCCGTTCTTTGCTCAGACCGCGGATCTGTACCGCCAGTATCTCGGGCGCTTTCGCGAAATCGAACTGGTGGAGGATGAATCGGCAGCCGACCTCGATTTGGCGATCGCGGCCTTTGCCGTCGGTAGCACGCTGACCCAGGTATGGGTCGATATCACCGGCCGCGGCGATTTGGATTTTGTGACCGGCACCGATGCCCCGGTGTACGCCGAGGCGGTTGCGGCGCAGATGCCATCTCCGGCGCCGGCCATCGCCGCCCAAGCCGCGCCACCGGCCGTGACGGAGGCGGTGGGGAAACCGCGGCCGGCGGCCGGAAACGAGGCGGCCGCAACACGGCCGGCCGCGGGCAGTTCGCCTTCCGCCTCGGCCGCCGGCCGCCGCGGCACCGATACCGTCACCCCGCTGCAAGCAGCGGCACCGCCGGCCGGTGGCGCCCTGCTCACCTCGTTCAACCTGGTCAGCCCGCCCGATATTGCACTGTGTATCGGCGATCGTCCCTGGCGGCGCGGCATGATGGTCCTCGACGAGAGCAGCAGCCTGCCGAGCGGCGGCTGCTTCGCGGCCCGCATCCGGGCTGCCGTGGCGGCTCGTCTGTACCTGGTTGCACTCGCTCCGGACGGCCGCCTGACCCGGCTGCTGCCCAACGACTGCAGTTTGCTCGCCCCCGGAAACAACGACGGCCGGGTGCAGCCCGACCAGGTGCTGCACCTGCCGCGCTTCGCCGACGGCGCTCTCGGTGTTTTCCAACTCGACCGCAACCCCGGCCGCGAAACCCTGTACGCCATCGTCGTTGACGGCAGCAACGCCGAGACCCGCCTGCAGCAGCGCCTGAACCGGGCCACCGACCCGTGCCGGCTCGGCACCGCAACCATCGCCGATTCCGCCGCCGCCTTAGAGCTCAGCCTCGATGAAATCGCCGCGCAGAGCGGCGGCCGGCTCGATTGGGCCGTGGCCGGTTTCATGCACGCCAGGTAAACCTTTAGCGTAACTACTCGCCCCCTCTCCCCGCGCGGGGGGAGAGAGGATACTGGAGGGTGAATAGTTACCTTTTGGCACGAAGAACAAAGGAAGTGGCATTCGCCACAGTCGGCCGGCTCCGGGAGGCAACGTCGAATTTCAGCACCAGGGTCAGCATGGCCAGGATCAGCAGCAAAAGTCCGCCGGGGCCGAGGGCGGGGATCGGGGCCGGGGCCTGGTTGAGGAGGACGGTGCCGGCGGCGGCGACCTGGGTTTCGATTGGGCCGCCGGATGGAGTCTGGGTCCAGCCTTTGGTGATGTAGGTGGCGCGCCAGGCGCGGCGGTAGAGCACCTCGGCGCTGATCGAGATCGCCGCCCCCGGAGGTACACTGGTCGCATCGAAGCGGAACACCTCGGTCCGCGTCTCACCGCTCGCGATCCGGGTGTCACTGGCGACGTTCTCGGCGTCGATGAACAACACCGGCCGGACGACGGGACCTGTGCCGTTGATCCGCCCTTCGAGGACGCGCGCGAAGCCGGCGCCCGGTTCGCCGGCGAGGTCGCCGGCTTGTTTGCCCGGCACCTCGTCGTCGGCCCAGAACGGGATCACCTGGCCGGTGCTTTGCGGCAGCGGGACGCCGGCGGCATCGACCTCGAGGTGCAACAGTGCATTGCGCACCGAAACACCGGTCGGAAACGCATGCCCGGCCCCGGCGTTGGTGAGGCGCGCCGTGACGATGACTTCATCGCCGGCGAGTTGGGCTTCGATATCGAGTGAGATCGCCGCGCTCAGGCGCTCGGGTGAGGCGCCGATAAAGTCATGCGTCCGGCGGTCCTCGGGCGGCCGGATCGGTGTGCCGCCCAGAGAGCTGATCGGCCCCGGCGCGGCCGCCGGCGGCATGTGGCAATCCTGGCAGGTGCGAAAATCAGGACCGGGTGCGGCCCACGGCGAGGCGAGCCATTCGCTGTAGGTGTTCTGCCCCGGTGCGCCGCTGTCCGGGTTGTTGTATTCGTGGCACGCGGCGCACAGCCGCGATTCCTTGAACAGCGGCGCGTAAAGGGCGTTCATCGTCGAGAATCCGACATCGTCGAGCGGCCCCCAGACGAAAAACTGCGTCGGCGACTCGTCGGGAAAGCGGTATTCGGAGTTGCCGAGGTGGTTGAGGGCGCTGACGTTGTCGTTGACCTCGTGGATCTGGTGGCAGGCCAGGCACTGCACGCCGTCGAGGGCGCCGGGCGCTGCCACCTCGTCGAGCATCACGTTGCCGGGATCGAAGACGTCGGCGAGCGGCGCGTGGCAGGCGGCGCAGAATCCCGTCTCGCCCGGATCGTGGGTGTCCCGATAGACATACCCGGCGCTGCCGCCGGGCGTGCCGCTGCCGGAAAACAGGTCGAGCACCCATTCGTTGACCGCGGCGTGGGCGTGGTTGCTGGTCAGCCATTGGTCGGCCTGCTCCTGGTGGCAGAAAGCGCAGCCGAGATTGACCGTCGGCGGCTGGTATGCCGGGTTGTCGGCAGCCGGCAGCGGCGAGAGCAGGATCAGCACATCGCTGCCGTCGAAGGCGTTGGTCTGTTCGATCGGGTAATTGACCGCAGCGTTCGGATCATACGGCAAGGTGGCGGTGACGACCACGCCGCCGGGCGGTGCGACGGGCAGCGTGAAACGGCCGTCGGCGCCGGTCAGCACCAGCGGCGAGGCCGGGTCGGCCTGGATGCGGATGCGGGCGCCGGGAATCGGGGCCAGATCGCCGGCGCGCAGCACCAGGCCGGTGATCGCCGCGGAAAGTTGGAACGGCAGGCAGGCGAGCATTACGCCCGCGGCCCACAGCGGTCGGTCGAAAGTCATACCACCTCCAATGGCGCGCTCGTGCGGGGCCGAAACCACGGCCGCCTGCCGCTCACGCCTGATCCATTTATTATAACGGCGATGAGCAATGCCCTCGCCGCCGAAAGCAGCCTTTATCTGCGCCAGCATGCCGGAAATCCGGTGGATTGGCATCCGTGGAGCGAAACGGCGCTTGACCTGGCCCGGGCGCTGGACCGGCCGATTCTGCTGTCGATCGGCTACAGCGCCTGCCACTGGTGCCACGTGATGGCGCACGAATCGTTCGCCGACGAAGCGACGGCGGCGGTGATGAACGCCCACTTTGTCAACATCAAGGTCGATCGCGAAGAGCGGCCCGACCTCGATCGCATCTATCAGACGGCGCACCAGCTTTTGACCGGCCGCGGCGGCGGCTGGCCGCTGACGGTTTTTCTCGAGCCCAAAGACCTGACGCCGTTTTTTGCCGGCACCTACTTCCCGCGCGAAGCACGGCACGGCATGCCGCCGTTCGCCACGGTTCTGCGCCACATCGCCGGAGTTTTCAAGGATCAGCGCAGCGCGATCGGCGCGCAGAACGAGGCATTGCGCACTGCACTGGCCGGCATCGAAAGCGGCGCGCGGGGCGTCGTTGCAGCCGATGAAACACGACTCGACGAGGCGCTGGCAACCAGCCGCCGGCAGTTCGATGCGGTCAACGGCGGCCGGCAGGGTGCGCCGAAATTTCCGCATCCCAGAGAGGTCAGGCTGTGGTTGAAACTCGCCCGCCGCGGCCGCCCCCAGGCAGCAAAGATGGCTGAACTGACGCTGCTCAAAATGGCCGAAGGCGGTCTGTTCGATCACGTCGCCGGCGGCTTTTTCCGCTATTGCGTCGATGCCGATTGGACCATTCCGCACTTCGAGAAGATGCTCTACGACAACGCCGAGCTCACGGCGGTGTACGCCGAAGCCGCCGTGCAGTTCAAAAACCCGTACTTCGCCGAAGTCGTGCGCCGGACCGTCGCGTGGCTGCAAACACAGATGCAGCTCGCCGGCGGCGGTTTCGCGGCGAGCCTGGATGCCGATACCGGCGGCGTTGAGGGTGGAACGTATCTTTGGCGGCGTGACGAAGTGCGCGCCGCGCTCGGTGCCGAACATGAATTATACGAAAAAGTCTATGGACTTGACCGGCCGCCCAATTACGAGGATCGTTTGTGGCATCTGCAGCGCTACCACGACCCCAGTCTTGTTGCCGCCAAGCTCGGTCTGGATGCGGCGTCGGCGGCGGCGTCTCTTGCGGCGTCTCATGTACGGCTGCTCGCCGCCCGCCGCATGCGGCCGCAGCCGGCGCGCGACGACAAAATGCTGACCTCATGGAATGCGTTGGCGATCGCGGCGCTGGCCGATGCCGGCCGCCTGCTGGACGAGCCCGCCTGGCGTCAGGCGGCGGCTGCGGCGCTCGATTTCGTGCTCGACCGGCAGCTTGCCGGCGGCCGGCTTTATGCCGTCCATGCCGGCGGCCGCAGCCGGCTTACGGGATTGCTCGACGATCACGCCTTTCTGCTTGCCGCCATTTTAGCCTGTTTACGTAATGAATACCGGGCGGTGTGGCTGGCCGCGGCACGCCGCCTTGCCGGGCAGTTGACGGAGCGCTTCGCGGCGCCCGGCGGCGGCTTTTACATGACGCCCGCCGACCACGAACCGTTGCCGGTTCGGCCGCGGCCGTGGTTCGACGACGCGACGCCGTCCGGCAATGCGCTGGCGGCGGCCGCGTTGCGCGACCTCGGCCACGTCCTGGCCGATGCGTCGTTGTTCGAGGCCGGAACCAGGGCATTACACGCCGGGCTCGAGCAATGCGCCCCTGCGCCGCAGGCCGCGCCGGCACTGCTGGCGGTGTTCGCCGACCAACTACAACCCCCGCCCGTGGTGTTGTTGCGCGGGCCCGGGGACGAGGTCCGCCGTTGGAGCCGGGCGCTCGGCACCCACCTCGACGCTGCGATCTACCCGTTTGCGCCGGGCGGTGCGGTGCCGGAAGACACAGCCGGGAGCGCCGTCGAAGCCCTGTTGTGTACCGCCGATCGTTGCGAATCGTTTGCCGGCGGCCTGCCCGAACTGGCGGCCCGGCTGGCCGCGCCGGCCGAGCGTAACGCACCATGAGGTGGCGGCCATCGCTGCCTGTCCGGCTGCTGATCGCCGCCGCGCTGGCCGGCGGCGTTTGTTTAGCAGAAGATAACAAAAATCGACCGGCGCCGGGCGTCGTCTCGCTCGCCCCTTTTCTGACCGAACTGGTCTATGCCGTCGGCGCCGGCGACCGGCTGCTGGCCGCCGACCGTTTCAGCGATTACCCGCCGCCGGCGCGTGCTCTGCCGCGCATCGGCGACGCCTGGCAGATCGATATCGAACGGATCGTCGCGCTTCGTCCGTCGGTGGTGCTGGCCTGGACCTCGGGCAATGCCCCGGCGGCGGTAACGCAACTCGGCAAACTGGGACTCGAGGTCGAATCCTTCGATCCGCAACACCTCGACGAAGTCGCCGCGGCACTCGCCCGGATCGGCCAGTTGACCGGCCGCAGCGCCGCCGGCGCGGCCCGGGCCGCCGGGTTCCGCACCGCGGTCGAAACCCTGCGCCGCCGCTATCTGGGGCGGCCGCCGCTCACCGTGTTCTACCAGGTCAGCCGCCGGCCGCTGTTCACGTTGAACGGCGAGCACCTGGTCAGCGAAGTGCTCGAACTGTGCGGCGGCACCAACCCCTTCGCCGCGCTGCCGGCGCGCGCCCCCGAGATCGATGTCGAAGCGCTGCTTGCCGCCGATCCGGAGGTGATCATCGCCGGCAGCAAGGACCGCCGGGAACTCGAAGCCTGGGACGCCTTCGACGGTCTCAAAGCCGTGCGACACGAGCAGCTTTATCTCGTCGATCCCGATCTGATCGTCCGCCAGGGACCGCGCCTGGTGCAAGGCATCGAACAAATCTGCGAGCACCTCGAGGCGGCGCGGGCGGCGTACTCGGAACCCCCGCCAGGGACCGGGTCCGTGGGCGATTAACGTGCTTGCTGTATCATTTCCCTGATTACCCGCCCAATTAACCCAACAGGCGATCATGCTGCGAAAAGTCCTCTTTGCTAAAATTCACCGTGCCACGGTGACCTATTGCGATCTGCACTATGTCGGCTCGATCACGATCGACAGCGGCCTTTTGGCCGCTTCCGGGATCCGCCCGAACGAGGCGGTGCAGGTGCTCGACCTGGACAACGGGGCGCGCTTCGAGACTTACGTGATCGCCGGCGAGGCCGGTTCCGGTACCATCGGCATCAACGGCGCCGCGGCGCACCTGACCGCCGCCGGGCACCGGGTGATCATCATTGCCTATGGCTACCTCGAACAAGCGCGGCTCGATGACCACCAGGCCACGGTCGTGCTCGTCGCTGAAGACAACCTCATCGGCGAAGTGCGCAAAACGCCCTCGACGCTGGAGGCGGCTTTCGAGACTGTCATAGCCTGAAACCACCGAAAGCACCGGAACCAAGTCATGTTTCTCGCTAGGACGCCAAGGTCGCCAAAGATGAATGGTGCGCGACGGATAGAAACAGGACTGGTTACACCCCTCGACAGTGAAAATTTTTATGAATGTTTAGTAAGTTCACCATTCCTCCCCCAACCTGGTGAGCAATGTTCCGGCCGTTTGGTCAGCAATGTAGAGTCCTGCAGCCTGCAATGCTCTAAGCATACTTGCTATTGACTCGATCTGGCCGGTCAGCTTGGCACGAAGCAGCACGCCAAGTGTTCCTGCACCAGATACAGAAAGCCCGGGGTGCCGGAGGATAATTCCGCCGGCCAGATCCGGTACTGGAACGAGGTCTCGAAGCGGAAAATGTCCCCTGCCGCGAAACCGTCCTCGGTGCCGCGGAATTCGTATTGCAATTGGGTATCCACCTGGTATTGCAGCGATTGGTAAGTGGCGACGACGCCGCCGAAGCCGCCCCAGGCGCCGAGCCCCGGTTGCAGGGGTTTGGGCTGCACGCCGAAGGCGTCGGCCCGGTCGTCATCGCCGGTCGGGGCGATCAGGCCGGCGTTCGGCGCCAGGCGGAAGGTTCGTCCCGGCCGGTTCAGCGCGAAAGCGGTATATCGGGCGAACAGGCGAAGGTCGCCGGGGCCGCCTTCTTCCCGCCTCACTTCGCTGCCGGGCATCGCCACGTTCAGTTCCTTGTGGACGTAAGGCAAAACGCCGAACAGTGCAAGATCGCCGCTCAACCCGTAGCCCAGCACATTGGCCAGGGCCCAGGCGTCAACTTGGCGGCGGGCCTCGGCATCGCCGGTGTCCCGTTCGCGGTACATGAAAAGCTCGCGCCAGACGAATTCGCCGCGCGCCACCGGCAAGGCGGTGTTGAAGGTGATCGGGGCGGCCGCCGCCGGTTGGACCGCGGCCAGCCCGGCGAGGCCGGCGGCGATGAAGGTCCTGACGACTTGCCGCAGGGCGGCAGGGGCGGGGGTCTGCATCGCCGTGTTGACCGGCGTCGGCCCGCGAAGTTCACAGGGTTTTGGAAAAGCCGCCGCGCGTGGTGTTGAGATAGGCGTCGAAGCACATCGCGATGTTGCGCAGGAAATAACGGCCGAGTTCGGTGACCCGGTAGCCGGCCGTCTCGCGGACCAGAAGGCCATCGGCGATGAACGGTTTGAGCGCCCGTTCTTCATCGCGGAAATAGTCGCCGAAGTCGATGTCGAACGCGGCGCCGAGCCGCTGGCGGTCGATCCGCATGCTGCACATGATCTGCTGGATCACGGCGGCGCGGAGCTGGTCGTCCGGGCTCAGTTTCAGGCCGCGCTTGATGGGGATTTCGCCGGCCGCGACGCGCGTTTCATAAGCCGGCAGGTGGTGCTCGTTCTGGGCATAGGCGTTGCCGATCTGGCCGATCGCCGAGACACCGATGCCGATCATTTCGCATTCGGCGTGCGTCGAATAGCCCTGGAAGTTGCGTTGCAGGCTGCCGTGATCGAGCGCTGCGCTGAGCGGGTCATCCGGCGTGGCGTAGTGATCCATGCCGATGTGACGGTAGCCGGCGGCCAGCAACTGCTCGCGGATGGCGGCCAGCATGGTCAGTTTCTCACCGGCGGCGGGTAATTGGTGACCGGCGATCAGGCGCTGTGAGCGGAAGCGGTCGGGCAGGTGGGCGTAGTTATAAATCGCTAACCGGTCGGGGCGCATGGCGACGATTTCATCGAGCGTCCGGGCAAAGCTGGGGGCACTTTGCAGCGGCAGGCCGTAGATCAGATCGATCGATACCGAGGCCATGCCGGCGCGCCGCGCCGCTTCGATGCAGCCCTGGATTTCGGCGGCTGACTGTTCGCGGTTGACGGCGCGCTGCACGGCGGGGTCGAGATCCTGGACGCCGAAGCTGACGCGGTTGAAACCGAGTTCGGCGAGATAGGCGATGCGCCCGGCATCGACGGTGCGCGGGTCGATTTCGATCGACCATTCACCGTTGATCGCCGGCGAGCAGTTGAAATCGCGGCCGATGCTGCGCACCAGGCGGGCGATCTGGGCGTCGTCGAAATAGGTCGGCGTCCCGCCGCCGAGGTGGAGTTGGTGCACTTCGCGGTCGGAATCGAGCAGTTCGGCGTGCATCGCCGTTTCGGCGAGCAACAGGTCGAGGTAGTGCGCCGCCTTGTCGCGGTCCTGGGTCACCAGCTTGTTGCAGGCGCAGTAGTAGCACAAAGAGTGGCAGAACGGGATGTGCAGGTACAACGACAGCGGCGCCGGGATCGGCGCGCCGTTCGATTCGGCGACCGCGGCGCGGTAGTCGGCGGCGGTGAACTCGCCGTGAAATTCCACCGCCGTCGGGTACGAGGTGTAGCGCGGGCCCAGCACGTCGTGGCGCGCGATCAGCTCCGGCGGGCACGGTGCGGCGCTGTCGAAGGTGTGGTCATCGATCGGGTTGGCGACCATAATCTCTAATATTCTGTCCGATTCCGGGGCAAATCAGGGCGTTCATGGGGAGGTTAGGCGGCGGCCGGGCGGCGGTTCATGATCTGAATCAACTCCCGGCTCCGGTGCGCCAGTTCAGAAACTGGCGCTCAGCATGGTCCAGAACTTGGTCACATCGACAAAGGATCCGGCCTGGTCGGCCCGGCTGGCGTCGAAAATGGCGGTTTTGACGAGCAGCGAGATGCCCTTGTAGAGGCTGATGTTGAGCTGGGCGTCGAGCTCATTGGCAAAGTCGCCGCCGCCGGTTTCCGGGTCGAAGCGGTGCCACACTACCTGCCAGCTCAGTTTTTCCCACTTGCCGCCGAGACCGAAAAACAGATCCTCGATGCCGCTGTCGGGGGTGTTCAGGAACTGGTCGGCCCAGCCGTTGAAGGCGTGCAGCGTGGCCAGCGGCGTGCGGAACGCGCCGCCCGGCGTGGCGTCGCCGGCCAGCACCTCGTAGCCGGCGCTCAGCGTCAGCAGCGGATCGAACGTAAAGGCGAGATCGCCGCGCCAGTAATCGGTGCTGAAATCGGCGGGATTGCGTGCTGCGTCGTTCTGGTGGGCGTATTCGCCGGCCAGGGCGAGCGAGCGGCCGCCGGCGAAGGCGAGTTTCCCGGTGTAGCGCAGGCCGGCGGTGCGGTTCGACAAGGCCGCCGCGTCGTTGTTGTCGAGGCGCAGGAAATAGCCGGTCAGCCGGTGGTCGGGCGCCAGCCGGCGTGAAATGTTGAGCAGGTGAGTGTTGTGCTCGTGGTCGCCGGCCGGCACGTCGTTGCCGAAAATCCGGTTGACGTTGAAGACGTAGTCGTAGAGCACACGCCAGTCGGCGTTGGGCTCGAAAATCACGCCGCCGGCGTCGTAGGTCTGCTCGTTCTGCCGCCAGCCGACGTTGCCGACGAAGCGATCGTTGTCGAATTGCAGGCGCTGGCGGCCGCCGCGCAGTGTGAAGCCGTCATACGGCGTGAAGTCGAGATACGCCTGGTTCAGGCGGGTGTCGCTGGGGTCGGAGATGACCGGGAACTGTTCGCGGCCCGGCGTCGTACCAAAGCCGCCGTTGAACTGATCGACGCCGAGCGTCGAGACATCGTCGAATTCGACGAACGCCTGCAAGCCGCGCCATTTAGCGGTGCGGAAATTGAGCCTGGAGCGCAGAGTGAGGGCGCGGCCGTCGGCCTCGAAGTTGTCCTGATCGACCAGTTCGAAGCGCAGCCTGAACTCCAGGCCCGGATCGCCGTTCTTGAATGCATCGAGCGCGGTCTCGGCGGTGCCCTCCGCCGCCGGTGTTCCGGCGGCGGCCAGCATGGCGCCGATAAGCACAATGCGTGATACCTCTTTGGTGTTCATCGTCGCGATCTCCGTTCAATAAACGTCTTCGACGGTGTTATGGACATTGAATTTGCCGGTCGGTGTGACGATGCGCGGATCGTCGATCACGTGTTTCAGCTTGCGTGTCTTGTCATCGACGACGACGATCGCCGACCGCAGTTCCTTGCCGTTCCACACCGAGAACCACACCTCGTCGCCGGCGGCGTTGTATTCGGGGTGGACGACCCGCTTCGGGCCCTTGCCGAGATCGGCCCAGGCGGCGATCGGCAGCACTTCGTAGCCTTTTTCCAGATTGCCGATATCGAACACCGCGACGCTTTGTGAAATCTGTTCGTCCGGATTCAGCGGCGTATCGACCCACAGGTTGCGCGATTTCGGGTGGGTTTTGACGAACAGCGAACCGCCGCCCTGGCCGTGCAGCGTGCGCACCACTTTCCAGGCCAGAGCCGGGTGTTTTTCCGGATCGGTGCCGATAAACGTGATCTGGTCGCTGCCCAGCGCGCTGGTCACCCAGACCGGGCCGAACCTGGGATCGACGAAGTTGGCGCCGCGCCCGGGGTGCGGGATTTTTTCGGCATCGATCAACGCTTCGAGCGTGCGCTCCTTGGAATCGACCACTGCGATCTTGTTCGACTGGTTGGCGGCGGTCAGGAAATAACGCTTGCTGATATCCCAGCCGCCGTCATGCAGGAAGCGCGCCGCGCCGATTGTCGTGACGCTGAGGTTATCGACATCGCGGTAGTTGACGAGCAGGATCTTGCCGGTCTCCTTGACGTTGACGATGAACTCGGGGTGCTGATGCGAAGCGACGATCGCCGCGACCCGCGGTTCGGGGTGGTATTCCTTGGTATCGACCGTCATGCCGCGCGTCGAGACAATCTGCAACGGTTCGAGGGTGGCGCCGTCCATGATCACGTACTGCGGCGGCCAGTAGGCGCCGGCGATCGCGTAGCGATCCTCGAAGCCCTTGAACTTGGAGGTTTCGACCGACCTCGCCTCGAGGCCGATCTTGATCTCGGCGACGATCGAAGGCGGGTCCATCCACAGGTCGATCATGTCGATCTTGGCATCGCGGCCAATGGTGTAAACGTAGCGGCTGGAAGCCGAGAGGCGCGAGATATGCACGGCATAGCCGGTCTTGAGCACCGCGACGATCTCTTTGGTATCGCCGTCGATGATCGCCACTTCCCCGCTGTCGCGCAGTGTCACCGAAAAGAAGTTGTCGATATTACGCCGGTGCGCCGGTTTGGCCGGCCGCGCCGCGGGCGGCACCAGCACCTGCCACGTCGCTTTCATCTCAGCCAGGCCGAATTCCGGCGGCGCCGGCGGTTCGTGCTGCAGGTAGCGCGCCATGATGTCGATCTCATCGGCCGTCAGATCGCCCGACGTGCCCCAGTTGGGCATGCCGGCCGGCGAGCCGTAATTGATCAGCGCTTTCAGATAATCGGTGCCTTTCTGGCGCGTGATGTCGGTGGTAAGCGGCTTGCCGGTTGCGCCCTTGCGCAGCACGCCGTGGCACCCGGCGCAGCGCTCGAAGAAGATCTTCTTGGCGTGATCGAACTCCTCCTGGGTCAGCGGTGGGCCTTCCGAATCGATGAAGTGCCGGGCCGTCTCGGGCGCCACGGCGAGCGGCGCGCCTTCGTAGGCCAAGGACTCCTTGGCCGGCAGCGGATGCTCGGCCGGACCCTTGGCTGTCACCTCGCCGTTGCGCAGCGCCGCGACTTCGGCGGGCTGCACCGCACCGCCGCCGTTCCAGGTGGTCAAAACGTAAGTCAGGGCGGCGGCGATGTCGTCATCGCTGAGATAATCCATCGGCGGCATCACGGCGTTGTACTGCACACCGTTGACCGTGATCGGGCCGCTCAGGCCGTGCAGGAGCGCCCCGGCCGCGCGTTGCGGGTCGGCGATGAGAAAATCGGAATCGGCGAGCGGCGGAAACGCCCCGGCCAGCCCCTGGCCGTTCGGCTGATGACAGGCGCTGCACACCCGCTCGTAAACGGCCTTGCCGGATGCGGCACGCGCCGCGGCATCCGTCTTGCCGGAGTTCATCTCCGCGGCGTGCCCGGCCGTGCCCTGCTGGGCGCCGAGCGGGCCTGAGGCCAGCAATAGAAACAACGGCGCGGCCGGAATGACCCGCAGCGCCCGGCGAACGAGAATCGATGACATGACACCCTCCGTCAGAGAAAATCACACCGCCCCGAGCGCCCCGCGACCGGGCCGTTCAGGGCGTGAAGCAGTATCTCAAATCCATGTATTACCGGAATTGATCCTGATCAAAACAGCGCCATTGATGAGGGTTTACAGAAGTCATCCGGGGGAGGGATCATTGAGTCATCCGGGGATGGGATCATGACGCCGGTTTCTGCCGTTGGCGGCAAGCGCCTGCCGTGAAGCCGACCGGTTGCCCGACCCGCCGTTTCCGGGCTTGGTGTATGCTGGCTGCGGGACGGCCGTGATCGGGTCTTCGGCGGGCCGCCTGTTCGATGTTCTGTGCTTGGGTGAAGTTGAAACTCCGGTGGAAGTCTGAACCATGCTCGATGCGGCGCGAGATTTGATCCGCGAGTTTCTGAAACTGGAATCCGCCTCCGGTCTGTTACTGATCGCCGCCGCGGTCCTGGCGCTGCTGGCGGCGAACTCGCCGCTCGCGGGCTGGTACGCGCTGTTGATCGATGTACCGGTGGGCGTCCGGGTAGGTGCGCTGGCGATCGACAAGCCGCTGTTGCTGTGGATCAACGACGGGCTGATGGCAGTGTTTTTCCTTTTGATCGGGTTGGAACTCAAGCGCGAGTTTGTCACCGGGGAACTGAAAAATCCGGAAAATCTTTACCTGCCGGCCACCGGCGCGCTCGGCGGTATAGCCGGTCCGGCCTTGATCTATCTGGCATTCAACGCCGCCGATCCGGTGGCGATTGAGGGCTGGGCGATACCGGTAGCAACCGACATCGCGTTTGCGCTCGGCGTATTGACCCTTCTGGGCTCGAGTATCCCGCACAGTTTGAAAGTGTTTCTGGTGACGCTGGCGATTTTCGACGATCTCGGCGCGATCGCGATCATCGCGTTGTTTTATACCAATCACCTCGCCTTAGCACCGCTGGTCATCGCCGGCGTCTGCATCGCCGCGCTCTGGATCCTCAATCGCCGCCGGGAGGATTCGCTCGGCATTTACCTGGCGATCGGGGCGGTGGTGTGGATCGCGCTGTTGAAATCCGGAGTCCACGCCACGCTGAGCGGCGTAATCACTGCGCTGTTCATTCCGCTGCGGCCCGATACGACCGGGGATGCGCCGCTGATTCGGCTGGAGCGCGACCTGCACCCGGTGGTGGCCTATGTGATCTTGCCGGTCTTCGCCTTCGCCAACGCCGGCGTGGAGTTGCACGGCATGAGCGCCGCTGAGTTACTGCACCCGGTACCGGTGGGCGTCGCGCTGGGCCTGTTTATCGGCAAACCGCTGGGCGTATTCGGCCTGTGCTGGGTGGCGGTCAGACTGCGTATCGCAAGTCTCTCCGCTGGGATGAGTTGGGCCAGCTTGTGGGGCGTGGCGTTGCTCACCGGCGTCGGTTTTACGATGAGCCTTTTCATCGGTTCGCTGGCTTTCGAAGAAACCGGGGTGAACCGCCTGTTCGACGAGCGCATCGGCATCCTGCTCGGCTCGCTGCTATCGGGTCTCACCGGCTACGCGATTTTGCGCCGTATCTTCCGCCCGGATGAAGCCCGGCCCTAAGCCGCCGGATTCCGGCGTCGTCATTTGGGATGGCGCACCTGCGCGAATGAACCCAAGAGAGACAAAATTCAGATCTGTTCGCTTTATGTCGGTTTTATGGTTCTATGCCGATAATCACAAGCGGGACGGCGGGAACGCCGCGACCCTGGCGCACGATATTGTAAAATTCTCGATTCCGACATCGATACGATCGCTGACATAGAAAGCAAGTTGCTTAACCCAACAGTTGCATAAATTTTGCTCGATCTCATATAATCTAAAATAAAATCATATAGTTATGACGGTATTAGTTCAAATATTGAATTCACCAGGGTGACGCGCCCGGTTTCTCGCCCAAGCGGGTGGCGCATACCCGCTTGCCCTCGAACCGTAGAATGACTACGGTTTTTCTCGGGCAGTCCTGCCCTCGCCCTGTCCCAACGGGCCGGCCTGCGGCCGTTCAAATTGCGTTCCCGACGCATTTTTTGGGCAATCGGCCAAACGCACTCGCCAGCTTGACCGAGAATTCCGGGAATTGATGCAACAGTTGGGTTTACCCGGCCAGGCTGCCCGCGGCGGCGTTACGGGCCGGTGTTTCTGGAAACCTGATTTCCACAAAGTATTTGGCCCTGTCAGTCGACGCCGGCATCGTGGTCAGTGGGTGTGTTTTGGGGTTCATTGTCGATGGCCAGCCAGGCGGCGGTGCCGTAGGTGGCGAGCCAGAGGCGGCCGGTGAGGCGCTGCCGGCCGTCGGGGCTGATTTCGAAGCGGTACTGCCACAGCGGCCACGGACCGGGCCGATGGGGCGGCGGGGTAACCGGGAAGCCGGGGGTGTGCGCTTGTCCGGGACGGCTGAAACCGTGCCAGATGAGGGTGTCGTCGAGCAGGATCAGTTCCTCGCGCCGGCAGAAGGCGCGCAACAGGGCGAGCGCCCGGTCGCGGTGCAGCACGGCGGCCAGCCACCAGGTGCAGGCGAGCAGCAAGAGCCAAAGCAAGCCCCAGGGCAGCGACATGGTCAAATTCGGCGGGTCGCTTTGAGCAGTACGTACAATGCGCCGCTGCCGCCGTCGGCTGGCCGCGCCGAGGCGAAGGCGAGCACCTGGCGCAAACGCGGCAGCAGGCGCTGGCAGAGGAGTTTGAGCTTGGGTTCGCCGGGCGAGCGCAGCCCCTTGCCGTGGATGACCCGGACGCAGGCCGTGCCGTCGTGGGCGGCGCCGGCGACAAACCGTTTGAGCAACGCCGCAGCGTTTTGCGTATTGAGATGATGCAGGTCGAGTTCGTCTTGGACTTTGTAATGGCCGCGGCGCAGGCGGGTTAAGATACGCGGGTCGAGATGACTCCGGCACCAGGCGAGTTCCTCGCCGGCGGGGATTTCTCCGGCGGCGAGCGGCCGGCGGCGTAATTCGGCCAGCACCGCCGCGTCGTCCGCCCGACTGTGCTGCGGTTCGGGCCGCGGGCGGGCAGCAGGCGGTGGATGGCGGTCGTCGGCGAGACGGCGGATGGCACCGATTTCGCGCTGAAACAGATGGCGGTCATCGTCGTTCATTGCCGGTCTCCGTCATCGCCCGTGGTTTCGATCGCCTGCATGGCCCGGATTGTCCATTTTCTCACCATTCGATTGTGGCTTCGATGACCCGTTCCGATCAGCACCTCAACCTTCTGCTCAGCAACGACGACGGTATCGACGCCCCCGGCCTCAGAACGCTCGCCGCCCGGGTCGGCGAAGTCGGCGAGGTGACCATCGTCGCTCCGGACCGCGATCACAGCGGGGCGAGCAATTCGCTGACGCTGGAGCGGCCGATCCGCGTCCACAAGCGCAGCGCCCGTGAGTTCGCCGTTGCCGGCACGCCGACCGATTGCGTCCATATCGCGATGACCGGCCTGCTCGAGACGCCCGCCGACATGGTGATCTCGGGGATCAACGCCGAGGCCAACCTCGGCGACGACGTGCTTTATTCGGGCACCGTCGCGGCGGCGACGGAAGGGCGCTTTCTCGGTTACCCGGCGATGGCCGTGTCGCTGTGCCGGCGCGAGGGTGGACCGCATTATGACAGCGCGGCGCGGGCGGTGATCGAGCTTCTGGCCCAGTTGCGCCGCGATCCTTTGCCGGCCGACACGATCCTGAACGTCAATGTCCCGGACCTGCCGTGGAGCGAGATCGCCGGTTTCGAGGCCACCCGCCTCGGCCATCGCCACCGTTCGGAGGCGGCGATCCGGATTCTGGATCCGCGCGGCCGGCCGCTGTACTGGATCGGCCCGCCCGGCGCCGAGCAGGACGCCGGTCCCGGCACCGATTTTCATGCCGTGCGCCGGGGGTATGTTTCGGTGACCCCGATCCATGTCGATCTGACCCGCTACCAGGCACTCGACCAGGTCGGCCAGTGGATCGGCCGGCTCGGCCGGGGCGGCGCCTGTGCCGCGTAATCCTGAATGATTCCGGCAGGTGCGACATGAACGCCATACGCCACGGCCTCGGCATGACATCGCCCAAGGCGCGCGCCCGGCTGATCGAGAAACTCGCGGCGCGCGGCATTACCGACCCGGAGGTGCTGGCTGCCATCGAGGCGACACCGCGCCATCTGTTCATCGATGAGGCGCTGGCTTCCCGGGCCTACGAAGACGATGCGCTGCCGATCGGCGAAGGGCAGACGATTTCGCAACCTTATATCGTGGCGTTGATGACCCAGGAATGCCTGCGCGATAGAAAAAAAACGGACAAGGTACTCGAAGTCGGCACCGGTTCGGGTTACCAGGCGGCGGTGCTGGCCCGCCTCGTGCCACGGGTGTATACGCTCGAGCGCATCGCTTTGCTGTTGCGCACCGCCCGCCGCCGGTTCCACGCGTTCGGCCTGCACAATATTCATACGCGCTGCGCCGACGGCGCCGGAGGGTGGCCGGAACAGGCGCCGTTCGACGGCATTGTCGTGACCTGCGCCTGCACCGAACCGCCGCCGGCGTTGCTGGCGCAACTGGCGCTCGGGGCGCGGCTTGTCGCGCCGGTCGGCGCTCCGGGCCGGCAGCGTCTTTTGTGCATCACGCGCACGGCCGGTGGTTACAGCGAGAAGGATCTCGGCGCCGTGCTGTTCGTGCCGATGCTGCCGGATGTGCGCCGGCACGGTGCGGCCCGTGACGATCGACGACAGCAAGATGCACCCGGATCTGGGCATTGATGTTCCGCACGCTGTACGACCGGGCGCTGGCCCTCGCCGCGCGGCCGGCGGCCGAGGCTTGGTTGTGGCTGCTCGGCGCCGCCGAAGCGGTGTTCTTTCCGATTCCGCCGGACGTGATGCTGGCGCCGATGTGCCTGGCGCGGCCGGCGCGGGCCTGGCGCTTTGCCGCCGGTTGCACGCTGGCCTCGTTCGCCGGGGCGCTGATCGGCTACGGCATCGGCCAGTGGGGCGCCGGCTGGGTCGAGCCGTGGGTGACGGCCGGCCGTTACGCGGCATCCTGGGAGGCGCTGGTCGCGGCATTCGCGGCTTACGGCGTGTGGTACGTGCTGGTCGCCGGGTTTTCGCCGATACCGTTCAAGGTCTTCACGGTCGGCGCCGGCCTGTTGCAGATGCCGCTTTTGCCGTTCATGGCCGCCGTGCTGTTGTCGCGCGGCGGGCGCTTCATGCTGGTCGCGGCGCTGATTTATGCCGGCGGCGAAAATGCGGCTACGAATCTCCGCCGCTGGATCGATACGCTGGGCTGGATCGTCGTGGCGCTGGCCGCGGTGCTGCTTTACTGGTGGTCGCGCGGCTGATTCACCGCTACCGGGTCACGGTACTCGTGTGCATCACGCTGTTGCTGGCTGCCTGCGGCAGCCATCCGCGGGCGCCGGTCGAGGAGCGCAGTGCCTGGCGCCCGACCGCGATCACCCGGCCCGCCGCCTATCGCGTGGTCGCCGGCGATACGCTTTACGGCATCGCCTTCCGTTACGGTCTGGATTGGCGCGATCTAGCGCGGCACAACGGCCTGGCCGCGCCGTATGTCATCGTCCCCGGCCAGGTGCTGCGTCTCGAACCGCGGCCGGCGAGCGCCGGCCACTGGCAGTCCACCGCACCGCCGGCCGGGCGCGATACCACCAGGCCGGTGGCCAAAAGCGCGCCGCCGCCGGCCGCCAAAACTTCCCCGCCGCCGAACACCCGCCCGGCCGGTGGTGCGGCGGCGAAACTGGAGCCGGCCCCAGTCCCAGCCAAGCCGCCACCGGCTCCGGCGGTGGTCGCGTCAAAACACACCTGGCAATGGCCAGTCAACGGCCGGCTGCTCGGCACGTTCCGGAGCGGCGATCAGAGCCGCCTCGGGCTCGATATCGCCGGCCGCCCCGGCGAGCCGGTCAAGGCCGCGGCCGCCGGCGAGGTGGTGTACAGCGGTTCCGGGCTGATCGGCTACGGCGAGCTCATCATCATCAAGCACGACGACCGCCTGCTCAGTGCATATGGCCACAACCGCAAGCGCCTGGTCCAGGAAGGGCAGCGGGTCAACGCCGGGCAGGCGATTTCCGAACTGGGCCATACCCCTGACGGCGAGGCGGCGCTGCATTTCGAAATCCGCCTGGACGGCGTGCCGCAGGATCCGGAGCGATATCTGCCGCGGCGTTGAACGCCGGCAGGAGACCGGTTCCTATCTTCATCAAACCGTCACCCGCGCGGTATAACTTCATCGTCCCCAGCCCAGAACGCACAGCGAGGATGGATTGCGATGAATCGCACGAAGCACGATCGGGCGCGCCTGGTCGCCGCCCTATGGAAACTGAAACAGGAAATCGGCCGGCGGTCGCTGCCGGAGGTGCCGTTCGTTCATCTCAACCTGTTGCTCCGCCAGCCGGAGTACCGCGCCGACATCGTCAACCGGGCGCTGGGCAGCGGCGACGAGGTGCTCGTTACGCTCGCCGCCCAGATCGGGCAGATGGACCCGGGCGGACCACTGCTCGTCGATCCGCGCGATCAGCAATGGCTGCAAGAGCGCGATAAGCAGTTGGCTGCGGCGCTGGAAGACGAGATCGAGCGCGCGTCGCGCAGCGGCCGCGGCTACCGCCTTGGCTTCATCGCCTCGGCGATCGCGCTGCTCGTGTTGACCGCCGGGTATGCGTACTGGCAGATGGGCGGCAGTGGTGTCATCGACGTCAGCGGCACATTGAGCGATGAAACGACCTGGAGCGCCGGCCGCGTTTACCGCTTGCAGGACATCGTCACCATCGCGCCCGGGGTGCTGTTGAGAATCGAACCGGGCGTCACGATCGAGGGGCTGCCCGGTTCGGCGTTGCTGGTCACGCGCGGCGCCCAATTGCATGCCAAGGGCACCGCGGCGCAACCGATCGTTTTCACCAGTGCGCAGGAGATCGGCAAGCGCCAGCCGGGCGATTGGGGTGGTGTCGTACTGCTCGGCGACGCACCGGTCAATGTCGGGCAGGGCAGCATCGAGGGCTTCCCTGCCGGAGACCCACGTGCCCTGTACGGCGGCAGCAGTCCGGGCGGCAGTTGCGGCGTGCTGGAATACGTCCGGATCGAATTCGCCGGCTACGAGGCGCTGGCCGACAATGAACTGAACGGCCTGACACTCGGCGGCTGCGGTTCGGGCACCATCGTCCGCTATCTGCAAGTCCACCGCAGTCTCGATGACGGCGTCGAGATTTTCGGCGGCACGGTCAATCTCGAACACGTGCTGATCACCCAGGCGCGCGACGACGGGCTGGATTTCGATCAGGGCTGGACCGGGCGCCTGCAATTTCTGATCGTGCAGCAGACCGAGACCGGCGACAATGCGATCGAAGGCGACAACAACCCAGGCGATCACAATGCGTTGCCGCGTTCGGCGCCGGTGATATACAACGCAACGCTGATCGGCTCGCGGCGCGGCGCGCAGCGGGCACTGGTGCTACGCACCGGGGCGGCCGGTGAGTTTGCCAACTTCCTGGTTGCCGGTCACGCCGTTGAATTCGCCGACCTGCGCGATCCGGCCACCGTGACGCAGGTGCAAATCGGCGCTCTCAGCCTGCAGGCGATGATCCTGCACGAGATCGGCATGAACGGCACGACCTGGTTCACAGACGAGACCGGCGCCGACGATGATGGCGGGTTCAGCGAAGCGACTCTGCTCGCCCGCCCCGGCGCCGAGATTTCAACCATCAATCACCCGCGCCTGCCGGGCAATCGGTACAACGCCAGAGCCCCCGATTTCACGCCGCTGCCCGGCAAAGTGCTCGAAGCCGGCCTGCGCCCGCCGCAAGGCCGCTTCCAGGACGAAACCGCCACCTGGCTCGGCGCCGTGCGTCCCGGCGACGAAGCGCCGTGGTATATCGGCTGGAGCGTGTTTGAGGTAAATTGAGTCGTAAGGCGCGCGCCCTTCCTTTTCTGTCATTCCGGACGCGCCCGCGGTAGCGGGCGCGATCCGGCCTGCCTGCTGCAGGCAGGAATCCAGGTTTTTTACTGGATATACCCAACTGTTGCATAAATTCCCGGGATTCTCGGTCAAGCAGGCAAGATGCGCCGCCCGCTTGGGCGAGAAACCGGGCGCGTCACCCTGGGTGAATTCGATGCTTTAACTAAAATTCTCATAACTTATTTATTTAATGAAGAAATCTATAAATTCAAGCAAAATTTATGCAACTGTTGGGTTGACTATGGGTGGAGGTTTGGCGCATTCGGTCAGCAACGGCGGTACCGCTTACTGCATCCACGCACCGAGCGCTTCGCTGTAGTGCGCTTTTTTCGCTTGGCAAAGTTCGATTCTTTCCAGTGTTGCGGCCAGGGCGCGCGGGCCGCCGCCGAGGGTGGCGATGCGCGGCGCGAAGAAGGCTTCGACCGCATCGCGGTGAGCGTTGTCGCAAAAACCGGCGGCGAATTGCGCGGTGTTGCCCTGGCGCCAGTGCGGTATGCGTTCGAGCAGGGCGTCGATATGGGTCTGTAACCATTGCCAGGCGGCCTCGCGGGTGGCGGCTTGCTGGAATTGCCGGCCGATCAGTTGGATCGCTTCGTTGTTGCGCACTGTATCCGAGAGGGCGAGGCTTCGGACTTTACCGGCCAGTTCGGCATCGGTCACGGCACCGAGTGCGGCAATCAAACGGTTGCGCAAGGCCGGATCGCGGGCTTCGCTGAGCATTGCTTCGAGCCGGGGTAAAGTGCCGCGCCGGCCAGGCGCAGCGATCGGGCCAGCGCCGTGTCGATGACGCCGAGGTTGATCGCCGGATCGGGGTTGGACGGATCGTTGAGGTAGGCCGCCGCCCATTGCAGTAATGTCGTATCGTAGGCATTACTATCCAACGTCAGCATCTGGAATGCCAAGAGCTCGCTTTGTAACGCGGCGAGTTGGTAATCCTCCTGTGCCTCGAGCCCGAGATATTTTAGATTACTATCATAAATAGGAAGGAGCGAACGCTTGAGGGCGGCCGCCGTGTCCGCCTCGCCCAGGTTTTCGACCAGGTCGGTCAGTGTCCCGACAGGCAGTCTGGCGACGTAGTGGTTGGGCTGGGCGGCGACCTTGCCGATGCCTTCGATCAACGTCGAAAACTCGATCTCACCGGCCTCGAAGGCGGCGATCAGGCTGTCGGCCAGCGACATCTGCTCGCCGGTCGGCAACTCCGGCAGCGCCGCGATCAGCGCCGGCCAGGCGCCGTTTTTCAGGTGCCAGCGGTAGTAGCCGGCGCCTTCGGCGTTGGGCATCACCGCCGCCGGGCAGGCACCCGGCAGTTCCCATCTCGCCTCGGGTTCGGCGAGCAGGCGGCAGTCAGGCGCGCCGGTGAGTGTCCTGAGACACACCGGAATGATCCATTGCGCCGCCGCTGATGCCTGGCTGCCGAGCGGCAGATAGCGAGTTTGACTAATATTGACCATAGTCTTTTCCGCACCGCATTCGATGCCGATATCGAGGCGCGGCACGCCGGGCTGAGAGATGAACGAGCGGAAGGCGGCGGCGACGGCGCTGCGTTCTTCGGGTTTGGCGGCGCGGCTGATGGCGCCGATGAAATCGTCGGCCCCGGCGTTGCCCCAGGCGTGGTCTTCGAGGTAATCGTGGATCGCCCGGCGGAACGGTTCGCGGCCGAGATAGCTTTCGAACATCGACAATACGCCGCCGCCTTTGCTGTAGGTGATGGCGTCGAAGGCCGAGGCGATGTCGTGGTTGCTGAGGATCGGCTGGCGGATCTGGCGGGCGCTTTGCAGGCTGTCCACGGCCATCGCGCCGAGCGCCTGGGCTTTCAGATCGAGCCGGAAACCGGCCTTTGGGTCGCGGCGGTCGAGCGCCGTCGCGCCCATCCAGGTGGCGAAGGCTTCGTTGAGCCAGATGTCATCCCACCATTTCGGCGTGACCAGGTTGCCGAACCATTGGTGCGCCAGCTCGTGGGCGTGGACGCTTTCGTAGCGCCGGATCTGTTCCGGCGTGGCGTGCTCATCGAGCAGCAAAAGCCCTTCGCGGTAGGTGATCGCACCGGCGTTTTCCATCGCCCCGGCGGCGAAATCGGGCACCGCCAGAATATCGAGCTTGGTATAGGGGTAGGGGATATCGAAATAGCCTTCCAGGGCATGGACGATCGATGGCGTCTGTTCCAGGGCGTAGCCAAGATCGGCGCCCTTGCCCTTTGCGGCAACGGCCCTGAGCGGCACTTCGCCGGCCGGCGACGGCGGCACGGCGGCCAGCGCGGCGCCGACATCGCGCGGGCCGTGCGCTTCGAGATGACGCCACAGCGCCGGATGGCCGCGGTCGAGGCGCGGCCCGCGTTCGATATCGAACGGCCCGACAGCGAAGGCAACGAGGTAGGTCGGCAGCGGTTCGGTGCGGGCGAACATGTGCGTCTTCGTCCCATCGCCGTTGTCTTCGACGGAGATTTCGGGGGCGTTGGCGATTGCGGCATTGCCCACCGGCGTGGTGATGCGCACGGTGTAGGGCGTCTTGAAACCGGGTTCGTCGAAACCGGGAAACGCCAGCCGGGCCGAGATCGCCTCGAACTGTGTGAAGGCATAGGGAATCCCGTTTTCGACGACTTTGTATAACCCTTCGAGCGCCAGGTCGAACGGCGCGTCGTAATCGATGACCAGAGTGGCGCTGCCCGGGCCATATGCTTCGGCGAATGTGACGCGGGCGACGCCTTCGTCGTTCACTTGTTCCCACACACCGGCGATCGCGTGGCCGCCGGCGGTCTGCAACGTGACATGCCCGACTTCGAGCCGGTTGCCGTGCAGCCAGAGCAGGTTTCGGCTTTCACTGAAATCGAGCCTGATCGCAGCCCGGCCGCTGAAGCGGTCGAGTGCCGGATCGATGTTCAAGCGCAAGTCGTATTCGGCCGGCACGACGCTGCGCGGCAGTTGCCCGGCGGGCGGTGTCTCGGCCCCGGCTACGGGCGTGGCTGGTTCGTTGGCGCCGCGGCAGGCGGCGAGCAACAGCAAGGCCGACAGTGCGGCAAACGCCGGCAAATAGCCGCTTCGGTGGTTGGATCGATCGGGCATGATGATTCCTTGTGGCTGGGATGGCTCAGTCGCGGTTGAGCAGAAAGTGCAACAGATTGTCCTGGAAGAAGGCGTTGGTCGTCAAACGGTCGTGTTCTTCGCACAAAAACAGCGGCCAGGCGAGCGGGAAATAGCTGTAGCGGTGGCGCGGCACCAGGGGGTCGAAGGTTTCGCGCGCCAGAAGCGAGGCCTTGGTCACCGCGCCGTCGCCCGGTTCGAGCATGATCCTGTCGTAGTTCAGACCGTCTTGCGGATTACTGATCTCGCCCGGTTTGAGGCGCAGCTCGGAGATGCCCTCGACATCCTCGACGATGACCCGCGCCGGGGTCAGCGAGCAATCGCCGCCGAAAACCACCATTTTCCACGGCGGCGGCGGTTCGAAGTTGACCGTCAGCGACCAGACGAAGCGCCTGGCCCGTTCGATGTGTTTGTGGAAATAGGTCTCCAGCGTACGCAGGTAGGCGTCGCCTTCGGCCTTGTCGGCATAGCGCTTGAGGATGCGCTGACGGACCTTGGGATCGAAGATCGACCATTGAAACCGCCGCCACAGGCTGATATCGAACAGATCGCGGTCGAGTACCTTGCCGTTGCCCGAGACGATCCAGTCGTTGAGCGGGTGGGGCAGCAACTGGTAAATGCTCGGAAACGTCGCCAGCGCCTCGGTGCGCAGCCGTTTCAGGCCGATTTTGTGGCCGACGATGAACGATTGCAGCGAACTGACCGAGCCGAGATTGGGCGTGCCGAGCATCACCACGCGGCGGACACGTCCGGCGCCGTGGCGATTGACCGAGAAGGCGTTGTCGTCAAGCACGTCCTTTTCGCCGTAGCGCAGATAGTAGCGCGTGATCAGGCCGCCCATGCTGTGGGCGATGATATCGACCATCAGGTCGGGCTGGCCGTAATCGGCGCGGATCTGGTCGATCAGGCGGCTGAGCTTACGGGCCGAGAGGACATTGTCCTGCCGCCAGTCGTAGGTGAAAACGTAGTAATTCGGGATGCCCGGGGTGGCCGGCTGGCCCGGCGTGCCGGGCCGGTAGCCGCCGGCGCTCTCCAGCGTCCGGATGATCGAGGCGTAAAAATCGCGGCCGGCGAATTCGTCGGTGATGCCGCCGACCACCGTGCCATTGGCTTTGGGAAGCAGGGTTTCGGGGTCGATGTCGAGTGCCAGGTCGTCGTAACTCGAAAAGACCGCCCGCCACAGGCTGCCGATCCACAGCTCATCGCCGTTTTCGTTGATGATGCGGCTGCCCATGATGCCCGGGATCAGGATCACCGGCGGCTGGCGGGCATCGCCGGTGGCGCTGGCGTACAGGCGCTCGAGATCGGGCCGCAGCGTCGGCGCGGCGCAGCCGCCGAGGACGGCCGCTGCAGCGGCGAGGAGGGTTATCAGCCGTCGTATACGCATCTGAAACGGATTGAATCCCCGTGTTTCATTGTGGGTGCGGCAATTCCGAGCCACCTGGACCGCTGGCGCTATGGTAGCGTAATGATCCGCCGCGCCGCACGGTCCGTAATGGACCGGTGTACCGCTAGGAGACCGTTGATCAGCAAAGTTCAATTCACCAACCGCCAGGGCCTGAAGCTGACCGGCGATATCGCCTGGCCGGCCGGCGGCGAGGCGCGGGCCTTTGCGCTGTTTGCCCACTGCTTCACCTGCACGCGCAGCATCAAGGCGGCGATCCATATCGCCGCGGCGCTGGCCGGCGAGGGGATCGCCGTGCTGCGCTTCGATTTCACCGGACTCGGGCAGAGTGAAGGCGAGTTCGCGGCGACCGATTTTTCGAGTAATGTCGATGATCTCGAGGACGCCGCCGCTTACCTTGCCGCCCACCACCAGGCGCCGCAGATCCTGATCGGCCACTCTCTCGGCGGCGCCGCGGCGCTCGCCGTCGCGCCGCGCCTCGAGTCGTGCCGCGCCGTGGCGGTCATCGGCGCGCCGGCCGACCCGGCGCATGTCCTGCACAATTTCGCCGGCGAAATCGAGACCATCATGGAAGCGGGCAGCGCCGAGGTGAACCTCGGCGGCCGGCCGTTTCGGATCGGCCGGCAGTTCATTGAAGACGTCCGCGAACAGAACCTGCCGGCCCGCCTGCGCGACCTCAGGCGTGCCTTGCTGATCCTGCATTCGCCGCACGACCGCATCGTCGGTATCGACAATGCACAGCAAATCTTCCAGCACGCCATGCACCCGAAAAGCTTCGTCAGCCTCGACCATGCCGACCACCTGCTCAGCCAGCCGGCCGATTCGCGTTACGCCGGGCAGGTCATCGCCAGTTGGGCGGCGCGTTACCTCGGCGAGGCGCCGGTGGCCGAGATGGTGCCGGGCGCCACTGCCTGTGGCCTGACCGATGACGGTTTCCTGACCGCCCTGGCGAGCGGCCGGCACCGGCTTTTGGCCGACGAACCGGAAGACGCCGGCGGCAGCGATCTCGGCCCCTCGCCCTACGATTATCTTGCTGCGGCGCTCGCCGCGTGCACGACGATGACGTTGAACCTTTACGCCCGGCATAAAAAACTGCCGATCAGCCGTGTCCGTTGCCACGTCACGCACCGCCGGGTCCACGCTGCGGACTGTACGGATTGCGCAACGAAGGAAGGGCAGGTCGACGAATTCGAGCGCTCGCTCGCGATCGACGGCGAGATTGAACCGCAAGCGCGGCAGCGGCTCTTGGAAATCGCCGACCGCTGCCCGGTGCACCGCACGCTCGCAGGCGAGATCAAGATTCGCACCCGGCTGAGAAGCGAGCAATGAGGAACGAGTCCGTACAAGGGGACAGATAGGCTACTAATACATTCATAAATATGACCGCATTCAGCTTGTCTCTCGGCGTTCATGGCAGGTCGCCCCTGTGTCTGGTGTAGCGCGGCCTGCATCCACTACCGACAATGCCGCCCAGGGGCGCCGAGAGCCAAGCCCTGCGGGGACTGTGGACGAATCCGCCTGCGGCGTTAAAGCGGCTTGACATAGGGCTACTATGCCGGTGCCGCTTTGCCTTGCAGGCGCATCGGCCCTAGGCCCTGAACGAGGCAATATTTATGAATGTATTAGTGAACCCGTCGGGTTCAATGCCTGGCCGCCGCAGGACTGGCGGACGACGAGCTTGACCGGGATGGCATGCGAGGCCACCGGTTCGTTGCGGATCAGTTTCAACAGGCTGTCAACGAGGATTTCGCCGGCATGGCACGTATCCTGCTGCACCGTGGTCAACGGTGGCTGCGTGTAGCTGGCCATCGGGATATCGTCGAAACCGGCGACCGCGACATCGGCGGGCACCGCCCGCCCGCGCGCGTTGAGGGCCTGCATCGCGCCGATCGCGATCAGGTCGCTGGCCGCGATCACGCCGTCGAGATCGACCCCGGCGTCGAGCAACCGGCCGGCGGCGTCGAAACCCGAGCGTTCGGTGCTGATCGCGCCGGTGACGAGCCTGGGATCGACTTTTATTCCGGCGTCGGTCAACGCCTCCGTGTAACCATGGTAACGATCCTGGAATTCGGGGGAGTGGTCGTCCGCGGCGCCGAGAAAGGCGATGCGCCGCCGGCCTTTGGCCAGCAAATGGCGGGTGATTTCATACCCGCCGCGCAGATTGTCGCAACCGATCGAAACACCCGGCTGCCCCGGCCGGACAGCGCCCCAGCGCACGAAGCGGGCGCCGCGGGCGGCGAGGCGTTCGAGCTTGGTGCACGATTGCAGGTAATCGCCGTAGCCGAGCAGGATCAGCCCGTCGGCTTTGTGCGTGCCCTCGTAATCGGCCTGCCAGTCCTCGGAAAACTGCTGGAACGAGACCAGGAGGTCGTAGCCGGCGGCGGCCGCGGCGCGGGTGATCGAGGCCAGCATCGACGGAAAGAACGGGTTGATCATCGAGTCGTCGTCGGTCGGATCCTCGAAGAGCAAAAGCGCCAGAGTATGAGACTTCTGCGTCCGGAGGTTCGAGGCGCTTTTGTCCACTTTGTAATTCAGCTCGCGGGCGATCGCCTCGATTTTCAGCCGGGTCTCGCGGCTGACCAGCGGGCTGCCGCGCAGGGCGCGCGATACCGTCGCCTGCGAGACGCCAGCGCGAAATGCGATATCGAGCGAATTGGCCCGCCCTTTCACTTCCCGGGACATGGCTGGCGGCGTCGCTGTGGCATGCCGGCCAATGTAGCACCACCGGGGCCGCCGTGCATCCGGGTCCGACAGCCTGCCCAGGCGGCCTGCCCGATTTACTGCAGCCGGCCCGGAATGGTTCACTTCCTGATATGTATTCTTGTGCAATCACTGATTACACAAAGCATCTCGCCGTGGCCAGCATCACGATTCGACGTTTGGACGATGATCTGAAAGAGCGGCAGCGCTGCCGGGCGAGCGCCATGGCCGCTCGATGGAAGGCGAGGTGCGAGGATTGAGGACAGTTATTTTATGACTGCCGTCCCGGATCAGCCCCGGGCCGGTGCGCGGCGGGCGGCGCGCTGGGCGCGGTGGGCGATGGCCGGCCAGTCGCGGGCGGCGATGGCGGCGGGTGGGGCGATCCACGAGCCGCCGATGGCGATGACGTTGGGCAGGGCGAGATAGGCCGCGGCGTCCGCTTCGTCGATGCCACCGGTCGGGCAAAAACGTACCTGGGGAAACGGGCCGAAAAAGGCTTTCAGCGCCGCGATGGCGCCGGCGGCGGGGAAATACTTGAACCGCCGGTAGCCGTGTTCCAGGCCGCGCATGATTTCGCTGCCGGTTGCCACCGCAGGTAGGTACAAGATGCCAGTGTCCGCCGCGGCGCGGTACAGCGCTTCGCTGCCCCCGGGGCTGATCGCGAACGCTGCTCCGGCGGCGGCGGCGGCGGCGAGATCGGCCGGGGTCAGCACGGTGCCGGCGGCGGGGATACAGTCCGGGACTTCGGCCGCCACCTGGGCGATGGCGTCGAGCGCGACCGGCGTGCGCAATGTGATCTCGATGACCGAAAGGCCGCTGCCGGCCAGTGTCCGGGCGAGCGGCACCGCAGTTTCGAGGTCGGCGATCGTCAGCACCGGGATCACCGGGGCTTGGGCGAGGATGCGATCGATCGCCTGGGTGCGGGTTTCACAAGTCCACTCGTTCATCGCTCACTCCGTATCGGATCGGGATTTCCCGGCCGGAGTATGAAATGCGGCGAGCGCCGCGCCGAGCAGGCCGGGGTCGGGTCGGGTGATCACTGCCAGCGGCACCGCCTCGAGGTGGGCCGCGAAACGGCCCTTGGCCAGAAAACGCTCGCGAAAGGCGCTGGCGCGTAAGAATGGGATAAAACGCGGCACGATGCCGCCGGCGATGAACAGCGTTCGCGCGCCGTGGATCAGCGCCGCGTCGCCGGCCACACTGCCGAGGATGGCGCAGAAGCGGGCCAGGGCGCGGCGCGCCAGGGCGTCCGAACCGGCCAGCGCGGCGCTGACGATGGCGGCCGGTTCGACCAGCAGCCGGTCCGGCGTGGCGGTGCGCGCGGGCTTCAGGCCGCCGAGCGCGGCGTGGAGGCGCGACAATCCCGGGCCGCTCAGAACGCGCTCGACCGACACTCTGCCGTAGCGCGCCGCGAGCCACTCGGCGATACAGCGTTCTTCGTCACCGTGCGGCGCGAAGCTGATATGGCCGCCCTCGGTTTCGATCACTTGCCACAGGCCGTCCTGACCTGTGACGAGCAAGGCCATGCCGAGACCGGTGCCGGGGCCGAGCACACTGACCGGGGTGGCCGGGACGGGGCCGGGATCGCCGTACAGGGTCACGATATCGCCGGCGCCGAGGGCCGGTACGGCGCGGGCCACGGCCCCGAAATCGTTGAGGACGATGAGTTCGTCGAGACCGAGCGCGGCGCAAAGTTCGGTGCGGTTGAACGCCCAGGCGCGGTTGGTCAGGCGGATTTCGTCGCCGGTGACCGGGCAGGCGACGGCGAGTGCAGCGCGCCACGGATGTGCCCCGCATTGTTCGAGGTAATGTTCGGCGGCGTGTTGCAGGCTGGCGAAATCGGCCGTCGCCAGCGTCATCTGCAAGATCAGGTCGGGCCGTGGCTCACCGGCAACGGCCAGCGCGAAACGGGCGTTGGTGCCGCCGATATCGGCGACCAGTACGGCGTCGTCCGGAACCGGGACCAGGGCTGACTTGGCCGTTGCCATCGATCAGTCCGTAGCGAAGAGCACCGAGGCGCCCTGTTCGGCGCTGCCGACGTGGCGGCGAAACAGCCCGAATCCGTCGCGCCCGAAGCCGGTTTCGTTGCCGGCAAGATCGGGCGCGGCCGGGTGGCGGGCGGCCCACGCCGCCGGTTCGACTCCGGCTTCAAGCACACCGGCGGTGGCGTCGATCGTCACCGGGTCGCCGTCGATGAGGCGGGCGAGCGGCCCGCCGTGCGCCGCCTCGGGGGTGACTTGGATCGCCGCCAGCACGGTGCCGGAGGCGCCGGACATCCGGCCGTCGGTCAACAGCGCGATACGCTGGCCGCGCTCTTGCAGTACGGCCAGTGTCGGCGTCAGCTTGTGCAACTCCGGCATGCCGTTGGCGGCCGGCCCCTGAAAACGCACGACGGCGACGAAATCGCCGGTCAGGCGGCCGTCGCGGAAGGCCGCAAGTACCTCGTCCTGCGCGGCGAAAATCCGTGCCGGAGCGGTGATTTTCAGGTGCTCCGGGGCGACCGCCGAGGTTTTGACGATCGCCCGCCCGAGGTTGCCGGTGAGCCGGCGGATGCCACCTTCGGCGGCGAACGGCTCGGCAGCCGGCCGCAGAACCCCGCGGTCGAGCGACGCGGCGGGCGGGTCGCGCCACAGCAGCCGGCGGCCGTCGAGATACGGTTCCTTGGCCTGGGAGTGGAGATCGCCGCCGTGCACACAGCGGATATCGGGGTGCAAAAGGCCGGCAGCGAGCAGTTCGCGGATCACAAAGCCGAGCCCGCCGGCGGCGTGGAAATGGTTGACGTCGGCGCCGCCGTTGGGGTAAATGCGGGCGACGAGCGGCGTGACTTTCGATAAGTCGTCGAAATCATCCCAGTCGATGGTGATGCCGGCGGCGCGGGCGATGGCCACCAGATGGATCGTATGGTTCGTCGAACCGCCGGTCGCCGCCAGGCCGACGATACCGTTGACGATCGTTTTTTCGTCGATCGTCCGGCCGAGCGGAGTATATTCGCCGGCGGCGGTAATCGCCACGGCGCGGCGGGCGGCGGCCGAGGTCAGCGCATCGCGCAGCGGCGTGTTCGGGTTGACGAAGGCGCTGCCCGGCAGGTGCAGGCCCATCACTTCCATCAGCATCTGGTTGGAATTGGCGGTGCCGTAAAACGTGCAGGTGCCGGGCGCGTGATACGACGCGGCTTCGGCGGCGAGCAGCGCCTCGCGGCTCGCCCGGCCGGCGGCGTAGACTTTGCGGACGCGGGCTTTCTCGGCGTTCGGCAGCCCCGAGGGCATTGGCCCGGCCGGCACCACGATTGCCGGCAGATGGCCGAAAGCCAGCGCCCCGATCAGCAGTCCCGGGACGATCTTGTCGCAGACGCCGAGCAACAGCACGGCGTCGAACAGGTCGTGCGCCAGGGCGATGGCGGTGGCCTGGGCGATCACGTCGCGTGAGAACAGCGACAGTTCCATCCCCGGCCGGCCCTGCGTGACGCCGTCGCACATCGCCGGCACGCCGCCGGCCACCTGCGCCGTGCCGCCGGCCTCGCGCGCCGCGAGTTTGATCAGCTCTGGATAGAGGCCGAGCGGCTGGTGGGCCGAGAGCATGTCGTTGTAGGCCGTGACGATGCCGACATTGGGCCCAGCCAGTCGGCCGATCGCTTCCTTGTCGATGCCGGCGGCGGCAAAGCCGTGTGCTAGGTTGCCGCAGCTCGCACGGCGCCGCCCGGGGCCGGCGGCTGCCGCGGCGTCGAGCCGGGCGAGGTAGGCGCGGCGCGCCGGGCGGCTGCGTCGGGCGATGCGTTCGGTCACTTTCTGGACGGTCGGGTGCAAGGTCACGGACTCCAATGAATCTCTACGGCCGGCGCCGGAGCGTGCAGCAGAGCGCCGATCGGCAGGTCTGGCGTCTCGCTGTCGGGTGCCATCGCCCGCTGCAACACCTTGAGTTTATCGGTTCCGGTGACGGCGAGCAGCAGGCGGTGGGTGTCGAGCAATCGGCCGAGTGTCAGGCTGATCCGCGGATACGGTGCCTGTGGCGGCAACGGTTCCGGAATCAGGGCGATCGCCGGCGTCGGGTCATCAGGGTCGAGAGCGGCAGCCGGGACGCCCGGAAACAGCGAGGCGATATGGCCGTCGTTGCCCATGCCGAGCAGGACGGCGCCGAACGGTCCACCCAGGCCGGCCAGCCGGCGGCGGGCGTAGGCGGTATCGGGGAGCGCGTTCGGGGCCGGCGGGACCAGCGATTCGATGGTCGCGGCGGTAGCGGCGAACGCCGTTTTGAGTGCCCCGGCATTGCTCGCCGGGTGCGTCACGGCGACCCACCGGTCATCGGTCGGCACCAGCCGGATCCGTGCCCACGGCAGTGCCATCGCAGCCAGGCGGCGATAGGCCGGCAGCGGTGTCGTGCCGCCGGCCAGCGCCAACATCGTCTCGGCGCCGTGGTCGAGCGCATCGTGGATCACCGCGGCCAGGGCATCGGCCAGCGCTGCGGCCATTGTCTCGCGATCGGCGTGTTTATTTTCCTGCCACATGGTCATCCCACTGTCATTCGCGCCAGCGATGGCCGAGCCGGGTGGGCAGCGCCGCCGCGTCGCCCGGCCCCCACGAGCCGGCCGAATACGGTTTCGGGTCTTCGCCGAGTGCCCGGCGGGCGGCGAGGATCTGATCGATGAACGACCACGCCGCCTCTACTTCATCGCGCCGGACGAACAAAGTGCCGTTGCCTTCGAGGGCGTCGAGATATAGCCGTTCGTAGGCGCCGCGCCGGCGCAGGTCGGCGAAGGCATTGTGCAGATCGAGATCAAGCTTGACCTCGGAAAGTTTCAGGCCGTCGCGGTCGAGCCCCGGGGTTTTGCTCATCAACAAAAGCGAGATGCGCTCTTCGGGCTGCAAGCGGATCAACATGGCGTTCGGCTGCACCCGGGCACCGGGAAAGATCAGGTGCGGCACGGCGTGGAACTGCAAGTAGATTTCGCTGACGCGGCGCCCCAGCCGTTTACCTGATCTGAGATAAAACGGCACTTTCGACCAGCGCCAGTTGTCGATCATCACGCGCAGTGCAACGTAGGTTTCGGTTTGGCTCGGGCGGCCCAGTTCTTCGCTGTAACCCGGCACCGCGGCACCGTCGATGGCCCCGGCGGTGTACTGCCCGAACACCGCCTCGTCGGCGAGTTCGGCGGCGCCGAGCGGCCGCAGGGCGCGCAGTACCTTGATCTTCTCGTTGCGCACCGCGGTGGCTTCGAACTCCGACGGCGGTTCCATCGCTGTCAGGCACAACAGTTGCAGCAGATGATTCTGCACCATGTCGCGCAGCGCGCCGCTGGCGTCGTAATATTCGACGCGCCCTTCGACGCCGACCGTTTCGTGCACCGTGATCTGCACCTGCGCGATGTGCCGGGCGTTCCACAGCGGTTCAAACAACGCATTGCCGAAACGCAGCGCCAGCAGGTTCTGCACCCCTTCCTTGCCGAGGTAGTGATCGACGCGGAAAACCTGGTCTTCGCAAATGGCGGTTCCCACCGCGTCGTTGATCTCGCGGGCGCTCGCTAGGTCGTGGCCGAGCGGTTTTTCGAGCATCAGCCTGACCTCGGGGTCGATGCCGCCGGCGGCGGCGAGCGCCGCGCAGAACGGTCCGTACCAGTTAGGTGCCGTGGATAGGTGATAGAGCACGACACCCTGGCGCAGGGCCTTGACCCGTTCAGCGAAGGCGGTGAGCGACGCCCGCTCGGCAAGATCGACGGTGTGGTATTCGAGGCGCCCCAAGAGCCGCTCGCGCGCCGCTTGGTCGGGCGGCGCTTGCGCCGCAAGCATCGCCGCGACTTCGGCGCGGAAGCCATCGCGATCCAAGGTGCTGCGCGCCGCGCCGAGAATTGTCAGCCCGGCGGGCAGCATGCCGTCGCGTTCGAGGCCGTACAGCGCCGGGAACAGCATGCGTCGCGCCAGGTCGCCGGTGGCCCCGACGATGACCAGTAATGTCGCTGGGCGGGAATTCATCGTTTGCTTCGCAGGTCAGGTCGGACAAGGTTATTGAATCGGCCGCGTGGCGGGAAGTGCGATGCTGGTGAATACGTTTGCAGCCCGCCCGCCTGGGGCGGGCGGAAGGGTGTGTGGCGTGCGGCGCCATTCACGCCGCTTTTTGTTGTCACGATCCGGCTTGGAAAGCCGTATCGAGCGGCGTTTCGGCCTGGTGGTTGACGTAATTGGACAGAGTCTTCATCGTCACGCCCAAGATGACCTCGAGCACCTGTTGGCGGCCGTAGCCGGCGGCCAGGAAGGCATCGCGGGCGGTGTCCGACGGCCAGCCGCGCGTTGTCACCACTTCGGCCGTGAAGCGGCGCAGTGCCTCGAGTTTGGGATCGGCGAGCGGCCGATCCTCGCGCAGCGCCTGGATGATCTCCGCCGGCACCTTTTGCGAGCCGGCGATCACGCTGTGCGATGCGACGCAGTAGGTGCACTTGTTGACGATGCTCGTCGTCAACAGCACGATCTGCCGCTCGGGGGCGTTGAATGAGGTTTTCTCGAACAACTGGCCGAGCGTCGGATAAGCCTGCACGACGGCCGGCGCCTCGGCCATCACGCCGAGCAGGTTGGGGACGAAACCGTAACCGGCCTTCGCTTTAGCCAGAATCGGGCGGGAGACTTCCGGGGCGGTCCGTGGCTGGATGTGGTGCGGCCTGTGGGCTGTATTTTGCGCCGCGGCGCAGGCCGGAGTCCTGACTGGCGTGGTGGTAGCCGAAAACGGCGGGCGGCCGATCGCTGGCGCCTGGGTGACGGTGCAGGACATTGGCAGGCGGGCCGTCATCGCCACCGATGGGACATTCACGCTGCAAGGACTGGCCGGCCAGGGATTGACCGTGGTCGCCGCCGCCCGGAGCCGACCTACCTCGAATGGCTCGCCTCGCCTTACGGCGATCCCCAATCGCCAGAGTTTGCGACCTGCGTGTCGTGCCATATGCCGGGCGGCGACGATCCCGAAGTGTGCGCCGTGCTCTTTCCGCCGCCGCCAGGCGATCCGGGCCGGGTGCACTCGCACCGGATCGTCAGGACGACGCCTAAGTTTCTCGAAAACGCCGTCGAACTCGAATTGACGACGCGTCTGGAAGGCGGGACACTGGCGGCCGAGGTCGCGGTGATCAACGCCCATACCGGTCACCACGTGCCGAGCGGCGTGACGATCCGCAACATGATCCTGCTGGTCGAAGCCTGGACCGCTGGCGACGCGCCTGACAGCGGCGCCCTGCCCGAAATCGGCGGCCAGCGGGTGCACGAGCTGGGCGGCACCGGCAATCCGGCGCTCGGCGATTATGGTGGCCTGCCGGGCAAGCTGTACGCCAAGATCAATCACCAGGCCGACGGCTCAGGTCTGGTGTTTTTCACCGAGGCGACGGGCATCACGCAGGACAATCGCATTCCGGCATTGGCCACCGATACGACGCAATATCGTTTCGTCCTGCCGCCGGAAGGCGGTGCCGTCCAGGTCCGAGGGCGCCTGATCTATCGCCGCGCGTTCCGTTTTTTGACCCTGGCCAAGCAGTGGACGATGGACGGCCACGGCAATCCGCTGGCCGATGTGCTGCCGCCGCATTACGGTCATTTGATGGCAATGCGCGAAGCCGCCGTGGCGGTGGCGCCGTCGCTTTCCGTGGCGCTGCTTTCCGGACCGTGGCGCATCGTGCTGCCGGCTGCATTATTGGCCGCCGTCGCGGTGGTCCGCCGGCGGGTCGATTTCGACAAAACGGGATAACAAAGGAAAATAAAGGCCAAGGCGCGTCGGCCGCGGCTCCAGCCGGTCAAGCCAGGCAGCGTAGTCGCTGAGCTGCGCCCGGTAGCGTTCGATTTCGCTGGCGATGAACGCTTCGACGGCGCCGCCTTCGTGCAGCGCGGTTTTGTAATCGACGATCCAGCGTGTCCCGTCGTCGTCGATGAACAGGCGGTCGATGATACGGGTTTGTAGCTGGCCGCCGATGAGGCCGCATAAGGCGTATTCGGCAAAGGCTACAGGGTGCGGGCCGAGCAGCCGGCGGCCGGCCGGATCGCGGACCGCATTGACGAGCGCGGTGCGCACTTTTTCCGCCGCCGGTGCGGCATCGCCAGGCTCGAGCCCCGCGGCCAGCAGGCGCCGTTGCAGGGCGGGTTCCAGCGCGTCGAGCCGCGCCGCGGGCCAAGCCGCAAGGCCCTCGTCGGCGATGCGTTTCAGGTATTCGTGGACCAGAAGGCCGATCCGGCGGGCGGTGTAGCCGGCCAAGTCGTATGGAATCCGTTCGGTGGTGGCGGTCTCCGGCGGCGCCATCCAGGGAACGGCGCCGGCGGGCGCCGGCGGTTGCCAGTCCGGCCGCAGTCGGTCATCGGACACCGTAGCCGCGGGTGCCGCTGGTTCCGCCACGGCAGCGGTGCCGTTCAGCGAGGCGAGCGCGGCGCTTTCGAATTCGGCACGCAGCGCCGGCCACAGTACGGCGAGCAGGCTGCCGGAGCGCGGCGGACAGAAGGCGATGGGTTCAGCCGATTCATGACTGTCCCCATCTTTGCCCGCATCTTTGAGCTTCAGCACGGCGCTGAGGTGCAGGCAGCGTTTGGCGCGGGTGGTGGCGACATAGAGCAGGCGTAGGGTTTCGTGTTGTTGTTTTTCGGCCTCGATCCGGGCGATCCACTGCTGCCGCCGCCGGTCTTCGGCGCCGCGCGGGGCGAGTGGGCCGAGCAGCAGATCCATTTGGCCGCCGGGCCGCGGCCGCTCGGTCCAGTACAACAACCGTTCTCCGTCGCGGCCCTGCCCGGCATCCAGGCGCGGCAGGATCACGTGATCGAATTCGAGACCCTTGGCCTTGTGGACGGTCATCACTTTGAGGCGGCTACCGGCGGCGGGCAGGGCATACAGATCGGCAAGCCGCTCGACCAGGGCTGCCGGATCGTCCAGATCGCCGCCTGGGGCATGGGCTTCGAGCAACTCGAAAAAGGCTGCCGCATCCTTCAAGGCATGGGCCTCTGCGAGACAGGCCGGCCCGCCGAGGCGGAGCCAGGTCCGTTCGACCGCGGCGCGCAGCGGTTCGCGGCGCCGCGCCTCGAACGCCGGAACCAGCACCGCGGCGGTCCTTTCGAGACGCCGCCTTGCTTCGCGTTCGAGTGCCACACCGGCGTCCGGTAAAACGGCGGCGAGCGGGCCGTCGCCGGCGGCCATTGCGATGTGCTCCAGCGCCGTGAAATCCAGCCCGCACCACGGGGCGCGGAGCACGGCCAGCCACGCGGCGCGGTCGGCTGGGTGGAGCAGGGCGCGGGTCAGGGCGAGCAGATCCTGGACCACCGGCTGGCGGGCCAGCGAGGCGATCTCGACGGCTTCGTATTCCAGTCCGCGTTGCTTCAGGGCCGGAATGATCGCCGCCAGTTCGCTGCGTTTGCGGACCAGGACGGCGACCTCGGCTTGTGGATCGCTGTCCAGCGCCGCGGCAGCCAGGGCTGCAAGGTGCCGTGCTTCGTGCGCCGCGCCGCTGGTCTTATCGCGGTCGGCGAAGGCATGAATGCACACCGCCGGCGCGGCCGCCGGGTGGGTTGCAGTCGAGGCGGAATAAGCCACCTGGCCGGCTGCCGGGTCGGCGGTGCCAGGAAACAGCCGGCCAAACACCGTGTTGACCCACTCGACGATGCTGGCCTGCGAGCGGAAATTGGCGTGGAGATGGACCGGAACGACCGGCAGGTCACCGAGGCCGCGTTCGGTGATATCGAGAAACAGCCCGACTTCGGCTTGGCGAAAGCGGTAGATGGACTGCATCGGATCACCGACCAGGAACAAGGTGCGGCCGTCGCCGCGTTGCCAGCCGGAAGTCAGGGCACCGAGCAACTCGAGCTGACTTTTGGAGGTGTCCTGGAACTCGTCCACCAGGATATGTTCGATCCGGCGGTCGAGGGCGAGCGCGATTTCGCTCGGCGCGTCGCTGGCGCCGAGCGCTTCGAGCGCACCTTGCGCCACGGCGGGGTAGTCGATCTCGCCGCGCTCGGCAAACACCAGTTGCAGATTGGCGAGCGCCACCTTCAGCGTCGCGAGCAGCGCTTCGAGCACCTGCCACTCGGTGTCGCTGTACGCTGCGGCCGGCAGCGCGCTGACCGTCACCAGCGTGCGGCGTAGTTCCTCCAAGACCGACAACTCGGCGAGCAGTGCGAGGAAATCGTCTTTGCGCGGATCCTGGGGCGCAAAACCGAGCGAATGATTGACGGTCTTTCGCCATCGGCCTTCTTTTGTCAACAACAGTTCGGTGATGCCGCGCCACTTGACGAGGGCCTCGGGCGCGGCCGGTGGCAGCACCTGCAAGTCGGCGAGGATAGCGATGCCGGGCGATCTGCCAGCGTCGATCCGGGAAGCGGCGTGGGCGGCGAGCGGCACCAGCCGTGCAGCATAGGGCGCAAGGGTTTGATGCAGCGCGGCGAGCGGTGCGGTGATTTCGCGCCGCAGCGCCGCTTCGAGCCGCGCCCGGTCATCGCCGCCCTGCCTGAGTAGGCCGAGCCACTGCTGGCGGGCACCGAGCATCGTGGCGATCAGCGCTTCTGCTTCGGGATAACGGCCGTCGAGGTGGTCGAGCACCGCCGCGACTGCCTGGTAGGCCGCATCGTCCAGGCCCTCGCCGGTCAGCGTGCGGCGCGCCGCCTCACGGTACAACAGCGCCGGCTGCTCGCCGATTTTCGGCTCGGCACCGAACCGCGACAGCAGCGGCAGGCGGCGGACGAGCGACAGGTTAAAGGCGTCGATCGTCTGGATCGCGAGGCGTGACGGATGGTTGAGGAGCTGCCAGCCGCGTCGGTCGCTGCACGCCAGGGCCTGTTCGGCCAGGCGCCGGGTCGTGGCTTCGAAGGTGCCGCCCGGCGGGGAAGGCGCGTTGCCGGCGGCGCCCTGCAAGGCCTCTAGGATGCGCTCGCGCATCTCGCCGGCGGCCTTGCGGGTGAACGTGATCGCCAGAATCTGTTCCGGTTCGGCAGCGATCGCAAGCAGCGCCAGGTAGCGCTGGACGAGTAAACTGGTCTTGCCCGAGCCGGCCGGCGCCTGGACGATGAACGAGCGGCTGACGTCGAGCGCCGTATCGCGCGCCGCCTGATCAGGGGCGGCGAGCACGGCCCCGGGTTGTGTGGATATGGGTTGGGTGGAGATGGGGTGTGTGGGCATGGGGTTTACGGCGTGTCGTCCTCGCCGTGATCGTCGTCGCCGGCTTCGGCGACAAGTTCACCGCCCGGGCCGCGCCGCTCGTCGATCCGGCACAGCGCTTCGAGGCCGCAATAGCGGCAGACCTGGGTATCACGCGGCCGGACCGCGGCGACACCGGCGGCATGTTCTTCTGCCAGGGCACCGAGCGTGCGGCGCCAGCCGGCAAGCAGCGCGGCGAAATCGGCGGCCTGCGCCTTCAGCGGTGATTTTTCGAGGGCTCTGGTGCCGGGAACCTGTCCAGGGTCGCGGGCGATGCCCTGATATCCCATTGCCCCAGGTTTGAGGTTGGCATAGCAGACGGCAGCCAGGGCGTCCCCTTCCTCCAGCGCATACAGCGGCAATTGCGGTTCCTCGGGGCGCTCGCCGCGCCAGGCGCCTGGTTTTTTTTCGCCGCTTTTGTAATCGATCAGCACCCGGTTGGCGCCGGAGATATGGGGTTGTTCAAGCCGGTCGATGCGGTCGACCCGGACGGATAACGTCAGAGGGCCGATCGTGATCTGGCGTTTTTCTTCCATGGCGACGACTTCGAAAGGTACCGGCCGGGCGCGGTCGATCTCGATCCAGTCGGCCAGCAGATTGCCTAGCCGGCGGCGTTCGACCGCGGCGAGCCTGGGATCGGCGAGCGCCAGTATCCGGCTGCCGGCGGCCAGTGCCGCCTCGACCGCCTTATCGATCAACGCCCCGCATTCGGCCGCCGGCGGCAGCCGCCCGTCGGCAGCTTCATAGAACACTTGCAGGCAGCGGTGCGCCAGGTTGCCGCGCTGCATCGCGTTCAGTCCGGTGACCACCTCAGGCAGCGGCGCGGCCCTGAGTCGATGTACCGCAAACGCTTTGAACGGGCAGGCCGATTGGTCTTCGAGCAGGCGGGCGCCGCCCTGGCGCCGGCCGGCGGGCAGGGCCGGAGCCGGACCGGCGTCGTAGGCTTCGAGCGCGCCTGAGGCACGCATCTCGCTGCGATAGTCGCCGGCCGGTGGCGCGGGCGGATGTTCATCCAGGCCGGTCAGCAACGGGCTGGGCTGCAATGGCTCGTCACCGGCGTTTTTCGGCCAGCTTGCGACACGCTCGGGTGCCGCGGCGAACAGCGCCGCGGTCAGGGACGCCGCCCGATCGAGTTCGCCGGCTGCGCTGGCGCGCGGCATCTTGCTGCGCATTTGAACGGCATACGGCAGAAACGGGTTGGGGCGGGCCGGCGGCGGCCAGTCGCCGGCCTTGAGACCGAGCCACCATAAGTGGTCGAACGACAGGCCGAGGGCCTGCAATGGCTCAGTGATCAGCACCGGCGTTGGCGGTGTGGCGGTGTGGAAGATCTGCTCGCCGAGCAACAGGCGCAATTCGGCCAGCGCCTCGCCGAGCGTCCAGTGGCGGGCGACGGCGCCGAGCGCGGCCAGGGTTTCCAGCGCCTCGTCGAAAGCTTCGAGGGCCTGATATTCGCGGCTCGACAGGCGCCGTCCGCCCGGCCAGCCGAGTGCCGCCAGCGCCGCGTTGAACCGCTTGCTCCATGCCGGAGGCGTGGCCCGGCCGCCGCCGGATTCGAGTTTGGTGATAAAGCCGCGGAGCGCGGTGGCCAAGATGCCGGCTTGCGGCCGCCGGCGTTCGGCGATCGCCGCCAGTTCGGCGGCACAGAGCCGGCCTGGATTGTCGTCCCGGAGCGCCGCTTCGAGCAGCGGGGCTTCAGGATCGGCGGCGATGAACGGGCTGCGCAGCAGGCGGCTGACGGTGCCGAACCCGGCCGGCCCGGCGGCCAGTTCCAGCGCCAGGAGTGCATCGAAGACCGGCGGCTCGCCGGCCAGTGGCGTGCCGAGCGTGATCTCGAACGACCGGATGCTGTCGGGTTCGGCCGCCAGCAGGCTTTCCGGCGCCAGCACCTCGCTGAACACCCGCTCCAGGGCCGCCCGCCGGCCGTCGAGATCGAGCGCAACGATCGCGATGCGGGCGGCGGGATCGGCGAGCAGGCGGCGGCGGGCGAAATCGGCGGCACCCCGGATTTCGGCTTCGCTGTCGTCGTAGCCGCAGCGCACACCCCGGCAGTTCGGCGCCGCCGGTAGGGCGAGCCGTTCCAACCGGCACCCGGCGGCGGCCAGCGCCGCGCACAGCCGCTCGGCGGCCGGGGTCAGATCGAGAAAGCCGGCGAGGATCAGGCGCGCCGGCGGATGCCAAATGCCGGCAGGCAGACGCTCGCCGAGCCAGATCGGCAGCAAGGCCGAATCGAGCGCCGAGCGCGCCGCAAGATGCCGGCGATAGGCCGTCGCCAGGTCGCGAAACGCCGTTGTTTCGAATGACTGCACGCCATCGAGCGCCGGCCACGGTGCTTCGAATTCATGCATCAGACGCCAGGCATCGGCCGCCTGCCGGGCACAGCCCGAGCGCTGCAACAGCACGCCGCGTTCGCCTTGCCCCGCCGCCCATTCGTCCACAACCCGCCGCCACAGGTGCATCGTCTGGGCCGTCTGCAACAACACCGGAGGGTCGTCGAGCGCCTGGAGCTGGTGCGCCAGCCACACCTCCCAGGGCAGAATTTCCGGCCGTTCCCAGACCGTGCGGCCGCCGGCTGCGATGCGCTGCCCGAAGTCGGCGTGCAGCCGGCGCGCCAGGCGCTTGTTCGCCGTCACCACCACCGCCCCGGAGGCCGCCGCGGCCAGCGCCGCGCCGTGATCGACCGTCGGAAAATCGGCAAAATCGCTCATCGCCGGAGCATTGTGCCACGCCCGCCGCCGCCCCCGGCGCGCCGGGCTTGGTGTAAAATGCGCTTCCTGTCAGACCGGGATTGACAGCCCGGAGATCGCCGCAACCGGCGGCACGTGGGGCGGTAGCTCAGCTGGGAGAGCGTCGCGTTCGCAATGCGAAGGTCGGGAGTTCGATCCTCCTCCGCTCCACCACCTCTAACCTCAGAGGTTTCGCCAAGCACGCGACGCTTGGGAGCGTCGCGTTCGCGGCACGTTCACAACTGGGAAGGTCGGGAGTTCGATCCTCCTCCGCTCCACCATTTCTTTACGCTTGCGTCTCCGTTATGAACGCGACGCTTGGAGCGTCGCGTTCGCGGCACGTTCACAACTGGGAAGGTCGGGAGTTCGATCCTCCTCCGCTCCACCATTTCTTTACGCTTGCGTCTCCGTTATGAACGCGACGCTTGGAGCGTCGCGTTCGCGGCA